>JAYOTF010000024.1:0-50147 GCA_038150265.1 Deltaproteobacteria bacterium | reverse complement strand
CAGGTATTCCTTCTCGTACTCAGTCATTCCCAGAAAACTCATGGGCACAGGGCAAAGAGCAGGGCAAAGAGGGGAACCGCTGGCGAGCCTCCATCCGCTCCAGTCGTTCAGGTGGCAAAGAGCTGTTCCGGATGCTGAAAGGACTTCAGCTCAATGGCATTGTCCGAGGGGTCGAGGAAGAACATGGTGGCTTGCTCGCCCACTTCTCCCTTGAAGCGAATGTAGGGCTCAATGATGAAACGCACCTTCTGGGCCTGGAGCTGCTCGGCGAGCTCATGCCAGTGCTCCCACTCCAGCACCGCTCCAAAGTGCCGAACCGGAACCGACTTGCCGTCGACCCCGTTGGCCTGAACCGGTTGCGTCTCCTCCGGCTTCACATGGGCGGAGAGTTGGTGCCCAAAGAAGTTGAAGTCAATCCAGCGCTCAGCGCTGCGTCCAACGGTGCAGCCGAGGACCTCCACATAAAACTGCCGGGTGGCCTCCAGGTCCCGAATCGGGAAGGCCAAATGAAACGGTGGGGTCTTCATGCAAACTCCACTTCCAGGACTTCCACTTCCATTTTTCCTTTTGGAATGGGGATGACGACGGTGTCGCCCACCTGCTTCCCAATCAGCGCTCGGGCGATGGGAGAGCCAACGGAAATCTTGCCCTGCTCCAGGTCGGCTTCATCTTCGCCAACAATCTGGTACTGGCGCTCCTCATCGGTGTCAACGTCCACAAAGCTGACCGTTGCCCCAAAGATGACCTTTCCCCCGGAAAGCGAGGCCACATCAATGACCTGGGCCCGGGCAAGCTTGCCGTTCAGTTCCTGAATGCGCCCCTCGATAAAGCCTTGCTGCTCCTTGGCGGCATGGTATTCCGCATTTTCCTTCAAATCCCCATGTTCCCGCGCTTCTGCAATGGCCTGGACCACGGCAGGACGTTCAACAGAGGTCAGGTGCTTGAGTTCCGCTTTCAGGCTTTCGTAACCTGCTTTCGTCATTGGAAACGAATCACTCATAAACAAACCTTATTGTAAGGGTGCAAAGGTTCAAAATTTTAAAGAGCCGCCCCGGAAAACGCAAGGGCCTCCGAGCAGGCGGGGCCCAGTGGCCACGACCCTTCATTCCGGAAGCGACAGGTGGATCACCGGACCTCCTGCCGCCTGAGCATCCTCTGGGTCATGAGTCACCAGCAGCACCGGAAGTTTCCGAGAGGCGGCATGAGCAAAGACAAAGGACCGGAACCGCTGCCGGAGGGCCTGATCGAGCTTGGAAAAGGGCTCATCGAGCAGCAGGGCCTCAGGCTCGGCCAGCAGGGTCCGCATCAGTGAAACCCGAGCACGCTGACCCCCGGAGAGGGTGGCCGGGTCTCGAGAGGCGGCCTCTGGCAGCTCCAGTTGCTCAAGAGCCTCCTGGATCTTCTGCTGGCGGATGCTCCCCCGGAAGGTTCGGGGCAGCCCAAACGCCAGATTTTCCCCAACGCTGAGGTGCGGGAACAGGAGGTCGTCCTGAAAGAGAATCCCGACCCGGCGCGCTTCCGGAGCCAGCGCCGTGAGTTCCCGTCCGTTCAGCCGGATGCGCCCCTGCAGGGAGAAGGCGGGCGGCAGGGTTCCGCAGAGGGCGGCCAGCAAGGTGGACTTCCCCGACCCACTGGGCCCCATCAGCGTCACGGGTTGCCCGGGGGAAATGGTGCAGGTGAGCGGGGGCACAAGCAGGCGTCCCGGAGGCTCCTGCCAGCGCAGCTCCAGCTGATGCAGTTCCAGGCTCATGCGGCCAATCCCCTGCGATGACGAAGCCACCCGCGACTGCCCCCAAGGGCCCCGGTGAGGATGAGAAGGGGAAGCAATGCCTGGACCAGGGCGTACACTCCGATGAGCCGAGGATCGGCTCCGGAAGCACGGCTGACCGCTTCCGTGGTGAGGGTGCTGACCCGTCCGGCTCCGGCAAACAGCGTGGGGAGGTAGAGGGCCACGCTGACAGAAAATCCCAGGGCTCCAGCGATCAGGATCGGTTGGACCAGCATCGGCAGCTTGACGCGCCAGAACACCTGCCAGCGGTTCAGGCCCAGGCATCGGGCAATGACCAGGTAGCGGGGCTCCAGTTGCCGCCAGGCGTCGGAAAGCGAGAGAAAGAGGTAGGGGACGACAAAGAGCAGGTGGCTCCACAGCACCAGCCCCCAGGTGCCATCGAGGTGCCAGCGGACGGCCAGCGTCTGGATTCCCAGCAGAAAGACGGGCTGCGGAATCAGCAGCGGCAGGTAAAGGGCAACCAGGCCTGGGTGCGAAAGCTCAGAGCGTCCGGAAGCGGCGAGGAACTCCAGGGTGCCGAGGGAGAGCAGAAGCGCCAGCAGCGTCGCTGCAACGCCGAGGAGCAGGGTTTCTCCAGCAAGCTCGAGGACTCCGTGAAGGTGCCGTTCCCAGTAGCGCAGGCTCCACTGCGTGGGCCAGACGTGGGGCCAGCTCCAGCGTCGTGCGACGGAATGAACCGCCAGGGTCAGCACCGAGAGTCCGGATGCGACGACCAGCCCATTTCCCAAAAGGCTGGCTCCCGGAAACGACCAACCCGGTGAGGCGCTGGGCCCCGGAGTCATCCACTTCCGGAAGCCTCGGAGCAGCAGCCCCTCCAGGGCAAGGAGGAACACAGCAGCGGCCAGGGTGAGGACGAGCAGGAGCAGGCCACAGGCGGCTGCAACGAGTCGCTGGCTCAGGTCCGGAGCATCCAGAAAGCGCAGGAGGAGCATCGCGAGTGGCGGCGGCGTTCCCGGACCCAGAATCAGGGCCATGTCCACATTCGAGATCGAGTAGGCGAGGACGGCCCCCAGCGGGAGGTGCAGGCGGGGCAGCAACTGTGGAACCACCGCACGCCACCAGGCGCTTTGGGGGGAGTGCCCCAGCGCAGTGGCCACTCGAAAGCTGGAAGACGCCTGAACCTGAGGCAGCACGGCCAGGGTCATGAGGATGAGGTAGGGTGTTTCCTTCAGGGTCAGGCCGAGCAGGAGGCTGATGCCCCAGGGGTCGCCAATGGTGATCCAGTCCGGAGGCGTTTCCCAGGCCAGCACGGTTCCCAGCATTCGTGCGATCCACCCTCCGGGAGCGAGCAGGAAGGCGAGTCCAAACGCCAGGGCGGCATGAGGCAGCGCCAGCAGGGCCGTCAGCCCGGTGGAGAGCTTCCGGAGCCAGGGAGTGCGCCAGCTGGCTCCCACCAGTCCCAGGGCCAGCCCGAGAGACAGCAGCGTGGAGCCCAGGCCCGTCAGGAGCGTCAGCCCAAGCGCGGGGAACACGCTCGGGTGCGCAAGAAGCTCGGCCATGACATGAACCCCCCAGGTGGTCTGTCCCAATGCCGGAAGGTAGCCCAACGCAGGAAGCAGCGCGCCCAGCACCCCAACGAGGATGGGAAGCACCAGCCCGGTCAGGAGCACTCCGGGAAAGAGGGCCAGGGGCGACCAGCGGGTCACTGCCCGTAGCGCTGCAGCCATTCGGCATCAATGCGGTTCTTCCAATCCGGGTGGGGATTGGGGCGGACGGTGCCCAGTTCTTCAGGAGAGAGGGTGGCCACGCCTCGTGGAAGGGCGTCAAAGCGGGCCCGGTCTTCTGGCGTCAGCTGCTTCAGGTCCAGAACGGTGCCATCTCCCCACACGCGTGGATCCTGCTTGTGCGCTTGAGCTTCCGGACTCATCAGGAAGTTGGCGACGACCTGAGCCGCTTCTGTGGCGGACGAGTTGAAGGGGATGGCGACAAAATGCGTGTTGCCGATGGTCCCTTGCCTGAGGACAAAGGTCCGTGCCGTTTCCGGAAGGGCGCCACTGGCAATGGCGGCAGAGGTGTCGGCGGGGTTGAAGGAGAGGCTGATGTCGAGCTCGCCGTTGTCCAGCATCTGACGCTGGAGGGCGTTGTTGGCGGGGAAGTCCTGTCCGTTGCGCCACAGAGCCGGGTGCAGCTGGTCGAGGTACGCCCAGAGCGGCGCCGTGAGCTGGGCCAATTGCTCATCCGATTGCACCGGCGCGCTCAGTACCGACGGATCCGGAGTCAGCTCCAGCAAGGCCTGCAGCAAAAAGGTAGACCCGAGGAAATCCGAGACGTGTGGGTAGCTCAGACGTCCGGGGTGCGCCTGGGCCCAGCGCAGCAGCTCTGCCATGCTCGTGGGAGGCGTGGTGAGGCGCGTGGAGTCATAGACGAAGTTGAACTGCGCCATGCCCCAGGGCGCTTCCAGGCCGTCCACCGGCACATGAAAATCGAGAACCGTGGTCGGCTTCCCCGTGACATCAACGAGGGCAAAGTTCGGAAGCTGCTCGACGAAGGGGCCATGCAGCAAACCGTTTTCCTTCATGGTGGCAAAGTTCTCCCCGTTGATCCAGATCAGGTCCACTGAGCCTCCGGTGGTCCGGCCCGCTGCTTTTTCCGCAAGAATCCGGGAGACGGCATCTGTGGTGTTGGCCAGCTTGACGTGTTCCAGGGTCACGCCGTAGCGGGCATCGACCTGCTCCGCAACCCACTCGAGGTAGGCATTGATTTCTTCGGAACCGCCCCACGCGTTGAAGTACACGGTTTGTCCCCGAGCGGCCTGCACCACGTCTGGCCAAGCGGCAGGGACGGGGGAGGCCGTCAGGAGGAGAAGGAGGCTGGTGATCAGCCCCAGCGCGAGCCGCTTGCCACGGCGAAGAAGCATCAGGTTAGGCATCCGCAGAACTTGGGAAAAGGATGAGGCAAAGGGGCAGGCCCCGGATTTCAGACGCATGAGAACACGATGGCACTCCCTTCAGGAACTGCAAGGCAAGGTGGACCCGGAGGCCGAGGGGCGCGCCTCCCGTTTTGCTGGGGGATGGATTTTAGTAATATTTTAATTTTCAAATTTATATTATGTAAATTTAAAAACCAAAGACTTCGCACGAGGAAAAGAGCCCTGCTAAGCCTGAAAAAACAGTCGTGACTCGTGGGAGAGGTTTCCTCGCTGGAGTCATGAATGGATCGAAAGGTCCGTCCTTCTCGTGAAGGCGGGAACCCCGTCAAGGAAGTGAAGGCCATCGGTTCGGTATCTGTCAAGGACTGGATCCCAGCCTGCGCTGGGATGACTCAGTTTGGTGTCTGACTTGTCGAAGGCTTCTTGCTGGATTCCAGCCTGCGCTGGGATGACTCAGTTTTGGTGTCTGACTTGTCGAAGGCTTCTTGCTGGATCCCAGCCTGCGCTGGGAGGACCCCCAAGCGAGAGTCCCCACCAACCGCTAAGCCCATTCTGCTAGCCAGTTGTTTCATGCGATTGCCCTGTTAAAAACCTTCACCTGTATCAGTTCATCCAAAAGTTCCTTAGAGGGAGATGCTGGATGAGGAAGAAGCGAGGCAGGCTGGAGGGGGCAAACGGAGGGGGCTAAATCCAGCCAGCGGCTGCCAGTCCGAATCCGGCCCCCGCACAGCTGATCACAACGGGAACGACACCGATGGAGAAGCGAGAGAGGGCCAGGAAGGCGCCGGCGCTCAGCAGCAAAGCCGGCCACTCCACCGCTCCGGAGAAGCCCTGGGGCCAGAACACCTGAGTGGCAAAGAAGACGGCAAGGTTGACGATGACACCAACCACCGCTGCCGTGATGGCGGTCAGGGGCCCTGCCAGTTTGAGATCCTGACGGGTCGCCTCGACAAAGGGGCCGCCGAGCAGAATCAGCAGAAAGGAAGGCAGGAAGGTGAAGAAGGTGGCCACGCCGGCCCCCGCTATTCCGCTCCAGACGAGCGCTCCGGGACCGAAAACCTCCCGGGTCCACCCACCCACAAAGCCCACAAAGGTCACAACCATGATCAAGGGGCCGGGAGTGGTCTCTCCGAGGGCGAGGCCGTCCATCATTTGAGAAGTGGTGAGCCACCCGTAGGATTCGACTCCCCCCTGATGGACGTACGGCAGCACCGCGTAGGCTCCGCCAAAGGTGACCATCGCCGCTTTACTGAAGAAGGCGCCCATCTGAGCCAGTGGGTGTTCGGGACCCAGGAGGGTGTGGAGGGCTCCCAGGCTGGCCCCCCAGAGTCCGAACCCCAGGACCGCCCAGCGCATCAGGCGAGCCGGTTGAAAACGCAGGTGCTCGGGAATCGGGGTGGCATCGTCAATCCACGCGGAAGGTGAAGCAGAAACGGCACGTGAGGGCGAAGACGAGCGTTGAAACTGTTCCGGAAGCACGTGGGCCCCCAGCAACCCCAGTAAGCCGGCTGTGAGGACAATTGCCGGAAACGGTAGCTGGAACAGAAAGAGCCCAACGAAGGCTCCCAGCGCAAGGGCCTGCAGGGCGGGGCTGGTTAAGGTCCGGAAGCCCAGTCGATAGGCGGCAAAACCGACCAGCGCGGTCACGGCAGGCTTGATTCCATAAAGGAGGCCTGCGACTCCGGAAAGGTGCCCGAGCGCGAGGTAGGTCCACGTCAGAGCCATCAGGATCAGCAACGAGGGGAGGATGAACAGCAGCCCTGCGGCCAGT
The DNA here is from genome assembly GCA_038150265.1 of Deltaproteobacteria bacterium. Classification (GTDB taxonomy): domain Bacteria; phylum SAR324; class SAR324; order SAR324; family NAC60-12; genus JAYPUA01. The sequence continues at coordinate 43,718 of JAYOTF010000024.1, read as the reverse complement.
CCCCCTCGGACTCCGTGCATCAGCCAGCCGAGGTAGGTGGCGAGCTGCTGGGCTTCCGGACCGGGCAGAAGCATGGTGTAGTTGAGGGCATGCAGGAAGCGGTTTTCCGAGATCCAGCGTCGACGCACCACCAACTCATCGTGCATCAGGCTGATCTGACCGGCCGGACCTCCGAAGCTGATGAAGCCCAGCTGGAACCAGTAACGGAGCGCCGTGCGGAGGGGAACGGGGGGAGGCGCCAAGGAGGATGCAGGCATACGGGTCGCTTTCGGGGATGAGCCCAAAAAGAGGAGGCGTTTCTCCGGATGGGAGAACGCGATACACTTTTTCACCAGAAAGGTAACATGGAATGCCCCGGGATCGGCTTAGAATACCGTTAGGATGCTCAGGAATCGACAAAACAGGAAGGCCCGCATGAGTCGCTACGACTACAACCTCATTGCCATTGGCGCCGGAGCAGCAGGACTGGTGACCTCGTTGGTCGGCGCCAAGGCTCAGGCTCGGGTGGCCCTCATTGAGAAGCACCTCATGGGAGGCGACTGCCTGAACACCGGCTGTGTGCCAAGCAAGGCGCTGATTGCCAGCGCAAAGGTTGCGCACCTGGTGCAAAACGCTGATCGCTTTGGCCTCCAGGCCTCCGGGACGGTGGACTTTGCGCGTGTCATGGAGCAGGTGCAGGACACGATTGCCCGCATTGCTCCCAACGACAGTGTGGAACGCTTCACCTCCCTGGGGGTGGAATGCTTCTCCGGAGCCGCTCAGGTGCGGTCGCCACACGAAGTTGAGGTGGAGGGCAAGCGCTTGAGCGCCCGGACCCTCGTGATCGCAACCGGGGCCCGTCCGCGGGTTCCGGAAATTCCGGGACTGTCGGAGTGTGCGTATTCCACCTCGGACACCCTCTGGAACCTGCGCACCCTTCCCCGCAAGCTGGGGGTGATCGGGGGAGGGCCCATCGGCTGCGAATTGGCCCAGGCCTTTGCCCGGCTGGGATCTGAGGTGGTGGTGTTCAATGCCGCCCCGCGCCTGCTGTCCCGCGAGGATCCGGAGGTGAGCGCCTGGATGGAGCAGCGATTTGACGCCGAAGGCATTTCGGTTCGCAACGCCTGCACGGTTGAAGCCGCTCAAGCAGCGGGAACCCGGACGCGCCTGACCCTTCAGGAACCGGGACACGCCGAGCCGACCGTGTGGGAAGGGGATCACCTGCTGGTCGCAACTGGACGTCAGCCCAACACCACCGGATTTGGGCTGGAGGAACTCGGGGTGGCCCTGAATGCCGACGGGACGATTCAGGTGGATGCGACGATGCGCTCCAGCATTCCCAGCCTCTACGCCTGCGGTGATGTGGCGGGGCCGTACCAGTTCACGCACCTCGCGGGGCATCAGGCGTGGTACGCGGCCGTCAATGCGCTCTTTTCACCGCTGAAAGCCTTTCGTGTGGACTACCGGACGGTTCCGTGGTGCACCTACACCGATCCGGAGGTGGCACGGGTCGGCCTGAACGAACAGGAAGCCCAAACCCAGCAGGTGCCGTATGAGGTCACCCGGTTCGACCTGGCTGAGCTGGACCGTGCCATTACGGATCGGGTGGACCAGGGCTTCCTCAAGATCCTGACGCCTCCGGGAAAGGATCGGCTGCTGGGGGTGACCCTCGTCGGAGCACACGCGGGGGACCTGCTGGCCGAATACGTCCTGGCCATGAAACATGGGCTGGGGCTGAACCGAATTCTGGGGACGATTCATCCTTATCCCACTCTGGCGGAGTCGAGCAAGCTGGCGGCTGGGCGGTGGCGGCAGCGCCATGTGCCGTCTGGCGTGCTCCCCCTCCTCAAGTGGTTTCACACGTGGCGTCGCCGCTAATTTTGGGAGCTCCATCACATGTCTTCATTCTGGGTTCGTCGTCTGGTACTGGTGCTGGGAATCGCGGGAGCGTTTGCCGCTTTCTTTGCTGGAGGCTTCCACCACTGGCTGACGCTGGAGGCGCTGCAGGCGTCTCGGAGTGCCCTGGAGCAGTGGCAGCAACGGCATCCGTGGGGCAGCCTGGGCGCCTACTTCGTCCTTTACACGGTGGTCACGGCGTTCTCGTTTCCGGGGGCGGTCATTCTGACGCTTGCGGGGGGAGCGCTGTTTGGGCTGGGCTGGGGGGTGCTGCTGGTGTCGTTTGCCAGCAGCCTCGGGGCCACGGTGGCCATGCTCAGTGCGCGGTTCCTCTTCCGAGACGGGGTGCAGCGTCGGTGGGGGCAGGCGCTGGCGCGCTTCAATGAGGGCATGGCACGCGAGGGAGGCTTCTACCTGTTTACCCTCAGGCTGGTGCCCGCCTTTCCATTTTTTCTCATCAACCTCGGAATGGGCCTGACTGGAATTCCAGCCCGGACGTTTTACTGGGTCAGCCAGGTGGGCATGCTTCCGGGAACCGTGGTGTACGTCAACGCGGGGGTGGAGCTGGCGAAAATCGAGAGCCTTGGCGACATCCTGTCCCCCACTCTGATTGGCGCGTTTGTGCTGCTGGGACTCGTTCCGTGGCTGGTGCGTCAGGCGCTGCAACGCTGGAGGCAACGCACGGGGCGGGCCTGAGGAGCGGAGGCGTTCAGTGAGCCGGCTGGCTCGGAAAGCAGAGGACGGTTTCCGGAAGTCATTTCGCCACTGGTGATTGGTGCCGCATGTCGTATCATGGCCAGATCGAATCAAAACGTCAGGGGAGGAACCTCCCTGTTTCGCCATGGAGATGGATGAGGCATGAAGAGTGAGTTTCAGCGGCTGATGGCCGATATGCGGACCTGGAAATTTTGGAACATCACCCTGATGATGGGGCTCGGGTGTTCGTTGGTGAGCGCAATTGTGAACGGCATCCTGGTGCCACAGAATTTCTTTGCCGGAGGCGCCACCGGTTTGGCCCTGCTGATCTATGCCTTCTCGCCCCAGTTTTCGCTGGGGATGCTTTACACCCTCATCAACATCCCCATCTTCATCATCGGTTACCGGGAGTTTTCCCTCCGGTACATCGTGATCAGCACCCTGGGCATGGTGATCTATTCCGTCACCCTGGAGTGGGTCCAGGTGCCGATCGACACCAAGGACCCGCTGCTGGCAGCCATTTTGGGAGGCGTGCTGAGTGGGGTGGGTTCCGGACTGTACCTGCGCGTCGGAGGCTCACTTGGAGGCATGGACATTCTGGGGACCGTGCTGAAGAAGCGCTTTGCGATTCCGATTGGCACCACCTTCAACCTGGTCAACTTCCTCATCATTGTCACGAACGCTGTTCTCTACAACCTCGACATTGCCCTCTACACCGGCATTTACATGTACGTGTTTTCATGGACGATGCAGCGCGTGCTGACGGGGTTCTCGCAGCGCAAATCCGTGTTCATCATCACGGAGAAGCCTGAGGAGGTGCTGGAGGGAGCGATCCGGAAGATTGACCGCGGGGCCACGTTCTTTTTGGCAGAAGGAGCGCACTCGCATCTGCCGAAACGCGTGATCTACACCGTCATCAACCTGCTGGAACTGGGACGGCTGAAGCAGTACCTCTTTGAGACCGATCCGAACGCGTTTGTGGTGGTCAACGACACGGCCGAGGTGATCGGCACCCGCTTCCTCACCTGGGAAGACGAGGGCTTCCAGCAGCGGTAAGCCTCGCGCGTCTAGAGGGAAAATCCGTCATGCCTCCCATGAGCCTCTCCATCAATTGGCAACGTGCTCCCCGTTGCTGCGCCCGGGCGCTTGAGGGAGGAGAGCGTCATGAGGGGCTCAATCCTCAGCTTGCTTGAGCAGGAAGAGCACGGCGAGGACGTGTCCGAAGCTCCGGAGCATGCCCTCAAACACCTGCTCCGTCAGCAGAAGGGGGGAGATGTCGTTGAAATTCGCAAAGGCGGGGGCAAAGTCGGAGGCGACAAAAACGAGGGAGCCCACCACCACCGTCAGTTCAACCAGGCCCCGCAGGTAGACGCTGATGAGGGCAAGGAGCACCAGCGTCACGGCCAGGCCTTCCAACCAGAGCAGCCCCAGCTTTTCCCAAGGGGTCCACGGGGCCGTGTTCAGGACCAGCTCCAGCCGTTCCTGAAAACCAAGGGTCGCGCCCGTTTCCTGAAACGCCTCACGGACCAACACGGTGAGGAGCGCAAAGATCAATCCCGCCCCAAGAAACCGCACCACGTCGCCCCAGCTGCGGTCCCGGAGCATGCGCTTGCGGAGGATCCGGACTGTCACCACGCTCTGTGGCGGCGGAATGAGCACCGGAGCCACCAGGGCCACAAAGAGCAGGGCGACGGTCTCGATGCCCAGGCGCAGCAACGCCTCATCATCTGGCCAACTCCGAAAGGTGACCCAGTCCCAAAACTTGCCCACAGGCCCCAGCAGCAGCAAGAGGGTGCTGAAGACGAGGAAGGCCGAGGACCAGCGCCAGTAGACATTCTTCACCAGCGGACGCACCGAGAAACCAATCAGCACCCCAGCGAGGAACTGCATCGTGAAGTCCGACTGCAGGGCCCACTCTTCATTGACCAGACGGAGCGCAAGGGCTTTGGCCACGGCATACGCCGCTCCCAAAGACGTGGGCGCAAGGTACTTTCCCAGGCTGGAGGTGAGCATGTGGTGTTCTAAGACGTAGAGCGGAGGCGGAGGCGCCAGTCAAGTCGGGTGAAGATGGGTTGTGAAACGCGGGGGGACAGCAGGCGGGCTCCTGTCCTCTTGATAGAGTGGGTGGGAGCGCCATAAACCACAAGCGCGATTCGGAGAGGTCAGGCGGAGCGCTGCTGCGTGAAGGCGTGCAGGGCGTCTTGCCAGGCGGCGCTGGGCCGAGGCTCGTAATGCACGGGCGGAAAGGAGGTCCGGATCAGCGCCCGGCCGTCTTCGAGGCTGCCAAGCTCTCCGGCAGCCATCAGCTGAACCAGCAGGTTGCCGCAGATGGTGGCCTCCCCCGGACCCGCCACCACCAGACGCCCCAGGGCATCGGCGGTCAGCTGGCAGAGCAAGGCCGCTTGCGAGCCTCCGGAGACGATGTGCAGCGCCTCATTGCGCTCGCCGAGGAGGGACTCGATGTGCTGCAACGTGAAGGCGTGGTTGAGGGCCAGGCTTTCATACACGCCTCGGAGCAGGTCCGCCTTGTTTTCCGGAACCGGACGCCCCTGAGCCTGCAGGTGGCTCCGGATGGCCGTGGGCATGTCATCGGGGTTGAGGAAGTCCGGATGGTCCGGATCAAACCAGAAGGTGTGCGGGGTTCCGGTTTCGGCAAGGGCCATCAACTCCGGAAAGCTGAAGGTCTCTCCGTTGCGGGCAAAGCTCCGGCGGCATTCCTGAACGAGCCAGAGGCCACAGAGGATCTTCTGGTAGAGGATCTTGCGGTTGACCCCGGTTTCGTTGGAAAAGTTCCCCTGCCGTGACGCAGCACTGAGGTCCGGCGTGTCGCGTTCCACCCCAAGCAGCGACCACGTTCCAGCACTGATGAAGGCCAGGGACTGTCCGGACGCGACTGGTGCAGCAGCCACTGCGGCGGCGGTATCGTGACTGGCCGTGGCCAGCACACTCAGGTCCGGAAGCTCCAGGCGCTGTCGCAGCGACGCCTGCAGGGGGCCGATGCGAGAGCCGGGGTCAACCAGCGGACGCGTCAGGCGAGGCGGCAGCCCCAGCTGCGTCATCAGCTCTTCCGCAAACACCTGCTTGCGGACGTCCAGCAGCTGCGTGGTGCAGGCGGAGGTGCGCTCGTTCACCTGCTCACCGGTCAGAAAGTAGTTGAACAGGTCCGGAAGCATCAGCAGGGCATCGGCGGCTTCGACCACTTCGGGACGGTCCCGGAGGTCGGTGGCCAGTTGCGGGAGGGTGTTGATGGGCAGGAAGAGGATGCCGGTCTGGTCGTAGAGGGCTTCCGGAGAGACGCGTTCAAAGACCCAGTCGTAGGCGCCTTCGGTACGAGGATCACGGTGCGTCCGGAGGCCTCCGAGCAACTCGCCGGTGCGGTCCAGCAGGCCAAAGTCCACGCCCCAGGTGGCAATGCCGAGCGCCTCCGGAGTGCCCTGGGCGCAGGCCTTCTGCAGGCCCTCGAGGAGGTTGTTCCAGAGGGTGTGCACGTTCCAGTGCCAGGAGGTGGCGTAGCGGACGGGAGTGTTGACAAACTCATGGCACTCCTCAATGCGGAGGTGCGTGCCGTTGAAGGTGCCGAGCTGGATGCTGCCGCTGGAACTGCCGAGGTCCACGGCAATGAACTGCTTCTGTGCCATGACTCAGAAGGAGGCTTGGTAACGGGGGTTGGGCCGAAGCCGCCATCCCGGAGGGGCATCGTCGCGGACGACACACTGCTGCAGGCCACCGTTTTGGCGGAGCAGGTCGTAGTTCTGGCCGGCGTCGGAACTGTAGGTGAAGAGGGTCACGAGGTCAGAGGAGCCGGTGTTGACGCTCCGGTGGATCCAGTAGGGGGGCACATAGACCAGGGTGCCGGGAACCCACTCGCGCGTCTCCAGCGTGCCGTCCGGATGCTCCATCAGCATCACACCGGTTCCGGCGAGGCAGTAGTAGGTTTCGGCGCGGTCAGCCAGCTGATGCTGGTGTCCAGACGTCATGAAGAACTCCTCACCAACGCGTCCGGGACGCATCACGCTGGTTCCGAAGATCAGGTCTCCTGTGGCCGTGGACGCTTTGTGCTCCCAGACTTCATAGACGACCTGATCCTGCCACTCCGGAAGCATGGCGGCAAAAGCGGCTTCGTCCTGGTAGAGGCCCTGCAGGTCCTGAAAGTGCTTCTGGTAGTGCCGGGTTGCCTCGGGGATGCGTCCGGAGGGCCGCTCAATGGCCGCAGCAACCGGGGAAAGGCGGTCGGGAGTCATGGCTCAAATGGTCATGCCACCGTCAATGCTGAAGACGGCGCCGGTGGTGTAGGAGGATTCATCAGAGGCCAGGTACGCAGCCAGGGCCGCAATCTCGTCGGTGGTGCCAATGCGCCCCATCGGCTGCCGGGCAATGAAGGCGGCTCGGACCGCCTCAGGGTCTCCCCCCTGGGACGCGATGCGTTCATCAAGCGAGGGCGACTGAACGGTTCCGGGACAGATGGCGTTGCAGCGAATGCCCTGGCCCACGAAGTCTGCAGCAACCGCCTTGGTGAGGCCAATGACAGCGGCTTTGCTGGCGCCATAGACGAAGCGGTTGGGCAACCCCTTCACGCTGGAGGCGACCGACGCCATGTTGACGATGCTGCCAGCAGGTCGCTGGAGCATGCCCGGCAGCACCGCCCGGATGAGACGGTACATCGACCGAACGTTGAGATCAAAGGAAAAATCCCAGTCGGCTTCCTCGCACTCGAGGATGCTGCCGTGATGCACGAAGCCCGCGCAGTTGAAGAGGATGTCCAGCGGGCCGGCTTCAGTGGCCAGGGCCTGAATGGCCTCCGGGTTGGTGACATCAAGGGGCCGGGTGATCAGGTCCGGATGCTCCGCCTTCAGAGCCGCGAGCAGGTCGGGGTTGAGATCGGTGGCCCAGACCGTGGCACCTTCTGCAGCAAAGCGCAGGGCCGAGGTCCGGCCAATGCCTTGTCCTGCTGCGGTGATCAGGGCGGTGCGTCCTTGAAGACGGTTCATGAACTCCTCAAACGGTGGAAAGGGAGACGCCGTAGAGGCGTTCCGCGTTTTGATGAAACAGCTTCTGCCGGAAGGCTTCCGGGTAGCGGTCGAGGTGCGTCCGGAGCGTGGTGACCCAGTCCTGAAGAGGGGCGCCGAGGGTGCAGACGGGCCAGTCGCCGCCAAATGTGACGCGGTCTTCTCCGAAGGTCTGGAGGCAGGCTTCCAGTGTCGGAGCCAGGGTTTCTGCGCTCCAGCCTGCTTCGGCCCGGGCGATGATGCCAGAGATCTTGCAGACGGTGTTGGGCTGGGCAGCGACCTGTTCCAGTCCGGCTCGCCAGCTTTTTTCGGTGTGGAAGTAAACCGGATCCGGCCCCTCTTCGCCACCGCGCAGTCCGGCCACCACGTAGGGGTCGGCATTTCCGCAGTGGTCGAGGATGAAGGTGGTCTCCGGACAGCGCCGAGCGAGCTCGGCAGCATCAGCCAATTCAGCCGGCCGGATGCAGAGGTCGAAGAGGAGCCCCTGCTGACCAAGCGCCTGGACTCCGGACACGAACTCAGGCGTCAGGCAGTGGCCTGGCGGGGTGCCGGGGCCATGCAGCACCCGTCGGATGCCCTTGAGGAAGGAGTTGGTCGGCGCCTGCTCCAGCCAATCGGAGAACCCGGGGGCATCCGGGTCTGCCGCAGCAACCAGCCCCAGCATCGGTGTGTCCGGATCGGCGCAGTGGGCGGTCATGTCGGCGACTTCCTGATCACGTGAATCCGGGTGGGTGTCCACCTCCATGTACAGGGTGCCGGCGATGCCGCAGCCTGCCGCAGCCTCGAGGTAGTCGGACATCCGAAAGGAGCGGTTCAGGGCCGGAGCCCCCTGAGGCCAGTCGAGGCGGAGGCGGGTGAGGTCCCAAAGGTGCTGATGGGTGTCAAGGAGCGGAATCATGCGGTCCAGGAGTCAGGGACGCAGCGGCGCGGCGACCTCCAGCAGGGTCTGCAGGCGCTCTGGCGTCAGTTCGAAGTGAAAGACCTCTGCCGTGACATAGGCCCACCCCAGCAGGAAGTAGTTCCAGCCGTCGGAGACCTGAAGGGACTGAGGACCCTGCTGCGCCCGGGCCTGCTGCAGAAAGAGGAGGTCTCCGCGGTAGTTGAGTTCCCAGGCAAGGCTGTGGCGGGGAAAGCGGGCGCCGGCGCTGAGTGGGGAGCCCGGACGGTCCTTGCCGAGTCCGGTGGCGTTCACGATCACGCTGTGTTCCGGGAGGGTGGAGACCAGCGTGTCGGCAACCGAGGCGTCGGTCGCGTGGACGAGGTGGAGCTGATTGGCTGGAGCCTGCAGGTGGTGAGCCACCTGGTCCAGGCGCTCCGGAGCCCGCTCCGTGAAGGTCAGGCGAGCGGGGGCGTGTTCCCGCTGTCGGACGCCCCACCCGAGCGCAACGCCGGCTCCTCCGGCTCCGAGGATGCACAGCTCGGCTTCCGGATGCTCCTTCCAGTGCGAGAGGGGGACCAGTTGGTCAAAGGCCTGCTGGGCCGTGAAGACGTCCTTGGCGTGTCCCACCCACTGTCCGGACGGGTTGCGGGAGAGGCAGCTGACTTCTCCAAGCTGAGTGGCGTGTGGGTCGGCCTCGGCCAGCAGGTCCCGGGCGTGTTCCCAGACGGCGACCTTGTGGGTGGTCACGAGGGCTCCTGCCCAGCCGGGTTCTTGCTGGAGGCGCTGCACGGCGTTCCGGAGGGTCTCCCGGTCGGCTCCGACGGGCACATCAATGCCTTCCAGCCGGGCATTCAGGCCCAGGCAGTCGTTCCAGAGCGGGAAAACCTGATTGATGAGCGACCCCCTGGTGGTGACTCCGATGAAGCCAAACCGCTGGGGTGCTGCTGAAGCGGCGTTCATGCGTGGCCCCTAGATGACCTTCCCGGAGTCTTTTTCAAAGAGGTGCATGGAGTTCATATTGAGGTGAATCGGACACCGGTCCTTGGGCTTGAGCTTGAGGTGGGCATCTACCTGCGCCGTGAACTTCGTGGCTCCGATGCGTCCCATCAGCAACGCGTGGGACCCCAGGGGCTCCACAACATCGGTCAGGACGGAAGTCACCGACTGAGACTCTCCCGTCAGTTCGGAGACGTGTTCTGGGCGGATGCCAAAGATAACGGATTGGCCTGCGTGGCGGGCGTAGCGTTCCTGGCGCGAGGCGGGAACCGGCAGGCGGCTGCCGTCTTCCAGCACGACCACCAGCCCGTCTCCTCCCTGCTCCAATTGGGCGGGCAGGAAATTCATGCTGGGGGCGCCAATGAAGCCCGCGACAAAGGTATTGGCGGGTTGCTCATAGAGCGTGATCGGATCGGCCATTTGCTCAATGATGCCGTCCTTCATGACGACAACACGGTCGGCAAGGGTCATGGCCTCCACCTGGTCATGGGTCACGTACACCATGGTGACGTTGAGGCGGTGATGGAGGTTTTTGATCTCTGCTCGCATCTCAACCCGGAGCTTGGCGTCCAGGTTCGAGAGGGGCTCATCGAAGAGGAACACATCGGGGTTCCGGACAATCGCTCGGCCGATGGCCACCCGCTGGCGCTGTCCTCCGGAGAGGTGCTTGGGGCGGCGGTCCAGGAATTCCGTGAGGCCCAGGACTCGGGCGGCGTTCTGAACGAGCTCGGTGATTTCGCCCGGAGGGGTCTTCCGGACCTTGAGGCCGTAGGCGATGTTTTCCCGGACAGACATGTGCGGGTAGAGGGCGTAGTTCTGGAACACCATGGAGCAGTTGCGGAGGCCCGGTCGCAGGTTCGTGACCTCTCGGTCCCCCACGAAGATGGACCCTGCTGTGGCTTCTTCCAGCCCCGCGATCATCCGGAGCGTGGTGGTCTTGCCGCATCCGGAGGGGCCCACGAGGACGACAAACTCCTTGTCCTCAATCTCCAGGTTCAGCTGAGGGATGACGGTGGTGGCGTCATACTTCTTGATGATGTTGGTGAGCCGGACTCCTGCCATTGTGACTTCTCAATGATGCGTTACAAGGAAAGTGATGCCATGACGAACACCCGTGGTGGCCCTCAGGGCAGGACTTGCCACAGAACCTGCTGAAGAAGGGGTGGGCGCACCCACCCCCTTGACGAAACTCAGATCTTCAGATCAGAGCCGATGGCTTACAGGCCCATGGAGGCACGGTAAGCGGCCAGCTGCTTCTCACGTCCGAACTGGTCGGTCAGCTCATTCCACTGCTCTGCGACGGCATCCAGGGCTTCCTGAGCGGAAACCTGGCCAGCGAGGGCCTTGGTGAGTTCAATCTCCAGCACTTCGGTGTAGTCGAAGTAGAAGGGCAGGCGCATGTCGAGCGCGACGTTGTCGGCTCCGAGGGAGTCACGCTGAGCGACCAGGTACTCCTGGGCTTCCCGTGGGGTCATCTTCTTCTCCCAGACGGCGCTGTCGAAGTGGGAGTAGCGGTAGGGGTTCACCCCGGAACCGCCGGTGATGACCTGGATGCCGCTGTTCTTGATGTTGGTGGTGGTCTCAATGTAGTGCCACGCAGCATCGGTGTTCTTGCTGGTGCTGGGCACAGCGGCCTGCCAGCCATTGAACGCCATGAACGGCGAGTAGACCACACGGGTGAAGCGGTCCCACTTCTTGGTCTTGTGGTTCCAGATCTCATAAGAGCCCGGGGTCAGGTCGGAGCCAACGCTGCCTGCGATTTGGCTCTGCTCCGGATCGGTGCCCACGGTGCCCGTGTCTCCCCAGTCGAAGTTCATCGAGGTCTTGCCACCAGCGAACTGCTGGCGGGTGTCGCCCGAGCTGAAGTTCAGAGCGCCCGGAGGTGCCAGGGCGAGGGAGCGCTTGTAGTTCTCAAGGGCACGGACCCAGCCGGGGTTGTTGACCTGAGCATCCATGGTCTCCGGATCGAAGAACATGGCGCCCGGGTTGTCCGGGTGGTTCGTGTACGCTGCCGCGTGCGTGAAGAAGAACCAGAACTGCTGACCTCCGCGAGCAAAGGCTTCCGTGACGCCATACAGGCCCTGATCGGGGCGGTGGAAGAACTCGGCGACCTGGTAGTACTCTTCCCAGGTGCGTGGCACGAGCAGCTCACGTCCGTACTTCTGCTTGAAGGCCGCTTGCTCCTTCGGGTCCTCAAAGAGGTCGATGCGGTAGTGCAGGGTATGGAGGTCCCCGTCGATGGTCTGAGACTTGTGCTTGCCTTCCCACATCATCAACCGGTCCCGGTAGGTGGGGTGGATGTCCATCCAGGCTTCCGTCTGGCGCATCTTGGCGGGCATGTCCGACAGGAAGGGCGCCAGGTCCGGGGTCCAGGCCGGAGCAAAGGTGATCACGTCAAACGCATCCTCGCCAGCAGCGAAGGCGGTGACGTACTTCGGATACAGCTCTCCGAAGGGGAACTCGACGATGTTGACCTTGCCACAGGTCATCTTGGACCAGTCATCACCTCCCATTTTCATGGCACTGGCGATGAACGGTCCCACCTGGGAACCGACCGTCAGGGTCACACCAGAGTAGTCCGGCATGCCTGCCTGAGGCTTACATTGGGCATAGGCACTCGTGGACGCGAGCGCCAGCGTGGTTGCTACGGCAAATCCCGTAAACAATTTACGCATTTTTCCTCCTGAGAAGGTTTGACGAGAGAAACCCGGGTTAGCGAATGGAGCCCAGCATCAAGCCAGACCGCATCATGCGACCCAAGAAGATGGTGATGACCACCATCGGTGTCATGGCAATCATGACGGCTACCGCAATAGCCCACCATTCATCACCACGATAGGAATTTTGACCAGACAGCAGAATGGGCAGCGTCTGCCAGTCGCCGGTTGTGAGGATGAGCGCAAAGAGGAACTCGTTCCACACAAATCCGAGGGTGATCAGGCTGACGGCAATCAGCCCCGGACGCGCCATGGGAATGACGATCTCCAGGAAGATCCGGAACCGGGGGACGTCATCCACCAACGCCGCTTCTTCCACCTCAACGGGGAGGGATTGGAAGAAATCGCGCATCAGCCAAACGACCAACGGCAGCGAAAAAGCGGTGTAGCAGATCGTCAGGCCCCAGTACGTGTCGAGCAGCTTGAAGCCCTCTCGGCCAATTTTGGAGTACAGCATGTAGAGCGCAAAGGCACTCACAATCGGCGGCATCATCCGGTTCGAGATGAACCAGAAGACCACGTCATTGTTCTTCATCACCGGACCCGGAAGGGGGAGCCGATTGACGAGGATGCTGACCAGCAAGGCGGCGGGGAAGGCCACCGCCATGGCATACACCTCGCCGACCTTGATCTGGGTCAGGCCCACGTAGGTGCCAACGGCAACCAGCGCAAAGATGACCCCCGCCAGGACCCGGACCCGGAACTCGAACCGGACCAGCGCGTACGCTGCCATGGAGCCAAAGATCATCGCAATCACGCTTGCCGAGACGGAGATCCAGACGGAGTTGAGAAACGTGGCCACAAAGTCTCCCCGGTCTCCCGAGAAGGCGTCCAGCCACGGCTTCAGGGTGGGCTCAAAGTCCACCCACGGAATGTAGGTGGGGCCACTGGTGACAAAGAGAACGGGCTTGAACGAGGTCACCAGGGTCCAGTACAGCGGAAACAGGGTGAGCACAAACCAGACGGCACAGAAGGCAAAGACCCCCCATTTCCCCCACTTGCTCTGTTGCATGTCGATCTCCCGTTAGTGACGTTTTTCCAGTTGCGGCTTCAGTAACGCCATGTAGAGGGTCCCGAAAACGATGATGAAGATGAGGAAGAGGAAGCTGATTGCCGAGGTGTACCCCAGGTTGAACTTTTTCAGCCCCTCCTGATAGGCAAACAGCGTCAGCGTCTCGGTCGCAATTCCAGGGCCGCCTCCTGTCATGATGAAGACGGTGTCGATGATCTTGAAGGCCTCAACAATGCGGATGAAGATGACCGCAACGGAGACCGGCAGCAGCATCGGGAACGTGATCGTCCAGAAGATCTGCCAGTTGCTGGCATTTTCCAGCCGGGCCGCTTCATAGATGTCCTGCGGCAACGACTGCAGGCCGGCAAGCATCATCAGGATCACAAACGGCGTCCACTGCCAGATCTCGACGGTGATCAAGGACCCATAGGTCCAGTTGATCTGCGTCAGAAAGGGCGGGTTCGGGTACCCAAAGGCGGTGAAGAGCTCATTGAGCGGACCAAACTGGGAGTTGAAGATCTGCTTCCAGACCAACGCCACGGCGATGGGCGTGAGCAGCATCGGCAGCAGAAAGGTCACCCGGAAGAGGCGCTCGCCCGGGACCTTGCTGTGCAAGGCCATGGCAATGCCGAGGCCCAGGATGTACTGCAGCCCCACCGAAATGAACACCAGTGTTGAGGTGTTGCCAATGACGCCCCAGAAGCGGGCCTGCTCCAGCAGCTTGGCGTAGTTGTCCACTCCCACGTACCGAGGAGGCAGCGGGGGAATGAGGCGGACGTACTGGAAGCTGAGGTTGAGCGTGTACACCAGGGGAAACAGGGTGACCAGCAACACCACCAGCACCGCCGGCCAGATGAAGAGGTACTTGGAACGATCCTTCACAGTCTTTTCTCGCGGGACAGAGTTCAGCTTTGGAGCAAGGCCTGGATTTCTGCAACCGTGGGCATCGCCGGAGCTGTGCCGGGTCGGGTGACCGAAATGGCCGCAGTGGCTGAGCCAACCCGGGCGGCCTCGCGCACCGAGGCTCCGGAAGCCAGGGCCTGGGCAAATCCTCCATTGAAGGCATCTCCCGCTCCAGTGGTCTCCACCACCTTCCCTTTCATGTCAAAGGCAGGCAGGTGCTCGTCGATCTCGTCGTTGAGCACGTAGCAGCCCATCTCTCCAAGCGTGATGACGACGGTCTTGACGCCTCGGCGCCGGAAGACCTTGGCCGCCGCCTGAGCCTCTTCCGGAGTCGTGACCGGAAGGTCGGCCAGCATGGCGGCTTCCGACTCGTTGGGCGTGAAGTAGTCGCAGAGCGAGTAAACGGAGTCTGGAATCGGAACGGCGGGTGCTGGGTTGAAGACGGTGGTGACGCCGTGCTTGCAGGCCAACTCGAGGCTGTGCTGCATCACCGGGACGGGCACTTCGAGGTTCGTCATGAAAACCTGGGAGCTGGCAATTGCCGGCTCGGCCTTGCGGACGTCATCGATGGTCAGCAGGTCGGCGGAGCCGGGCACCACGATGATGGAGTTGTCTCCGGTCTGGTCGTTGACCATGATGTCTGCAGCGCCGGTATCCTGAGCGTCGGTTTGATAAACGTAGGTGGTCTCGATCCCCTCCGCCTCATAAAGGTCGAGGGCCATCTGCGCAAACGGATCCTTGCCGAGCATGGTGATGAAGCGAACCTCTGCGCCTGCGCGCCGCGCGGCCACAGCCTGGTTCGACCCCTTGCCACCGGGACCCAGCTTGAAGGTGGAGCCAATCAGGGTTTCTCCAATTTTCGGAAGCCGGTCGCTCCGGAAGGTGAGGTCGGCGACAAAGACCCCAAGAATGGTAATCGTGCTCATGGTGTTCTCCTCTAGACGTGAAGGCAGGCGAGATCAGACGACGTTGCCGTCCGGGTCCAGCACGCCCTTCACCAGCACAAAGCAGCCATAGGGGCGACGCTCTCCAGCCGCACAGACCACCGCGTAGGCATTCCGGGCCCGCTCGTAGAAGGCATGGCGCTCAATCTGGCCCATCTTCCACTCGCGGTCACCGTGCTGCTTCATGGCCTGCTGCATGTCCTCATGGCAGCCCACCCACTCGTCAGGCGCGCCCACGACTTCCATCCGAAGCACCGGCTCGTCCACAAAGCTGTCCAGCGGAAAAACGGACAGGATCGCGTCTGCCGCCTGAGGAATGTCCACCCCTTCCAGGCGAATGAGCTTGCCCGTGACCGTGTGAGCGGCCACGGAGTCTGACGGGAAGTTGCAGTCGGAAATGACCAGTTCATCCCCATGGCCCATGGCTCGAAGCACCTGGAGCAGGTCTGGACTCAGCAGGGGGTTGATGTTCTTCAGCATGTGATCCTCCTTGGAATTTCGACTAAATAAAGGGCCCGTTCCTTAACGGTTCCGGACCAAAATGGGGGTGCGGTCGGTATCATTGTAAACATGCCAAACCGGACCCAAAACGGCGGGTGGATGGTCCTGGTCATCTGGGAGGCCTTGCCACGTTTCCGTGCTCTCCGGATGGGAGCGGGTGTACAGCACATGATGATGAAAACCATCTGTGGCGTGGAACCATTCTTCCCAGGGAACCTCGTCTGTCAAGTCCAATGGCGGGACCGCATTGATGACGGTTCCGACTTGTGGATTCGGTTGCACAATCCAGTCATGATCCGCGTACCTTTGAGCGACTTCCTCCTGCAGGAAGATTTGAAAATCCAAGCCAATTTCTTTGCACGCCTGCGGAACACCTTGGTCGCGTAGACGTGTCTCAAATGCCTTTAAGTTCATCAGATATGACAAAGGAGTTTTTAAAAATCAGTAGCCTGTGGTCAATAAATAAAAAGCTCAGGAGTCGGTTTGGATCAGAGTCCGAATTTTCCGATAAGCCTCTGAGGCCTGCCAAAACACAGAAAGCATAGACCAAGTGAGGAGCGTTTGCGAACGGTTTTTTTCTGAACCCTGCGAATGAAAACTATAGTTGCAGATGGGTGCTTTTATTTTTTCAGATTGAGTACCGTTTGGCGATGGTTTAGGCGTCTGGGAGGTCAGCAAAAACGGTTACCGGAGCGCCATCCGCTTGTGCATACCGCACAGGCGCCACCCAAACCGTCTGGGGGGCCTGCGTCAAGGAGGCGAGGTGCATGTCTTCAATGATCAGGATGGGGTCTGCCAGTTTGGCCGAGGCGCCGTCGGGAGCTTCTGCAAGAAACGCCCGGTGGGCAAGGCGTCCGAGGGGCCGGTTGGTGTAGCTGGTCAATGAGATGAAATCAAACCCGATCATCTTCAGGTGTCGGTGTGTCCGGAGCCAGAGGCCGATTTCCGGAGAGAACCCTGGGCCTTCAAAGATGTACCGCGACGCCTCCGGGGGATCGGTGCGGAATTGTTCGAATCCCGTCTGGACCAGCAGGAGGTCCGTCTCCTCGGGGATCTGTTCCAACTCAGGCTGCCAGTTTTCCAGGGAGAGGATCTCGCCCGGTGCAGCGGCCTTCCGGATCAGCCACGGGTTGGAGCAGCACCAGAACTCCGCAGGGTAGCTCTCGAGCGACCGTCCGGAGGCATCAAAGTGCAGGGGCGCGTCAATGTGAGTGCCCGTGTGGGCGCCCAGGGAGAGGTCCGTGTTGTTGGACGTGTCTCCGCAGTCGAGGCACCGAACGCGTTTCAGGTCAAAGAGTCCGGCATTTCCGTAACGCGGGGTGTCCGGACCCAGGACGTGGCTCAGGTAGCGTAAGCTCATGATTTCCGTTAGCAGGTGAACTCGCGGAGCAGGCGCAGCACCGGAAGCGCCGCCTCCACCTGTGGGAGGTGCCCACAGCGCGAGAAGAGGTGAGTGCCCACCAGCCCCGGAACCTGGGTGGCGTGTGTCACGGGAAGGATTTGATCCTCGCGCCCCCAGATCAGCTTGGTGGGCATCGGGAGTCCATCCAGCAAGTGCCGTCCTTGCCAGCGCTGCCGACCGCCTTCCTGAAGGGCCGGGGCAATCGCTTGCAGAGGAGCTGTGGCGTCCGGACGCCGACGCTGTTCGAGCAAGGGGTTCAGGAGGGTGTCATTGACCTGAGCCGCTTGGTAAAACAGCTGATGCAGCGCCGGAGTGAGGGTGCGGACTTCGGTCGCCGTGGAGATCTGCTGGACAAATTCTTCGTTCACCTCCGGACCGAGCCCCAACGGAGCAACGAGCGTGAGGCTGGCAACGAGCGCCGGGTTCCGGGCAGCAAAGTCGAGGGCGATGCCTCCTCCCATGGAGTGCCCAACGAGGTGCACACGCCCCACGTCCAGTGCGGGAAGCACCTGGTCGAGAAACCGGGAAAAGGCCTCCACGCCCGGGGCTCCGGGGAGCGCTGGTGAGCCACCGTGTCCGGGCAAGTCCACGGCAATGACCTCGGTTTCCCGGGCCAACTGCACCAGTTGGTACCGGAAGGCAAACAGGTCTCCGGCAAACCCATGCAGAAAGAGCACGGGCACAGCGCCGTGGCCTCGTCGGAAGACCCGGATCCGACTCGACCCAACCGGAAGCCAAAACGTCAACTCGCTGCTGGTCGCTGCTGGGACTGCTGCGGAGAGGTCACGTTTTTCAATGCGCCCGAGCGGTCCGGAGCCGGTGAGCGTGGTCAGGTCCAGCCCCTGTTGCTGGGCCAGGCGCCGGGCGGCAGGGGTGGCCCGGACCCTTCCCGGAGCAGCGAGGGGCGCCGGAGCTTCCGGAGCCGGTGGGGCAGGAGTGCTGGAAACCGACGCCGAGGAGGGCTCCGGAACGGCCGCAGGAGGGGCTTCTTCCGCAGCCGCGTCTCCAGCGACCTCAACCCGGGCGAGGGGTTCGCCAATCGCCACCTCGCTGTGTTCCGGTGCCAGGATCTCCAGCAGGGTCCCCTCTTCGAGCGCAGGCACCTCGGCGATCATCTTGTCGGTCTCCAACTCCAGCAGCGTGTCGCCTCGAGCATAAGACTCGCCCGGTTTCAGGTTCCATGAAATCACGGTGCCCTGCTCCATGGTTTCTCCCATCCGCGGGAGGGTGAGGATCTTTTCCATGGCTTACCGACGCAGGAGGAGGTGTCCGGCTTTGACAATCCGTTCGGTGCTGGGAACGGAGGCGGCTTCCAGTTCGGCAGCGACTGGAATGGGGATGTCTTCTCCGGCGAGGCGCAGCACGGGTTCTTCGAGGAAGTCGAAGGAGCCCTCTGTGATGCGTGCCGCGAGTTCGGCGCTGACGCCTCCGGTGAGGCAGTCTTCGGTGACAATCAAGGCGCGGCCGGTTCGGGAAACGGAGGCGTTGACGGTCTCCATGTCGAGCGGATGCAGGGTCCGGAGGTCAATGACCTCAGTAGAGATGCCTGCGGCCGCAAGCTGCTCGGCGGCTTCCAGCGCCCGATGGACCATCCGGGAGTAAGTGACCAGGGTGAAGTCGGTTCCGGAGCGCAGCACCTGCGCCTTGCCCCACGGTGGGGCCTGGTCTGGGGTCAGTTCTCCCTTCTGAACGTAGAGCGACTTGTGCTCCAGGAACACCACCGGATCTGGAAGCGTCAGGGCGTGCTTGAGCAGCACATAGGCGTCGGTCACGGTGGCGGGCATGGCCACGTGCAGTCCGGGGGTGTGCAGGAACCACGCTTCGAGGCTCTGGGAATGCTGGGCTGCGCCCGACCGTCCGGTTCCTCCCTGAGAGCGGAGGATCATGGGGACGCCGATCTGGCCGCCAAACATGTAGCGGATCTTGGCCGCCTGGTTCACCACCTGGTCCATGGAGAGGGTGACGAAGTCCACATACATCAGCTCGGCAACAGGGCGGAGTCCGGTCATGGCGGCGCCCACAGCGGTGCCGACAATGGCTTCTTCCGAAATGGGCGTGTCAATCACCCGGGCCTCGCCGAACTCTTCCAGCAGCCCCTTGGAGACGCCATAGGCTCCTCCGTAACGACCGACCTCTTCTCCCATGAGGATGATGGAGGGGTCGGCTTGCATCGACTCCTGCAGAGCCAGTCGCAGGGCTTCGCGGTACGTGGTTTCCATTAGGCTCTCCCAGACAAAATGGGCGAATGCAGGGCGTCCCGGAGGCGCTGATCCACAGGCTCAGGCTGGGGCTGCCCGGGGGCGTAGACGTCTTCATAAATCGTATCAAGCGGCGGCGGCGGCGCGTCGAGGGCGTACTGCAGCGCCGCGTCCATTTCCTGATTCACCTCGGTGACGATCTGGTCGCAGTCGGCCTCTGTCATTCCGGTGTCGATCAGGCGCTTGCGCTGAAAGGCGAGGCAGTCCTTCTGCCGTCCGGCGGCTTCTTCCGCGTCGTCACGGTAGGGGCTTTTGTCCATGCGGGCATGGCCGTGGAAGCGGTAGCAGTTCACCTTGAGAAACGCGGGTTGCCCCTTCCGGACCTGCTCCAGCAGCTCCTGAGCGCGGTCATGGACCACTTCCGCATCGAGTCCATCGACCTCCGAGGCGACGAGCCCGAAGGTTTCGGCCCGCTTGACAAACTCAAGGGACGCGCTGGCTCGGTCCAGACGGGTGCCCATGCCGTATTCGTTATTGATGCAGACAAACAGCACCGGAAGCTTCCAGAGGGCGGTGAGGTTCATGCTCTCATAGAAGCCCCCCTGCTGCATGGCGCCGTCTCCAAAGAACGCCACGGCGACGCCTCCGGTTTGAAGATTCCGGTACGAAAGCCCGGCTCCGACCACATGGGTGATGCCGCCACCAACAATGGCATTGGCTCCGAGGTGCCCGAGGCCCATGTCCGCGATGTGCATGGACCCACCCTTGCCGCGGCAGTAGCCCGTCAGCTTGCCTCCAATTTCCGCCATCATGCGCCTGGGGTCGGCGCCCCGGGCGAGGAAGATGCCGTGCCCCCGGTGGTGAGTCGTGAAGCTGTCTCCGGGCTGCATCGCCTCCCCGACGCCAACGGCTCCGGACTCTTCTCCAATGGAGAGGTGGAGCATGGAGCCGGCGGTGCCGCCTCGGACAAACAGCTCGCCGACGCGTTCCTCGAACGTCCGGATGCGCAGCAGCTGCCGAAAGAAGTGCTGGTGGGTCTCTAGGCTCATGATCCTCCTGTCAGTTCATGGCGACGGATGTAGGAAACCTGAGCGCCCGAACGACGGACGCTCGCTGCGGCGGCACGGTTGGCCACCTGGGCGGCATGGAGAAGGTGCTGGTGCTCCGACCATTCGGCCGCAAAGACGCCGACAAAGGCATCTCCGGCTCCGAGGGTGCTCACAACCTCCACGGCGTGTCCGGGGAGGGCGTGGCGTTCGGGTCCCTGCGCAATGAGAACGCCTGCTGCTCCCAGGGTGAGCAACACGGTGCGGGCTTGGCTTTGAAGCACCTCCAGTGCTTGCTCGGCCGTGGCGGCATCCTGAACCGACACCCCGGAGAGCACCGAGGCCTCTGTTTCGTTGACCACCAGGAAGTCGATCCACGGCCACCACGAATCCGGAATGGACTGGACGGGAGCCGCGTTCAGCAGCACCGGGACTCCCTGCGCCTGCGCCTGCCGTCCTGCCGCCTCAATGGCCTCAAGAGGAGACTCCAGCTGCAGGACCAGCATGCCGATCTGCTCCCAGAACTCGGGGGCCTGTGGGATGTCTTCCGGGCTCAGGCAAGCGTTGGCCCGGAGGGCAACAACCGCCTGATACTGCCCGTGTTGGTCCACAAAGTCCATGGCCAGTCCGGTTCCCGCCGGGTCTTCCTGCAGGAACTCCAGCCGCACGCCGGCGTGTTCCATGGCCTGCCGCATCACGGCTCCAGGCTCATCCGGCCCAATGCGTCCGACAAACCAGGTGGGGGCCTCCCACAGGGCTGCAGCGACCGCCTGGTTCGACCCCTTCCCACCGGGATGCTCCTCGTACCGGTCGGCCAGCAAGGTGGCGCCGACTTCCGGGAGCTGCTCCAGGTAGGCCATGCGGTCGAGGTTGGCAGCGCCCACCACCAGCACGCCCTTTCGGCTCATAGGGTCTCCAGCGTTTCCAACACCCGGAGGACGTCATGCTGAGCCAGCAGCTCCTCCAGTCCGGCAGCCTGGAGCTTCTCCGCTTGCTCCCAGAGCTTCCGGAAGCGCCGGATGTTGTACTCGGCCTCGCGAACCGGGTCCTCGTTTTTGGGAAAGGTGTCGAAGTAGATGTGCCCCTGGTACTGAGTGCGCTGGAGCCAGACGATGAACTCGAGCGTCATGAGCGGGTGAACGGAGCCCAGCATGAGGCCGTCTTCACAACCCGGGCGGACGAAGCCGTCGTTCATCTGGACCCCGAACAGCTTGCCGTGAGCGCCCACGAGGGCGGCCGATTGAGCGGGGTTCTCTGCGGCCATCAGGCAGTGCCCAAAGTCAAGGGTCAGGCCCATGTTGTCGCGCTCAATCTGCTGAACCATCAGCATCGCGGCGCCGGTGGTGTTGTGGATGAAGAACCGTCGCGGTTCCGTGGGCTTGGGCTCAAGGGAAACCTTCAGGTCCGGGAAGGCGTCACAGATCTCCTGGAAGGCGTCCACGACGTTTTTCCAGATGCGCGGGTAATCGACCTGCAGGCTGTAGTCGTAGCCGTCGTGCGCAGACCAGATGACCAGCTCCGATGCTCCAAGGGCACGGGCCCATTCTCCTGCTTCAAGGGTCAGGTCAATGGCGTCACGACGCATGGAGGCTTCCGGATGCGTGAACGCGCCCAGCCCAAACGTCGCAGGATAGCGCAGGCAGACGGCCCCGGCCCCAAGCTGGGCCTGCTCCAGGGCTTCTCGCACTGCCGCGACCTCCAGGCCTCCCAGGTGTTCCGGACAGTTGAAGTCCACCAACTCCAGCCCCTGGATGGTTCCCTGACGAGCCACCCAGCCAAGGACCGAGGAGTCGCCTTCCCAGAGTTCGGGGCGGGCCTTCATGGAGTTCAGGCGAGAGGCAAATGCAGGGCAGGGTAACGGCATGTTCGTGATTCCTTCAGTCAAAAAGTGGATGCGGAAGTTCAGGCGTCCGGCGCTTCAGTCCAGGGCTTCCCGGGCTTCCCGGAGTGGACGGTAGAGGTTCCGGTAGGCCTCATAAAACGGACGGTACGCCTCATGGGTCTCAGGGTTGGGCTCGACCACCCGTGTGATGTGGACCATCGCCTCAGCGGCGGTCGGGATGTCCGGGTAGTGTCCGGCTCCAACAGCCGCGAGAATCGCGCAGCCCAGCGCAGGCGCGTCGGCGACCTCTGTCAGCGTGAAGGGGAGGTTGGACACATCCGCGTGAATTTGCAGCCACAACTCGGAACGCGTGGCTCCTCCGGCCACCACGAGGGTCTCAGGCTGGAAGCCGTTGTGCCGCATGGTCTCGAGGATCAGCTCACTGCCAAACGCGACGCCTTCAATGGCGGCCCGGAAGAGGTGAGCGGGCTCGTGCTTGAGCGTCAGACCCGTGACGGCACCCCGAGAGAGCGGATCGGTGTGCGGGGTCCGGTTGCCCTGAAAGTGCTCTTGCACCACCACTCCCTCCGAGCCAGGAGGAAGCTTCCGGGCGGCTTCGTTGAGCTGGTCGTAGGTGACCCCTTCGCCGAAGAGCTTCTTGAGCCAGTTGATGACGGAGCCTGTGGAGGTCTGGCCTCCCTCAACGGTGAAGAGGCCGGGGATGAGGTTGTCCGGATACGTGCCCCAGATGCCTTCGCCATTGAACTCCGTTGGGCTGAGCCCGAGGTGCAGGTGCGAGGAGCCCGTGATGAAGGCCAGGCTTCCGGGCCGCACCACACCGAGTCCGACCATGCCAATGAACGCATCGGCGCCCGCCTGAATGACAGGGAGCCCTTCCGGAAGTCCCAGGTGACTCGCGGCAGAAGCGGTCAGGCCCCCGATGACCTCGCCGAGGGCCACCACTTCCTGGGGCCACTTTTCGAGGAGGGCGTCGAGCCCAAGTGCCTTCAGCAGAGACGCCTGGTAGCCCCCGCGGGTGGAGTCGTAATGCCAGCGAGCGGAGACGTTGTTGATGCTGGCCACCCGCCGACCGGTGAGGTGCAGGTTGAGGTAGTCCTGGTATTCACAGACGGTCGCTGCCTGCTCAAAGACCTCCGGCTCATTCTCCTGGAGCCACAGGGCTTTCGGGATCATCCACTCGGCAGAAACCGGACCCTGGCCGTTGCCGTTGATGCGCAGCGCCGGGTCCTGTGTCGCCAGGATGGTCCGGGTCTGCGGGGCGCTCCGGACGTCCATCCAGATCAGGGCCGGACGGAGCGGTTGGCCTGCTTCGTCAAGCGCCACCACGCTGCAGCAGGTGGTGTCCACGGCAATCCCGGAGACCTGCTCAGGCGTGATGCCGGCTTCTTGAACAGCCTGACGCACCGACTGTCCGAGGGCGTTCCACCAGTCCTGCGGGTTCTGCTCCGCCCAGCTGGGCTGCGGAAACTGAGTGGCGTACGGCGTCGCGGCAAAGGCAAGGGGCTTCCCCTGAAGGTCAAAGACTCCGGCCCGCAAGCCCTCGGTTCCTCCGTCGACTCCGATCAGGTAGGTGGCTGCCATGATTTTCCCCCAATGATGGACAAGTGAACGAGTTGACCATTGCCAGCGGCAAGGATCATTTGTCAAAAATTTGTGCAGCGGTTTGGCCTCAAGATCAAACTCAAAATGAAAAAACGGGTGAATTGGCTTGGAAAAAAATTGGAATCCCCCCTTTTTCCCGCTACGATTTGGGCACTTGATGCAACCTGAACTCGTGGAGTACGGAATGAACTGGAAGCAAAAAATCACCATCCGCCAGACGGGACTGGAAGTCACCCCCCTGTGCTTTGGCACCACGGCGCTGGGGAACATGCCCGGAACCTACGGGTACTCGGTCGCAGAGGCAGATGCGATTGAGACGCTCAAGCAGATCATGACGGGGCCGGTCAACTTCCTGGACACTTCCCGGAACTACGGGATGGGAGAGAGCGAGGCTCGGATTGGCAAGGCGCTTCAGGAACTCGGCGGCCTGCCAGAAGGGTTTGTGATTTCGACCAAGCTGGACCGCGACATGGACACCAACCGGTTTGACGGAGAGCGGGCGCGAGCTTCGTTTGAGGAAAGCCGAGAGGCGCTGGGACTGGAAACCCTCCAGCTGGTTCACCTCCATGATCCGGAGTACGCATCCGACCTGAGCGATGTCACCGGATCGGGCGGGGCGCTGGAGACGCTGTTTCAGCTCAAGGCCGACGGGCTGATTCAGGCGGTGGGACTGGCAGCGGGGAAGGTTGAGGTGATGATCCCCATTTTGAAGGAGTGGGACTTCGACGCGCTCATCACCCACAACCGCTTCACCCTGATGAACCGGAATGCGGAGGAGATGATCGACCTGGCGGTGAGCAAGGGAACCGTGGTCCTCAACGCCGCCCCCTTCAGCAGTGGCGCGTTGGCAAAGGGCTCGCAGGCCGCATCGCGCTACACCTACATGGAAATGACCGATGAGCTCCGGGAAGGGCTGGTGGCCCGAGAGGCCGTGTGTGAGCGCTACGGCGTTCCGCTGGGCGCGGCGGCGCTGCAGTTTTCCATGCGCGATGAGCGGGTCGGGTCGACGATCTGTGGCGTCGGCTCAACCCGGCACATCGAGTCGACTCTGGAATGGGCGTCTCAGGAGATTCCCGAGGCGCTGTGGGAGGAGCTGCGCCTGATTCCGGCCGACCTGGATGATCCGGAGGCGAAACGCGTGTACACCCCCGGATGAGCCGGGTTACTGGCCGCACTCCCGGATTTCGATGACGAGGTCCGTGAGGGCATAGATCCTCAGGTCGTCGCGCCACAGAGAGCCGTCGGCAACGATAACGGTCTGGCCCAGCTCTTCCCGGATTTCCTTGAGGTGGGCTTCCAGCTGCATCTTCCCGGTTTCCGGAATGATCTGCCCACGGTACCGCCAGGCCGTTCGGGAGAGGTTCCAGCTGAAGCGCGGGTTCTGGAAACGATCCGCCAGCCCCTGCTGGAGGGCAAAGCCCTGGATCGCCTCGAGGGTTGCCTCCACCCCCAGCGAGCCCGGCATCACCGGGTCCTGATGGAAGTGGTAGGGGAAGAACCAGTCTTCCGAGTCGACCTCCCGGACGCCATAGACGTAGCCCTGCTCGTGAAGCCCTCCCTTGGCACTGATCCGGAGCTCATCCAGCAGGCTGAGCTGTCCGGACCCGAGGCGCTGGAAGGGGCGCCCGTCTTTTCCATGAAACCACGAGCCATCCTTCGTGAGGTCCAGAGTCACCTCTGGCGCATGAGCCTCCACCCAGGGCGCCTTCTTTTCGCCTGCATCCAGCCCCACCTGATTGGCGAGGGCTTCATCGGTGAAGTATCCGAAAACCGTGTCGCCTTCATAGAAGCGCTCGCCGTCAACAGAGAGGGCGAAGTCGTGGGTCTGGATCACGGTGTTTCCGGAAGCGACGGTGCTCTTCAGCGTGATTTCGGAGACAATGGTCTTGCCCCTCAGGTCGGGAAGCGCGAGGAGGGTCCCGTTGCCGTCCAGGTTCCGGTAGTGCAGGTCCTGGCTCTGGTAGTGGAACATGGCGCCCGAGTATGCGGAGATGAAGCCGCAGGGCTGAAGCGCAATTTCCATCAGCACCGAGTAGGGCATCTGGGCCGGGTGGGCGTTGTCTCGGAAGTACCAGGCGTCTGCAGGGACATCGTATTCACCGACGATGCGCATCGGCTCATCGTACTTGAAGCGTGTGCCCGAGAAGCTCCGGACGCGGGAGAGCAGCTGCAGGTCGCCGTTGGGGTTTCGCTGTACGGGGCGGTTGTGATAAACCGCGTAATCGGGCCCCATGCACTTGGCCACCTCCCCCAGGGCAAACTCCCACATCTGCTGATCATCAGCGACCCAACCGGTCTCCTCGGCTGAGGGTTGGGGCACCTGAGGAGCATTCGCCTGAGTGGACTGAAGCGCCGGGCGTTCCGGATGCGTGTCAAACCACTCCTGCGTCAGGCGGAAGGTGCTGCCCTTTTCGACCAGCTGCACCCCGAGGTTCCGGAAGTCCACCACGATCTTGTCTCCCAGCAAAATGTCAACATCCGCAATCGCATACGGGATTGGGTCGAGGCCAATTTCCCGGACCTCCATGCGGTAGGTCAGGAGTGTGTCTCCGGGGATGACCTGGCCCCGGCAGCGGACGATCTGGGACATGCCGTGGATCGGCTGGAAGGTCGCATCCTGAGTCCGGGTCTGCAGGCCAAGGTCGAGCATGAAGAACTGCATGAGCTGCACACAGCCTTCTGCCATGAGCGAGCCTGCGAGCACAGGGTCATCCTTGAAGTGGCAGGGGAAGTACCAGTGGTCGGGCGCCAGGTCCTTTTCCGAGAGCACGAGTCCACAGCCCCAGTCGCCACCGGTGCGATCCACCAGCGTGATGCGATCGTGCATGAGGAACTGCTCCGGAGCGGTCTTCAGCGAAGGGTTCCTTCCGGGCTGCGCGTAATGCGGTCCAAAGCACACCTCCGGATGCCCGGTGGAGAGCGCGAGGAGCTCTTCGCGCCGGAACTGCGTCTTGGAGCAGTGCAGCAGGGGCTCAAAGTAGAGCTTGGTTGCTTCATGCCGGGCGTCCAGCTCCTTCTGGGTCCGGATGACGCCGTTGCCGACCGCCAGCTCTTCATCGGTGAAGAAACCGGCACAGCCCCCATCCATGCGCATCACCATGCGGTCGCCAACAAAGCATTCGTAGTGGAAGAAGAACAGGAGCGTTCCACCATTCCGGGCAAAGGAATCAATGAAGATGTCATAGCGGAGGGTTTCCCCTTCGCGAGGCATGTCTTCGAGGTAAGTCAGGGTGCAGTCGAGCAGCCGATACACCCGGTCGCCCCGGCATTCGAAATCAATCCCGAGGAAGCTGATGAGCATCAGGTCGCACTGCCCGGACTCAACGGCAACGGCCCACGGAATCTGTCCATCCGTGCAGTACCAGGCCTTTTGCGGAATGTCGTATTCGGTGGTAATCGTGGAGGGCTTGAACTCCCCGAGCTTGGCATCCAGCTTGGTGACCCGACTGACCAGCAGGTACGGATCCAGCGGCAACCGGACGCAGCGCCGGAAGGTGTCAATCTCCGCATACTCGAGCCCAAAGACATTGGCAATCTGTCCGCCAGCAAACTCCAGCAGGTCCTGATGATCGAAGAGCACGCCCGGAGGCTTCGGACCGTTTGCCTCCGGGGGGGCTGGTTGAGCGGCGGCCTGTTGCTGCAGCGCCTGGCTGTCGAACGCCACGGGGCCTGATGCTGCTGGCTGCGGAGGCACCCGCGTGAGGACGGGTTCTGGTGCCGAGAAGACACCCCCCATTTGCTGCAGAATCAGGGAGGCCATTTGCCGCATGCCCTCTTGTCGGAATTGCAGAAACGCGGCGTGGGCCTGACCCAGACGGCCTGGGTAATCTCCCCACCAGCCATCCGGAACCGGGGCTGGAGAAGCAGCAGGAACAGAAGTCGGGGGCGCCGGAGTGTCAGCAGCCGGAGGCATGGGCATTACAGGGGGTTGAGGTTCCGGAGAAGCCGGGGGTTCCGGGGAAACAGGAGCGGCTGCAACAGCAGCTGGTGCCGCAAAGCGGGCTCGGTTTTCAGGGGTGTCGATGCTCTGGAGCGGCGCACCTCCCAAGACGATGGTCTGGCGCAGCTCTCGGGTTGGACGTTCCGGAACCGGCGGCGCGAGGCGTTCCAGATTGAGCGGGACCCGGTGGCTGAACAGACGTGCCAGCGTCCGGAGCACCTGGGTGCGGTCATCGACGCCTCGGCGGCTGACCCCGACGGCGAGGTGCGGGCGTTCCCCCAGGGTTTCGCTGATCCACTTGGCACAGCTAACGCGTGGGCCGAGGTCCACAAAGATCCGGGCACCATCTGCGTAGGTGTTTTCAATGAGCCGCGTGTAGTCCACGGTGCGGCCATAAATCTGCGCAATGTTGTGACCGATGGTGTCGGAGTCCAGCTCCGTGGGGCGGTAATTCAGGGCCGAGTAGAAATCAAGAGGAGGCTGTCCCACCACCGGGTGCGTGTGGACGTGCTTCACTTCGTCGTAGTCGGCCTGGACCGGAGCACAGTGCACCACGTCGGTCACCTGAATCGGGTGTGGCTCGACCCCAAGCGTCTGGGCCACCCGCTCGCAGGCCTCGGCGTCTCCGGCCAGGACCACTTCCTGAGGCGTATTGATCAGGATGAGGTAGGCGCGCTCCTCGGCTTCCAGGGCCTTGCGGGTTGCCTCCGGAGTGGCTCGGAGGGTGTACCAGTGCCAGATGGGCTCGCCCCGTCGTTCCTCTGGGGCCAGCTTCCAGGCCTCGCGGACGGTGTTCATGGGACCACAGAGCCGCTCCTTGAAGAGCGGAGAGGCGTCCAGCAGGTCAGACATCGGATCCATCGACCCCCACACGCCGAGGGCAAACATCATCGTCACCTCGCCCATGCTGTACCCAAACGCCAGGTCGGGTTGCAGGCCAAAGCCTTCGCGCATCAGCTTGGTGTGGAGGACACCGGTGGTGATGCCGCTTTCAAACATCGCAATGGGCGTGTTGATGAAGTCTTCCTGCGCCTGCTGCAGCTCGGCTTCACTGAGGCGTTGCTGGGTCCGTGGGTAGAGCCGACGGTCGTGCAGAGCGGCCCCCAGGCGGGTGGTGTGCGACGCCATGGACTCGTGCAGCTCCGGCATGAGGCGGAAGGCGGTTCGGCTGTTGCCGAGGTAGCTGTTGAAGCCTCCGGGGTAGGTGAAGGCCACTTTGCCTGCCAGCCCAAGGGGGGCGGGGGAGAAGCTACTTCCGCGCGGAGTGACCCAGTCCTTTCCGGACGCAACGGCTTGTGGAATGCCGGCCTGGGCGGAGGTCAGCTCCTGAAGCAGCTCCTCATGGGTCCTGCCCAGCAGGGCGACCCCCAGGCCTCCGGATGCCTGTTGCTGCGCCTCGAACGTCTGGCGAGCCAGCTCCGGAAGCGGGGTCTGGTGGTGCAGCAGCTCCTGCAGAGCCTTGAGGCGCTCCAGCAGTTGAGCCGCATCCGGAGCCGTGACGGGAAGGAGGAAGAGCCCCCCGGTATTGGCCGAGGGGACGGCTTCCGGAGCCGCCGCCGCAGAAGGCGCTTCACTGATGATGGCGTGTGCGGTCTCCTGTCCCAGGCTGCTGACGGCTGCACGCCGAGCCGGAGCATCAGCATTCCGGAACCACGGACGCGATTCAGGGGGAACGTACAGGCCAGAAGCGGATCCGTCCCCTTTGGGCGCTTCCCAGTTGGGGAGGGCTGGGAGGGTCCGGGACCGGACGGCGATCAGGGCTTCCAGCAACGAAACCATTCCCGAGGCGGCAAAGCTGTGTCCGAAGTGCGCAGACGGACCCCCAAGCGCCGCTTCCGGATAGAGGGCCTGCAGGCCTTCCCACTCAGCCGCATCGCGGGCATCGAGCCCTGCTGCCTGCAGGGTGAGCAAGCCAATGTCTTCCGGACGAGCCTGAGCGGCTGCGAGTGCTGCCTGAGCAGCTTGGCGGACGGCATCGCCTTGTGTTCCGGAAGCAAAGGCGACGGCCTCAATCAGGGCAAGCGGAGTGGCGTCTGGAGCCTGCTCCTGTGTGGTGAGAACCAGGGCGCCTGCCCCCTCTCCGGGGATCCAGCCTGCGCCACCGGCTTCCTGAGGCCAGCGCGGGCTTCCGGACTGCAGGGGAAAGGCCTTGCTCCGAAGGGTCACCGACTCGGCGCTTCCGGCCAGGTCGACGGCTGCCACCACGACGGCGTCGACACTTCCGGAACCCAGCAGCATCTGCGCCACTTCAAGGGCCTTGAAGACCGAGGTCTCTTCTGAAGAAACGGTCAGGGCCGGGCCGGTGAAGTCCCAAAGCGCGCTGATGCGCGAGGCCATGATGTTTCCAATGAAGCTGGTGAAGCGATTGACCGGCACCGCTTCCAGCAGCGCATCCTTGGCAACGGCTTCCAGCTCCTGACGTTGCTCGTCGGAAAGCACAATTCCGGACGCTGCCAGGCTGTCTTCCAACTGCGTGGCCAGGTTGACGCGTCCCCGGAAGCGGTGCAGCTCCAGTTCGGCTTCCATGGCGACCAGCACCGCGACATTTTGGCCTTCCTTCAGGGGCGTCTGCCGGATGGCGCGGTCGGCGACTTCAAGCGTCAGCAGCTGTTGGGGAATGAGGCGTTCCTGGGGATTCGGAGGCAGCCGGAAGCGGAGGAAGTCCATCTCAAAGGATTCCAGCCAGGCGCCCGAAAGCCCCGCCTCCGGATGCCCGAGTCCCCGCCACCGAGTTTCCGGGAGGCTCCGGAAGGCCGTTTCGCCCTCCAGAAAGGCGTGTTCCATGGCGCTGAGGCCATTGCGGTCGCCGAAGATGGCATCCATTCCCAGCACCGCAAGCGGAGGCAGCGGCGTGGGCGCTGGGGCCTCTGAAGGGGCTTCGGCAGTGTTTTGCAGAATCAGGTGCGCGTTGCAGCCACCAAAGCCAAAGGCGCTGACGGCAGCGGTTCGGGGCGAGCGTTCGTGTGGCCAGCGGGTGAGGCTCCGGAGGGTTCGGTCTCCGCCAAAGAGCCCCTTTTCAGAAACCAGCGGGTCGTCGACTCCGATGGTGCCAGGAATCTGTCCGTGCTGAAGGGAGAGGATGACCTTGGTCATCCCGCCCATTCCGGCGGCTGTGAGCATGTGGCCCAGGTTGGACTTGACGGATCCGATGGGGGGAGTGCTGCCACGGTTGCCAAAAAAGGCTTCCATGGAGTTGAGCTCAACCTTGTCTCCCAGCGGAGTACCAGTGGCGTGGCATTCGATGTAATCCGTCGCCTGCGGGTCGATCCCGGATGTGGCATAGGCGCGTTCAAAAGCGAGCCGCTGGCCTTTGGGGTTGGGGCTGAGGACAAACTGCCCGCGTCCGTCGTTCGAGAGGCCGACACCAGAGATGAGGGCATGGATGGGGTTGCCCTCCCGCTGTGCGTCCGAGAGGCGCCTCAGGACAAACATGCCGGCGCCTTCGCTGGCAAAGAGGCCCCCTGAATTTTTGTCGAGGGGGTGGCTGCCTCCGGATTCCGGATAGGCCTGAAAGATGGAAAACCCCATGTTGACAAAGAACGGGTCGGCAGCGCTGACTGCTCCGGCGAGCATGACATCGGTCTGATGCGTCCACAGGGTGTGGCAGGCCAGTCCGACGCTGTAGAGCGACGACGCACACGCCGCATCAAGCGCGTAGGCGCGTCCGGAGAGTCCGAGTGCCTGAGCAATCAGAGACGCTGGGCGCCCGGCAATTTCCAGCGCGTCCGGACCCGGTTGGAGGCGCCCTGAGGGGTCGGTTCCGAAGTTCTGGAGGTGGAAGTCGGAGCGATTGAGCAGGCGTTGCAGCAGCGGCTCCCAGGCTTCCTGATAGAGCGGAAGCGCCTGGTGGTTCGAGGACTTGGTCGGGAAGGAGAGGTTCCCGAGAATGATCCCGCAGTGCTTCAGCAGCTCCGGACGGTCGAGCAACTGCGCGTCCCGCAGGGCTTCACGAGCGACGTGCAGAGGCCACTGATAGACATCATCGAGGCCCTGCAGCTGGGCAGCGGGGAGCTGAAACCCTTCCGGATTGAAGTGGAAGTCGTGCAGGTAGCCCCCCTGAGCGCAGTAGTAGCGATCGACCACGCCCTTGCGGTCGGTCAAGAACCGAGAGGGCGCCACATGAAGCTGCTGTTCGGTAACCGCGGAGCGCGAGTCGGCTCCAGCCAGGAGGTTCTTCCAGAAGGCTTCCGGAGTGTGGGCTCCAGGGAACAGGCACGAAAGGCCAACAACGGCAATGGGTTCAGGCATTGAAACTACGGGCTCCCGTCAGGGGTTAATGGGCAGAGTGGGGCTGAAAGAGCGCATTCAGGTTCGGGCTCAGGGTCACCTGAGCGCCACGCATGCGAGCATAGACGGCTCCATCTGGCGCAAGCAGGGTCAAGTCGGCCTGCAGCTGTGTTTCGGAGGCGCTCCGGACCTTCAGGTCGATCAGGAACTCCGTTTCAAAAGGCAGGGGCCGGAAGCACTCGAGCTGCTCAAACTGCAACGGCAGGCTGCCGGCACCCTGGAAGTGCCGGGCCCAGATGAGCATGACCTGAAACGCCGGGTCGAGGGCATAGGCGTTGACCGGTCCCACCGGGAACTGCCCCTGAGCCTCCGGAGGCACCGCGGGCGCCTGACACCGAGCAACCAGCTGCTGCTCGGTGAGCCGAGTGACGTCCTGGACCGCTTGAAACAGGGGCCCGTGGAAGAGGGTGCCATTTTCGTAGAAGTGGCTTCCGGGTTGAGCCTGATCGACGCGGGGAAGGGCTTCCTGTGGAACGTCCGGAGGCGTCTGGCTGAAGGTGCAGGTGACGCTGTAGTGGTAGCGCGGCAGCTTGCCGGTGTGGCTGGACACCTTGAGGTGGAAGGTCCGGGTGCCTGCTGCAGGGGCGTCTGCTTCCTGAATGTCCAGCAGGTAGGCGGGGGCAAGGTCTTCATCGAAGAGGATGCCCTTCAGCACCTTGAAGTCGGTGCAGCGTTGCAGGTGGTAGCCCGGAATGCAGGCGGCGACGGCGTCCACCATCCATTCCAGTGCCAAGACGGCTGGGACCACGTTGTGGGCACCGATGCGGTGGTCGTTGAGCCCAGGGTTGAGTTCCGGAGTCACCTGACGCCAGATGCGTTGCTGAAGCGGCGCGGGTGGTTCCGAATCGCCGGAGAGCGCGTTCCCCACCAGCAAGATGGGCAGTCCGGCAGGCTGCTGCAGGGCGGCATCGGCAAAAATGCGGGCGCCTTCTGTAACGGGAATGACCTCGACCCCGCGCTCTTCAAACATGCGCTTTAGCTCCGGAGTGACCATGCCCCCTTCCCATGGACCCCAGTTGTAGGAAATGACCTGACAGGTCGGGTGCTCCTGCTGAAAGACAAGGGCCGCGCGGTTGAGGATTTCGTTGCCCATGGAATAGTCGGACTGCCCGGCATTTCCGTAGAATCCGGCTCCTGATGAGAAGAGGAGGAGGTGGCTCAGGCGGCTCGGCTCGACGGCTTCCAAAAGGGCGTTCAGGCCTTCGACCTTGGTCCCCACGACGGATTGGAAGTCTGCCTCGGTTTTTTTCTCGATCAGCTTGTCTGCCAAAACACCTGCGCCATGAATGACCCCGGTGACGGGTCCGGATTGCTGAAGCACCGGAGCCAGGGCTGCCTTGAGCTGCTCGGCATTGGTGGCATCAGCGCTGAGGTAGTGGCCCGTGCTGCCGAGCGCCTGCAGCTGATCCAGCGTCTTCCGGATGGCACGGTTGGCTTCAACCCGAGCCATCATCTGCCGGAGTTTGGGCGGAGTAGGCTTTTCTCCGGAGTCGGTGAGCGCCTTCATGGCCGCTTGCCGCAGTTCAGCCTCAGCGGTGAGTCCCGAGGCCCAGGCCGGTTCCTCCTGAAGCGGAGACCGCCCCACCAGCAAGAAGGTTCCCGGGGCTCGCTCGGCCAGTGCAAGGGTGCAGTCCGCGGTGACTCCACGGGCGCCACCACTGACGAGCCAGACCGGGTGCTCCGGAAGCGTGAGTGGAGGCTGTGGGCTTTCAAGGGCTCCGGGCAACAGGCCCACGCGTCCGGAGGGGCTCCAGCCGGCTTCCAGGAGGCGTCGGTCTGGGTCCTGTGCTTCCGCGAGGAGGTGCTGGGTGGCTTGTTCCGGAGACAGCTCTGGAGAAAGATCGACGGTGCGGCAGAAGCGGTGCGGCCACTCGCGTGAAAGGGTCTTGGTCAATCCCGTCACGCCTCGGTCCATCCAGCCTTGCGGAGAGCGGGTTCCCAAGGCGCCATCCAGTTGCGTCACCGCCAGGAATGAGGCCCGGGGAGCCTGAGTGAGCAGGGGGCTGACCGCTTTGGCCAGCAAGAAGCTGATCTGAAGCGCCTGTCCGGTGGCGCTGCTCAGACGCAATGAGGCTTCGGTAGCTGGCAAAAAGAGGAAGACGCCGTCCAGTTGAGTCAGCTTGAGGGCCGCGAGGGCGTTCTGAAGGGAGGCTTCAGAGGCATCAGGCAGTGAAGCGGTGGAGGCTTTCCGGGCCGATTTGCGACGGGAGGCGGCAACTCCGGGAAGGCGGAGCAGAAAGAGGGTGCCTCCCTGCTCGGTCAGGGTGTCCAGAAGCTGGGCGGCACAAGCAGAACCGTTGTCCAGAATCAGGTACGATCCGGACGCAGGAAGGGCGTCCTCCAGACGATCTGGAGGCGGAAGGGGCTGAAGTTGCGGGCGACCGACCGTAACCGAGTAGGGCGCCGGCTCACTCAGGAGTTTTTTTTTACCTCTGATGCAGGGTCACTGGTGGCGACCGGAGCAGTGGGCAGGTGTGCGGCCAGTTTGTCGGCAATTTGCTGCAAGGTCCGGAGCTCGCCCAGGTCGCCGGTGTTGACTTCCTGAAGGCCCGGAAGCTTTTCCTGGATGGCCCACATGATCTCGACGCGCTTGATGGAGTCGACCCCGAGGTCGGCTTCGAGGTCCATGGACAGCTCCAGCATTTCCTTGGGGTAGCCGGTTTTTTCACTGATGACCGTGAGCAGGGAGTCTTCAACGGTAGCAGCACTGATGACCGATGAAGCCGGCGCGTCACTGACGGGAGCGTGCCCATTGGTGGCCGGAAGCAGGGTGCTCAGGTGATCGGCAATCTGTCCGAGGCTACGCATTTCTGCGAGGGCCTGGTTGTCCAGCTGCGGAAGCTGCGGGAATTTTTCCTGGATGGCCCACATGATCTCGACGCGCTTGATGGAGTCGACTCCGAGGTCCGCTTCCAGTTCCATGCTCATTTCCAGCATGTTCACCGGGTAGCCGGTTTTTTCGCTGATGACCGCAAGGAGGGCTTCAGCCGGGTCTGCGGCATTCGAGGCGGCAGCCGGTTGGGGGGCTGGAGCCGCTTGAGGAGCCGCCGGTTCCGGAGATGCGGCAGGGCTTGGGGCTGCAGCTGCCGGAGCCTTGGCCTGGAGGTATTCCTGGATCTGTCCGAGGGTGCGCAGCTCTCCCATTTCATCACCGCGGATTCCGGGAATGTCCGGGAGGCGATCCTGAACGGTTCCGAGGATTTCAACGCGCTTGATGGAGTCAATGCCCAGGTCGGCTTCGAGGTCCATTTCGGGCTCCAGCATTTCCTTGGGGTAACCGGTTTTGTCGGCAACGATGTCCAGCAGAACCGCGTTGGCGTCAACGGGAGTGGCGGCAGGGGCTGCCGGTGCCGGCTGAGAAACAGCAGGAGCCGGTTGCACAGGAGCCGCCTGAGGGGCTGCCGGAGCCGGTTGGGCAGGGGCGGCCTGAGGAACGGCAGGTGCTGCCGCAACAGGAGGTGCGACCGGAGTCGGAGGCGCCACGGGAGGCGTGAAGCTCGGGGCTGGCCTGGCTGGAGGAACCGGCGCCGCGACGGGAGCGGGAGCCAGTGCGGGAGCCGCCACGACAGGAGCGCTGCCCGCGAGGGTGCGCATCTGTTCGGCCTGCTGAGTCAGGTACAATTCGTGGACCTTCAGGGTCTCTCCCTGGTGAGCGTGGAACCACTGCATGCTTTGGGCGACGGTATCCGGAATGGTCTGGCCCTGTGAAGCCAGCTGAAGCTGTTGCTGGAGCAACTGCAGAACCGTCCGAGAGTACTCGCCTTGTTGCTGAAGGTACTGCTGATGAACCGCCAGGGTGGCCTGTTGCTGGTAATACAGGTCCGAGACACTTGTAGAGGAGGTGGTGTTGCTCATCGTTTTTTGCGGAGGTGGAGTGACCGGCTGAGCCGGTTTTGCTGGTGTCGATGTGGTTTTCGGCTGGGCGGCTTGCGGTGGTGCCACCGGCTGAGGCTTCGGGGCCTCAACGGCAGGACGAGTTCCACCGGACGAGCCTGATGGCCCATTGCTTCCGGACGATCCGGAGCCTCCGGAAGACAGCTGGAAGCCGTCATTCAGGGCATCCTGGAAGCGCTTGCGAGTCGCGTCACTGACGTAGTTGGCGCCGGTCATTTTCAGCGTCAACGGAGACCGTTTGCGGGTGGGCTTGGGGCGTTCCCAGGGATAAGGGTCGTAGCCCTGAAGCGGAAGCCCGAGGACCATCAGGTCCGTGACCGCCTGACGGAACAGGCGATCGCTGTCTTTCTTGGGGTTCTCGTTGAGAGCAATTGCCGTAAATTCCTGGCCACCGAGGATGGCTTCAACAAGCTTGGTCAGCACATTCTTGGGACCAAACTCAACAAAGATGCGACCGCCGGCCGCATGAATGTTTTCAATCTCTTCCCGGAACCGGACCGAGTTGAGGATGTGCTCCTCAAGGCGTTTCTGGATGGCCTTGGGATCGCTCGGGTACGCCTCGGAAGTGGCATTTGAGTAAACCGGAACCCTGGGCTTGTTGAACTTGACGGAGCGGATGGCTTCGGCAAACGGCTTCTGCGCGTGGCCCACCAGTTTGGTGTGGAAAGCGGCGGAAACCGGGAGGAGGACGGCGTTGTACTTCTTCTCCTTGAGCGCCGCGTGAGCCTCCTGGACCGCGGCTGTTGGACCGGCAACGACCACCTGCTTCGGAGAGTTCAGGTTGGCCATGACGACTTCCGGAAACGCCTTCAGGTCGTCTTCAAGCTGGTCCAGTTTGCCCATGACGGCCATCATGGTCCCTGCTTCAAAGTTCGGGTCTTCCGGAGCCTTCATGGCCTGACCCCGGGCAAACGCGAGCTTGCAGTAATCCGCTTCAGAGAACACGCCGGCGGCCCACAGGGCCGTGAGTTCGCCAAAGCTGTGTCCGGCAGTGAAGTCCGGCTGGAAGCCAGCGTCAGTCAGGATCTTGAAGAGGCCGGCGCTGACGCCTCCGATTCCGGGTTGCGCGTGTTGAGTCAGTTGCAACTGGGCGTCTTGCGCTGCCTGGGTGTCTGGGGTGAACGCCGGGGGCGGGAAGACGATCTGCGACAGCGGTTTTTGTTGGGACTCGCTGAACAGCCGGTCGAGTTGACCATAGACCTCAAGCGGAGGCGGGAAGTTGGTGAACAGCTCTCGGCCCATGTTGAGGTACTGGGAGCCTTGTCCGGAGAAGAGCGCAACGACCTTGCCCTTGGGGTCCATTCCGGACTGCCGGTAGGTCACCCCCTTGACGCTCCAGGAGGTCGCATCGGCTTTCTTCTCAAAGGTCTCGAGAGCCGATTTCAAGGCTGCACTTGCTTCGTCAGCCGACTCGGCGACGAGTCCCAGGCGAGCATGAGTGGGCTGAAGTGGGTTCCGGGACTGCTGGACCTGCTCCACAAAGGTGGTGTGGGCCTGCTCACCTGAGAGCGCCTCTGCGGCTGCGGCAATCTTTTGCTTGAGGGCCTCCGGAGTCTCGGCGGCGAACAGGAGCGTCTGAGGCGTTTGGTGCAGGCGGTAGGGCCCCTTGTGAAGGGCCTGGTGCTCTTCGAGGATGAAGTGGAAGTTGGTGCCGCCAAAACCAAAGGCACTGACGCCTGCGCGTCGGGGAGTGCCGTCCGTGATCCAGGGGCGAGTTTCCGAGTTGAGGTAAAGAGGCGTTTCCTCGACCTTCAGGTTCGGGTTGGGCGTTTCCAGGTTGATGATGGGGGGCAGCACCTTGTGGTGCAGAGCCAGCGCAACCTTGATGAGACCCGCCGCTCCGGCAGTGGCTTTGGTGTGAGCAATCTGAGACTTGACGCTGCCGATGGCGATGCTCTGGAGCGGGGTTTCTGCTTCGCTGTAAACGGTTTGCAGGCCGTCGAATTCGGTGGCATCGCCGGCCTTGGTTCCGGTGCCGTGGGCTTCCACGAGGGTGACGGTGGAGGCATGGACCCCCGCGTCTTCATGGGCGCGACGCAGGCACTTGGCCTGTCCGGCCGCTCGAGGGGCGTAGATGCTCTTGAAGCGTCCGTCGCTGGAGGAACCCAGCCCCTTGATGACCGCGTAGACGTGATCGCCGTCGCGTTCAGCATCTTCAAGGCGCTTGAGCACGACCATGCCGAGGCCTTCTCCGATCATGATGCCCTTGGAGTTTTCGTCAAAGGGCTGGACGCGGTCTTCGGTGGTAAACGCTGGGGTTTTGCTGAAGCACATGTACATGAAGGGGGAGTTGTCGGTGTCGACTCCTCCCGTGATCATCATGTCGGCACGTCCCTCAACGAGGTCGCTCACGGCCATTTTGACGGCGGCCAGGGAGCTGCCACAGGCGGCATCGACGGTGCAGTTGGTGCCACCGAGGTCAAGGCGGTTGGCGATGCGTCCGGAGATGACGTTGCCCAGGAGTCCGGGGAAGGACGCTTCTTCCCAGCGGACGTAGGCGGCTTTGATCTTTTCAATAACCGTCGCAGTATCGGCTTCGTTCAGTCCGGACTGCCGCAGGACCTTTTCCCAGACGGGGTACTGGAGTCGGGCCGTCAGGGAGCCCAGGAGCTTCATGCCGGCGGTGACGCCGAGGATCACGCCGGTGCGGTCGCGGATGGCTTCCGAGGCGTCGGCGTAACCCGCGTCTTCCAGGGCATCTCGCGCCACGAGCAGTCCCAAAAGCTGGGAAGAGTCCGTCTGTTCCAGCAGGTTGGGGGGGATGCCGAAGTCCATGGGGTCGAAGTCGACCTCAGGGAGGAAGCCTCCGCGACGGCTGTAGGTCTTGTCGGGAGCGCTTTTGTCACGGTCGTAGTAGTCATCGACGTTCCAGCGGTCCGCTGGGATCTCTGTGATGGCGTCCACTTTGCGGACGATGTTGTCCCAGTATTTTTCGAGGTCGGGGGCTTCCGGAAACAGGGCGGAGATGCCGACAACGGCGATTGGGGTTTCGTGGAGGCGTCGATTTGTGTCTGATTTCATGAGCTTGGAACAGTTCCTATGCACCAGAATGCCTGTGGCCTGTGTCTGAAAGAGGAGACGGCCAAAAACAATTTATGCTAAAGCAAACCGGTAGGGGTGCAAGTTTTTCCGCGATCCCGCAGGCTTCAGGGAGGACCTGAATTCGGGATGGCTAGGATCTTGTATTGCCAGAGTCAGACCAAAACGCGTACTTGGTATTTTGTTTGTGACGAGGATTCATGAAAATTACAGCTTCTCCCAACTCTGCCCCTCCTAGCCGGAACGAGGCGGAATCGGCCAAAACGAAGGAAGGCGGAGGGCAGCCCGACCTGAAGGACATGGCTCCTCAGATTGGGCAGCAAAAAATGCCGCCGAACCCGGAACTGAACAACATTCGCCCGGCGAGCAGTCATCACGCGACGATGACGGTGCGCCGTTCCTACGGCATGGTCATCTCCAGCTACGAGAACGTGGCTCGACGTGGTGGGCTCTCAGGTGAGGCGGCCGAACAGCTGGGGGCCACAATTGATCGCCGGATTGAGGAACTCAACAGCGCTGCCCGCAAGCAGATTGAGGCGCTTCCGGAGTATCAGAACCTGAAGCTCGACGAGCTGTCGGACCTCGGCGGCAAGCTGGAGGACCTGATGGGCGACGAGGAACACTACCTGCGGGCCTTCGAGCTGCTGAAGCAACCAGAGTTTGCGCAGCTGATGGAGTCGACAGAGAGCATCCACCGGTCGTTTGCCGAGATGATGGAGGAAAACGGCAAGGAGACGCTGATGTTTGGCGTGTTTGAGATGATCCGCGAGATGGGCGGGCTGGTGAAGTCGCAAGACAGCCAGGTTGTCGCGGATCAAGGCAAGCGGGTCAATATTCAGGCCTGAGCCGCAAAGAGCGCCTGGACCTCCTCGACCATTTGTGGAGAGCCGATGTAGAGCGGGGAACGCTGGTGCAGCTGGTCGGGTTGAAGGTCCAGAATGCGCTGGTACCCGTTGGTCGCCAAGCCTCCGGCCTGTTCGGCAATGAAGGCGAGGGCCCCACACTCGTACTGGAGGCGCAGCTTCCCCTTGGGCGCCTTGGTCGTGGGAGGATAGAGGTAGATCCCGCCCTTGAGGAGGTTCCGGTGGAAGTCGGCAACAAAGGAGCCGATGTAGCGACCCGAGTAGGAGCGCTCCTGACAGCGCTCCAGGTACTGCTGAACGGGCTGGGGGAAGTCGAGGCGGTTGCCTTCGTTGACCGAGTAGATTTTGCCGTGCTCTGGAGTCCGGATGCTCGGATGCGAAAGAATGAACTCGCCCAGAGAGGGCTCGTAAGTGAAGCCATTGACGCCTCGTCCGGTGGTGTAAACGAGCACAGTGGAGGACCCGTAGAGCACGTAACCGCTGGCCACCTGGGCGCTTCCGGGCTGCAGCGCGTCTTCCAGGCTGGGGGGAGTCCCGGTTGGGGTCTGACGCCGGTAGATCGAAAAAATGGTTCCAATGGCGACATTGACATCAATGTTGCTTGACCCATCCAGAGGATCAATGGCCACAATGTAGGAGGCGTTGTGGTGGCCCGTGTCCACCATTCCCTCCGTCTCTTCGGAGATGATGCAGCAGGCCTGTCCGCCACGCCTCAGTGAGCGCATGAAACGGGTGTCGGCGATGACATCCAGCTTCATCTGCTCCTCACCCTGAACGTTGGATTCCCCCATGCCCCCATCAAAATGGATCAGGCCCGCGCGGTTGATGTCGCGGTTGATGACCTTGGCGGCAAAGGAAAGGTCTGCCAGGAGCTGAGAAAGCTCTCCTCGGGCATCGGGAAACTGTCGCTGTTCCTGAGCAATGAAGCGAGCGAGGGTGATGCCGACTGGAGCAGAGAGCCGACGGACGGTGCTGTGAGGGTCATTCATGAAGCAGGTGTGGGCTGAAGTCTACAGAAGCGGAGGCTGAATCTGGATGCGGTCGGCCGATTGGGAAGGTGACAGCGAGATGGCGGAACTGTACTGAAATTTTTCCACTTGTTCAAGTGGAAGGCCGCTTGCCAAACGATTCTTTGCGCAGGAAGGTGGCCCCACTTTTTCCGAGCAGATGAATGGGCTCGTTGGGGCCCTCGGGAAACAGGAAGATACCTTGCATCTTGTAGGTATTAAGTTGATAGTAGAGTGCCCAAATAATCTCTGAAGCAGGTCAAGCGCTTCAGGCAACACCATGACGTGAGTTGGTTTTGATAGTTCGCTGGTTCTTGCTCCTTGCCGCTGGGATGGTCGCTCTTGCAGGCTGTGACTCGGGGACGACGGTTGACAATTCGCAGGAGGCCACCTCCTTTGAAGCTCCTCGCAGCGCAGGCGTTGAGGTGCTGGCCCCGGCCTCAAGCAGCACCTCGGAGGCGTCCGAAAATACCACCTTCCGCGTTCGCCTTGGCTCCAAGCCTCTTTTTCCTGTCAGCCTGACCCTCTCCAGCACCAACTCCGCAGAAGGCGTGGTTTCTCCAACCGCCCTGAGCTTCAGCTCAGACACCTGGGACACCTACCAAACCGTGACCGTCAGTGGTCAGGACGACCAGATTGCCGACGGGGCTCAGACCTACAAGATCCAGTTTGTTGTTGCTTCTCAGGATGCTGGTTATGCCAACGTTGCGGTCAATGACCTGATTCTGACGAATTATGACGATGAAACAGCAGACCTCATTGTCCGGGATGCTGCCAGTGACGCTGCCAATCTGGTTACCAGCCTGAGTGTGACTGAGGGAACGCCGAAAAATGTCTACGTCCGCTTGCGCTCCAAACCCAATGGCACCAATGTAACGGTCCCACTGAGTTCCAGCGATGTGACTGAATTGTCGGTTTCCCCCTCCAGCATTTCTTTTACGGATTTGAGCTGGGACAACTACACCCAGGTTACGCTCACGCCAACAGATGAAGGTATTGCTGATGGACCGACCACCTTTAAGGTGCTGACGGGAAAAATAACCAGTGATAGCAAGGTTTATGATGGAGTCAACCCGAGTGACATTCCGGTAACGGTCATTGATAACGAGAATCCGACGGTTGTGATCCCAAATCGATCACTCCTGACGGATGAAAGTGGGGCGACTGATACATTTACGGTTCGTTTGGATACGGAGCCTTCAGCAGATGTGGTCATCGGGCTTTACAGCAATGACCCTTCTGAAGGAAGAACCAGCACCACTCGATTGACCTTTACCCCTAGTAACTACAGTACCGCTAAAACGGTTACTGTTACGGGGCAAAATGACTTCAGTGATAGCAATAATGTTTCATACAAAATCATCATCAAAAAAATTGAAAAAACGGGTACTGGTTATGACGGTGTAAACCCCCCTGATGTCCAGGCAACCAATATTGACGATGGCTTGGATCTCAAAGGGATCACTGTTACCTCCACCCTCTTGACGGTTTCAGAAGCTGGAGGCCAAGGCACCTTTACCGTGGTTCTCGACTCCCAACCGGAGTCGGACGTACTCATTGCCATCTCCAATGACAATGCGAGCCTCGGAACTTCCAGTGTGGATCAGCTTCGCTTCACCTCCTCGAGTTGGAAGGTCCCGCAAACCGTCACGATCACAGGCATTGATAATGATGTTGATCATGGTACCGATCGCGTCGCTGATTTCTCGCTGACCGCATCCGGAGATGCCAATTACGCCGGACTCTCAGCAGGACCGGTTACGGTGACGTATACGGATAACGATTCTGCTGGGTTGTTGGTCGATGCGATTGATTTGGTGACCAATGAAAGCGGAGACAACGGGTCCCTGACCGTCCGTTTGACATCCAAGCCCATCAATCCCGTCTCAGTAGCGGTCTCAAGCAACGATACCACTGAAGTTACGGTGAGTCCTGCAAGCCTGAGTTTTGATAACGCGACTTGGTCCACTCCGCAAACAGTCGTTCTTTCCCGAGTGGACGATGTTATTCTAGACGACAACCAGACAGCCATTATCACCCTGACCCCCAGCCAAACGGCGGATTCACAAGAATTTGATTATTCAACTGTTTCTGTTTCTTCGCAGACAGTAACGAACCAGGATGACGAGGTTGTGGGGATCCTGGTTCTTTTGCCGGACAACACGACCAGTGAGTCCGGAGACAACGGAAGCTTTACCGTTGCCCTGAATGCAGCACCTCCCCCCAATACCTTGGTCAAGGTATGGGCTTGGGTGGTGCCTACGGACGAGGGAACCTCGATTGAACGGTTGGAAGCGAAGCTGGATAATGGCTCAGCTTTTTCCGATAACGTGTCCCTGACTTTTGTGACAGCAGATCTGACCAATGCGCAGACGGTTACCGTTGCTGGTCAGGATGATTGGCTGATTGATGGCACGGAGACCTATCAAGTCCGTTTTGCCATTGATACGGGTTCACTACCTGCTTACCTACCTGAAACACCTAATGATCTAACCCTCACAAACGCGGACAACGATAGCGCCAAGTTGTTGGTGAACGTGTCTGACAACGTGACCGATGAGTCCGGCGCAGATAATGGCACCTTTACCGTCCGTCTGCATTCTCAGCCTGATAACAGTACCGCAGGCGGTGGCGAAATCGTGGTGCTGAAGTTCAGCGCTGAGCCGAACAATGTTG
The DNA here is from genome assembly GCA_038150265.1 of Deltaproteobacteria bacterium. GTDB lineage: Bacteria > SAR324 > SAR324 > SAR324 > NAC60-12 > JAYPUA01. The sequence continues at coordinate 391 of JAYOTF010000024.1, read as the reverse complement.
GGCCGTCTCGAGAAGAAGTGCGTGTCTCTCCGGAACGGTTGATTTTTTCAGGGAAGCAGAACGACCCTGGGCGAGCATTTTGGAATGTTCCTCAAACGGTCACGCTCCTTGGTCAGGATGACTCGATTGATGATGATAACCAGACTGTCCGTGTTTCGGTCAAGGTGTTCCGTCAGTCGGATGGCGTTCCCTCTTCAGAGACTTGGACCACCGACCCGTTCTACAATGACTCTGTCATTGTTCCGCCTTATGAGTTTGAGGTGACCAATGTGGATGACGACAATTCTACCGTCGTCTTTTATGTTTCAGATAACACGACCAGTGAATCTGGAACGACGGGGCTGTTCACCGTCCGTTTGGGATCCCGACCCTTGAACGATGTAACGCTAAC
>JAYOTF010000023.1:0-51636 GCA_038150265.1 Deltaproteobacteria bacterium | reverse complement strand
ATTGTCGAGTGCCACAACTTCTGCACTTGGAAGCCGAGACTTGAGGTCGAGCGCCAGGTATGAGCCCACAAACCCTGCCCCTCCAGTGATCAAAATTACCATCGTTTATTGAGCCCCTTGCAATCCAGATAATGGTATTTTACTTGAAAGCACCTCACACAAAGTGTTCTTTGCATTTTTCACATTCCATGAACGTGCCAAAACTCGTGTCCATCTCGGTCAGTAACAGTCATCCCCAGCTCAAACAACTCAGAGGCGTCCTTCTTCCTGGAGCTTCTTCAGGTGGGAGTCGATGTTGCGGCGAGCCAAGGGCAGGAGGCGTTCATCCAACCCCTGATACACTTCCTGGAGAATCGCCTGTTCCGCATGCCCAGCCTGGTGCAGCGCCAGGATCTGAGCCTCCCGTTCCTGCCGGTGCTGCAGGGTGGCCTGCAGCCGAAAGGTGCTGCGCATCAGCAAACCATGCGACGGCAGAATCACAGCCGGACCCAGCGCAATGACCCGCTTCAGGGTCTGGAAGTACGCGGCCATGTTGCCCTCCGGTTCCTGAATGACCACGGTTCCCACCCCCTGAATCAGATCGCCAACGAGGAACCAGCGCAGGGACTCCGGGGCCAGCGCCAATTGTCCCGCATCATGCCCTGGAACCGCATACACGCGGACCGCCTCTCCCATCCAGCGAGTGACAACGTCCCCTTCCTGTCTGAGCACCAACGGAATTCCAGCAAAATAATCGGCGCCGTGTTTTTCCAAAATCCGGGCCTGCGTGTCTGCGCTGAGGTGAATGGGAACCTGAAGGTGCCGCGCCAACTCCGGGGCCAGCTGATGATGATCTGGATGGTGATGCGTCAGGAACAGAGCCGATACGGGTGTCCCGTCGAGCGTCTGGATGAGACGCTCCAGCACAGCGTGCGACTGAGGAGACGGGTCGATCAGCAGCCCCGGGGCATCGGCATCTCCAATCAGAAAAGCATTGGTCCGGTCCGCAGGGGGCAGCGTCTTGGATGGCACCGCCAGTTGCTGGATGCCCTTGAGGGGCTCCAGTTTCGGAACAAAGCGCTCCTCGTCATAGATGGGCGAAAGGTCTCCCAGATGCGTCGCGCCCGGAGCCTGTACCAGCGCCTGAAGCACCCAGCGCATCGGAGGGACCATCAGGGAGTCCCCTTGAGCAAAACGCTCCAGCAGGGCCTCCGGAGTGGCCCAGGTCGTTTCACTGAATTCTCCGGTGTCCGGGACAAACGAAGGCCGCTCCGTGAGGTCAATTCGGAAGAAGTGCAGGCGGAAGCGGACCGGCATTAACGCGGGAGCAAGCGCAGTAGCCAGGTAGCTCACCGACGTGACCGACCCGGAGGCCACTCCTTCCGGCAGAGAAAACTGCAACTCCTCTTCCACTTCCCGGACCAGGGCATTCACCTCGGCGAGGGGACGATCCGGAAGCTCGCTCAGCGCCCGAGGCTTTGTGCCATCACCGCGATCCACCTTGCCTCCCGGAAATGAATCGTACCCGGGAAACGCATCCAGGTACGACTGCCTCCGGACGGAAAACAGCTCGCCTCCCTGACAGAATACCGCAGCAACAGAGTCGATGATCTTCATGGCCCGTTCTCAGTTCAGGCGGATGCGCGGGTCAATCCAGGCATACAGGATGTCGACCAGCGCATTGAGCACGATCACCAGCAGCCCATAAAGCAGGTACACGCCCATCACCACCGGATAGTCCCGGTTGCTGATGCTGGTGATGAAGTAGCTCCCCAAGCCGGGAATCGCAAAAATTTGCTCCACCACCAGGGTGCCGGTAAGCGTGTACGCAAACAGTGGTCCGAACACCGTCAGCACCGGAAGCAGCGCGTTTTTGAGCACATGCCGGAACATGACCGTGACCTCGGAAAGCCCCTTCGCCCGGGCAGTCCGGACAAAGTCGTCTCGGATGACCTGCAGCATGCTCGAACGCGTCAGACGCGCAATCAGTGCTGCAGAACTCAGCCCCAGGGCAAGGGTTGGTAAAATTTTGGAATCCCAGTGCGTCCAGCGCGCAATGGGCAACCACTTCAGGTAAAGCCCAAAAGTGAGCGCCAGCAGGGGCGCAAGCGCAATGTTCGGAATGCTCCGGCCAACAATGGCAATGAAGCTCGCAATGTAATCCGGAGCCCGGTTGTGGTAGTACGCCGCCACCACCCCCAACGGAATCCCCAGCACCAACGCCAGCACCATTGAGTACGCTCCCAGTTCGGCTGAAACCGGTACTCGCGTCAGGATCAGCTCACTCACGGGAAGGTCACGCTGCGAGTAGCTGACCCCAAGGTCGCCGCGAACCGCGTTCCAGAGGTAATTCAGGAACTGCTGCCACGGGGGCAAGTCGAGCCCGTAGTAGGCTTCAATGTTCTTGATGATCTCTGGCGGAAGGCTCTTTTCCGTGTCAAAGGGTCCCCCGGGCAGAGCCCGGAGCAGGAAAAACACCAAAAAGGCCACCACCAGCATCGAAGCCGCTCCGCTGAGGAGGCGACGGATCAGAAACGTTATCATGCGTAGTTCCTCAAAGCAGGCAGAGGTTCATAGGTCTTCACGCTCACGGAGGAAGACCGCAAAGCGGGGGAGGCCGGTTCGGGTCAAGCCGGAGTACCGGAACTCCACCGTGCTGCCCACCGGAGGCGGGTCTTCGCGCTCGGCATTGCTGAAACCGGTGCCCAGACGAAAGCGCCGGCCATCCGGAAGCTGCACTTCCAGTGAGCCCAGGCGCCCAGTGTGCTGGCCCTTGCCCGGCAGGTGCCGGACCACCACCGCCTCACCTTCCTCATGGGGCTTGACCTTCAGCCAGTCCTTGCTGCGTCCAGAGGTGTAGGGCGAATGTGGCCGACGCAGCACCAGCCCCTCTCCGCCCTTGCGCTCCATGGCGTCCAGGCGGGTGTGCAGCTCCTGTTCGTTGGCCAGACGCTCCTGAGCCACCAGGACCACGTGGGAAGGGAACGTCCACTGCTGAAGAGCCGCCCAACGCAGCTCCACTCCTCCCGGAACCGCCGGAGCATCGAACACCAGAAACTGAAGGTCCTGCCACTCGGGACTCGGTACCTGGTCCCGCACAATGCTTAGGGTCCGGGCAAACTGCCCTCGCCCACTCCACAGCTCTCCATCCAGTGGCCAGTTCGGAAGGCCGGCCACAAACCAATCCGGAGCCATGATGCGGTTCCCGTGACGGGTTTGCAACACGGAACCGGTCCAGAGAGCCCGGATGCCGTCATACTTTTCACTCACCCACCATCCGGAAACCACCTGCCCCGCCTCCCAAGAGGACGCCAGCATCGGTGGTTGAGAAAAAGCGGGAGCCGTTGACGGAGCCGAAGGAGGCTTCGGTGGTTGGGCGTAAACAGAAACAGGCGGGACCGCAGGGAGCAGCAGTAGCAGGCTCCCTGGAAGCAGGTACTTGGCAGACATCACGACCTCAACGCAGCAGTGGGTTGACAAACGGCGGCGGGAGATCAGGGAGGAGCGTCAGGGGTTAGCTGGCGAGCTTCTCCAACTCGTGAATTTGCTGGCGCAGCGCCTCCACGGTCCGCTCCGCCTGGGTGGCCTTTTCCCGGAGTTCCGACACCACAGCCTCCGGTGCCTTCGCCAAAAAGCCTTCGTTGCTGAGCTTCTTGTGGCTCTTCTCCAGAAAGCCGGTTTCGGTCCGGAGCTTCTTCTGCAAGGCTTCAATTTCCTTGCTCCAGTCCACAGCTGACGCGTCAATCCGCGCCAGGGTTTCACTGAAGTAAGCCGCCAGGGCCTCGCGTCCAGGCGCCGGCTCCACAGCCTGAACGTTCAACTCGCTCAGCCGGGCCAGCCGCACAATCAGGTCCTGATGCGTCCGGAACAGCTCTGCATGGGCCGCCGAGTCCAGGTTGGCAGCAATTTTCTTGTCGAGCCCCAGGTTCGCCTTGTCGCGCAGCGCCCGGATCTGGGAAATGGATTCCTTGACCAGCTCAATGCGCGCATGAGCTTCCGGAAAGACGTGCGCCGCCTGCGGGGTCGGAAAGTCGGCAACGGCAAGCATCTGTTCCTGACCAAACTGCGACCACAGGGCCTCGGTGACAAATGGCACATACGGATGCAGCAGCTTGAGGAAGGTCGTGTAGGCATACGCCAGCACCTGGTTGTCTTCGTCGCTGCGCTGCGGGTTCTTGTCCATCTCCAGGTACCAGTCGCAGAACTCGCCCCAGAAGAACCCGCGGAGGGTGTCAATGACCTCTGAAAGGCGGTAACCGCCCAGGCTCTGCTGCACCGTCTCCACGGTCTGGTTGAGCCCATGGAGCATCCACTGCGCCAGTTCTGACTGGACCTGCTGAGGAGGCGTGATCGGGGTTCCGGCAGGAATCGTCATCAGGATGTACCGCCCGGCATTCCAGATCTTGTTGGCAAAGCGTCGGCAGGCCTCCAGTTTTTCCGGATACAGCCGGAGGTCCTGACCTGGTCCGGTTCCCAAAATGAGCGCCAGGCGCAGGGCATCGGCCCCGTACTCGTCAATGCTCTCCAGCGGATCAATCGCAGTGGTCGGGTCGGACTTCGACATCTTGCGGCCATCTCGGGTCCGGACCAGTCCATGCAGGTAGACCGTTTGGAACGGCACCTCGCCAATCATGTAGGTGGTCATGAGGATCATCCGCGCCACCCAGAAGAAGAGGATGTCGTATCCGGTCTCCATCACCTGAGTCGGGTGGAACTTCCGGAAATCGGGGCTGCGTTCCAGAATCTGCTCCAGAGAAAGCGAAGCCTCCTGGGCCAACTCCGGATCAACCAGTGTGCTCCAGGTCCAGAGGGCCGAAGAGAACCACGTGTCCAGCGTGTCCGGGTCCTGCTCCCAGTTGCCTTCTGCAGGAGCCTGTGTGGCAATTTGGGTGTGCTCGCCCTGATAAAACGCCGGGATGCGGTGTCCCCACCAAATCTGGCGGCTGATGCACCAGTCCCGGAGGTTCTCGACCCAATGGAAGTAGGTGGCATTGAAGCGGTCGGGCACCAGCTGAATGTCTCCCGACCGGACGACGTCGATGAGGATTTCCCGGAGGCTGCGGTGTTCGCCTTTCCACGGGATGATCTCCTTGTTGACGTCAATGAACCACTGCTCACGGATTTGTGGTTCAATGGCGCCCCCGCCCCGGCTGTTGAAGGCCTTGGCGTGGGTGTACTGGTCATCCACCTTGACGAGCAGCCCCTTCTGCCGAAGCTTCTCCACAATCTGGGTCCGGGCGGCTTCAATGGGCAGGCCGGCAAACTCCTGGGCCACCGGGAGCAGCTTTCCGTCAAAGTCGATGATCGGCTCCTTGTCGAGCCCGTGACGCTCGGCAATTTCAAAGTCGGTGTGGTCATGCCAGGGAGTGATCGTCATCACCCCTGTCCCAAATTCCGGATCAATGGCTTCGTCCTTGATGACCGTTGCGGTGATGCGACCGTTGATCCACTCGCACTCAAAGGTGTCGCCATGCTGGTAATCCGCATAACGCGCATCCTCCGGGTGCATGACCACGTACTTGTCTCCGAATTTGGTCTCTGGCCGGACGGTGCCGATCTGGAACGGGCCATACTGGAAGGTGTAGAACGGAGACTGCACTTCCTTGCGGTCCACCTCATCGTCGGAGACGTTCGTCTTGAGGTTCGGGTCCCAGTTGACAATGCGGGGGCCCCGGTAAATCAGCCCATCCTGATACATGCGCACAAAGGTCTCATTGACGCACCGGTTCAGTGCCGGGTCCATCGTATAGCGCTCCCGGGACCAGTCGCAGCTTGAGCCCATCGCCTTGACCTGGTTCCGGATCGTCCCCCGGGAGTTTTCCACATACTCGGCAATGCGGCGCAGGACCTCTTCGCGTCCCAGCGTTGCGCGTGGGTCGGCAATGCCTTCTTGCTCCTGAATCTGCTTGAGCACCACGTTTTCGGTTGCAATGGCCGCATGATCGGTTCCGGGAAGCCACAGCGCCTCATCTCCGCTCATCCGTCTCCAGCGGATGATGATGTCCTCCAGCGCCAGCATCACCGCATGCCCCACGTGCAGTTGCCCGGTGGCATTGGGCGGCGGCATGGAGATCGTAAACGGGGGTTTCGGGGAGTGCGCATCTGCCCGGAAGAGCTGGCGAGATTCCCACTCAGCCGCAATTTGCGCTTCAAAGGACTGGGGTTCGTAGGCTTTGGGTAGGTCGGTCATGAATTCTGCGTGCCCGAGGGACAAGAGTGATGGGGTTACAAAACAGGGCGTGGGCTGCGGTTACAGCACGTGCTCCAGGCCATAGATCAATTCTGGCACCGTCAGGGCGCGCTTGCAGGCAAGGCAGACTCCCGGCATGAAGGACTCGCGATGGATCGAGTCGTGCCGGAGGGTCAGCGTCTCGCTCTGGCCGCCAAAGATGACTTCCTGGTGCGCAACAAAGCCTGGGAGCCGGACGGAGTGAACGGGAATGCCCTGCACCTCGGCACCTCGGGCGCCTTCGTACAGCTCGCGTTCTTCCAGGGGGGCCGGGGTCTCCTGACGGGCTGCCGCAATCAGCGCGGCCGTCTTGACCGCGGTTCCGGAAGGCGCATCCGCCTTGCGGTCGTGGTGCAGTTCCAGGATTTCCACGTGTGGGAGGTACTTCGCGGCCTCGGCGGCAAACTTCATCATCAGCACGGCGCCAATGGCAAAATTCGGGGCAATGATGCCGCCCACTCCCTGCTGGCGGGAGAAGGCCTGGAGCTCCGTCACCTGCTCTGGCGTCAGGCCACTGGTTCCAATGACTGGGCGCACACCGGCTTCCAGAATCGTCCGGGTGTTCGCATAGGCCGCAGAAGCGGTGGTGAAGTCCACCGCGACCTGAGCCTGAGACGCCTTCAGGGCGGCGGCGAGGTCATCCCCCAGGTCTGTTGTGGCGACCAGTTCCAACTCCGGATCCGCTGAGACGGCTTGAGAAGCCTCCTGTCCCATGCGTCCCTGAGCACCATTGATTAAAACACGAAGGGAGGGCATTGAAGCATTTGCTGAAGGTCCAAAGATTCGCTATAAAGGTGTTGAACCTAGGAGAATCCCTAACGAAACTCAAGACAATCACCACGATGCCGGCACTTGAATTCTATCAGGTCCGGAGCCGGAAATCCGCTGAGTCGGTGAATGGGCTCCGGCAAATCAGCCTGGCCTGCGACGGGCATCCCGACATTCATGGCTTCCTCTGGTTCGATGAAGCCGGAGGCCTGCGCTACCTGCAGTTTCTCTTTGACGAGCAAGTGCTGGAATGGAAAGCGGGGCAAGGCTTTCGCTGTTCCTCAACCAACCGGGAGGCCCAGCAGCTCTTTGAGGTGGGACGCAACAAGGGCGCCCGGACGGTAGGAGAGGGATTGGAGGCGGAGGCACTTGCGCCACGGGTGGCACAGTTACGCGAGGCGGAGTTTCCTGCAGAGCTGCAGGAGGCCCTGACTCAGGTCCTTCAGGCCTGGCGCTGAGAGGCGCGCCACGCCATCTGAACCGAAAGGTAACCGGCCAGCACGCCGTCTTCGTAGTTGAAGAGCGGGTCGTTGACCAGCTGCGGAAAATCCTGAGGGTTGCGGATGTCTTCCGGCGTCACCCCCGGAGCCAGTTCACGTGCGAGGCGCAGCAATTTCTGCTGCTGCTGCGTGACCATTTGGTCAAGGGTTTCGTCAAAGGTCGCCATCAGTTGATCACTTCCTTGAGCTTTGCCCTGAGCTTGAGGATGGACTTGGTCCGGATTTGCGAGACCCGCGATTCGACCACTCCCAGGACCTGCCCAATTTCCTTCAGGTTCAGCTCCTCGTTGTAGTAGAGAGCCAGAACCATCTGCTCCTGCTCCGTGAGGGTCTCAATGGCCAGGGCCACCTGGTCCTGCAGTTGCTGCATGGAGAGGGAGTCGTAGGCATCCTTCGCATCCGGATCGCTGATCGCATCCAGCAGGCTCACACTCTCGTCATCGTCCAGCCCGGCGCTGAATTCCTCAAAGGAAATCAATGGAATCGGCCGTGCCTTCCCCAGGAAATCGTGGTACTCCGAAAGCGAATACCCCAACTGGTTCGCCATTTCGTTGTCCGAGGGTTCCCGCCCTAGCTCCGAGGCCTTGGCGCGCCACGCTTCGTCCCATTCCGTTGCAGCATTCCGGACGGAACGGGGCACCCAGTCCATGGACCGCAGCTCGTCGAGAATTGCCCCCTTGATGCGGAATTCCGCATAGGTCTTGAACTGGACATCCTTGCTGGGGTCAAATTTGTCCACCGCGTCCAGCAGCCCAATCATCCCTGCCTGAATCAGCTCCTCCTGATCGACCCCTGGAGGAAAGCGAGCCGCCATCCGACTGACAATGCGCTTGATCAGCGGGGCGTGCTGGAGCACCAAGTCCTCCCGGCTGTACTGCGATTTTTCGGCGTAAGGGTTGGTCTTTTGGGACATCCGAAATAAAGGCTCGGGGCGTTCAGGGGGCGTGGCCCCGGTGTGTTGTGACGAAAGCATTACTTCCGCTCCTTCCACTGCAAGAAACGCTCCCAGAAGCGAGGTTGATCCTCAAAGGGCATCTCAGAAAGCGAAACCGCGTTGTTGGTCGCCTCCTCCAGACGAGTGGCCATGCCACGGAGGCTTTTGGCTGCTGGGGAGTTGGGGAAAGCTTCAAGTAAGGGACGCTGCATCCGGACTGATTTGGCCAAGTCGGTGTCTCGCGGAATGAAGCCCAGGTAGTTCAGCTCCACCTGCAGAAAGTCGCGGGTGACCTTCTGGAGTCGCTCAAACACGTTCCGGCCTTCGGCTTGCGAGGCCACAGAGTTGGCAATCAGGTTAAAGCTCCGGACGTTGTAACGGTTGACCATCACCTTGATCGTGGAGTACGCATCGGTCAGGGAAGACGGATCCGGGGTGGCCACGAGCAGCACCTCGTCAGCGCTGACGTTGAAGCGCAGCACACCGGACGAGATGCCAGCGCCGGTGTCAATGATCAGGTAGTCAATGCTCTCTTCCAGCTCGGCCAGCATCTGCATCAGGTTTTCCTGATCCTCCTCTCCGAGTTCAGCCAACTCCACCACTCCGGAGCCCGAAGGCAGGACTTTTACGTTTCCCGGGCCATCCAGGACAATGTCCCGGAGGTGCTTCTCTCCAGACAGCACGTGCTCAATGGTGTAGTCGGGAGTCAGGTTGAGCATGACGTCAATGTTGGCCAACCCCAGGTCTGCGTCCAGCAGGTACACGCGACGGCCCAGGCTGGCCAGCGCATAGGCGAGGTTGATGGAGACATTGGTTTTTCCCACGCCTCCCTTGCCGCTGGTCACACTCAGAACCCGTGCCTGACGGCGCGGCAAAGAGGTCTCATGCACAATGCGGCGCAACGAGCTGGCTTGATCCATGTTCATCGCGACTGGGAAAAACTCATGAGCCGGAAATGTTCAGCAGCAGATCCACCAGGCGTTCCTTGGTGGCCATTTCAATGTCCTCCGGAACCTTCTGTCCCGTCGTCAGGAAGGAAATTGGCTTCTTGAAACGGATCACGTGGTTGAACAGCGAGCCATACGACGAGCTTTCATCCAGCTTGGTAAAGACGATGCCCTCGAGGGGAAGCGTCCCAAAGCGCCGGGTGATCTCATTCATGTCGTTGTCTTTGGTCGTCGCACTCAGCACCAGCAGGTTGTGAATCCGGCCCCGCTCATCAAAGATGTTGCGGAGTTCAAACATCTGGTTCTCATCGCGCTGCGAGCAGCCTCCGGTGTCAATGATGATCACTTCATAATCGGAGTAGCTCTCAATGGCCTTGTCGAGCTCTTCCTTGTTGGAGACCGTACTCAGCGGAACATTGATGATCTTGGCATAGGTCCGGAGCTGCTCAACCGCGGCAATCCGGAAGGTGTCAATGGTGATGAGGGCCACCTTGCGCTTGTAACGCAGCATCTGCTCCGAGGCAATCTTCGCCGCCGTCGTGGTCTTGCCCACCCCGGTGGGCCCAATGAGCGCAATGATCTTCTGGGAGCCCGTGACGCCCTCCACGCCTCGAGAGGTCTTGAGGACCTTCATCAGCATCCGGGCAATGAAGATCTTCACATACGAGAAATTCTGGAGGTCTTCCTCAGTGATGTTCTTCTGCGCCTCCAGCACCAGCCTGCGGGCAAATTTTTCTTCCATGCCCCCAAACTTCATCTGCTGGTAGAGGACCATCAGGTTTTCCGGCAGGTTCAGGTCTTCCTGGACGCTATTGCGGGAAGCCATCAGGTGCAGCATGTGCCGCATTTCTCCCAGCTCATGCTTGAGCTGCGTCACCGAATAGCCCTCATAAGCGGTGTTGCGGCTGCTCAGCTCCTGAACGAGCTCCCGGAGGCTGTGCAGCTCCTGCCGAATGGGCATCAGCGCCTTCTGAGGGTCCTGGAAGCCTCCGGACGCCGCGGGCGCCGAAGCCGGTGGTCCTTCCTCCGAGGAAGACGCGGGTGCCTTGTAAGCCGCAGGAAGCTTCGTTTTGGTGAGGACATCCCCTCCGTTCTTGCGGTCATCTTTGGCAGCGGTCACCTCAAGCATCGTTTTCCCAAACAGGCCAAACGTTCCTTTGCCCTCCCGGACTTGTCGGGTGGAGACGATCACAGCATCCGGACCAAGGTCGCGTTTGATCATCTGCAACGCTTCCTGAATGGTATTGACGCGGTAACGCTTAAGATTCATGGGGTATCCAATCTACGTTATAGAAAATTCCAGAGGGGGCTTACTCGTTGCCGACGAGTTCCACCATGCCCAGGGCTTCAATGCGGACATCCTGGGCGACTTCATTGTGCGAGAGCACGACCAGGTTGGGCAGGAAGCGCTCCACCAGGCGACGGACGTGAGGGCGAATCAACGGGGAGCACAGCAGCAGCGGTTGGTAGTTGTTCAAGGTGAACTGCTCCATCATCGAGTCAATTCCATTGATGATCATCTGAGCCACTGCCGGGCTGAGCCCCAGGTAGGCGCCCTGCCCAGAGTCCTGAATGGAGTTGGCGATCTGATTCTCCAGCTCCTGCGAGAGCGTGATCAGGGGCAACATGCCATCCGGAGTCTGGTACTGCCGGGTGATCTGGCGGGCAAGGGCCTGACGGACGTGTTCCGTCAGCAGGTCCGGATCCTTGGTGACGTAAGAGGCGTCGGCCAGGGTTTCCAGTACGGTGTGCAGGTCGCGGATGGAGATCAGCTCCCGCAACAGGTTCTGTAGCACTTTCTGCACCACACCCAACGGCAGCAGTCCCGGAACCAGCTCCTCGACCACTTTCGGTTCACTCTTGGCAAAGGAATCCAGCAGCTTCTGTGCCTCCTGACGGCCAATGAACTCGTGGGCGTGCGTTTTCAGAATTTCGGTGATGTGGGTCGCCAGCACCGTAGGCTGATCGACCACGGTGTAGCCGGCAAACTGCGCCCGTTCCTCATCTTCCGCTGCAATCCAGATGGCCGGAAGCCCAAAGGCGGGTTCCACGGTATCCACACCGGGGATCTCCTCATCAACCTCGCCTGTTTTCATCGCCAGGAAGTGCCCCACCATCAGCTCCGCTCGGGCCACTTCAATGCCCTTGATGGTAATGGAGTACTCGCCTGGAGAGAGCTCGAGGTTATCCTTGATGTGCAACGGTGGCACAATGAAACCGAAATCCAGAGCCATCTGACGCCGGATCGCCTTGACGCGCTTGAGCAATTCGCCATCCTGCTCTTCATCCACCAGCGGAATCAGACCATAGCCCAACTCAAGCCCCAGCACATCAATCGGCAGCAACGAGGCAATGTCCTCCGGCTCTTCCGAAAGCTCCTGCTGCAGCTGCAGCTCGGAGTCGGCCTCCATCTGAATGGCAGCTTGTTCGCTCTGACTCTTGCTCGATCTTGCCAGGAGGAAGGTCACCAGCGACAGCAACAAAAAGGGCACTGTCGGCAGTCCCGGAATGAGGGCAAACGCCAGCAGCACCACAGAAGCGACATAAAGCGCCTGGACGTTTCCGAAGATCTGCGCCCGCAGGTCGACCGAAATCTTGTTTTCCGCAGAAGCCTTGGTCACCGCGATACCAGCGGCGATGGAGATGATCAGCGCCGGAATCTGCGACACCAGGCCGTCTCCCACCGTGAGGGTGGCGTAGGACTGAAAGGCGTCTCCGGCGGTCATGCCAAACTGCGTGATGCCGACGAGCAGGCCTCCGAGGATGTTGATCGATGTGATGATCAGGCCGGCAATGGCGTCTCCGCGGACAAACTTGCTCGCCCCGTCCAGGGCACCGAAGTAATCGGACTCACGCTGAATGCGGCTTCGTCGGTCTTTTGCCTCGGTCTCATCAATCAGCCCGGCGTTCAGGTCGGCATCAATGGCCATCTGCTTACCAGGCATGGCGTCCAGGGTAAAGCGTGCCGCGACTTCCGCGATCCGGCCCGTACCTTTGGTGATCACGACGAAGTTGATGATGACGAGAATCAGGAAGACGATGATTCCGACAATGACGTTTCCTCCAACCACGAACTCTCCGAACGACTTGATGATCGCTCCCGCGGCAGAGGGCCCCTGGTTTCCGTTCAGGAGGATCAGTCGGGTAGAGGCCACGTTCAGCGAGAGCCTGAACAGCGTCGAAATGAGGAGGACGGTGGGGAAGGATGAGAAGTCAAGCGAGCTGCCCGTGAACAGTGCCACAAACAGAATCAGCACCCCCATCGTGATGCTCATGGCAATGAGCAGGTCGAGGATGATCTCCGGAAGCGGGACCACCATGATCAGCAAGACGCTGATCACCCCGGCTGCCAGAGCAATATCCGAGTTGCGGAAGGTTGAGATTTGCGGGCTACTTGTGCTCGATGCCAATGGTGGTTCCTGAATCGGATGACGTGGCTAGAGGCAAAAGCCTGTTCAAAGCGAAAAGAAAGAGTTTCTTGTTCCTCCCGGAAATCTCAAGCTGATTGGTGGTTACGCGTGGCGTCAGCGTCGCCCCCGGAGGCGGTAGATTTGGGCGAGAATTTCAGCAATGGCTTTGTAGAAACGTTCCGGAATGTTCTCGCCGATCTCCACGTTAGCATACAATTCACGGGCCAGAGACGGCTTTTCAATGATGGGGACGTTGCTCTCACGAGCCACGGTTTTCATCCGCAGGGCCAAAAAGTCCACCCCCTTGGCCGTCACCTGAGGCGCCGCCATGATCTCGCGGTCGTACTTCAGGGCCACCGCAAAGTGGGTCGGGTTCACCACAATCGCGTCTGCCTTCGGCACTTCCTGCATCATCCGGGCGCTGGACATCTCCCGCTGGATCTGACGAATCCGCGACTTCAGCTGCGGGTCCCCTTCCGTTTCCTTGTGCTCTTCCTTGGTCTCCTGCTTCGTCATCATCAGCTGCTGCTCGTGGTACCAGCGCTGGTAAAACAGGTCAAAGATGGCAATTGCCAGCAACGCCAGGACGATTTTGCCTGTAATTTCAGCAATTGCCTGAAAGTTAAACGAGACAATCTCTTCCGGATGCAAAACGGACAGGCCGTTCATCTTGTTGATCATGTCCAGGTAGCTCAGGTACCCGATGACGCCCACGATGGTCAGCTTGGCCAGGCTCTTGAGGAAGTCCGCAATCGCCTGACTCGAGAAGAGGCGCTTGATGCCGCTGAGGGGGCTGATGCGTTCAAATTTGGGCGCCAGCGGTTTGCCTGTGATCTGAAACCCCACCTGTGCCACCGACAGCAAGATGGCCAGGCCGATCAGCACCACGGCAAGCAGCCCCATCATCGGCAGCATCGGCAAAAAAGCCGACCCCAGCCTTCCGGAAATGAACGAGACCGTAAAGTCCTGCCCCGGCGCCATCTCTGAAAAGCTGTTGTGGAACATTTCTCGGGTGGAGTCGAGAAACAGGGATCCGGTGGCATACAGCAGCAGAGCGGCTCCCCCCAGCATGAACGCCGAAGTCAGTTCCTTGCTGTTGGCCACCTGCCCCTCTTCCCGCGCCTTCTGACGGCGCCGCTCCGTGGGGGCTTCAGTCTTTTCCTCGCCTTGATCCGCCATACTCTAGGGGCTGGGAAGTGCCAGGACGCGCAAGGCGTCCAGCATTTGGTTGTCCAGCATGCCAAACATCTGCCGCAACGCGGGGATGAAGAACGGCAAGCCGACCATGATGAAGAAGAACCCCAGGAGCAGGGTCAGGGGGAAGCCCACCACAAAAACCTGAATCTGCGGGACGGCTCGAGACAGCAGGGCAATGATCAGGTTTGCCAGAAAGAGCGAAACGATCAGCGGGGCGCCCAGCTGGAACCCAATCGAGAACACGCCAGCCGTCACCCGGGTGATCATCTGCATCAGCTCATTGTTGATGTGAGCGCCCCCCACCGGAAGCAGGTCGTAGCTCCGGATGAGCGCCTGAATGATCAGCAGGTGCCCGTCCAGCACCAAAAAGACCAGGGTCGCCAAGATGTTCTCAAACTGCCCAATCAGCGACACCTGCTGCTGCGACTGCGGGTCGAAGACGTTGGCCATGCTGAGGCCCATCTGCAGACCAATGATGCTGCCAGCAAATTCCACGGCGGCAAACATCGCCCGCCCCAAAAATCCCAGCACCAGCCCAATCAGCAACTCCCCAAAGATCAGGAGCACGTACTGGCTGGGCTGATTCGGCGCCACCGGAAGGTCGGGCACAAACGGATAGATGATGAGTGCCATCACCACCGACAGCCCCACCTTTGCCTGAGGAAACAGGTTGCTGCTGCTCAGGATCGGTGCAGTGAGGGTCATGCTTCCAATGCGGATCAGCACGAGAATGAACCCGAGCAGCTGGGCCGCGTCGTAGTTCAGCAGATCCGCCATGGCGCCTTAATCCTCCCGGACGTTGTAGGACTGGGAATAGGGCGCCCGGCTCAGGGCCCCGCCTCCGGAGCGCTCCTGCTCCTGCTGGCAGGAAATGCACATGCGCGCCAGGGGCATCACCATCAGGCGCTTCTTGGCAATCTCATCCCCACACTCTTCACAAAACCCGTATTCGCCAATGGCAATCCGGTTGATCGCCTCCTCGATCTCTTCAAGCTGCAGGCGCTCCCGGTCTTGCAGGAGCAGCCGCATCTCGTGCTCCTGAGACTCCACGGAGTTGTCAATGTCGTCCCCGATCTCACGACGGGAATCGTCGATCTCTTCTGCGCGGAGTCCGCGCAACCCAGCCAGGATCTCTTCTTTGCGGGTAAGTAGTAGCTGTTTGATTTCGTTCATAAATCCTCTAGAACCACGATCCAAGCCAAGGAGCGTTTAATAAGAAAAGCACGTAATACTTGCAAAACCAGGTCCAAAATCAAGAGCTTTTTTTCCGCAGGAGCCGGGAAAAGAAGCCCATGTGGTCAGAATCCGTCACAATCTTGAGGGCGCCTTCAGGGGTCACCCAGCGGGCAGAGCCCGCGGTTTGGGGAAACGCCAGCGCTTCAAAATCGGAATGCGCCTCCAGGAAGGCCTGGGCCTGATGCTCGTTCTCCTCCGGCTCCAGGGAGCAGGTGGCATACACGATCGTTCCCCCGGGACGGACCAGCCGGGCAGCTTCAAACAGGAGGTGGCGCTGAAGAGAACATTGGCCCAATAAGGTGTCAGCAGAGCGGCGCCACTTCAAGTCCGGGTTCTTACGAATGGTCCCGGTCGCGGAACACGGGGCATCCAGCAGAATCCAATCAAAGCGCTCTGCCGCAAACGGCAGCTCCGTTCCATCGGCCACCAGCAACTCCGGAAGCGGCAGGTTCAGCCTCCTGAAGTTGCGGCGGAGGGCCTTCAGGCGCTCCAGGGAGCGATCGGCAGCCAGAAGCGTGAGGTCCGGACGCTGACGGAGCAGCCCGAGGGTCTTGCCTCCGGGCGCGGCACAGACGTCCAACCCCTGCCCCGTCAGGAGCGGAGCAACGGCCTCAGCAAACAGAAACGATGAGGAATCCTGCACCCAAAAGCCTCCGGCGCGGTACGCTTCACTGTCCCAGAGTCCAGCGCTTCGAGGCGCGCGCCAGAGCTCCGGATGCGCCGGGTGGGGCTCAAGGGTCAGGCCTTCCGCCTCCAGCGCTTCTTTCAGGCGAGCGCCCTCCCAACCCGGAGCGGGTACCAGCGTCACACCTTCAAAGGTGTTGTTGGCCTCACAGATCTGTCGGGTCGTGTCTGGGCCGTAAGTGGCTTCCCAGCGCGCCACCATCCAGTCTGGATGAGAGGTCCGAACGGCCAGCGTCCCCTCTGCCGGATCAATGCGTCCGGCGTCTCGATCGCGCTGCAGCGTCCGGAGGACGGCATTCACCAAACCTGCTGCTCGGGCCCACCCGCGTTCACGAACCAATTGCACCGCTTCGTTGAGCGTGGCATGATCAGGGAGGCGTTCCAGCAACAACAGCTCCAGGGCTCCCAGCTTCAAAACCGCTTCCACCTCCGGATCCGGAAGCCGTCCGGTCCGGAGACGCTGACGCACCAGCTGCGACAACCAGCGGTCGTGTCGCAGCAGCCCCTGCAGCATCTGGGTGTAGAGGCGCCGATCTCGGTCAGACAGGGCCTCCGGAGGCTCCGGCAAGGCTTCCTGCGCTTGAGCGAACCGCGAAAAAGCTTGCAGCACCGCCGAACGCGCCGAAAGCTGAGAACCCGAGGGAGACGGGCGTCGTCGAAAGTGTCGGGGACGGTCCGGAGGTCGAGACATATTCAGTTGAATGAATCCAGGAAAGATGTTGAACACGATGAAACGAAACCACCTGATGGGGTGGCTGGTGCTGCTGGTAATGACGCCGGCGCTCGGACACGCGGCTCCCTTGCTTTCGGCAGGGACCGAACTGGTGTATGAGCACTTCCACCTGCAACGGCAGGAGGTCACGGGACAGAGCGTCTTCCGCTACACCCAGGGCACCGGAGACGAAGCCGCCTTCCTGCTGGAGTTCAATGAGAACACCAAGCCCGACGGCGAGGTCTTTTCCCGCAAACAGGTCCGCCTGGATCCTCAGACCTGGCAGCCCTCTCATTATGTCGAAGAAGATCTGCGGAAGGAGCTACGGATTGAAAATGCCTACACCTCCGGACAGATCCAAACCCGCCTGACGGAGAAAGGAGACGTCCGAGAGTTCACCCTGGATGTTCCTCAATCCGGTGTGGTGCCTCTGGAAACCCTGATGCTGTTTCTCCGCAAGAACCTGTCGGCCTTTGATGAGCACCCCCGCCTGACGTTCTCCCTCTACCTTCCGGCGCTGGCTCTGGAGCTGGAGCGCAACAACCTCCCGCGTTCCATGAGCCTGGTCAGCATGGTCGTGGTACGAGAAGGCACCCAGGAGGTGGATTCGGAGCTGGGACGCGTTCAGGCCGACCAAATCCTTGCCTATCCGGAGTCCGCGATGTTGCGGTTGATGCTCCCGAAAAGCAAGACACACTTTCGATTTCTGATCGCCAAGCCGGCCCCCCACTGGATTCTGGAGTTTACAGAAGGCGAAACGCGGCACCGGCTCACCTCTCTGACCACGCCTTAGCCCACCTGAAAGCGAGCCTCCGGACCCGTCCCGGATTGGGTCAGGCGGTTGTTGGCCGCCAGGTGCCTCAAGATGCGGAAGAGCGTCTCGGTGTCTGCGGCCTGACCCAATTCTTGGGCCAGCTCCGGAGCCGTCACCGCGCGACCGCTGTTTTGCTGAAACCACCCGAGGCTCTTGCCCTGCAGGTCAATCACGGCACCGGCCGCCACCTTCCCGGCTTCCACTCCAGGCTGGTGGTAGGCGTTGATGCCGACCAGCGAGGCATACAGCCCCACCGCCCGCTCAAACAGCGCAATCAGCGCTCCCACACTGAAGGCGTTCACCTGCTCCAGCGTCAGGGTCAAGGACGCCCGCTCATTTTCTGCCAGGGCGGTCCGGGTTCCTTGAAAGAAGCCGTGGAGGTAGTCTCCAGAGGTCACCCCGGGCTCCACGTCGATGGTCACGCCCTCCCGGTCCTTCAGGACTTCCAGAAAGACGGCAAAGAAGTCGTTGGGGCCCTCTCGCAGCTGCTGAATGTAGGCGTGCTGATCGGTTGAGCCCTTGTTGCCGTAAACCGTCAGGCCCTGGTGCACGGTCGCGCCCGAGAGGTCCTGCTCCTTGCCGAGGGACTCCATCACCAGCTGCTGCAGGTAGCGGCTGAAGAGTTCCAGGCGGTCCTTGTACGGCAGCACCACCATCGCTTTCTGGGCGTTGCCTTCCGTCAGGGTGTGCCACGCGAGGGCCAGCAGCGCGGCAGGGTTTTGCCGCACGTCTGGAATCCGGGTCACCGCGTCCATCTCACGAGCCCCGTCCAGCATTCCTTCCCAGTCGAGGCCCTGCAGGGCGGCTGGGAGCAACCCCACCACCGCGGTTTCCGAGGTTCGTCCTCCGACCCAGTCCCACATCGGGAACCGTTCCAGCCAGCCGTCGGCAGCAGCCGTTTCTGAGAGGGCGCTTCCGACTCCGGTGACGGCGACGGCGTGCCGGGCAAACTCAAGGCCGGCCTTCAGGAACGCATGCTGCGCCTCCAGCATGCCATTTCGGGTTTCCTTGGTTCCTCCGGATTTTGAAATCACCACCACCAGCGTCTGTGGCAGTTGGCCCTCCAGGGCTTCCAGCACACGGTCCATGCCGTCTGGGTCGGTGTTGTCAAAGAAGTGCACCTGCATCGGGTTGCTGGAGCCACCGAGGGCATTGGCCACCAACTGCGGTCCGAGCGCGGAGCCACCGATGCCGATGAGGAGCAGCTGCGTGAAGGGCTTCCCGGTTGAGCCCACCAGTTCTGCCCGGTGAACCTCGCCCACAAACTGCCGGATCTGCTCATGGGAGGCTTCAATGGCAGCACGCTGCTCCGAGGTTGGCGCCAACTCCGGACTCCGGAGCCAGTAGTGCCCCACCTGACGCTGTTCATCAGGATTCGCCATGGCGCCTGCTTCAAGCGCCTGCATGGCCGCAAACGCGGACTCCAACGCCGAAAAGGCAGGAGCGTCTTCAGGACGCGGCCACCCCACCCGGGAGGTATCCAATGAGAGGGTCAGGCCTGGAAAATCGAAATGATTCTGACAAAAATGTTCCCAACTCAGGTCCATGAGCTCTCCTGCAAAGTCTGAGGTTTCAGAGATAAACGGGGACGGGTGGTGCAAGTTGACTGTTTGGTTTATCGGGTTATGCTGATGTTTGCAAGTGTCATTTTGCATCTGCACACAAAGCACCCGAATGAGTCGCACACCCGATCCTGCTGAACTCGAGCACCTCTTCGAGCGCAAAAAGCGAAACGATCAACGGCTGAAGGAGCTCCTGGAGCATCCTCCAGAGCCCGAACCGGCTTCAGACCGGAGTACGGTCTACCCCGATTTTGACATTCTGCAGAGCGCTGACGAGCTGCTTCTTGCCATCAACCTGCCTGGGGTGCTTCCCAATGGAGTCCAGCTCGAACTTCAGGAGCACCGCTTCCGGGTGACCGGCTCGTTCCCTCAGCACAGCGGGGACGGATTCCATTTTCTGCACCAGGGACGCCCCAGTGGCCCCTTTGCCTGCGAGTTTGCCCTTCCGGTGAAGACCAGTGGCCCTCCCGAGATGCACCTGGAGCACGGCATCCTGCAGATCCGCATTCCCCTTGACCCCTCGGAAGTGACCGAATCAGAGACCTAAATGCCGCGCATTCTACGGAATTACCTGATCAGCTTTGCCATCATTGGAGCCATCCTGCTGGTCGTGGACTGGATTGATCAACGCATGAAAGCCGAGCAGCCTCCGCCGCCTGCTCAAGATGCCACGCAACCTGTTGAGGAGTAACTTGTGAAGCTGATCGCCGATGTGGACACCGGCATTGATGATGCCCTGGCCCTGGTGTACCTGGCCCACCTGCAGCACCAGGGACGGGTTCAGCTGCTGGGATGCAGCACCGTTGGAGGCAACGTCCATGTGGACCAGACCACCCGGAATACCCTGAAGATGTGGGAGTTGCTGGAACTGGACGTGCCGGTCGCACGCGGCGCAGAGCGGCCGTTGCTGGCCCCGCTCAATCCGGCGCCTTACGTCCACGGGGAAGAAGGGCTGGGCAACACCTTTCTCGAGCCGCCACAGCGCGAGGCCGTCCCGGAAAGCGCAGATGACCTGATCCTCCGGCTGAGCCATGAACACGCAGGGGAACTGACCCTCCTCACCACCGCTCCCCTCACCAACGTCGCCCTCGCTCTGTTGCGTGATCCTGGGCTCGCCCAGCGGCTTCAACGCATCGTCATCATGGGCGGCGCCCTCTTCACCGGAAACGTCTCCCCGGTTGCTGAAGCCAACATTGCCAACGACCCGGAAGCCGCCCAGATTGTCTTTGCATCCGGGGCCAACATGACCCTCGTTGGCCTCGATGTCACCCACCAGACGTACCTCGAACCGGCCGACCTGGGGCCGCTGGAAACCCTCGACACCGACCGCGCGCGGTTCCTGCTGCAGATCATCGGCTTCATCACCAATGCCTATGGCGAGCTTTCGGGCTGGCCACGCTGTGTGCTGCACGATCCACTGGCTGCAGGAGTCGCGGTTCACCCGGACCTCGTCAAGACGGAGTTCCGACATACCGCCGTTGAGGTTCAGGGCACCTTCACACGCGGCATGACGGTGGTCGATCGACGCGGGCGGCATTCGGAGCCTCCGAATCTGCACGTTGCCCTGGAGGTCGATGCCAATCGGTTCAAGGCGGAGTTTCTGGAGTCCCTGCTGGCGTGGGCGGTCCTGGAGTAATGCCACACCGCAAGCCCCACCTTCCGGAAAAAATGTGTCTGGTGTGCCAGCGTCCGTTTGCGTGGAGGAAGAAGTGGGCGTCGTGTTGGGAGGAAGTCAAGTACTGCAGCGAGCGCTGCCGGTCTCAACGCCGCGCGTGAACAGGCGGGTCGCCTAAATGCCCTTGAGGCTCAGAATCGAGGGTTCAAAGCGCAGCTCCAGCACCGCCGGTTTTCCGGAATCCAGTGCCCGCTGAAGCGCTGGCGCCAGCTCTTCTGTGGCCGACACCACCTCTCCATGAGCGCCAAACGCGGTGGCCAGGGCGGCAAAATCCGGATTGCGCAACGAGGTCCCATGCACGCGTCCCGGGTAGTGCCGCTCCTGATGCGCCCGGATGGTTCCGTACATGCCGTTATTCACCACCACCACCACCACCGCCAGGTCGTACTGAACGGCCGTTGCCAGCTCGTTGGCGGCCATGAGGAAGCAGCCGTCTCCAGCAAAGCAGACCACCGCTCGGTCCGGATGGCACACCTTTGCTGCCAACGCAGCCGGAAGGCCATACCCCATGGCGCCGCTGGTGGGAGCCACCTGCGTGGGGTACTGAAAGAACTGGCTGAAGCGATTGGCCCACGCCGCATAATTTCCCGCCCCATTGGTGAAGATCGTGTCTGCTGGAAGCTGCTTCCGGAGGGTCTGCACCGCAGCAGCCAGGTTGAGCGGCGTCTCCAGTTCTGGAACGGCCACGTGCGCCTGATAGTCTTGGTGGAGTTCCTCCTGCCAGGGTTGCCACACCGGAGTGGAGTCCGGACGCCAGGACGCCAGGGCGGCCACCATCGAGGGCGCGCTCACGGCCACCGGAAGGTCGGCCTGATAAACCGTGTTCAGCTCATCCGGATCCGGATGCACCTGCACCAGCGTTTGCTCCGGAACCGGAATCTGGAGCAGCGTGTACCCCTGTGTCGTCATCTCACCCAACCGTGCTCCGAGGACCAGCAGCAGGTCCGCTTCCTGAATTCGCTGGTTGAGCCGGGCCGAGGCGGAGGTTCCCAGTTCGCCAGCATAACAGGGGTGTCGGTTGTCGATCCGGTCCTGGCACCGGAACGACGTGGCAACCGGGAGCTTCCAGCGTGAGGCAAACTGTTCCAGGTTCTCACGAGCCGCTTCACTCCAGTGCGGGCCTCCCACAATCAGCATCGGACGCTGGGCGGCGTCCAGACGTTCCCGCAACTCTCGCAGCACCGCCACCCCCGGTTCCGGAGCCGTCTGCCGAACCGGCCGAGCATCCGCCACGGTGCAGGACTCCGTCAGCATGTCCTGCGGCAGTGCCAGCACCACGGGTCCGGGACGCCCAGCCTGCGCCACATGAAACGCGCGCGCCAGGAATTCCGGAAGGCGCTGGGGATCCTGAATTTCCTGCGTCCACTTGCTGACCTCCTGAAAGAGGTTCTCATGCCGGACCTCCTGAAAGGCTTCCCGCCCCAAAGCCTCGCGTTGGACCTGCCCCACCAGCAGCAGCAGCGGAGTTGAGTCCTGAAAGGCCGTGTGCAGCCCGACACTGGCCTGAGTGGCTCCGGGCCCTCGGGTCACCAAACAGAGCCCGGGCTTTCCGGTGAGCTTGCCGTAGGCTTCTGCCATGTTGGCGGCACCGGCTTCATGACGGCAGGTGATGAGGCGGATGCGGTCCGAGACGTCGTGGAGGGCATCCAGGAGCGCGAGGTAACTTTCTCCGGGAACACAAAAGGCGGTGTCCACTCCGTGCAACAGGAGTTGGTCCACGAGCACCTGAGCCCCGCTACGGCTGAAACTGGACATGGGATGACTGAGGAGGAAGGGAGGTCTGGTGACAGCCTGGGAAGGGCTGCCACCTTGATCGAGGAGAGCTCTCAAGGGGGGTGATCAACCGCCACCGCCCTCGATGAGCTTGAGGACGTTCCGAGGCAGCTGGTTGGCCTGAGCCAACATGGACTGGCTGGCGGAAAGCATGATCTGGTTGCTGGTCAGCCGGGACATCTCTTCCGCGACATCGGTGTCTCGGATCGTGGACTCACCGGCAAGGTTGTTTTCGGCCCCCACCTGCAGGCTCGCCAGGTTGCGCTCCAGGGTGTTGCGCTCAAAGGCTCCCAACTTGGCCCGGTATCCGGACACATCATCAATGGCTTGGTCAATGACCTTCAGGGAGTCCCGAGCACTCTGGATTTCCATGAAGTCAATGTCTGCCAGGCTCTTGATGTTGCTGTTGTTGTCCACACCCGTGCCCAGCTTGTTGGCGCGGACTTCCTGGAGGGAGACCGAAGACCAGGCCTTGGCATCGGGTCCCAGGTTGAACTGCTTGGACTGCTGGGAGATGTGGACGTAGCCTTCCAGTTTCGGATTGGACGGGCTGCCCACCACTTCCTCATGGGTTTCTTCCACAAACTCAGAGCCAATCTGCTCGCCCTGCTCGTTCATGACCGGCACTTCCTTGAGTTCGATGTCCCGGTTGTACTCCACGGTCACGCCCTGTGCCGGGGAGCCGCTGATGCCGGTCAGCAGCCGTCCCTGTCCCTGTGCCACGGCTCCAGCAATGGTGCCTGCGACGTCGGTTCCGGGAGTTGAGACTTCTGCCTCATTCGGAATGGCAGAGAGGATGTCCGGAATGTTGCAGGTCACGCTGAAGCTGGGGTCGTCGCCATACTCCTTGTGGCGCAGCATCAGGGTCTCGTCAGGAGCCTGGAACACTTCCACCTGGATGCCGACATCGTCCATTGCCTTCTGCATGTGGAACATGATCACGTCCCGGATGCCCTGAGAGGAGGCATCTGCCGGAAAGCGCTCCGGGTTTTCCGCGTGGTTCTTCAGGATCTCGTCGATGCTGTTCTTGACCTCACCGCTTCGGGTGTCCAGCGTGACGTTCTTGCCGCCCTCATTGACCAGGATGAAGGCCCCGTCGCCGATGTTGTCCACGCCAAGTGGCACGTCGCCCTTGAGGTTGGCCCGGGTGGCCACCTGGGTGATGTCGACGGGGAAGCCCTTTTCCGGGGAGGGATTGGAGGTTTCTTCTGCAGAGACGAAGCGGAGGTTGTCTCCAACCGTGACCCCGCTGACGCCCATGCTGCCGTCCAGGAGTTTCTTTCCGGAGAAGCTGGTGTTCTGCGTAATGCGCTCCACGGTGCTCAGGAGGTACTCGGCTTCCTGCTGGTCGGCCTCGAGCATGGTGGGGTCATTCACGGCCTCGTTGATGGCATGAACCGCGAGCTGCTTGAGCTGAATGAGGATGTCGCTCACTTCATTGAGGGCGCCTTCAGCCGTCTGCACCAGGGCAATGGAGACCTGGTTGTTCTCATGCGCCTGCTGGAGGCCGGCGACACGGCTTCTCAGTCCTTCAGAAGCGATCAGCGAGGCCGGTCCATCCGAACCCCGATTGATCTTCTGCCCGGAACTGAGCTTCTCCAGAGACCCCTGAACCTTCTTGAAGGAGCTCTCGGTATTGCGAAGTGCATTTAGTGAGGCAACATTGTTGCGGATTTTCATGGCCCAACTCTCAATGGTTGAAGTGACGCACGCTCAATGTGCGGCCGAAGTCTTTCCCCTCTTATCGGAAGGTGAGGGAGAAACTTGAGAGCTTTTTCACTTTTTTTCAGCGGCGGTGTGTTCGGATTGTGTTCAGTCCCCGCTGACGCTTGATTCTTGGGGGCGTTTCGCTAAATCTGTGGACCTTGCACCTGCATCCTGCCCACCCACTCTTCAGCCCAAAAGAACCATGGCCACTTCTCCGTCTCGTTCCCGAACCCGCAAGGCCTCCACGGCGCCCGAACCTGCGACGGCGCCCGCGGCCCCTGAGGCCTCTCCCTGGCTTCAGGTCGACCCGGCCAACCTGGAAGCTCCGGCGTTGTACATCAACCGCGAGCTGAGCTGGCTCGAGTTCAACCAACGGGTGCTGGAGCAGGTCTATGACAAGGAGCACCCGCTGCTGGAACGCGTCAAGTTTCTCGCCATTGCCGCGACCAACCTGGACGAGTTTCACATGGTCCGGGTCGCCACCATCCTCCGGAAGATCAAGGAAGACAACACGGTTCCCACACCAGACGGCCTGGACCCGAAGGCCCAGTACCGGGCGATTCAGAGTCGAGTGGACCGGATGATGCTCGAGTTCTCCTCCTGCTGGGACATGCTCCATGCCGAACTGGCCGAGCAGCAGGTTTACTTTCTGGAACCCAGTGACTGCAGCTCCGAGTTGGAAGCGCACCTGCGGGAGCTTTTCCTCAAGGACATCCTTCCTGTTCTCACACCGCTCGCGTTTGACCCGGGGCACCCCTTCCCACACATCTCCAACCTCAGCTTCAACTTTGCGGTGGTCGTGAACCTGGCAGGGCAGCCTCGGTTCGCCCGGGTGAAGATCCCCGACACCCTCCCCCGCTTCATTGAGGTCCCGGAAGCCCTCTCCGGGCACTCCGGACACGCTTTTGTCTTCTTGGAGGATGTGATTGAGGCCAACCTGCAGGAACTGTTTCCCGGAACTCAGATTGAGGAAGCCTTTGTCTTTCATGTCACCCGAGACACCGACCTGGTGATTCAGGAAGATGAAGCCGATGACCTGCTGGAGACGGTGGACCAGGGGCTCAAGGAGATCCGCTATGGAAACGTCTCACGGCTCCATGTGGAGGAAAAGATCCCCCAGCGCATTCTGGATGTGCTGGCCGAGAATTTTGAGGTCAGTGACTCCATCATCATCCGGACCAACAGTCGCATCAACTTCAGTGACTGGATGGAGCTGATGAAGCTCCCGTTACCAGCGCTCAAGGATGCGCCCTTTGCGGCACCAGTGCTGTTTGACTCCCAGAGCCAGGACACCATTTTTGAACGCATCCGCTACCAGGACCTGCTGACCCACCAGCCGTATGAGTCGTTTGTCCCGGTGGAAGCCTTTCTGCTGGCAGCCGTACAGGACCCGAACGTGGTGGCCATCAAGATGACGCTGTACCGAGTGGGCAGCAATTCGCCGATTGTGGAGCGTCTGATTGAAGCCGCCGAGGCTGGGAAGCAGGTGGCGGTTTTGGTGGAGCTGAAGGCCCGCTTTGATGAGCGCAACAACATCGCCTGGGCCCGGCGCCTGGAAGCTGTGGGGGTGCATGTGGTGTACGGCGTGCTCAACCTGAAGACCCACTGCAAGCTGTGCCTCGTGGTCCGGCAAGAAGCCGATGGCGTCCGGCGGTACATGCACATTGGCACCGGAAACTACAACCCTTCCACCGCCAAGATCTACACCGACATGGGACTCTTCACCGCCAATGAGGAAATTGGACAAGACGTTTCCCATGTCTTCAACTTCCTGACGGGTTACTCCAACAAGCGGAGCTTCAACCGCTTGCTGGTTGCGCCTGTCACCCTGCGTTCCCGGTTGGAGGAACTCATCCAGCGCGAAGCGGAGCACGCCGCCGCCGGACGTCCGGCTCGCCTCATCTTCAAGGTCAACTCCATTGCCGACCCCCGGATGATCCGGACCCTCTACAGCGCGTCTCAGGCCGGGGTGCCTCAGGACCTGATCGTCCGCGGCGTCTGCTGCCTCCGTCCCGGAGTTCCTGGTGTGAGCGACTCCATCCAGGTCCGGTCCATCGTGGGGCGCTTCCTGGAGCACTCTCGGATTTATTTCTTTGAAAACGGAGGCTCCCCGGAAATCTACATCGGCAGTGCCGACTTGATGGAACGCAACCTTGACCGCCGCGTCGAGGTGCTGGCCCCCATCCTTGATACCGGACTCAAGGAGCAACTTCGCACCGTGGTGCTAGAGGCCTGCATCACGGACTCCAAGCGGACCTTTCTGCTGCAGACCGATGGCACTCACCAGCGGGTTCCGGAGTCGGGAGAGGCTTCCTGCGTGCACACCCGCCTGCTGGACTGGTACGCCAACCGAGAGCGCGACCCGGCCTAGCCGGGAAGTCTGGCCTTTTGGGAAAATTTCGCCAAGCTTGAAGGAAACCCTGCTTGGCCCCATTTACCCAGGAGTCCCAGATGCCCCTACCGCCTCTTCGTGCCGCCGTCTTTGACGCTTACGGAACCCTCTTTGACGTCCACTCAGCCGTGGGCGCCTACCAGGATCAGCTTGGTGCAGCGGCGCCTCTGGTGTCACAACTTTGGCGCACCAAGCAGTTGGAGTACACCTGGCTCCGGAGCCTCATGCAGCGTCATGTGGATTTTTGGCAAATCACAGGCGATGCGCTCGATTTTGCGCTCGACACCCACGGGGTGAACCAGCCGGTGCTGCGGAATCAGCTGCTTGAGGCCTACACCCACCTCCAGTGCTATCCGGAAGTGCCTGCGACCCTCCAGAAGCTGCGGGACCAGGGGCTTCACACAGCCATTCTTTCCAACGGCGCCCCCGCCATGCTGGAGGCGGGTGTGCAGAGTGCCCGCCTGACTGAGCGGCTGGATGCGGTTCTCTCGGTGGAAGCCGTTGGCGTGTACAAGCCGGACCCTCGCGTGTATGCCCTCGCAACCGAGCGCTTTTCCTGCAAGCCTGAGGAAATCCTCTTCTTTTCGTCCAACTCCTGGGATGTTGCGGGAGCGGCAACCTTCGGGTTCCGGGTGGCGTGGGTCAACCGCTTTGCCCAACGCCCCGAGCGCCTTCCGGATGGTCCCGACTTTGAGCTCTCCACGCTTGATGAGGTCTTCCTTCACCTGAATCCGTCTCCGGAGGCAACCTGATGCTGAAACTCTTTCTTGCCTTCACCGTCATCCCCACGCTGGAGCTGTACCTGCTGGTTCAGGTGGGCGCTCGAATCGGAGTGCTGGCCACCATTTTCATTGTTCTGGGGACAGGCATGCTCGGGGCGTGGCTCGCCAAGTTGGAGGGGCTGAACACCCTGAACAAGATCCGGGAGGCGCTTCAGGTGGGAGAGGTACCGACCGATGAGTTGATTGAAGGGGTGCTGATTCTGGTCGCAGGCGTGGTGCTGATCACTCCCGGATTTCTGACGGATCTGGCAGGGCTGACGTTGCTCTTTCCACTCACCCGTTACCCGATCCGCGAGTGGGTCAAGTCCCGGTTTCAGGCGCGGACGGCAGTGCGGTCAACGCCGTATGGCGAAACGATCAACCACGAGGACATCCGCTAGCTACCACTGGGGCGGGATCATGCCTCGGAGCAGGTTGACCATGAAGCCCTGGGCGGGCTCTGGGCCCAGGCTCCGGAGCCGATGCGTGGCATTGGTCTGATACCGCAGGGTCTCTCCGGCAGAAACCCTCTCTGTTTCATCAGACACCGAAACCTCAATTGCGCCCTGCGTCAGGGTCAGGCTCTCAAGGCTTCCGGAGCCGTGGGAATCGGATTCCAAAACGGCGCCCACCTCCGCCTCAAACGCATACCACTGAAACGTTGCCACACTGCCCAGGGTTCCCAGGATCCGGAGCCGGAAGGAGCCTTCCGGATTGCTGACCTCCGGGGTGGCATGAACCGGAAGCTTCTCAAACTGCGCCAACTCAGCGCTTGACGCCAACAGGTCTTCCAAGGGCATCTCCAGCGCCTGAGTGATGCGCCAGATCGTCGACAGGGTGGGGTTGGTCTTGTCGCGCTCAATCTGAGACAGAATGGCCTTGGAGACTCCGGAGCGTGCAGACAGCTCGTCAAGCGTCAGCTGCTTGGCATGCCGAGCCTTCTGGAGGGTGCTGCCGACCTTCGGAGGAGGAGCAAAGTCGCTGGGCTTCATGGATGCCCTTCACGGTGACTCACCTCAACGCTCCGTCAAAAAGGCCGACTGCAGGCGCAGGCTATAGGGGGCATCGTCTTCAGGCTGAGGAATCTGGAAATCATCCGACAGGTCCATCCAGGCGTAACTCGGGGTCTCGGGGGTCACCTGCTGAGCATGCTGTCGGGGCAGGTAGATCGTGTTGAAGTAATTTTCCAGAATCCGCCGAGCCACAGGGGCGGCCGTCCGGGAGCCGCCACCGCCGTGCTCCACCAGCACAATCACCGAAATTTCCGGTTTTTCCGCAGGAGCAAAGGCAACAAACCAGGCGTGGTTCTGGAAGTTCTTGGCATCCTGCTCCTCTTCTCCCAGGCTCTCCAGCGTTTCCCGGCTGATCACCTGCGAGGTCGCGGTTTTTCCAGCCACGGTCACGTCGTCAAAACGGACCTTGCCGGCAGTGCCACCCGGTGCATTCACCACGGCGATCATGCCTTCACGCAGAAGCCCCAGGTACTCCTTGTTGAGGCCCAGATCCCGCGATTCCGTGGCCTGTTCCTGAAGCAGCCGAGGGCGGTGCCAGGTGCCATTGTTTGCCACAATGTTGACCATGTTCAGCACCTGCAACGGCGTCAGGGTCAGGTAGCCCTGTCCAATGGCAAAGGATGGCGTTTCGCCGGTGTACCAACGCTCGCCAAACTGACGTTCCTTCCAGTCGCTGCTCGGAACCAACCCTGCCTTCTCGGCGCTCAACCCCAGCCCCGTCACCGATCCCAATCCAAAGAGCTGAGCCGTCTCATGAATGGCGTCCACGCCTACCCCGACCCCGACGTTGTAGAAGAAGACGTTGCAGGAGTGCTGAATGGCTTCCACAACATTGACCGAGCCATGCCCGCCCTTCTTCCAGCACCGGAAGGGCGTCGTCCGCCCCTTGACAAAGTAAGTGCCATCGCAGAAGTGCCGGGTGGCCAGGGTGATCTCTCCGTGGCTGAGGCCCGTGTAGGCGGTCACCAGCTTGAAGATCGACCCCGGTGGGTAAACGCCCTGGATGGCCTTGTTTTCGAGGGGATGCTCCGGATTCTCCAGCAGCGCTTGCCAGCTCCGGATGTCGATGCCTCCGGCAAAGGCGTTGGGATCAAAATCCGGATAGCTTGCCATGGCCAGGATGTCGCCGTTGCGTGGATCCATGACGATGACCGCTCCATTCTCGCCGACCATGGCCTGGTCCACCGCCTTCTGAATCCGGATGTCAAGGGTCAGGTGGACATCCGTCCCCGGACGTGAGGGGACCTCCTGCCCCAGCACCCGCATTTCCCGTCCCAGGTGATCGACTTCAATCTGGCGTCCTCCGTCTCGGCCGATCATGTTCTGGTTGCTGATCAGCTCGACTCCGGCTTTGCCAACCGTCATGCTCGACATGCGGCGATCGGAGTCGAGGCTGGACGCTTCCTCATCAGTCAACCCCACGTACCCCAGGATGTGGGAGGCGGTGTTGCGGTTTGGGTAGAAGCGCCGGGGCTGGACAACCACCGAAATGCCTGGAAAATCATCGCGGTAGGTTTCCACCAGCATGGCCTTGCGGTAGTCCAGGTCCTCCTCCAGGACAATCGGACGAAACCGAGCCAGGCCTCGGCTCTTGTCCACCTTCTCTTTCAGCTCCTTGTAGGGGAAGCCCAGGATGCGCTCAATGCGCTTCAGGGTTTGCTCCAGGTCGGGGGTGTCTTCGCGGATGAGCTGGAGCTTGTAGGCAGGACGATTTTCCGCCAGCACCTCTCCGTTACGGTCAAAGATCACTCCACGGAGCCCCGGCTCCGGAATCAGGCGGATGCGGTTGCCCTTGGCATAATCGGCATAGAGGTCGCCGCTGATGACCTGCAGGTACCACAGGCGTGTTGCCAGCAGCGAGAAGATGAGGACAATGACGGCGCTGATGATGTAGATGCGCAGTCGAAACTGATTCAGTTCCTGAGGGTCAATGGTCTTGAACTTCATGGGGATGCTTGCAGAGGTTCCCGTTTCTCAAACCAGTCCATGATCGGCGCCAGAAGGGCTCCCAGAAGGCCTTGCGCCAGAATCGAGGGTAAAAAGTAGGTCATCAGCAGCCCACTGATTTCCAGCGTCGGATCCAGCCAGACAAACAGGCTGAGGGAAATCGTGTGCTCCAGGGTCGAGAGGAGGATGATCGCGATGGCCACAAAGATGGACTGATTCGTGTAAAACCAGCGGTTCATGTACCGTCCCAGCAACGCCGTCACAAAGAAGCTGAACCCGTACACGCCCAGGACTCCGTGAGAGAGCGAATCGGCACACAGCCCCATGACCAGGGCAAAGTAGGAAATCCCCCGCTTGCCATCATAAAGCACCCAGAACAGCGACACCAGCAGCAGCCAGCTCAGGTGCACCCCGAGGTTGCTCAGCACCGGCGCCAACCCCACCTGCAGCCAGAGGGCCAGGACTCCACTGAGGGTCAACATGAGGAAGGTCCGGATCATTCAGAAAAGAGGGGCTGGATGGTGGGACTGCTCTGACGCAGCAAAACAAACACCTCTTCCAGCCTTCCGAAATCGACTGCCGGCTCCAGAACCGCAGACTGAAACAGTTCGTGGGGCTCCTTGCGGATCTCCGTGACCTTGCCAATGAGGGTGCCTTTGGGAAACAGGCGCCCCAGCCCACTGCTGACGATCAGGTCGCCCACCTCAATGTCTGCCCGTCGGTTCACCTGACGCAGCTCCAGGCCTCCGTTGGTGCCAAAAACCAGCCCCCGGGAGCGCGTCCGCTGAATCAGCGCAGGAACCCGACTCCGCTGGTCAATCAGGAGCTGAACCTGAGACTGCAGGGGCGAGACGGCCTGAATGCGTCCGACCAGACCTTCTTGAAGAATGACGGCAAAGTTGCGCTGAACGCCTTGGCGGGTCCCCCGGTTGATGAGGCGGATCTGGTGGAGGCCGTCGGAAGTTTCGCTGATGACTTCAGCAAACAGCTTCTCTCCCGGATTCTGCTGAGCAAACTGGAGCTGGTTCCGGAGGCGCCGGAACTGGATCGCTTCCTCACGGGTCCGGTTCAGTTCCTCCGTCAGGTCCTTCACCTGCTCCCGAAGCTGCAGGTTCTCCTCCTGAAGCCCCACCAGCAGAATGTAGGAGTCGAGCCACCCCCCAATCGATTGCGTGACAAAATGGAAGGCGACTTCTGCAGGATAGGCGATGGTCATCACCAGCGACTGGAAGCGCGACTCGATGCGCTGATTCCGGTTTTGCAGGATGGCCAGGAGCAAAACCAGCAGGGTCACCCCAATCACCAGGGGGAAGCGGTATTTTTTCAGGAACTCGGCCATCGCGCCACTTTCATGCGGTCCCGGAGGTGGTCAACAGTCAGGCAGGTTCGCGCAGGATCACCACCGGGTTTGCCATGAAGGATTCCTCATTGAGGCGCTTCACCGACTGTTGCAGGATGCCTTCCCGGCAGGTTTCGAGCGACATGGTGAAGATCACCACTTGGCGCTCCTCCCGATCAATGCGGTGATACTGGGGAAGCTGCTCTAAAGCATAAATGTTGATGCCCTCGTCGGCAAGCACCTGCCCAATGCGTCCGAAGATTCCGGGGGAGTCCCACACCTCAAAACGCAGGGTGTGCCGGAAGGATTGCTCAGCAAAGGGCTGGAGCGAAAAGTCCGCCATTGGCTCCGGAAGGTTGGAGGCAAAGGGGCGGCTGAGCTTGTTGAGGTCGGCAACAATCGCAGAAGCCGTCGGGAGGCTTCCGGCCCCCTTGCCCACCAGGGTGATTTCATCGGAAAACGCCCCCTGCAACGACACCACATTGGTGGAGCCGTGGATGTTGGCCATGGGGGCTTCCACAGGAAGCATCATCGGCAGCACATGCGCGGAGATGCCGTGGGGGCCACGCTCCATGGAGGCAATGAGCTTGATCCGTCGGCCCACGCGCTCGGCGTATTCAAAATCAGCCAGGTCCAGGTGGTCGATGCCTTCAAGGGGAATCTGCTCTGGCGAAAGCCAGTGTCCGGTGACCAGGTAGGTGAGGATGACCAACTTGTAGCGGGCATCGTACCCGGCGATATCGTTGGTCGGATCCTGTTCGGCAAATCCGAGGTCCTGTGCTTCCTGAAGCGCCTCCGCAAAGGAGAGCTTGTCGGTTTCCATCTTGCTGAGAATGTAATTGCTGGTCCCGTTCAAGATGCCCTGCACCCGCTCCACGTCGCTCACCTGAACGTAGTCCTGAAGCAGCCTCAGGACCGGAATCGCCCCTGCGACCGCGGCTTCAAACAGCAGGTAGCGTTCTTGCGTCCGGGCGGTCTCCAGCAGTTCCGGACCATGGGTGGCAATGAGGTCCTTGTTCGCCGTCACCACGTGCTTTCCTGCTCGCAGTGCCTCCAGAATGAGGTCCTTCGCAAACGTCTGCCCTCCCACGGTTTCCACAATCGCATGCACCTCCGGATCAGCCAGCACGTCTTCCCGCTTCCGCTGAAACCACTCCGGGTGGCTTTCCCGCCACGGGGCAGCAGTGGGGCTGTTGGGGTTCTTTTCCAAGACGCCCACCACACGCACCGGCGCGCCCTTGGCCGCATGGTCCGTGATCACGGTGGCAACGCCACTTCCAACAGTGCCCAGTCCAGCAATGACCACATTCAGAGAAGGCTGCTTCATGAGGATCCTTGATACGAGAGGAGGAGAATCGTGCAGAGATTCAGTGTTTCGGTGGGGTCAGCTTGCGCTTGAGGAAGCTGTACCACTGTGGCCGCGTGAACATGCCCCGCTCAAGCGCATACCACTCGGCAAGGTCCAGCTCTGCTGATTCTTGCAAGATCTGTGGGGATTTGATGTTTCCTTCAGAAATCAGCGGACGCTTCGTGAACTTTCCCGCCCACTGCAGCATGCAGAGCTCGCCATCAAAGCAGCGGTTCATGGCATGAATGGCCAGCGGATGAAAGAGGTCCACGCCGGCTTGTTCCAGCTGCTGAAAGAGGGCCTGCAGTTCCTCCGGAGTGAAGCCGTCTTCAATCTTGTCCATGATGGTGAAGTAGTACCCCAGGGGGATCTTCACCGATTCCCGCTTCCGGATCGCCCGGACGATGTCGAGTCCGAGCCGAAGCCGAGACTCAATGTCTCCGGGGCCATATTCGTCATCGCGGCCGTTGAACTTGAGGGACAGGCACTGGTCGAGCAACTGCTGGTCGCCGCCGTTGATCTGGATGAAGTCCATCCCCACCTCCTGCGCCCGCTCAGCTGCATGGACAAAGTGCAGAATGATTTCCTCACAGTCGTCCTGGTCGAACTCCCGGCTGACATCAAAATCCCGTCCAAAGTTGAGAATCGACGGCCCCACCGGGGTCTCTCCGCAGACCTCCTCAGAGGTCTTTGCGCCTGCATGCGAAAGCCGGATGCCAATGGCGCTGCCTTCCTTCTTGACGGCAGTGACCAGCTTCGCCAGCCCCTCCAGGTGCTCCTCTTCCGAAATGCCCAACTGCGTGGCATGACCCCGGCCCTGCCGAGCCACATACGCGGACTCCACAACCAGGGTTCCCACTCCGTCTTGAGCCAGTCCGGTGTAGTGCCGGATCAGCGCCGGGGTCACGGTTCCGTCCGTATCCGCCTGATTTTCAATGCTCGGCGTGGCCATGATGCGGTTGGGCATCTGGATGTTGAGGACGGAGACGGGTTGAAAGAGGGTCGTCAGTTTGGAAGAGGAAGGGGGTGTTCCGGAAGCAGCCATTGGTATTTCCAGGCGAGTGTTCTGAGGTTGGGAGAGATTAGTGACGCTGAGCACGCTCGGCTTTTTCTTGCAGACCCGACTTTCCATGGCGTCGTAGCAGCTCTGCATCAATCTCATCAGGTGAAAGGCCTTGGTGAGCCATCAGCACCAAGACATGAAACAGGAGATCGGCAATTTCGTGAACCTGTTCGTGCCGATCGCCTCCTTTTGCTGCGAGGACAACTTCGGTGGCTTCCTCGCCTACTTTTTTCAGAATGCTGTCCACTCCCCGAGAGAGCAGTTTGGCCACATACGAGGAGTCCGGGGTGCCATGGGCCTGACGTTCCTGGATGGTGGCAAAGACTTCAGTCAGTTGGTTCATGACTTTCCGTTACGGTCGCGGCTGATGCCCAGCAGCTCCAGGCGCTTCCGGAGGGTGTTGCGGTTGATGCCCAGCACCCGGGCGGCCCGTTGCTGGTTCCAGTTCATTTGCTCCAGCAGCGTCTTCAGGAGGGGGCGCTCCACCTGGTGCATGACAAAATCCATCAGGTCCTCCTGCCCTCGCTCCAGGCAGTCTCGGACCAGGCCCTGGAGGCGCTGCTCCACAAGGGGCTCCAGAGCGTCTTCCGCGTTGGGCACCTCCGGTTGCTGCAGCAGGTGCCGGGGCAGGCTGCTCGCGGTGATGACGTCGGTGACGCTGGTAATCATCAGGCTCTTGGTGACATTTTCCAGCTCCCGGACGTTTCCGGGCCAGACGTACCCCTTGAGCGCCGTCATGGTTTCGCTGGAAACCGTCTTGCGGCTCACGGCCATCTCGCGGCTGCCTTTGCGCAGAAAGTGCTCCACCAACGCCGGAATGTCCTCGCGCCGCTCTCGCAACGGGGCCACCCGGATGGGGAAGACGTTCAGGCGGTAGTAGAGGTCGGAGCGGAACTGCTCCGTCTCAATCAGCTGAGAAAGGTCTCGGTGAGTTGCCGCAATGACGCGCATGTCGGTGTGAATCAGCTCATGCCCGCCGATGCGCTCAAAGCTCCGCTCCTGCAGCACCCGGAGGAGCTTGCTCTGCAGCTTGATCGGCATGTCTCCGATCTCATCCAGAAACAGGGTCCCGCGGCTGGCCAGCTCCAGCTTCCCACGCTTGCGATCCTGTGCGCCGGTGAAGGCTCCTTTTTCGTGTCCGAACAGCTCGGACTCCAGCAGCTCCGAAGGAATGGCCGCACAGTTGATGGCGACAAACGGCTGACTCGCCCGGGTCGAGTGCTGGTGAATGGAGCGGGCGACCAGTTCCTTGCCCGTGCCACTCTCTCCCTGAATGAGGGCGGTCAGGTCGGTGGGCGCCACGCGTCCAATCGCCTTGTACACCTCTCGCATCTGGGCGCTGTTCCCCACCAGCAGGTCGCCTTCCTGCCGCAGCGCCGCAGGCTCGGTTCCCTCCGGGGCCGAAACCGCATTCCGGACCAGGTCCAGCCCCTGGTCCACGAGCGCCTCCACCTCTGCCAGGTTGAACGGCTTGGAGATGTAGTCGAACGCCCCGGCCTTCATTGCCTCAATGGTATGAAACATGGTGCTCTGCCCCGTCATCACAATGACCGCCAGGGGCTGCGGGCGCGCCGTGATTTCACGGGTGAAGGAGATGCCGTCGACACCAGGAAGGTTGATGTCCACCAGCGCCAGTTGGATGGGAAAGCGCTGGAGGAGGTCGCGAGCCTCCGGAACATCGCGGGCGGCATGCACCCGGAGGCCTTTTTGCTCAAGTGCCTTTTCCAGAACCCAGCGGATGCTGCGTTCATCGTCCAGCACCAGGACGTGAAACGCCTCAGCTTCGTGAACGGACATAGCGATTCAGTTCGTCCTTGAGCTTGCGCAGTCCGAGCAGTGCCTCAGCCCCAGTGACGGAAGCCTCAGGGCCAAACTCGCCCCGGAGCGCATTTTGTGGGGCCAGGAGCCCGCGGTCGACCACGGTCCGGGCGGCATTGTAGTAGTAGGCATCCGACCGCACATCGGCCCACGGAGAAGGAGACCCCACGAAGCGCGCAGCGAGCGCCCGGTCCTGCAGCACCTTGATGAGGATGTCTTCCAGAACCAGAGCAAACTCGGCCCGGGTCACAGCGTCATCTGGCAGAAAGAGCTTCTGCGGGTTGACCTCGAGGCCCCGGACGCCCAGCGCCAGCACCTCTTCCACGTCACCTTGCAGCGGGTGCCCCGAGAGGTCGGAGGCGGGCGCATTGAGGTTGAGCTGACTTCCGGACTCCTGCTGAGAGGGGCCGTTGTAGCCTGGAGGGGTTGGAACCTGTGAGCGCTCATAAAGCTCCCCCAGCCGGAACTCCTCCACCAGCAGCGCCGCCAGGTCTGCCCGGCTCAGTTGCTCTGCCAGAGCCACCGCCTTGCCCTGTCGGCTTCCCGGTTGCGCCCGGACGATGTCATTCAGGCGAGCCAGCGCCTGGTCGGCTTCCCGGGTGTAGCCCAGGTTGAGGGAGAGGACCTGGCGGAACTGGTCGGAGGCCTTCCCAAACTCGAGGGCGGTCTGGGCAGCGAGGGCCAGTCGGTAGTGAGGCTCAGCCTGCAGGTTCCGGAGGTTGGGGTGGTCCAGCAGGAGTTCCTGAGTCTGCGCAAAGGCCTGCTCGGCCTCTGGAAACCAGTCTTCCTCCTGAAGCAGCTGCTCCAGCCAGATGCGGTTGATCCATACCCGCAGCGACGCTTTCGGCTGACGAGCCCCCGCCTGGGCCTGTTCCTGAAGCTCCCGGGCCTGCTCCCGGAGGGCCTGCTGGCGCTCCGCCGGGCGTCCGGGCTCCGTGGCCTCATGAGCCACCACCAGCGCTTTTCCCGAAAGAGCCTCCGGATGGTCGTCCTGAAGCTGCAGGGCGAGGTCAAAGCTCCGTCCGGCTTCCCGCCAGCGGTTGGCTTCGAGCTGGTTCAGTCCCTTGGTGGCATGATGCTCTGGGGTGTCCAGCACTCCAGACTGCTGCCGCGGGCCGGGTGTGGAACTGCACCCGACCAGCAGGCCAACGAGTAAAGCAACAACGGTCCAGCTTGCGATGCGCATGGGCTCTCCCGATTTGGAGGTTCAGCTTTTCAGCGCGTCCCGGTAGTGTTCCGGATCGGCCAGGCGGGGCAAGATGACGTCGCGGAGGCTTTCCGGCGCCTCGCCACGCGCGACTAAAAACTCAAGGAGGCGGGCCAGCGACCCCTTCATGCTCTCCAGGTCCTCCGCCAGCGGGTTGGCATTCTGCAGGAACCAGTCGGTCATGTAGGACTCGATCAACTCCGGAGTCCACTCGTTGGAAGCGGGTGGGGCAAAGTCGTCCAGGAACAGCTCCAGGTCTTCCTCCACTCGGCTCTGCTCGTCTTCCGACTCGGTTTGCAGCTGTTCCCAGAAGGCTTCCAGGGTTTCCAGCTGCACCGCCGGTTCGCGGACTGGCAGGGAGGGGAGTTCCTCGGCTGCGGCCACCTCGGCTTCGTCCGATTCGGACTGCTCTGCTTGCTCAGCAAGGTTCTGGAGCAGCTCCGGATGCTCATTGAGTTGCTCAATGAACTCCTCGTTGCGGGCCTCAAACTCGTCCATGGCGGCCTGGACGCCGTCGCGCTCCAGCGTTTCGCCCCGGGCCTCGGCCTGGGTCCGCAGGTAGATGGCCACCAGCAGCGGGTTGGCCAGGTGCGGGATCTCCTCGCTGTTTTCAAGCTGGTGCTGGGTCGCCCGGATCAGCATGCCCCGGGCCGAGGTCGGTGCCGCGGTCTCCTCCATGTCGCTCAGGCGGTTGTTGATCTCATTGAGGAACGCCTCATCCAGGAGCGAGGCAAAGATCAACGGCTCTGCCAGGCCCTCCGACTGCAGTTGCAGGAAGGCGGCTCCGTCCATGCGGAGGTCGTCCAACGCTGGGTCAAAGGCCATCAGCGGGAGGGTGCCCAGGAGCTTTTCCAGCTGCTTGGGACTGTTGATGCTTGCAGGGCGCTTGAGACGGTTCTTGCGGCGCTGGGCATTTTTCTGGTGCTGCTTCTGTTGCTTGCGCCGAACCATTCCGGCTTTTTTGGGCTTCTGCTTCTTCGCCATGAACTCCTAAAGGCCAGGGTGCAGGGTTTCTCTAAAACAGAAAAGTATGGCGTATTTCAGTTGAAAAATCACGATAAAGATGAATTTCTCTATAAGAATCACGGTGTTCATTCCTTCCGGAATCCGGTTGAGCGGGTCGCTTCAGGCCCGAAACTTGCGATTTGACCGAAGGTTCCCCTGCAGGGGCGCTGCTTGACGCTGTACCCGCCCCTCGCTAAGATGGAGGCTGGTTTTTTTCGAAATTCTTCCTGAATGGCTCCCGTGTTCCCTCAAGGCTTTCCCTTCCGAAGCATCTGCGCTGAAGAGCAGCAAGCCGCACAGCATCTGAGCCATGAGATGAGCCTCCCGCTCGTGCTGGCGCAGTTGCTGGTCCAACGCCAATTCACCGACCCCCTGGCCGCGTGGGAGTTCCTCTATCCCAGTGTGCAGCAGTGCCACGACCCCAACCTGATGAAGGGCATGTCGGCAGCCATCCGGCGCCTGGAGCAGGCGATGGCGAGTCATGAGAGCGTGGTCGTCTATGGCGATTATGACGCCGATGGCACCGCTGGCTCGGTGTTGCTGTACCGGCTGTTCAAGCGCATTGGCATGCGGGTCCACTACTTCATTCCCGACCGCTTCACCTGCGGGTATGGTTTGTCCGAACCGGTGCTGCGCCGCTTTCAGGAACGGGGCACCACGCTGATTGTGACTGTGGACAACGGCTCCACCGCTGTCGAGGAATCGAAGATTGCCCGAGAGATGGGCATCGACCTGATCATCACCGATCACCACCGGCACGGCGAGCAGCTTCCGGAGTGCGTCGCGTTTGTGAACCCCATCCAGCCGGGCTGTCCGTATCCCTTCAAGGGACTCTCCGGAACAGGAGTCGCCTACAAGCTGGGGCAGGCCCTGGTTCAGAGTCTGGATGAAGACGACTACTGGCAGACCAGCGGGTACCTGCGTCCGGAACTGGAGCGCGACCTCGACCTGGTCGCCTTTGCCACCGTCGCCGACCGCATGCCGCTGCTGGATGAAAACCGCTTCCTCGTCAAGGAAGGCCTCAAGCTGATGAACCCCTGCCAGCGCCCGGGCATGCAGGCGCTCGCTCAGGCCTGCGGGGTGCGGGGCTCGGTGACGCCTTCCGTCCTGAGCCACAAGATGGTGCCGAAGATCAACTCGGTGGGACGCATGGACAACCCAGCCCTGGCCGCCAAGCTGCTGCTGTCGCACTCCCTGACGGAAGCCCGGCGGTACGCGCAGATGCTCCTGACCCTCAACCGGGAGCGTCAGAATGTGGAGCAAGAGGTCTGGCGCAGCGCCATGGATCAGGCCATGCGGCAGTCAGAAAGCCCGGCTCTGGTGCTGATGGATCCCAGTTGGCACCCGGGAGTGATGGGCTCCATTGCGGCCCGAGCCGCCCATACCTTCCAAAAAACAACGTTTGCCCTGACCCTTTCACCGTTGACGTCAGAAGACGCCGATCACCCGCTCGCTGTGGGGTCCGCCCGTGTTTCCGGGAACCTGGACCTCTGCGAGCTGCTCTCCAACTTTGCGGACCTCTTGGAAAAATTCGGAGGGCATCCGGCGGCGGCCGGCGTCAGCCTGTTTTATGACAACGTCGACTCCTTCCGGGAGCGCCTGACCCAGATGGTGGAAGAGGTGGAAGAACCCGGCTCTGCCGCCTCCCCCGACAGCCTGCAGGTTGATGCCTGGCTGCGTCCGGATGAGTTCAACAGCGACCTGGCCCAAGGGCTTTTGGCCTTTTCCCCCTTTGGAATGGACAACCCCGAGCCGGTCTTTGGCGTCCGCCACGCCCATGTCGAGCGATCCAAGGTATTTGGGCGACAGCACCTCAAGTTC
This sequence comes from Deltaproteobacteria bacterium, assembly GCA_038150265.1. GTDB lineage: Bacteria > SAR324 > SAR324 > SAR324 > NAC60-12 > JAYPUA01. Next base: position 11,795 of record JAYOTF010000023.1, on the reverse strand, counting down.
TGGGTCCAGGGGGCCCGGCAGATTGAGTGCGTGGCCTGGAACCGTGCCAACTGGCTTTCTTCAGTGCAAGGACCTGTGGACCTGATTGTGTCCCCCCAGATCTATGGGCGGACCTGTCAGGAACAGACGATTCAGTTCCGGGCCCTCGAAGTCCGGCCGGCCCTTTGACGGAGGCCTCATGAGCCCCTGGTGGGAACTTGGAATCTGGCTGAGCCTCAGCCTCTACCTGGTCAGTTGGGGCGCAACGCTCAGCCGTCACAACCCGCACCTGCAGGAAGCCCTTGGAAACCGGGGGCTCCTCGGAGCATGGGGGCTGCATACGCTGCTGCTCGGATACGGTCTTGCGATCCTGGCCAGTTGGCCGCATACCCTGGTTCCAGACCTGCTGAACCTCACGGCCTGGGGGGCAGTAACGTGGCTGATCCTCTCTGGTGCAACGCGTCAGACCTCAATGATGCAGGCCATTGTTCGGGTGTTTGCGGTCCTCCTCCTTGGCGTCTCGGTGGCGGTGTCTCAGTACCACCTCCCGGGGCTTGGCATTCTGGAGGAAGAGTCCTGGCCGCACCACGCCTTCCTGATCATTCACATTGTCGGGTTCATTGCCGGGTACGTCCTCTTTGGAGGGGCCTGTGTGGCCAGCATCCTGGTGCTCTACCAGGAGCACCTGTTGAAATCGAAACTGGCTCTGCTCTTCCAACGCCGGTTTCCGTCCCTGGGGTCGCTGGAACGGATGAGCCACCAGGCCACACGCCTGGGATTCGCCAGCCTCAGCATCGGTCTCATTCTGGGAGCCATTCTGGGAGGCAGCGTCCGTTCGGGAGAAGCCTCGGTGCGGCTGGTGCTTTCGCTGGTCAGCTGGATGGTGTACGCGCTCCTGCTCATCAACCTGCAGCTGCACCTGACGAGTCGACGCTGGGTGACGATTTGGCCCATTGTTGGTTTTGTCCTGATTCTTGCGTCCCTGGTGCTGGAAATCCGTCACCTCCTCAATCCTTCGCTGATGCCTTCCTGAGGCACTGGACCTTCCCCTTGCTCATGAACGCCTCCCATTCTCCCGACTCCGGATCCCCGGCCCTGCTTACCCCAACGGAGCAGGCTGCCACTGAAGCCGCCTTGCTGCGTCACCTGGGCGAGGACCTTCCGATCATTCCAGACACCGCCCGTCTGATCTTTTTGCGTCAGCATGAGCCGCTCCGGAGCGCGGCCCTGATCCGTCCGTTTGAGCTGCTCGGTGGACAGAGTGACTCACGCTTCGACCTTGCGGCGGTGCTGGAGTACCTGAGCTGTGCCACCGGCCTGCACCATCGGGTCCGGGAAGCCACGGCTTCACGCCGAAAGCGCCTGGAGCTGGACTTCAAAAGCACGGAAACCAGCATCCTGCTGGGAGATTACCTGCTCTCCATCTCCTTTCACACGCTGACCCAGCTAGGAGACCTCGACCTGCTGGAGACCATTTCGGAAGCCACCCAGCGCATTTCACGGGGGCAGATTCAGGAGCTGTCGCACCCCTGGCTTGAAGCCACCCCACAGGAGTGGGAAGGCGTGGTTCGCCACAAGTTTGCCTCGCTGTTTGCGGCGGCTGCCAAGATGGCCGCCATTGCCGCCCGAGCCCCAGAGGCTCAGTGGTCGCAGTGGGAGGCCTTCGGAGAATGGCTGGGGCTGGCGGTCCGCATCCGCCGGGAAGTCCGGCACTGTGAACAGAGCGAACGCCTCCGCAACCGCATCCAGCGTCAGGACCTGCTGCTTCCGATGCTCACCCTTGCCCAGCGCTCTCGGCGAGACACCGAGGGCCTGTTCAGCGACATCCAGCAAAGCGCCCAGCGTGACGATGAGCTGATCGCGCTGCTGCAAACGCCCGACGTCCGGGAGCCCCTGAAGCAGCGGGTGCAGGCTTACTGGAAACACGCCCACGCTGCTCTTCCGGAACCGTACCAAGCGGCGCCCCTCTGGGCTCAGTGGGAAGCCCACCTCATGGAAGGATGGTGATGGAACTGACTGTTGACGTACGCGAACAGGTGGCCTGGGTCACCCTCAACCGCCCGGAAAAGGCCAATGCCCTCAACGGCAGCCTCTGGTTTGAAATCGGAAAGACCTTCCGGGAGCTGGCCCACGATTCACGAGTCCGGGCCTGCGTTCTGACGGGAGCCGGCAAGCACTTTTGCGCGGGCATTGACTTTTCCCTCCTGGCTGAAATCGGAGCCTTGCGTCAGGAAGCCTGCCCCGGTCGCCAGCGTGAACGGCTGCTGCAGAAGATCCTTGAGCTGCAGCACGCCTTCACCGAGATTGAGCGCTGCCCGAAACCCGTCCTGGCGGCGGTGCAAGGAGGCTGCGTGGGAGCCGGACTGGACCTCGTCGCCGCCTGTGACTTTGTTTATGCGACTCCGGAGGCCCGCTTCCAGATCAAGGAAATTGACCTCGCCATTGCTGCCGACATCGGCTCTCTGCAACGGCTCCTGCACACCCTCCCGCAGGGACGGGTCCGGGAGCTGGCTTTCAGCGCCGAGCCGTTCTCGGGAGCCGAAGCCGAACGCTGGGGACTGGTCAACCGCCTGTTCGAGGATCCGGAAGCCCTGCATGCAGGCGCGTTGGCGCGGGCGCAGCAGCTGGCCCAGAAGTCGCCGCTGGCCATGCACAGCACCAAGGAGTCGCTGGTCTACTCCCGCGATCACTCGGTCTCAGAGGGGCTCCGGCACATTGCGTTGCGCAATGCCGCCCTGCTGTTTTCAGAAGACCTGGATGCAGCGCTGGACGCGATGACGCAGCAGCACCCGCCTCAGTTTCGCGACTGACGCCCTACGAGATTCAAAACGATACAAAGCGCAACAGCCCTGAGATGTTCTCAGGGAGGCACCGCCCTATGCTCGATAGGGTCGACTCCTGATTCCCCGTTTGTTTATGATCCCTCAGCTTGCCTCGGCTCCTGCCGCCCGTAGCACCACCCGTGAATTCCTGGAGACCCTCCGCCGGTCTGGCTTTGCAGGCGAACTGCAGGACGATTTTGGCACACGCCTGATCACGGCAACGGACAACAGCATCTACCAGATTCTTCCGCAGGCGGTTCTCTATCCCAGGCACACGCAGGACATCCAGCTCACCCTCCGGGTGGCGGCAGAGGCGCGTTTTCAGCACCTCTCCCTCACGGCTCGCGGCGGAGGCACCGGCACCAACGGGCAGTCGCTGAGCGAAGGCGTGGTGCTGGACTGCTCGCGGCACATGAACGAGATCCTGGAAGTGAACCTGGAGGCCGGCTGGGTCCGGGTGCAACCGGGAGTCGTCCTGGATCAGCTCAATGAGCAGCTGCTTCCGGAAGGAGTCTTCTTTGCCCCGAACCTCTCGCCCAGCAACCGCGCAACGCTGGGGGGCATGATCAACACCGATGCCTGCGGCAAGGGCTCCCGCGTCTATGGCCGGACCAGCGACCACGTCCTTGAGCTGCAGTGTGTGCTCTCTGACGGAACCCTGCTGGAGTCTTCGCGGCTGAATCCGGAGGAACTCGAGGCCCGGAAGCACACCGACGGGCTGTCCGGACGCATCTACCAGACGGTCGATCAGGTCGTGACCGAGAAGGCGGAGGTCATTCAGAAGGACCTGCCGCAGCTGAGCCGCTTCCTGACGGGCTACAACCTGGGGAAGGTCCGGAACAATTCCCATGGAAACTTCGACCTGAACTACCTGCTGGCGGGCTCGGAAGGCACCCTGGCCATTGTCACTGAGGCCAAGCTGGTCCTCACGCCTCTGCCGAAAGCCAAGGAGCTGCTGGTCATCAAGTATGAGTCGTTTGACGATGCCCTGAGCGCCGCCGAAGTGCTGGTGGAGTCCGACCCCACTGCCATTGAAACCATTGACGAAAAGATCCTCACCCTCGCCCGTGAAGATGAGATCTGGCATCAGGTGTCGGACTTCCTGACCGATGAGCCCGGACGCCCCACCCGCACCGTGAACCTGGTCGAGTTTTCAGGGGCAACTCCGGAAGCGGTGGCAGAAAAAGTGGATCGCCTCTGCGAGATCATTGACACGCATCGAGCTGAAAGCGGACAGGCCACCGGCTACTTCCGGACGCATCAGGGCTCGCAGATGAGCGCCTTGTGGAACCTCCGGAAGAAGGGGGTGGGGCTGCTCGGCAACATGAAGGGCGAGCGCCGGCCCATTCCCTTTCTTGAAGACACCGCCGTTCCTCCGGAAAACCTGGCGGCGTACATCCGGGAGTTCCGGAGCCTGCTGGAAGGTTACGGGCTTGAGTATGCCATGTTCGGCCATGTGGATGTGGGCTGCATGCACGTCCGCCCAGCCCTGAACCTGAAGGACCCGCAGGAGCAGAAGTGGATCCGGGAGCTGTCTGATGCGGTGGTGGCCCTGGTCCGAAAGTACGGTGGCGTGATGTGGGCCGAACACGGACGCGGCTTCCGGAGTGAATACACCGAGGAGTTCTTTGGCCCTGAGCTGTACCAGGAGCTCCGCCGGATCAAGGCGGCATTTGATCCGCAGAACCGCTTCAATCCGGGAAAAATTGTCACCCCGCTCGGGAGTGACACCGAACCCGTCAAGGTGGAAGCGCCCATGCGGGGCGAGCAGGATCGGCAGATCCTTCCGGAGTTGCGCAAGGAGTTTGAGTCTGCCGTCACCTGCAACGGCAACGGCCTGTGCTTCAACTATGCGCCCAGCTCGGTGATGTGCCCTTCGTGGAAGGCCACCCGAGACCGACGGCACACGCCCAAAGGCCGAGCAGGGCTGATGCGGGAGTGGCTCCGTCAAATTTCCCAGAATCCGGAGGCGTCCAGCCCGGGGTTTCTCAAGACGTGGAGCCTGAAGGGGTGGAACACGGTCCAAAAGTGGCGAGGGGTCCCGGATTTTTCACATGAGGTTCATGACGCCATGAACGGTTGCCTGGCGTGTAAGGCCTGTGCCACTCAATGCCCGATTCATGTCGATGTTCCGGAGTTCCGGTCCAAGTTCCTCTCGCTCTACTACAGCCGTTACCTGCGTCCCCTCAAGGATTACGTCATCGCCTCCACCGAGTGGACAGGCGCCTGGATGACACGGGTGCCCCGGCTGGCCAACGCCTTCATGACCTGGGGGCCGAATCAGTTCCTCCTCAGCAAAATCGTGGGCCTGACCGACGTCCCGGAGCTGAGTGCCGAGCCCCTTCCAGATGCTCTGGCCCAGCTGGGAGTGGAGGTGCTGGACTCGCCAGCGCCCCTGCAGGGCTTGAGTCCGGAAGAGAAGAAGCGGACGGTGGTGCTGGTGCAGGATGCCTTTACGTCTTTTTATGAAGCCCACGTCGTGGCAGACACCTGCGCGCTGTTGCAGCAACTGGGGTATCGCGTCTGGGCCCTGCCCTTCCTCCCCAACGGCAAGCCCCTGCACGTCAAGGGCTTTCTGGATGCCTTCCGCAAGGTCGCCCGCCGGAATGTCGCGTTTCTGGAGCCGTATGCGGCCACGGGGGTTCCACTCTTTGGCATTGACCCAAGCGTGGTCCTGACGTACCGTGATGAGTATCCCAAGATTTTAGGGCAACGGAGCCTGAATTTTGAGGTGCTGCTGCCCCAGGAGCTGTTGCTTCAGCAGCCCAAGCGCTTGCGCGCCCGTCCGGTTTCCTCGCAGGTGACCTTCGAGTTGCTGGGGCATTGCATGGAAAAGACAGGCGCCCTGGCCTCGCAGGAGCAGTGGAAGCGCGTCTTTCAGCTGATGGGAGCCGAGTTGACGCTCCGGACAGTTGGATGCTGCGGCATGGCCGGAACCTACGGCCACGAAACGGAGCACCTTGAGACGTCCCGCATCATTTACGAACAAAGCTGGGGCAAGCTGATGCCCGCAACTGGTCCCGCTCGCCTTCAGGTGGTTGCCACTGGGTTTTCATGCCGCAGCCAGGTGAAGCGCTTTGATGGTTTTCGTCCCAAGCATCCCGCTCAGGCTCTGTTGACGGAATTACTGCGTCACCCGATCTCGGCCTCTTCACCAGAGGCTCAGGCGGAAGTGACCCCTTGACCCCCAACCTTTGATGCAAGGAGTTTCAATGAAACGTGCCTCTCTTCTCATCCTGGGGCTGACCGGACTGGTCGCCGCCTGGATGCCGACTGCCGCCTGGGCTCAAACTGGAGGCCTGCGCACCCAGATTTCTCTGCCCGGTATGATTCAGCCCTCTGAGACCCTGAGGGTGCAGCCCACTGGCGGAGGTCGTGTGGTTGCAATTGAAGTGCAGGAAAACGACCGGGTCGAAAAGGGTGACCTGCTGCTGACCATCAAGAATGACTCCATTCAGAACAGCGTCCGGGACCTGGAGACAAGCCTCCAGGACGTGGAGCGCCGTTTGCGAGACGAAGAAACGCTCTTCAACCAGGGCACCTCGACGCGGTCGCAGCTGGATGCCATCAAGCTGCAGTACGACCGCAGCAGCATCGCTTTGGAAAACGCCAAGATTGCGCTGGAAGACACCTACCTCAAGTCCACGATTGGCGGCATCGTCAACCGCCGGAATGTCGAGGTCGGCGAAGTGGTGGGGTCCGGATCGGTGCTGTTTGAGATCATCAACATTGACGAAGTGGAAGTCGTCGTGGAGGTGGAGGAAGAGGACATCCCGAATCTGCAAATTGGTCAGGAAGTCGTTTTCACCACACCCAGCGCTCCCGGAGAGACCTTCAGCGGCAACCTGGATCGCATCAGCTGGGCCTCGAATGCGCAAACCGGTCGCTTCCCCGTCTACCTCAAGGCTCCCAACCCGGAATTAAAGCTCCGGGCGGGCATGAGCGCCAAGGTCTACCTCATCCAGTAACGCCTCCTGCGGCTCTCTTCGGAGAGTCGCCTGCCTTCGTGGCCCCCTCGCCCCTTCCCTTCTACCTCTCAAACCTGGTTCCGGGCTTTCTCTGAGCGTCCGGGAGTGCTAAGGTAGTGCCTTTTAAACGCATCCCCGCACCCAGACCAGCCTGACGCCCAAGGAATCACGCTTCATGAAACACTCTTCCGGCCTGACCCGTTTCCTTCAGACTCCACGTGCCAACCTCTGGATCTTTTTAGTTGCGCTGTTTGGCCTCTTTGCCTGGTCCGCGACCGTCCGGTTTCAGCAGTTTGAGAGCTGGAAGCAAAACCCCGGCGCCTACTTTGTGGGCGAGCGTCCCATGATGACCACGCTGGATGCGCCTTTCTGGCTCCGGTGGGCTCGAGAGTACAACGAGGGCATCTACGGCACGGATGAGCTGCGCTACTACCCCGACTATCAAACAGACTTCAAGACTCCTCCGGAAGCCTTTCAGGAGCCCGAACCGGGGGTGAGTGACGCCTCGACCCCGCCGCTTCTCAGCTGGCTGATTGCCCAGTTTGCGCCGGTCTTTGGAGGGAACTATTACCTGACCGGGACCCTCCTCATTCCGATTCTGGCAAGCCTCTTCATTCTGCCGCTGGGGTACTACTTTTACCTGATGGGGGTCCCAGCGGGGGGACTGATCGGGGGATTTGTCGGGACCTTTTGTGCCGAGTACCTGATGCGGTCGTCCATTGGCCGGATCGACACGGACATGCTCAACCTCTTCTTCCCGGCGCTGGCCGCCGTGTGGATTTACTGGAGCGCCCGATCTCGCACGCCTCAGGCCATCCTGGGGTTTGCCACGCTGGCCGGAATCACGCTCTGGGCCTTCCAGTGGTGGTACGGCAAACCCGGGTTTACCCTCGCCTTTTTCGGGGTCCTCATTGTCACACAGGCGCTCTACAAGGTGGCGCCGCGCTGGATTGTCCTGAGCAGCCTCCTCTTCATCCTCTTTGCCGGCCCAGCCACCTTTGTGTCCAGTGCCGGATCGGTCGAAAGCTTTCTGGGGCGGTACTTCAAAATTGAAGCGGTGGATCCTTACGCAGTGCAGGACAACACCTCTGCGACTCCGGCCACCTTTCCGAATGTCATGACCACCATTTCGGAGGCTGAGCGGATTCCGCTTGGCGATGTGCTGCCCGGCATTCTCAACAGCAGCACCCTCGGGTGGGTCGGACTGTTGGCATTTGCGATGCTGGCCGTGTTTCGCTGGAAGCAGGCCGTGCCGCTGTTGCCCATGTTGCTGCTGGGGCTGTTGGGCTTCCAGAGCGCCCGGCGGTTCCTCATGTTCCTTGCTCCCTTCCTTGGGGTCGGGCTCGGATTCTTGCTGACGATTGGGATTCAGATCGTGTGGGAAGGGCTCACCCAAAAAAGCCCCCCTTCAGAAACCACCAAAAAGACGAAAAAAGAAGCCCGAAAGGAGGCCCGGAAAGACACCTTGGCCGATGCTTCCGAGTCCTCCTCACCCGCGTGGTGGCAGCGTCCGGAACTCCGGGACGTTGTGCTGTATGGAGGGGCCCTGGGGATCTGCTTGGCGCTGATGGGCAACACCGCCATCCGTTTTGTACCCGGACCTTCCATTCCGACGCCGCTCTACAGTACCTTTGAGGAGGTGCGAAAGCGGACCCCGGAAAATGCGGCGCTTTACACCTGGTGGGACTTTGGCTATGCGCTCACTGACGCCACCCAGCGAGCAGTCTTTCATGACGGAGGGAGTCAGTTCAGCCCGAAAACCTACTTTGTCGCCAAGAGTTTCATTGGAACCAGTCAGGAGGAGATGCAGCACATCATCCACTTTCTGGGAAGTCAGGGGAACCGAGGCCTTGAAGACAACAACACCTCTCCAGAAGCCCTGATGCAGGCCGTCCTGAGTCCGACAACCGTGCCTCCGGATCCGGTTTACATCCTCTATACCGCGGACATGATTGGTAAGTACTCCGCCCTGTCTTCCATTGGGTCGTGGGACCTTGCCAAAGGGGGCAATCAGGTGAAGGGCTTCCAGCACCTGCGGTGCGCCAACATTGAGAACAACATCCTCAACTGCGAAAATGCCAAGATCGACCTCAATCAGGGGACCATCAACGGACGCTTTCCCCTGAAGGAGGTTGTGCAGATCATGAGTGGCGAAGTGGTTGGGCAAAAGGGGTACGGGCGGCAAGACGGCTACTACCTGCAAATCCTCATGGCCAACCGCCAGCAATTCTCTGATGTCTATCTGCTGGAGAGGGATGTCTTTGCCTCCAACTTCAACCAGATGTTCCTGTTGGGACGGTACGACCGCAGCCGTTTTGAAGAGGTCTTCAATCGCTTCCCCTACGCCCGGCTCTTTCGGGTGAAGGAGTAACCCGCCGCCCCGGTGTGCAGGAGCGTTTCAATCCCCCTGAAATTCAATCGAACTGGAAGGAGTCTCATGAATGCCGAGTGGATCCGGAAGTTGCCCAAGGCTGAGCTGCACCTCCACATTGAGGGAACGCTGGAGCCCGAGTTGATGCTGGCCCTCTCTGAGAGAAACGGCATGGCGCTGCCTTACGACTCCGTGGAGGCGATCCGGGAGGCCTATGCCTTCACGGACCTGCAGTCCTTCCTCGACATCTACTACGCCGGGGCCAATGTGCTCCAGACGGAACAGGATTTCTTTGACCTGACGTGGGCGTACCTGGAGCGGGCCCATGCGGACGGGGTGGTGCACACCGAAATCTTCTTTGACCCGCAGACTCATACCGACCGGGGCCTTCCCTTCGAGCCCGTTGTTTCCGGAATCCATCACGCCCTGCAGCAGGCCCAGACGCGTTGGGGGCTCACCTCCGGACTGATTCTCTGCTTCCTCCGGCACCTCAGTGAAGCCGCGGCTCTGGAAACGTTGCAGCAGGCTCTTCCTTTTCGAGACTGGATCCTGGGGGTTGGCCTTGATTCGTCAGAGGTGGGACATCCGCCAGAAAAGTTTGCGCACGTCTTTGCTCAAGCGGAGGCAGAAGGCTTCTTGAAGGTCGCCCATGCAGGAGAGGAAGGCCCTCCGGAATACATCTGGAGTGCCCTCGACACACTGGGCGTCTCTCGGATTGATCATGGCGTCCGCTCAGAGGAAGATCCGGCTCTCCTGCAACGCCTGGTGGAGGAACAGGTGCCGCTGACGGTGTGTCCCCTTTCAAACACCAAGCTGTGTGTCTTTGCAGACATGCGTGAACACAACCTGCGGCGACTGTTGGAACGAGGGCTGTGCGTCACGGTCAATTCCGATGACCCCGCCTACTTTGGGGGGTACGTGGCCGCGAACTATGAGGCCGTTGCCGATGCGCTGGGGCTGAGCGCAGAACAACTGGGGCAGCTCGCCCGAAACAGCTTCCAGGCCAGCTTCCTTCCTGAAGCAGAGAAGCACCGGCGCCTTCATGATCTGGACGTGTTCCTGCAGTCGTAGCTTTCATGCCTGTGCCTTGGCGGAGTCAGCCTGTGCTGCCAACTGCTGACCCCGTTCACCACTCAGCACTGCACGCTTGACCTGCTCCAGCACGGGCACCCACTCTGCAGTTGACTTCAGCCCAATTGCCTTCTTGCCGGGCTCGAACTCGATCAGCTTGTGCCGTAGCATCTTGTCGGCGTCACCGTGCCTGACTCACCGACTCGCCACCATTCGCGCACACGCTTGCGCCCCTCAACCCGCTTGTCCTCACCTGCCTCATCTCAAGCCCACTTCCGCTTCACAGGCTGAAACTCAGGGTCTCACACTGATTGGCCACAACAATCAAAGTCATTGAAAATAACAATTTCCCAACCCGCTGCAGAGCATGTATTTTATTATCATAATATTTAAATAAATAAATATTACAGGTTCAACAGATCATCCACACAGGAGAACGATAATGGAAACAACGACCCAAGCCCTTCCACGCCTGAATGAGACGGCACCGGATTTCAACGCCCCGACTACGGCAGGCAATCGCCAACTCAGTGACTACGCGGGTAAGTGGCTCGTACTGTTCTCGCATCCGGCGGACTTCACGCCCGTTTGCACCACCGAGTTCATGGCCTTTGCCAAGCGCCACGAGGAGTTTCAGCAACTGAACACGGAATTGCTTGGACTCTCGATTGACAGCCACCACAGCCACATCGCCTGGATCCGCAACATCCGTGAGAAGTTTGGCGTAGAGGTCCGATTCCCGATCATTGCCGACCTGAAGATGGATGTCGCCAAGGCCTACGGGATGATTCATCCGGGAGCAGCGGACACCTCGGCAGTGCGGGCGACCTTCATCATCGATCCGAACAGCATCCTGCGAGCAATGGTCTACTATCCGATGAGCAATGGCCGCTCGATTGACGAGATCCTGCGCCTGGTCAAGGCACTGCAAACCTCCGATGCTCACGGAGTTGCAACTCCGGAAGCCTGGCAACCGGGCGAGAAGGTGATTGTGCCTCCGGCGGCGACGCTGGAAGGCGCGGATGCCCGAGAGTCTGCTGGTTACGACTACGTGGATTTCTATTTCTGCAAGACGTCCCTCTGAGTGAAGCAAGACCTGCCCCAGGACTTTGACTCTGGGGTGGGGACTTCTTGAAGGTCTGACGCAGGTGCTGGGTCTGTTCGCCGTTGGCCAAAGCAAACACGGGCTCGTCTCGGCGTGCAGCGAACAGCTCCTCAAACCGCATGCCTCCCAAACTCACGCTGCGCCTGTGCAAGCCCTTCAAGTAGCCGATCACTTGGCCACCTCAACCTGAACAGCCACCATTAAAGAGAGTAGACATTGTTCATCCAGCCTACATGAGTAAAATCTTCATTTTCAGACCAATTTTTCCCATCCTTGCTGGTATAGATAACACCGGCTTCTCCGACAACCACGTACCCTTCCTCTCCCAATGCAATGCCATTGACTTGGCGTCCTCCAGTTTCGTAGGCCCGGGTCCAAGATGCTCCTAAGTCATCTGAGTATGAAATCCCCCCTCCGGCACCATGAGTCGCCACAATCACTCCTGTCAATTCATCCACAACCGCGGCTGTTCCCATTTC
>JAYOTF010000022.1:0-57408 GCA_038150265.1 Deltaproteobacteria bacterium | reverse complement strand
TTCATGCGATGGCCCTGCGGAAGCAGGTTCGGTTTTCCGTTGACACTTGGAATTATGTTAATATATTAAAATTCATTTTCAGCCTCCGAAGCCGGAGGTCAGCCCCCGGGCGTTGGCGCGGGACTCTTGGAGCAGGTCAAAGAAGTTGGTTGAGTGACGGAATTCCAAGCCTTTGAATTTAAGATTGATCGCCGAGCCTCGATTGCCCCGCAGATCAACGCCTTGCTGCACCAGGCCATTGTTTCAGTCAGGCTGAAGCCAGGGCAGATCCTGAAGGAGCGCGAGTTGAGCGAGCAGATGGAGGTCTCCCGGACGCCGATCCGGGAGGCGCTGCTTCGCTTGGCAGACGAGGGCCTGGTGGAGATCTTCCCGCAGGCGGGCACTTATGTTTCGCGCATCAGCGTTGAAGCCGTGCACGAGAGTCAGTTCATCCGGGAGGCCATGGAAGTGGCCACGGTCCGCTATGCCGCTCAGACGGCTCCTCCGGACTGGCTGCAGCGAACGGAGCGGTTGGTCGAGGACTACGAGCAGGCCATTGAACTGGGAGACTTTGAGGAGCTGTTTGAGCTGGATGAGCAGTTTCACCGCTCCATTGCGGAGCTTCGCTACAAGACCCGTCTGTGGAAGATCACCAACAGCGCCAAGTCACACATGGACCGGGTCCGGCGGTTGTCGGTTCCCTACCGGGAACGTCGCGTGGAGATTGTCCGGGAGCACAGCGATGTCCTGCAGGCAATCGGGGAGCGCAATGAGTCCAAGGCGGTTGCCGCCATGCGTTCTCACCTGAACACGGTCTTTACGGACCTGGAGCGCGTCCGCAAGGAGTACCAGGAGTACTTTGTCAGTTAACCCCCTCACGGAGTTCGCCATGACGCCTGCCCCGAGCCTGTCCCCTTCCCCTCAGCCGTCTCTTTGGACGCCTGCGGAACGAGAGGCCTTTCAGCGCGATGGTTTCCTCATTGCGCGGGGGCTCTTCACTCCGGAGGAGATCACCCTGCTGGGACAAACCGCCCGGACGGATCGGGAGTTGGACGAACACAGCCAGGGACGTCAGGATGCTGAAGGAGGAACGGTGCGGCTCTCGCTCTGGAACCACCCGGGGGACGGCATTTATGGCATGTTTGCCCGGAGTACGCGCCTGGTCGCCCGCATGACGGAGCTGCTGGAGGGCGAGGTCTACCACTACCACTCGAAGATGATCCTCAAGGACCCCCGGGTGGGCGGGGCGTGGGAGTGGCATCAGGACTACGGCTACTGGTACCACTACGGCTGCCTGCAGCCCCTGATGGCCAGCGCCATGATTGCCGTGGATCCTTCCACTCAGGCCAACGGCTGCCTGCAGGTGCTGCGGGGCACCCATCACCTCGGACGCCTCGACCACGGCCTGACCGGCGAACAGGCGGGGGCCGACCTGGAGCGGGTGGAAGTGGCCCTGGAGCAGTTTGAACGCGTCCACGTTGAACTGAATCCGGGCGACACGCTCTTCTTCCACTGCAACCTCCTGCACCGCTCCGATCAGAACCGTTCGGAGCACCCGCGTTGGGCAATGATCTGCTGCTACAACGCGGCTCGCAACAATCCCTACAAGGAATCGCGACACCCACGCTACACGCCGCTGCATCCGGTTTCCGACGACGCCATCCTCACCGTGGGCAGCCGGAGGTTCCAGGAAAGCGGAGACGTCGGTTGGATGGGCCAACACGAAGACCGGAGCATTCCTCCCACGTTGCCGTCTCTCGCCTCGGAAGCGCCATGAGCTCCTGGCCGATGACGTTCCCGGAGCTGCGGGACTTCTATCAGCACCACCTGCACCAGCAGGTTCTGCCCTTTTGGCTCCGGTGCATCGACCCCGAGCACGGAGGCGTGAACAACTGCGTCCGCGACGATGGCACCGTTGTCTCCACCGACAAGTTCCTCTGGTCTCAAGGCCGGGCGCTGTGGGTCTTCAGCACGCTCTACAACGAACACGATGGCGACCCCAAGTGGCTGGAACTGGCCACCCCGATCGCCCGGATGCTCCAGCAGTTCGGACGCACTGAGCAGGGCGAGTGGTACTTCAGCATCCAGGCCGATGGCACCCCGGCCATGGCCCCCCAGAGCCTTTACGTGGACGGGTTCTGCATTTACGGCCTCGCCGAATACGCCAGGGCCACCGGAGATCCGGAGGCCCTGCAACTGGCGCTGGACGCGTTCCGGAAGGCCAGCCCGAAGCTGGATGACCACCGCTCCTTCCAGACGCAGCCCCACCCCATTCCGGAGGGATTTCAGTCTCATGGGCCGCTCATGATGTTTGCCCTCGTCTTCCACGACCTCGGCGTCACGTCCGGAAACGAGGAAGTCCTGGCGCGGGCGCTGGAGCTGGCAGAGCGGGTCATGACCCAGCACCTTGATGCGTCAGAGCAGCTGCTCTTCGAGTTTGTCCGTCCCGGAGGCGCCAAAGACGCCAGTGACGTGGGTCAGACCTTCATTCCCGGACACGTCGTTGAGAGCATGTGGTTCATGGAGCGGATCTACCGGTACCACGGCCACCACGAACGCCAGCGGCAGGCCCTGGAAGCCATCCGTTGGCACCTTGAAAAGGGCTGGGATTCGGAATTCGGCGGCCTCTTCCTCGCGTGCCACCGCACCGGAGGTCCACCCGCCTGGCACCAGCCAGACGCCAAGATCTGGTGGCCCCACACCGAAAGCCTGCAGGCCCTGCTCCTCGCCTACAGCGTCACCCGAGAAGCCTGGGCCCTGGAGTGGTACTGGACGGTTCATGAGTATGCCTTTTCGCACTTCCCGAACCCGCAGGGGGACTGGTTCCACAACCTGAACCGGGAAGGGCTGCCGATGGAGCCGTACCTCAAGACGCTCCCGGTGAAGGACCCCTTTCACCTGCCCCGGGCCCTGATCTACTCGATCAACCTGCTCAATCAACTCTCGGAGTAACTCGAAATGTCTGTTCCCGCCCAAACCTTTCAAGTTGACCAACTGCCCGTCGAGGTCCACCCGGACAATGCGGCCATGGGTGCGGCTGCGGCTCAGGAGGCCCATCGCATTCTGGCAGCCGCCCTCAATGCACGGGGCGAGGCCAACGTCATTTTGGCGACCGGCAACTCTCAGCTGACCTTCCTGCACGCCCTCCGCGAGCAAGACGGGCTTGACTGGTCCCGGATCCGGGTCTTCCACATGGACGAGTACCTCGGGCTTCCGGAAGGGCACGCTGCCAGCTTCCCCCTCTTCCTTGAGGAGCACATCATCCGGCAGGTCCAGCCCGGAAACTTCCACCCGGTCCCCGGCGATCCGGAGCAGGCGGAGCAGTCCTGCCGGGAGTACGAAGCCCTGCTGCGTCAGCACCCGGTGGACCTGGTGGCCATGGGTTTTGGGGAGAATGGGCACCTGGCCTTCAACGACCCTCCGGAGGCTCGGTTTGACGACCCCACGTGGGTCAAGGTCGTTGCCCTGGCCGAAGCCAGCCGGCGGCAGCAGGTGGGAGAAGGCCACTTTGGCTCACTGGACGAGGTGCCCACCCACGCCATCACGCTCACCATTCCAGCGCTGCTGGCGCCTCAGCACATCCTCTGCATCGTCCCCGAGGCCCGCAAGGCCGCGGCTGTCAGGGCCTGCCTCACGGAGCCTGTTGACGAGGCCCGCCCGGGCTCCATCCTCCGGACCACCTCACATGCTCGACTCTACCTGGACCCGGAGTCGGCGTCGCTCTTGTCTCTCTGATTCCTCAAGGAGTTGCCTATGATCTGACTGGGAGCATGCCTCCAACCTTGGTGACGGTTGTGTCCCAACCGTGGTTTCAACAACGCTGGAACTGGTTCTAGCCCTAACAAGGAAAATACATGAAACTGACTTCTCCGATCCTGAAATCGCTGGGGGCCCTCGGCCTTGCAGCCATTCTGGGGGCCGGCAGTGCCTCCGCTGGGGAGGCCCCGGAACTGGCCGCACAGGTCAAGGCCGGCACGCTGCCTCCGCTGAATGAGCGCCTTCCGGAAATTCCCCTGATGCTTCCTGTTGTCGATGAAGTGGGGGAATACGGAGGCACCCTCCGCCGCGCCTTCCTGGGGCCTGGAGACCACAACAACTACACCCGGGCCGTCTATGACGCGCTCGTCCGCTATGCTCCGGATGGCAGCCAGATCGTCCCCCACATTGCTGCCGGATGGGAGTCGAATGACGACTTCACCGAGTGGATCATCCGCCTCCGTCCGGGAGCCAAGTGGTCCGACGGCCAACCCTTCACCGCCAACGACATCCTCTTCTGGTACAACGACATTCTGCTCAATGACGAGCTGATGCCCGGAGGCGTGGGGTGGATGAAGAACGACGACGGCTCCCTCGCCACGGTTGAAAGGCTCACCGACTACCTCGTCAAGTGGACCTTCAAGCAGCCGAACACCGCGTTCCTGCTGAACATGGCCAACCTGGACGGCGCAGACAAGTCGATCAGCAACCTGGTCTTTGTCCCGGCCCACTACCTCAAGCAGTTCCACCCGAGCTATGCCTCAAAGGCAGACCTCGACCAGAAGGTCAAGGCCGCCGGCTTTGACACCTGGACCCAGCTGTTTGCCGTGGAAGCCCTCCCGCACCTCAGTGGCAAGCGTCCGGGGATGGCCGCTTGGGTTCCCGATGGCACCACCGTCTCGGACAAGGTCTTCACCATCAAGCGCAACCCCTACTTCGTCGGCGTGGACCCGGAAGGCAACCAGCTGCCGTACATCAATGAGATCCGCTTCACCTTCTATGCGGACAAGGAAGCCCTCAACCTGGCAGCCGTTGCTGGGGAAATCGACTTCCAGGGCCGGCACATCAACATGAGCAGCTACCCGGTGCTCAAGGAGAATGAAGGAAACGCCAACTACCGCGTGGTGACCTGGCCGACCTTTGGTGGCTCCGACGCCGTGGTGATGTTCAACCAGACCTGGCAGGGTCCGGAGGGGGAGCTCTTCCGCAACAAGCAATTCCGCATCGCCCTCTCTCATTCCATCGACCGTGAGGCGATCAAGGAGTTGGCGTTCTTCGGGTTGGGCGAGTCCCGTCAGGGCGTTCCGGCGCCGTTCCACCCCTACTATCCGGGGGATGAGTACGCCTTCCGCTACACCGAGCTGGACTTCGACCGGGCCAACGAGTTGCTCGATGGGGTGCTTCCGAAGAAGGACGCCGACGGCTTCCGGGTGATGCCCAACGGGAAGACGCTGGACATTGAGATCAGCGTGGTCCCGCAGTTTGGGGCCTGGACCGACATTGCTCAGCTGATTGTGGAAAACTGGGCGGAAGTGGGCATCAAGGCCCACGTTGAAGTCCGGGAGCGGGCTCAGCACTTCGCCATGCGTCCCGCCAACGAGCTGATGGCCGAGATCTGGAACGAGGACACCACGGGCTTCCCCTTCAGCGGACAGCCCAAATTTGACCCGCGTAGCGATCCCGCCCTCACCTTTGCTCCGCTGGTGGCCAAGTGGTATGCCTCCGGAGGCAAGGAAGGCCAGGCTCCGCCAGCCGAGATCAAGCGTCTTGTGGACATCATCGACGAGGCCAAGACCTCGGGGCGGAACCGACAGGTGGCCCTGGCTCAGGAGCTGTTCCGCATCTGGGCGGACAACGTCTGGGAGATTGGAACCGTCGGCATGACGCCGATGATCCAGGGGGTGCTGGTGGCCAACGACAACCTCCGGAACGTCCCGGAAGTTGCCGGCAACGACTGGCCGCTCCGGACCCCGGGGGACACGCGGCTGGAGCAGTACTACTTCGCCCGGTAAGGTTCATCAGGCAAGGTTCATCAGGCCTCTTCCCGAGCAGAAGGGGCCTTCTCTTCCGGAGCCTCCCGGGGCTCCGGTTTTCTTCAGCGGGCACCTCCCGGAATGCTGTACTACATCATCAAGCGGCTGCTGCTGCTGCCGTTTCTGCTGCTCATCTTTTCCATCATCGCGTTTGCCCTCATTCAGGCGCCTCCCGGAGACTTCCTCACCAGCTACATTGCCGAGCTGGCGGCTTCCGGATCGTCCATGGAACGTGCCCAGATTGACGCGCTCCGGACGCTATACGGGCTGGACCAGCCCATGTACATGCAGTACTTCAACTGGATGGGACGCATGCTCACCGGAGACCTCGGGGTCTCACTCGACTGGCAACGTCCGATCAGCGAACTCATTGGCGAGCGCATGGGCCTGACCCTTGCGTTGGGATTGGGGACCTTCCTGTTTACCTGGGCCATTGCCATCCCCATCGGCATCCTCTCTGCCACCCGCAAGTACTCCCTACTCGACTACTTCTTTACGGTTTTCAACTACATCGGTGTTGCCACCCCAACCTTCATGACGGCGCTGGTGCTGATGTGGGTCGCCTTCAAGTATTATGGCGTCAGTGTCACCGGACTCTTCTCGGCTGAATACGTCGATGCCCCCTGGAGCACCGAACGCGTCATCGACCTCCTGAAGCACCTCTGGCTCCCGGTGGTCATTCTCGGACTCGACGGCACCGCCCGGCTGGCTCGGGTCATGCGGGCCAACCTGCTGGACGAGCTGAAGAAGCCCTACATGGAGATGGCCCGGGCCAAGGGCATGTCCGAGTGGCGGCTGGTCCTCAAGTACCCCGTCCGGCTGGCGCTGAACCCGTTGGTCAGCACCATCGGCTGGTACCTGCCGCTGATCTTTTCCGGGAGTGTCATTGTGGCCACGGTGATGAACCTGCCCACCATTGGCCCCATGCTGCTCCGGGCCCTCATCAGCCAGGACATGTTCCTGGCCGGTACCATCATCCTCTTTTACATGATGCTCGCCGTGATTGGCACCCTGATCTCCGACATCCTCCTTGCCTGGCTTGACCCCCGGATTCGGCTGGAGGACGAATGACAGCGCTGCCTCCGAACATCATCTTTGTGATGCCCGATCAGCTGCGCCCCGACTTCCTGGGCTACACCGGAGCCTCCTTTGTCCAGACGCCTCACCTCGACCGCCTGGCGGAGCAAAGCCTGGTCTTTGAGCGCGCCGTGTCGCCTTCACCGATCTGCATCCCGGCTCGGGCGTCCTTGCTGACGGGACACAACGCCCTCTCCACCGGGGTCCTCACCAACAACTACTGGCTCCGTCCCGACCACGACTCATGCGGAATGCCCACCTTTGCCACACGGCTGCAGCAGCAGGGCTACCACACCGAAGCCATCGGCAAGATGCACTTCATTCCGTGGGACCGTTCTGAAGGCTTCACGCACCGCTGGATCGCTGAAGACAAGCGGCACCTGCACATTCAGGATGATTATGCCGCCTACCTCGCCTCTCATGGCCTGCGCAAGCTCGCAGGTCCGGAGGAACCGGAGTACCAGGAAGGACGCATGGCCTCCATCAGCCCGATTCCACTTGAGCATCAAGTCGATGTCTGGATTGGCGACCGAGCCGTGGAGTTCCTGCAGCAACCGCCCGAGCAGCCCTTCTTCCTCTGGGTGGCGTTTGCCGGACCGCATGACCCCTACAACCCGCCTCAGGAAGTGGTGGACACCATTCAGGATCGCGACGTTCCCGGCGCGCTTCCTCTCACCGAAGACGTCGCGCGGTTCCGGCCCGGATTCGTTCAATCGCACCTCACCGGCTCGGCACAGGCTGACTTTCGCGAGTTCCCGGAAGCCGCCAAGGCCCGCATCCGCCGGCACTACGTTGGGCTGATTGAGATCATCGACCAGCAGATCGGACGCCTCCTCGACGCCGTCGCGTCTCTTCCGGATGATCGGGAGACCGTCATCGTCTTTGCCTCTGACCACGGCGACTTTCTGGGCGACTTCGACCTGGTGGGCAAGGCTCTCTTTTATGAGCCGTCCCTGCGCATTCCGCTCCTGATCTGCGGCTCGGCCTACACGCCCGGACGCTCGCCGGCCCTGGTTTCGCTGACCGACCTCTTTGCCACCTTTCTGGAGCTTGCCGGCGCTTCCGGAAGCGCTCAGGACTCGGTTCCCTTGCCCCACAACGCGGATGCCGCTTCCCGGACGCACCTGCTGGGCGCCACGGGGGTCGGCCTGATGCTCCTTCAGGAGCAGTGGAAGCTTTCCCGCTACAAGAATGGCCTGGTGACGCTGCATGACCTGAACACCGACCCGCACGAGCAGCACAACCGCTATGGCGACCCTGCGCTCCGGGACCCTCAGCAGGACCTCGAAGCCGCGCTCTTCCGGCACCTGATGCAGGGCCTTGCCGAAGGGCATCAGGAAAAGTCCTACCCGTACATGACCCTCACTCCGGACCACCCAGGCCACCAGCGCCACTGGTCCCGTCCGTATCCCACCGACACCTGGAGCCGAACGCAACCCGGCGTTGACGGCTGGCACCAGGCCGGGATGCCCCTGTGAACTTCTTGACTGCGCTTGTTTCATGACCGTGTCCTCGTCCCCTCCGGAAGAGCCCCTTCAGGCAGAAGAAGCCATTGACCTTGCTCCGAACTGGAAGCTCGTCTGGTGGCGCTTCAAGAAGCACAAGCTGGCGCTCATCAGTGGCTGGATCCTGATCGTGATTGCGCTGGTCGCCCTGGTTCCGGACTTCTTCAGCCTGCAGGATCCCAACAAGACCAGCGCCCGGAAGTCGTTCATGCCGGTGCAGGGCGTTCACTTCTTCCACGAGGGCTCCTTTCAGCTCCACGCCCAGGAGTTGAAGGGCAAGCGCAACCGCACCACCTTGAAGATGGAATGGGTGGCCGATGAGGCGAAGATCCTGCCGCTCCGGTTCTTTGCGGAAGGGTACGAGTATGAAGTCTTGGGGCTCTTCACCACCAACCGGCACCTGATTGGACTGGAGTCCCCGAACTCCCGGAAGAGCTTTCACCTCCTCGGCACCGACCGGCTGGGACGCGACCAGTGGTCTCGCCTGATGCATGGCACCCGGGTGTCGCTGTCGATTGGCCTTGTTGCGGTGTTCATCAGCATTGTGCTCGGCATCCTCCTGGGGGGCATTTCCGGATACTACGGAGGCTGGATTGACCTGATCATTCAGCGGCTGATCGAGATCCTGCAGTCGCTGCCCCCCATTCCCATCTGGATGGCCCTGACCGCGGCCCTCCCACGGGACTGGACGGTGGAGCAAACCTACTTTGCCATCACCATCATCCTCTCACTGCTGGGCTGGACCACGCTCGGACGGGAAGTCCGGGGCCGGTTTCTTTCCATGCGCGAAGAGGACTTCGTCATGGCGGCGCACCTTGCGGGGTGCAGCCAGATGCGCATCATCTTCCGGCACATGCTCCCGACCTTCACCAGTCACATCATTGCCACCAGCACCCTGGCCATTCCCGTGATGATCATCAATGAAACCTTCCTCAGCTTCCTCGGACTCGGCCTGCGCCCTCCCGCAATCAGCTGGGGGGTGTTGCTTCAGGAAGCCCAAAACCTGCAGTCGATCGCCCTGGCCCCGTGGCTGCTGCTTCCGGGACTGGCCGTCATCATCACGGTCCTCGCGCTCAACATCCTCGGAGACGGCCTCCGGGATGCCGCCGACCCTTACAGCTGAATCCGGACATGAGCCCCACTCCTCTTCTTTCTGTCCGGGACCTCCGGACCGTGTTCCACCTCGATGAAGGCACCGTCAGGGCCGTGGATGGCGTCAGCTTCGACGTCCAGCCCGGACGTGTGCTGGGCATTGTCGGCGAAAGTGGCTGCGGCAAGAGTGCCACCATCAAGTCCATCCTCCGCCTCATTGAGCCTCCGGGGCGGCTGGAAAGCGGCGAGATCCTCTTTCAGTCGAAGCAGGCGGACGCCCCGCTCGACCTCGCCCAGCTCAACGCCAGGGGCGCACAGATGCGGTCTATCCGGGGAAACGAGATTGCCCTCATTCCGCAGGAGCCCATGGCCGCGTTCAGCCCCGTCCACACGATTGGACACCAGCTGACCGAAGCCCTGCTGCTGCACCGCAAGCTCTCTCGGCAAGAAGCCGAGGCGCAGGTCATTGAGCGCCTCCGAGAGGTGGGGGTCCCGCACCCTGAAAGTGCCATGGACCGTTACTCGTGGGAACTCAGCGGGGGCCTCCGGCAACGGGCCATGATCGGCATGGCCCTCACCTGTGACCCCACGTTGCTGATTGCCGATGAGCCCACCACCGCCATTGACGTCACCACGCAGGCACAGGTGCTGACGCTGCTCCGGAAGCTTCAGCAGCAGCACAACACGGCCATCATCTTCATCACCCATGACCTGGGGGTCATCGCCCAGTTGGCTGATGACGTCGTTGTGATGTACCTCGGACGCGTCATGGAAACCGGACCGGTTGAGGCCATCTTTCATGATCCTCAGCACCCCTACACCCGCGCCTTGCTGCAGTCGATCCCAACGCTGAACACTCCGAACCGGACGCCGCTTCCCACCATTGAAGGCTCCATTCCACACCCCTTCAACCGTCCCCGGGGCTGCCCGTTCTTTCAGCGCTGCACCGAAGCCCTTCCCGGCACCTGCAACGAGCAGGTCCCGGCCCTGAAACCGGTTCAGGCGGAGCAAACCGTCAGCTGTTTTTTGCACCACAAGGAGGTTGATGCATCCTGATTCGTCGCCCGCTCCTTCCTTCACCATGCGTCCCGAACGCCTCCTTGAGGTCCGGCACCTGAAGAAGTACTACCCCATCCGCAAGGGGTTCATCAAAAAGACGGTCGGCCACGTCAAATCGGTGGATGACGTCAACTTCTTCCTCAATGAGGGAGAAACGCTGGGACTCGTTGGAGAAAGCGGCTGTGGCAAGACCACCACGTCTCGGTGCCTGCTCCGGGCGGTCACTCCGACGGATGGCGAGGTCTGGTTCCGGAAGAAAGACGGCGAGTTGGTCGAAGTGGCAGGTTTGCCTGCGGAGGCGGTGCGTCCGCTGCGCCGCGAGATGCAGATGATCTTTCAGGACCCGTTTGCGTCGCTGAACCCGCGGATGAACCTCTTTGACCTCGTTGGCGAGCCCATGCTGGTCAATGGCGTCACCAGCCGTCAGGAGCGCACCGACCGGGTCGCCGAGTTGCTCCGGCTCGTGGGGCTCCGTCCGGAGTACATGCAGCGCTTCCCGCATGCCTTCAGTGGTGGTCAGCGCCAGCGGATCGTCATTGCCCGGGCGCTGGCGCTGCACCCTCGGCTGGTGGTTGCCGACGAGCCGGTTTCTGCGCTGGATGTGTCGGTTCAGGCGCAGGTCCTCAACCTGATGCTGGAGCTGCAGGACCGCCTCAAGCTGACCTACCTCTTTGTGGCGCACGACCTGAGCGTCGTCAAGCACATCAGCGACCGGGTGGCCGTCATGTACGTGGGGAAGATCGTTGAGACGGCTTCGAGCGAGGAGCTGTTTCGGAACCCACGGCACCCCTACACCGCCGCCCTGCTTTCCGCCGTTCCAGTTGCCGATCCGCGGGTTCGCTCGCAGATGACCCCGCTGGAAGGCGACGTCCCAAGCCCGGCCAACCCCCCGTCCGGGTGCCACTTTCACCCGCGCTGCCCCTTTGCCACGGAGCAGTGCCGCCAACAGGTTCCCTCGCTTGAGGAAGTTTCTCCCAACCACTGGGTCTCGTGTCACCGGGCTCAGGAGCTGCAGCTTGCTGGTATTCCCACTTAAGGATTGCTCATGACCTACAACCACCCCGACCGCCTGTTCTCTCCCGACCCTGCGCAGCGAGCGGTTGCCCAGCGCCTTTACGCAGAAGTCAAGGACCTCCCCATCATCAGCCCTCACGGACACACCGACCCCTCGTGGTTTGCGAACAACGAGCCCTTCGGCAATGCAACCGACCTCTTCCTCATTCCAGACCACTACCTCTTCCGCATGCTCTACAGCCAGGGCCTGAGCCTGGAAAGCCTGGGCATTCCCGCCCGAGACGGACGCCTCGTGGAGCAAGACCGCCGGAAGATCTGGCAGACCTTTGCCGACCACTTTTACCTCTTCCGGGGAACCCCATCGCGGATGTGGTTCGACCATGCCCTGCATGAAGTCCTTGGCATCGAACAGCCCTTCACGCCTGAAAATGCCGATGCCATTTATGACGACGTCAATGCGCTGCTGGCCACCGATGCCTTCCGGCCCCGCGCCCTCTTTGAACGCTTCAACCTCGAGGTCCTCGCCACCACGGAGTCGCCTCTGGATGAGCTGAAGCATCATCAGGCCCTCCAGCAGTCCGGCTGGACCGGAACCGTGGTCACCGCGTTTCGTCCGGACCCGGTGGTGGATCCGGAATTTGAAGGCTTCTCCGAAAATGTTGAAACCCTCGGAGCCCTGACCGGTGAGAACACCCGGACCTGGAAGGGCTACCTCAGCGCCCTTGCCCAGCGCCGGGAATTCTTCAAGCGCCTGGGCGCCACCTCCACCGATCATGGGCACCCCAGCGCAGTGACCGCCAACCTGGACGGAGCCGAATGCGAGCGCCTCTTCTCGAAGGCTCTGGCCGGACAGCTCTCCGGAAAGCAGGCCGAGATGTTCCGCGGGCAGCTCCTCACCGAGATGGCCCGGATGAGCCTCGACGATGGCCTGGTCATGCAGCTCCACCCCGGGTGCTTCCGGAACCACAACCAGACGCTTTATGAGCGGTTCGGACGCGACAAGGGCGCTGACATCCCCATGCCGACCGACTACGTGCAGGCGCTCCAGCCACTCCTGAATCGCTTCGGCAATGAGCCCCGCCTGAGCCTCATCCTCTTTACCCTTGATGAAACCAGTTACAGCCGCGAACTCGCGCCGCTCGCCGGACACTACCCCATCCTCAAGCTGGGGCCCGCCTGGTGGTTTCATGACAGCCCGGAAGGCATGCTCCGCTTCCGGAAGCACACCACCGAAACCGCTGGGTTCTACAACACCGTCGGCTTCAATGACGACACCCGGGCCTTCCTGTCCATTCCTGCCCGGCACGACATGGCACGGCGCATCGACTGCCGCTTCCTTGCAGAGCTCGTGTGCGAGCACCGGCTGCCGGAAGAGGAAGCCCGAGAAGTCGCCATCGACCTTGCCTACCGCCTTGTGAAACAAGCCTACCGCTTCGACTGACATGACCACTGCTCTGCACCAACACTTTGCTCAGCGCTACCACCGAGACGCCACGGGCATCGGCATCGTTCACCTCGGCATCGGCGCCTTCCACCGGGCCCATCAGGCCCTCTACACCGATGAAGTGCTGGAACGCTTCGGGGGCAACTGGGGCATCTGTGGCGTCAGCCTGCGGCGTCCGGACATCCGGGATCAGCTGGCTCCGCAAGATGGGCTCTACACCCTGCTGGAGCGCGACGGCTCCGGAGACTTCATCCGGGTCATTGGCGCGGTCAAGGAAGTGCTGTTTGCCCCCGAGGCTCCGGAGGCGGTGCTGGAGCGCCTGTCTGCTTCCGGAACCCGCATCATCTCCCTCACCGTCACCGAAAAGGGCTACTGCCACGACCCCGCTACCGGACGGCTCAATGCTCAGCATCCGGACATTGTGCAGGACCTGGCGCACCCACGCTCGCCGCGGAGCGCCCTGGGGTTCCTGGTGGAAGGACTGGCCACCCGCCGCGAACATGGCACCGGCGGCGTGACCGTTTTGTGCTGCGACAACCTCCCGGAAAATGGGCAGGTCGTCCGGAACCTGACGCTTGAGCTCGCTCGCCTGAGGGATCCGGACCTGGCCACCTGGATTGAGCAGTCCGTCTCCTTCCCCTGCACCATGGTGGACCGCATTGTGCCGGCCACGACAGAGGCGGATCGAGACACGGTTGCGGCGCTGCTGGGGGGCCCAGACGCGGGGGCCGTGGTGGGAGAACGCTTCCGGCAGTGGGTCATTGAAGACCACTTTGTTGCCGGACGTCCCCAGTGGGAGGCCGTGGGAGCAGAGATGGTGAACGACGTCCGGCCCTTTGAGCACATGAAGCTCCGGATGCTCAACGGGACCCACTCCACCCTCGCCTACACCGGTTTTCTGGCCGGCCTGGAACACGTCTCCGACGCGATCCGGGCACCCGGATTTGAGGAGAGGCTCCGGAGCCTGATGGACGAGGAGATCATCCCCACCCTCCACCTGCCTCCCGGAACGGACCTGCCCGCCTACCGCGATGCCCTGCTGGAGCGCTACGCCAATCCGTCGCTCAAGCACCGGCTCTACCAGATCGCCATGGACGGCTCCCAGAAGCTGCCGCAGCGACTGCTGGGCACGCTCCGGGACCTCAAGGCGGCCGGACGTCCGGCTCCGGGCCTCACCCGAGCCGTGGCCGCGTGGATGCGCTACGTGACGGGGCTCGATGGGCAGCAGCAGCCCTTCACGGTGCAGGACCCCCTTGCCGAACGGTTCCAGGCCCTTGCGGAAAGCTCAGGGTTCCGGCAAGCTGATTCTCTGCACCCCGAACACCTTGCCGATTACGTCCGGGCGCTGGTGCAGGTTCAAGAAGTCTTTGGCCCTGACCTCGCTGCGGATGCCGCCTTTGCCGAGGCCCTCACGGTCACCTTTGCCCAGCACTTTCTTCCCTAACGAGGTTTCCTCATGAGTCGCTTGGCCCCGGCTTCGGCCTCCTCCGAAAAGTTGGCCCAGCGGCTCGGCTACCACCCCTTCTGGCAACGGGAGGCCTCGTCCTTTCGGCTTGGGCTCTACGTGGGGCTCCCCAACGCCCGCTCCCTGCTGCATGTGCTTCCAGACCTGATTCCACTTGGCGGGGAGCAGGTGCTGATTCACCTCGAGGCTCCCGCGGAACTGTCCCTTGCCGAGCCCATTCCGTTGCTTCAGGAGCAGCACCTCAGCCTGGCACGGCTCGGCGTGATCGGTCTGCCGCAGGCCCCGCACGTGGCCCCCACCTTCCGCTACCTTGCCGAGCAGGTGCTGGGCACCCCCCTTGAGTTTGTCCTCTCGGAAGCCGAGTGGCTCCTCCCGGAAGACCTTTCCCCCCAGTGGCATCCGGAGCATCCGGAAGTGCTTCTGCACCCGAGCCTTCATCACCTCGAAGCAGAGCCTGCCACGGCCGCGGCCCCCAGCGCCGTCTACCGCACGCAGCTTCAGTACCTGCTCGGAGAGCGTGACGCCCGGACGGCCACCGACCTGGGCCGACGTTACTTTGAATTGCTGGAGGCCGGACACGACTCGTGTCAGCGGGTGACGGACTGGGAAGACTTCATGGCAGGAATCCTGATTCCGGAGTTGCTCCAGTACCTGCGGGAAACCCAGGTGGATGAAGACCGGCGGGTGCGGCACGCCGAGGATGCCCTGTTTCAGGAACTGCGGGTCTTTTTTCTGGCGCGGCGGGCGGAACTGCAGGGAGGGCTTTGGGAGGAAACGGAGCCGTTGCGCTGGGCCCTGAAGCCGTGGCTGCCTCCGGGGCTGCGGACCGCGTCGGCCCGCATGCTGTGGGTGTGGGCCGTGGCCTCGCACCCGCAAGTGGAGCGGGTTTGGGTGCCGTGGGCCTCGTTGCCTCAGGCTGTGGAAGCCCTGGGCCTGATGCGCCACGCTCCGCTGGCTCCAGAGTTCTGGACGTCCTCAGCGTGACGCCAGCTCAATGCCCGTCGGAGGCACCGTCGTGATGCCCGTGACCGCTTCCAGGTAGCGTCCGGCAAACTCGCTGTGGGCCTCAGCATAGGCCAGAACGTTGTTCTTCCGGATCTTGATGCGGGGCTGCTCCTTGGCCAGGGCCAGCAGGGGAACAATCGCCATGCCCTGATGCGTCATCGCAATGGTCATGGGCTGCTCCAGCTCAAACCACTCGTCGTCCTCAGAGGCAATTCGAGCCAGAAGCTCATCGCCACTTACCAGCTTCATTGAATATACGGTATCCATCGCTTTCTCTCGGATCAGGCAAACCGGAAGGCTCGCGCATTATTGATGCATGAGTCTTTTACTTTATCGGAGATCGTGCGAGCCTTCAATGCACGAAATCCTGCTGGGCATGATCTGAAACAGGGCGGACGCAGGCCATTGGGGGCGGGAGACGGATTTATTTTGCACGGGGGAAATCATGGTGAAGCGTTTTGTGAAGCGGATGTTTCTGTACAGCATCCTCATCCTCATCCTGGCCGGACTCGGAGGAGCCGGTTACCTCTGGTTCAGCCTCCCCCGCCTCTCTGGAACCTACACCCTTGAGGGCCTCTCCGGGCCGGTGGACATCACCCGCGACGCCGCTGGAATCCCCCACATCTTTGCTCAAAGCGACCACGATGCCTTCTTCGCCCTCGGGTGGGTGCATGCTCAGGACCGCCTGTGGCAGATGGAGATGAACCGTCGCGTTGGAGCCGGACGCCTGAGCGAGGTCCTGGGCGAGAAGACCCTCAAGATCGACCAGTTCCTCCGGACCCTCGGAGTCCGCCGAGCCGCACAAGAGGCCTGGACGCACCTCAAGCCCCGGACCCGGACCCTCTTTGAGCACTACGTGGCAGGCATCAATGCCTGGATGAAGCAGGCCCCGGTGCTGCCCATTGAGTTTCAGCTCCTGCGGTTCCAGCCCGAGCCCTGGACACCCATCGACTCCCTCGTCTGGGCCAAGCTGATGGCATGGGACCTCGGGGGAGATTACTCTCAGGAACTCCTCCGGGCTCGGCTGGAGACCCTGCTGGGAACCCAGCGCACCCGAGAGCTCCTTCCGCAGTACCCCAAAGACGGTCCCAGCATCCTCTCCCACCTCAGCGCCTCTGACGCCGAGGCCCTGCTGGCGCTCGATAGCTTCCTTCAGGATCAGCTCGGGCTCCGGGGCATTGATGTGGGAAGCAACAACTGGGTCGTCTCTGGCAAGTGGACCGCCTCCGGACTGCCGCTGCTGGCCAATGACCCCCACCTGGGCACCCGCATTCCCTCCATCTGGTACCTGGCCGAACTCCAGGGCCCGACGCTGCATGTCACCGGGGCCACCTTTCCCGGACTCCCCGGTGTTCCGATTGGACACAACGACCAGATTGCGTGGGGGGTCACCAACATGGGCCCTGATGTTCAGGACCTCTACCGCGAACGCATCAACCCCGACCAGCCCAATCAGTACCTCGTCAATGGCGCCTGGAGCACCATGACCGTTACCGAAGAGCCCATCTTGGTGAAGGGCCGGAGCGAGCCCCTGCTCTGGGCTGCTCGCGCCACACGGCATGGTCCGCTGATCAGCGATGTTGCCGATACCGCTGAGCCGCTTGCTCTGCGCTGGACGGCGCTGGACGCGGAAGACACGACCCTTGACGCCTTCACCGACATCCTCTGGGCCCACAACTGGACCGAATTCCGAGACGCCCTGCGGCAGTATGTCGCGCCCAGCCAAAACTTCGTCTATGCCGACCGCACGGGCAACATCGGCTACATTGCGCCCGGACGCATTCCGATCCGCGCTCAGGGAACCGGCTGGACCCCGGTTCCCGGATGGTCCTCCGACTACGAGTGGACCGACTGGATCCCCTTCGACCAGCTGCCTCAGGCCTACAACCCTCCCGACGGTTGGGTGGTCACGGCCAACAACAAGGTGGTCTCCGACCTCTACCCGTACCACCTCTCCAATAACTGGATGCCCCCCTACCGAGCCGCCCGCATCACGGAGCTGCTGCAGGAACGCATCCAGGCGGGACAGAAGCTGACTGCAGACGACATGGCACGCATTCAGGGAGACCAGCACAGCGCGCTGATTCCCCAACTGCTCCCCCTCTTGCTCCAGACACCAGCCGCCTCCGATCGGGACCGCCAGGCCCTGGAGCTGCTGAAGAACTGGTCCGGTGACCTCTCCCGGGAGAGCGTGGCCGCCAGCCTGTTTGAAGCCTGGCTCCAGCAGCTTCCGGCCGTGTTGCTGCAAGATGAAGTCGGCCCCCAGCTCTTTGAGGAGCTGTCGCGTCGCAACCATGAAGTGTTCCTCACCAACCTCCTCACGGATCCGAAGCAGGGCCGCTTCTGGTGCGACAACCGCAAGACCACCCCCCGGGAAACCTGCGACCACGCCCTGCAGCAGGCGCTGCACCAGGCGCTTGCTGAGCTGGAAACCCGCCTGGGCCCGGACCTGACCCAGTGGGAGTGGGGGAAGCTGCACCAGACCCAGTACCCGCACACCCCCTTCAGCGAGGTCCCCTACCTCAAGCCGTTCTTTCATCGCAGCATTGCCAACGGCGGAGACCGCAACACCGTCAATGTGGCCTCCTACAAGCCACAAGAGCGGTACGCCCAGCACTGGGGGCCCAGCTACCGACAGATCCTCGACCTCTCCAACTGGAACGCCAGCCGCTTCATGCACACCACCGGGCAATCCGGAAACGTCCTCAGCCCACACTATGATGACCTGATTGAACGTCACCGAGATGTGCAGTATCTTCCTATGACGTTCGGCCGCAACGCGGTCTCTGGAAAAACACAAACCCTGCTTCCCCAAGAGTGATGCATACTCCCCTGACCTCCGTCTCGCTTGCCGACCTCGACTTTGCCAAACAGGACGGGCTGTTGCCCGTCATTGCCCAGGATGTGGAGACCAACGAGGTCCTCATGCTGGCCTACGTCAACGAAGCCGCGCTGCGCACCACCCTCGAAACCGGCTGGGGCCACTACTGGTCGCGCTCCCGGCAGGCGTTCTGGAAAAAGGGAGAAACCTCCGGACACGTCCAGAAGGTGGAAGCCATCTGGGTGGATTGTGATGCCGACACCCTCATTTACCGCGTCCGGCAAACGGGGCCAGCCTGCCACACCGGCGCCCCCACTTGCTTCTTCCGTCAACTCGACGCCTCCTGATCGACCATGCCTCGGCTTCATTACGCCAACCGCCTCGACCGACTGGTTTCCCCCCTCGCCCAGCTTCTGGACCGATCCGACCCCTTTGAGCCTCCGGTGATTGCGGTCCCGAACTTCAGCCTCCAGAAGTGGCTCTCGCTCCAACTCGCCCAGCGCCTGGGCATTGCGGCAAACCTCCGGTTTGTCCTGCTCGAAAAAGCGCTGCAGGAGACCCTGCAGGAGGCCCTGCAGAAAAGCCAGGGGCCGAAGCTCCGGCAGCCCCTGACCTCGCTTCAGCTGCAACGCCTCCTCATTGCGCTGCTCCGGGAGATCGCCCACGATCCGGCTCCCCTCTGGGAACCCGTCCGGCAGTTTCTGCAGCAAGAAGCCTCCAGCTCCCTGAGGGTGCAGGAGCGGCGACTCTTCCAGCTTGCCGAAAAGCTCGGGCACCTGATGCAGCAGTATGAATACAACCGCGAAGACATGCTCCGGCTCTGGCAAAAGAAGCAGTACCAGCTTCCGGAAACCGCCCGCCCGCTTGAGGCGTGGCAGCAGGAAATCTGGAACCGCCTGTTTGGCGAGACCGGACTCGTTGCCCGCTTCAATGCCGCCTCTCCCGACGCCACCGGACGCCAGCTGGGAACGCTGCCCCGGTTTTTTGAAGAGTGGCGCCAGCAAACCCGCACTCCGCAAGCAGCGCTGGTGCGTCCCCGGCTCCACCTCTTTGGGTTTTCCTACCTTTCCGCCTTTCACCAGAAGGTCCTCACGCAGCAGGTGGAGCAGGTCCGGGAGGTCTGCATCTACACCCTCAACCCGTGCATGGAGTTCTGGGAAGACCTGGAGCCCTACTGGAAGCAGCGCCAGCAGTTCAAGAAGCGTCCGGACGCCTTCCAGTACTTCAATGAGGCCAAGCGGGCACAGGTGGCCTGGAACGACCTTGTTCCGGGAGAGCTGCTCCAGAACGAGTCCGATCACCCGCTCCTGCAGGCATGGGGGTACCCGGGTCGGGAGAACATCCGGATGCTCAACCGCTGGGGCGACTGGGACTTCTTCGCCCACTTCCGGGATCCGCTGAGTGACGACGACACCCCGGCCTCCGTTCCTGTGCCTGAAGGGGTTCCGGAACGCTCGGTGCTGCAGCACCTCCAGCACGACCTGCTGGTTCGGGAGCCTCGGCGCTTTGGCGAGACCCAGCTGAAGCTTGCGCCAGACGCGAGCGTGGAAGTCGTCGGCTGCCCCACCATTCGGCGGGAGGTGGAGCAGGTTGCCAACCGCATCTGGGAACTCGTCCAAACCCACTCTGGCTCCACGCCCCTGCGGTTCAATGAAATTGCCGTCATTGCGCCGGACCTCCGGGTTTATCAGTGGGAGCTCGAGCAGGTCTTCCGGTCGCTTTACCGGCTGCCCTACCACCTCGTTGATGGCCACCACGGCGCTTCAGGCGCCCTCATGGAGGCGGCTCGGCAGCTGCTGCACCTGGGCCTTGGGGACGTCTCACGTCGTGAAGTCCTGAACCTCCTCCAGAGCCCCTGCTTCCTGAAAACCCTGAAGACGCCTTCTGGAGAAGAAGCGGTCGATCCAGAAGCCTGGATTCGCTGGAGTGAGGAGCTGGGGATCTACTTTGGCAAGGATGCTGCCGACTTTCAGGAACGCGGCTACGCGCACCTTCCGGAACAACGCTACCACTGGCAACAGGGCTTTCAGCGTCTGGCCCTCGGGAGCTACCTGGAGACCGAGTCTGATTCCGTCAGTTGGGAGGAGCAGGAATGGGTGCCCGGAACCGTTGGAGACGATGAGGCCGCAGGTGCCGCGCAGTTTCAGCTCATCGTCCAGTCGCTCCTGGCGGATGCCCGCTTCCTGGCCGCGCATCAGGATTCGGCCCAGGGGTGGTCGCAGCTGCTCCACCGCTTCCTCAGCACCTACCTGCAGCCTGCAGACGACTACGGGCAGGAAGAATTTCAGCGCCTCCTCGAGACCACCCAGACCTTTGCCAACCTGGAGGTCCTCCCCACCGAAGATGCTCCCCTGAGCTACCCGCTGGTGCTGGAATTCTTCATGCAGCAGTACGAGCGGACCCGCTTCCAGCGAGGCCACTACCTCGCCGAGGGCGTGACGATTTCGCCGTTTCAGCCGATGCGTCCCATCCCCTTTCGGGTGGTCTTCATCCTTGGCCTGCAGGAGGGAGCCTTCCCGTCCAAGGTCCAGGAAGATCAGCTCGACCTGCGAGACGTACCGGTGCCGGGAACCGGAGACCGAACCTTCCGGAGGCGGCTGATTGGGGACGTCTCCCCCATGGAGCGGGACCACTACCAGTTCCTCGAGACTCTGATTTCCACCAGCGAAAGCCTGATTCTGAGCTTCCTCAGCCAGGATGAAAAAGGAGAGCCTCAGCGTCCGTCTTCACTGATTGAGCTGCTGCTGGAGACGCTCAACACCGGCTACCTGGCCCAGCCCATGGCGCCCCGCTTGTTACCGGTTACGCCTTACGACGCGAGTTACTTTCCGGAACTCCAGGGCAGCGCTTCTCCTGCGGCCTTCCCGCAGTACAGCCTGGAGGCCTTCCGGCAAGCCCGAGCGCAGCAGCTCCGGAAGCAACTGGAGCGCCACCTTCCGCTTCCGGATCGTCCGGAGCTTTGGGCGGCCCTGCGTCCTCACTTGCCTCACGTCCAGCAGTCGGAACCGGCAGACGCGCCTCTGACAACGGAGCGGCTCACCCTGACCCAGTTGAGGCAATTTCTGGAAAACCCACTGGTCGCTCAGACGAAACGTGCGCTGCGCCTGGCGTCTGATGAAGAGGACCTCACCGACGTTGAGGAGGAGCCCTTTCACCTGAATGCCCTGGAGGAGACCCTGCTGTTCCGGGAAACCATGGGGCAGGCTTTTTCCGTGGGCGTCGACTGGGTGCAGGCGTACGAGATGGTCTTTCAGCGCTGGGAGCGGTTGGGAAAGCTTCCCCCCGGCATCTTGCAGGAAGGCCTCAAGAAGCAGCACCTTGAGGTGCTGACGAACTGGGAGGATCAGGTGAAACAGCTGATGCCGGTGGGCCGGTCGCTGGTACCGCGTCGGTTGGTCATGGGGCCCTTGAGCAAGTGGGAGGTCACGGAGTGGAAGCGGGCGCCGGAGGCATGGATTCTGGGGCCGCCCCTGCACCTTCAGGGGGTGACCCTCTCCGGAGCGACCGGGTGGTGGCTGTGTGAGGGCGATCAGCCCCGCTTTTCGCTACAGGTGGTGCGCCGGAAGGTCCAGGCAAGCAAGGCCCCGGATCAAAAGGAGTGGCTCCAGCCCTTTCTGGAGCTGGTGGCTCTGCAAGCCGCAGGACGCCTGACCCACGCCTTTCCTCGCTCCGCGGTTCTGCTTTCCAAAGAAGATCTCAGTGAGGCCACCCTGCACCTTCCCGATCCGGACGCGGGATGGGCGTACCTCAACACGATTCTCACGGCGTTGCAGACGGAGCGGTTTGACTTCCTCTATGCGGCGTCGGAAGCCCAGACGCTCCAGGACGCGTTGGGGAACCCTGCCACCTTCAACCGGAAGTTTCAGCAGAAGATGCAGCAGGCGCTGTCTGCAGAACAGGGCTTCCGACTGCCTCGCGAGCCCTTCCGGTTTCTGGAAGACCTGGCGCCTCCGGAAGACGCCCATGCGCTGACCCGGCAGCGGCTGAACCTGTACTTCCAGCACCTCGCGTTTCCGGAAAGCTCCTAGAGCAAGCTGGCAACCGCAAAGCCACCCACGAAGGTTCCGATGCTGCTGCCGAGGTTTGCAAAGACCACCACCAGCAGGATCCGGGTGATCTTGTTGCGCCAGAAGCCCTTCAGCTCAGTGATGTCCTCATTGAGGTTCTCAAAGTCCTCAACCTTGGGCTTGTGCAGAAATGCCTCCACCAACCCGGCGACCCACCCGGCGGCAATCATCGGGTTCAGCGAGGTAAACGGTGCCGCCACAAAAGCCGTCGCAATGGTGATCGGGTGCCCGAAGGCCGCCAGCACCCCCAGCGCCGAGAGGGCGCCGTTGATGAAGAACCAGCGCTGAATCATCTCCAGGCTGGCGTCCTGTCCGGAGACCATGAAGCCATACCCGATGAGGGCGACAATCAGCAGCGGCAGTCCCCAGCTCAGCAGCTTCCCCCAGCTGGAAGGCGGAGGGACGTATTCCAGCTCGGCAAGGTCGTGGGGCTCTTCAATCTGCTTGAGGATCCCGGAAACGTGTCCGGCGCCCACCACGGCCACCACCTTCTCGCCTGGAGCATTGCGGATCTTCTCCGCCAGGTAAGCATCCCGCTCATCAATGATCACCCGCTTGATGTGAGGCGACTGACTGGCCAGCGCGTCCATGGCTTCTGCCAGCGCGTCTCCTTGCTTCATGGCCTCGATTTCAGCCTCTGAAATTTCCTCATTCGAGAAAATGCTCGCCACCAGTTGCCCCAGGAGCTTGGTCCGGTCCCAGAACTTCAGGGAGCGCCAGGTCCGCTGGAGGGTGGTCCGGACATCCCGGTCCGCCAGCACGAGCGTGGCGCCAGTCGCTTCAGCCGCCCGGACCCCTTCCATCATCTCGGCTCCCGGCTGCACCCCCAGTTGCTTGCCGATGCGACGCTGAAAGGACGACATCATCAGGTTGCCCAGCAGCAAAAAGGTCTTCCCCTCCTTGATGATCTGAAAGAGGTCGGTCTTCTTCCACGCATCCGGGTTCCGGATGGCTTCCAGCCGTGACGCACACAGCTCCACACAGACCGAATCCGGGGCCTCTTGATGAATCACCTCACGGACCTCATCCACGCTCGCCTGAGAGATGTGGGCCGTTCCCACCAGGACAATCTGCTTATCGTTGTACGTCAGATGGTGTACATTGCTGGAAGGTGAGGAGTCCATGTATTCCTGAATCAAAAGTTAAAAGAATCGATCATACCCTAATCTTTTTTCGGTTACGAGTTCTTCCATGTTCTTGCCCTTTCTTCCCCTCATTCTGGCGTCCCTCAGTCTATCGTTGCTCACGGAAGACACAGCGGCTCGTCCGGAGGCGTGGCTGAACCTCCCCTGGCCGCTGACCCTGTTGGGGCTGCTGGGGCTCGCGTTTTGGATCGGGCAAGCCTCGTTTCAAAGCCGGCACCTCTCCCTGCAGCGGCAGCAGCACTTCAAGCGCCTGCTCATCCTCACCGCGTGGCTCGGGGCCATCTACACCGAAGCGCTCGACCTGCGCCTGCAGGCGGTGTTTCAGGAAGGCTGGAGTCCCGACGGGTGGGCCTTCGGATTGCTCATTGTGCATTTTTGGCTGCTCGACTCCCTTGCCATCACCCCGCTCTCTCCCCACCGGGAGGGCTACCGAACTCGGCTGGTCCGGAACCTGCGCCTGCAGTTGCCCCTGCTGATCCTCGGGGCCGTTCATTCGGTGTGGCTAAGCGTCCTCCCGCTGTGGACGGAAGACCTGCCGCTCAATGCCGAGCTGCTGCTGAGCACCCTGAGCAGCCTGGTTCTCATGATCGCTCTGGCTCCGCCGGTGATGATGAAGGCCTGGAACCTGGAGGGGCTTCCGGAAAGTGAAGGCCGGTTCCTCATTGAAGACGAGCTGCAGCACAACGGCGTCTCGGTCCGGAAGGTGTTGCTCTGGCCCGAGGAGCTGCTCTCCAGTGCGACGGCCGGCGTGGTTGGGCTGCTTCCAGGACTCCGGTACCTGCTCATCAGCCGCCAGTTGCTGAATGCCCTCACGCCGGAGGAGCTCCGGGCCGTCATTGCTCATGAAGCCGGACACCTCCGCAAGCAGCACCTGCTCTTCTACGCCTTCGCCTTCTTCGCCTTCCTCGAAGGCATGATGCTGCTCTCAGCCGCCCTGACGGTCACGGAGTGGTTCGGGGAATGGGAGCTGCCCGCCGTCTTTTACGGAAGCTTCACCATCCTCGCCCTGCTGCTGTTTCTGCGTTTCGGACTTGGCTTCCTCAGCCGCAACTTTGAGCGGCAGGCCGACTGCAATGCCCTGGAACGCGTTGGCCTGGAACCGATGGGACGGGCCCTGCTGAAGGTGGCGTGGCTCAATGGCATTGACCCCGAAAAGCCCAACTGGCACCACTACGGCATCCTGGACCGCCTCAACTTCCTCAAGGTGGGCGCGCAGGAGCCGGAGCGGGTTTCCGCACACCACCGACGCGTCCGCTGGATTCAGTTCGGATGCGTCCTGACCCTGCTCTGCACCATCGGCATCAACAGCTACGCCACCTCCAACGCCGGCATCCGCCAGTGGCTCACCTGGTACGTGCAGCACAACGAAACCCTGACGCCCCGCGATTCCGGATTCCTCACCCAGCTGGGAGACCTGGCCTACTCACAGGGCCACCTGGAGGAGGCAGAACGCTACTACCGACAGGCCCTGGAGCTCGCTCCTGACGATCCCCGGACCCTCAACAACCTCGCGTGGGTGCTGGCAGAAAACCGCGCTCATGATCCGGAAGCCCTTGCGGAGTCGATTCAGCTTGCACAGGCGGCACTGGCGCACCAGCCTGCAGCCTTCATCTGGGACACCCTGGCTGAAGGCTACCGGCAGCAAGGTCAGTATGAAGAGGCCCTGCATGCCGCCCGGGAGGCCCTGCGGCTGGCGGATCAGGGGCCTGCTCCAGATGCCCCCTCCGGAAGCAACTACTACGAACAACGCCTTGCCGAAATCCGGAATGCCCGCTAAGAAAACCATCCAGACCAGCATTCCGTTCATTGTGGAACCTGAAGAACCGGCCCCCCGCGAACCAGCCCCCGGCGAGTCGGAACCCTCCTTGCCTTCAGGCTCGGCCGCTCCGGAACGCGTTCCAGAACCCCCAACGGCTCCGCAGCCGCTGACCGTTGCCGAGCTGACCCAGCAGATTCGTTTTGTGCTGGAAGGAAAGTTTCGGGGCGTGCTGGTGGAGGGCGAGATTTCCAGCCTGACGCGGGCTGCGTCCGGGCACCTCTACTTCACGCTCAAGGATACCCAGGCCCAGATCAAGGGGGTGATGTTCCGGAATGCCGCCGCCCGCCTGCCCTTTCGCCCGGAGCAGGGACTGGAAGTCGTCGTCCGGGGCAGCGTCAGCGTCTATGGTCCCCGAGGCGAGTATCAGCTTCAGGCCTCAGCGTTTGAACCCAAAGGCGTGGGCGCCTTGCAGCTCGCGTTTGAGCAGCTCCGGAACCGCCTTCAGCACGAGGGGCTCTTTGACGACCAACACAAGCGGGCCCTGCCGTTTCTGCCCAAGCGCATCGGCATTGTCACCTCGCAGTCCGGAGCCGTCATTCACGACATGTGGACCGTCCTGAACCGGCGCTTTCCCGGCATCCCGGTCCTGCTCTATCCGGCTTCGGTCCAGGGAGAGCGGGCGGTTCCGGAACTGCTGGCCGGGCTTCGGTACTTTGCGGAGCGGCATCAGCGACTCGGCGTGGACCTGGTCATCATTGGGCGAGGCGGCGGCTCTCTGGAAGACCTCTGGGCCTTCAACAATGAGGAGCTGGCCCGGGCGATCTTCCACATGCCGCTTCCGATCATTTCCGCAGTGGGACATGAAACGGACTACACGATCGCGGACTTTGTTGCCGACCTCCGGGCCCCCACGCCTTCTGCCGCAATGGAGCAGGCGGTGCCTCGACGCGCCGACCTGCTGTACACCGTCAATGAGCTTCAGAACCAGCTCATCCGCACAGTTGAGCGTCATGCCGAACGGGCCCGGGAACGGGTGGAGCAACTGGCCTTCCGGCTGGCGTCTCCAGAGCGAGCCATCGCGTTTTATCAGCAACGGGTGGATGATTTGGATGAGAAGCTGGAAGCCACATGGAGCCGGCAGCAGGAACGACGGCAGTTTCGGGTGCAGCAGGCCGACCACACGCTGAAGGTGCTGGCTCCTCAACAACGCCTCCGGGACCTTGCCCCCTCCCTGCAGCAGCTGCAGGAGCGTTTGCAACGGGCCCTGCACCAGAACCTGATGCAGCACAAGCAGCAGCTGGCCGCTCATGCCGAAGCGCTCCAGCACCTCAGTCCGCTTGCGCAGGTGCAGCGGGGATACGCCATGGTCCGGAAGCCCAACCGGCAGGCGCTGCGAAGCGCTCAGGAGGTCACGGTGGGGGAACGGTTGGAGATCCACCTTCCGGACGGAACGGTGGAAACGCAGGTGCAGGCCGTTAGCCTTCCCGAAACACCTGATGAAGCGTGATGGCAGCGGCGTTGCTGACATTCAGGGACTCCACGGCGCCACTTCCGGAAATCTGCACCGCCCAGTCACACGTCTGCCGTGTGAGCGGACGCAGGCCCTGCCCTTCGTTGCCCAGCACCAGAATCAGCGCCCGGTCTCGCTTGAGGCCGGTCAGGGGCTCCGCGCCTTCCATGTCCAGTCCCACCACCCAGTAGCCGGCTTGCTGCTGCTGCTTGAGGAAGCGGTGCAGGTTCGGCACCTTGAGGATGGGCAGCCACTCCGAAACGCCGGTGGAGCTTTTTGCCACAACGCCTCCCAGCGGAGGCGCATGGTCCCGCGGCATCACCAACGCCTCCACGCCAAAGAAGCCACAGGTTCGCAGGATGGCGCCAAGGTTGTGCGGATCCTCCACCTGATCCAGTGCCATGAGGACCGGATACGGCTGCTGCCGTGGATCCGGAAGGTCGAGCGCCTCTTGTGTGTCCAACTCGCCACACAGCAACACCGCCCCCTGATGCACCGCGCCCGGACACCGCTGGTCCAACTCACGCCCCTCCACACGCTTCACCGGAAGCTTCAACTCCTCCGCCAGGGCTCGCAACTCCTCCAGCCTCGGGTTCCCGGAGCCGTCCTTCAGCAACAGCGCCTCCAACGGACGTCTCCGGTGACGCAAGGCTTCGGTGATGGGCTGGATGCCGTACAGGCCTTCTTCTCGACCACGAGGGGCAGCAGGACGGCGTCCGCGGGCAGGGGGCTTCCCTGAGGAACGCGGGGGCGTTCGGGTTGGCTTACGCATAGCCGGGCAGCTTGGAGAGTTCGGCCTTCAGGGCCTCGTAATCGGTTGTGACCGGGAACTCGGGGTATTCGGCCACCACTCTCTCAGCCGGACGGTAGAGGATGCCCCAGTGCGAGGCCTTGAGCATGGAGATGTCGTTGTAGGAGTCGCCAGCCGACACAACCTGAAAGTTCAGGCTCCGGAAGGCTTCCACAGCCTTGCGCTTCTGGTCCTGCAAGCGCAGGCAGTAGTTGGCAATCTTGCCCGAGGGTTCAATTTCGAGGGAGTGGCAAAAAAGCGTGGGGTGCTCGAGTTGCGGAAGCAGCGGCACCACAAACTCCCGGAAGGTGTCTGAGAGAATCACAACCTCCCCCTTGGTCTGGAGCCAGCGTAGAAACTCCACGGCCCCTGGCATGGGAGCCATTGTTTCCACCACCTTCTGGATATCCGGAAGGCCCAGCCCGTGCTGCTCGCACACCCGCAGCCGATGCTGCATGAGTTCATCATAATCGGCAATGTCGCGGGTGGTCAGGCGGAGGTCGTCGAGGCCGGTACGGTCGGCCAGGCCCAGCCAGATTTCCGGAATCAGGACCCCTTCGAGGTCCAGACAGGTGATGAGCAAACGGGGCATGTCAGGCATGGTGAGTCGTTGAAAGCAGTCAGAGGCTTCCCTCAGCGAGGGCCGCAGGACGCTCCTGCGGAATCCGAGTGACAACGATGCAAGAAGCCGGGGAAAAAATCAAAAGATTGCGGCAGCCGAAGCGGAATCGGGAGGCGTTCAGGAAGGATCGTGCGGGGCAAACCACCAGGCCCGTCGACTGACTCCCTCCCGGACTTCCAGAGCGAAGTCATCGTAGAGCCACAATTCGCCAGTGGGCAGGCGCTGCCGGAGCTTGGGCGGGGGAAGGGCATCAGGACGTACAGCAGGCGCCTGCTGCTGAACCAGCTCCACTGAGCGTCCCAGTCGCAGGATCCGGAGGTCTGCCTGCACCGATACCGAGGCCCGGAAGCTGCCTTGACGCAGTCGCAGCGCCACCGTTCCCGATCCGTCTGTCGCAGAGCCCAGTGCCACTGGAGCCGGAACTTGGGCAAGCACCCGTCCTCTGACCGGTGCGGGCTCCCCGAGCTGTTCCCGGGCATGGCTCGCGTAGGCTGCAGGAAGCGGCTGTTCCAGGGCCTGCCGCCATGCTTCCTGAGCAGCAGCCGTGCGCTGACGTTCCGTGAGCAGCATCGCTCGGTTGTAGGCCGCCGGGGCGTAGTGGGGGTAGCGCTGCTGCAGAATCTCCAGCACCTTCAGCGCCCGATCCGCGGTATCAATGCCCGTCTGCGCCCCAAAGCGGTAGAGGGCCAGCGCCTTCAGGTTGAGGGCTTCCGGAAGAGTGGCCTCCCGCTTGAGGGCCTGATCCGCAGCGCTCATGGCGCCCGAGGCATCGCCACTCCAGAGGCGGACCGAAGCAAGGTTGCTCCACGCCGGAAGGTAGTTCGGATCGTGCTGGGTGGCTTCCTGAAAGTAACGGTCGGCCTCCTGGAAGCCTCGCTGCACCGGCTCTTCACGCAGGCAGTGGTGTCCGCCCTGACGGGTCCCGGCTCCACGGGTTTCGACATCCACCAGCAGCGTGGTCATCAGCGTGGTGGGCAACACGGGATTGCAGTCGGCCAGATGCGCCATTGCCTGCTCGTAGGCCACCACCCCCAGGTTGTTGAGCACAGCCCGGCCCGGAAAGTGCCGCTGGTACTCTTCGAGCAGCAGGCGCGCATCGTCCAATCGCCCAATCTGGAGCAGGAGGGTTCCGAAATCGAACCAGTCCTGAACCGCTCGGACCTGATGCAGCGAGGCCTGCAGGATCGCTGCTCGGGTGGCATCCGGAGGGTGGGTGCCCGAGTGCGGATGCAGACGTGACTGAGCCGCCCAGTCCGCAAAGAAGCGCTCCCCTTGGTCCAGGATTGGAT
The DNA here is from genome assembly GCA_038150265.1 of Deltaproteobacteria bacterium. Classification (GTDB taxonomy): domain Bacteria; phylum SAR324; class SAR324; order SAR324; family NAC60-12; genus JAYPUA01. The sequence goes on along the minus strand of JAYOTF010000022.1, from coordinate 27,976 downwards.
CGGCTGAAAACCCGGCTTGCACCGCATAGATCAAGCCGTAAGCATCGGCCTGCAGCTCCCGGAGGATCGGCGTGTTGGCCTGCTGCTTGCCCGCCAGCCAAGCTTCGACCGACTGCTCCCACTGCGGGTTGGCCTGCGACGCCGCAAAGGCTTCTGCCTGCCAGAAGTCATCCTGTGCCAGGTGCGCCAGCTCGTGTCCCAGCACAAATGCGGCCCGGGTGTCGCCGAGCGCCGGGTCTTCCACCTGGTACAGAAACGTCAGGGCCGCGTGATTGAGGAGGACGGAGCCATCCGGAAGCGAGAGGGCCAGGGGGGTTCGTTGGGAGCGGAGCAGCACCAGCTGGGGCCAGCGTCCCGAGCGTTTGTCGGCAGCATGCACGACCTGCTCAAAGACCTTCCGGACCCGGGCAGCTTCTGGAGCCGATGCTTCTTCCAAAGCGCCATGCTGCTCCACCCACCAGGCGGCATGCGCCCGTGGGTCAGACTGGGCCAGCGCCACGCCCAGCGAGACCAGCAGCCAGGCGGCAACCAGGACCAGCTTGAGCGTCACGAGGCTCCAGAAGACCAGGGATTTCATTGGAAGAGCAGGATCAGGTCGCGGACCGCCTCATCAGCTTCTTGCCACTGGTGGTCCGTGGGGTCTGGAGAAAGGGCCAGCAGCTCCAGCGTTTCCAGGCTCCGGAACACGCCGGGCAGCGCCTGGGCCGACTCCAACTCGGACCGCAGGGTCCGGAGCGGGAGGTCTCGGAAGAAGCTCTGGTCCTGGTGAAGAATGGCAATGCGGCTCCCTTCTGCCAACTCACCGAGGTGCAGGTAGGGACGCTCCGCGTCTGAGGCAAAGCGTCCTTCCCAGTGTTCCACTTCTGGAGGGAGCGCATAAGACGCATCTCGAGTCTGCCTCGCCCAGGTCTTCCAGACGTACAGCTGGCGGTTCAGCGTCGGGTTCAGGTTGAGCTGTTCCAGTTCCTCAAAGGTCGCCGCCGCCGACGGCAGGTCGTTGGTCACGAGGTAATGCGTGGAGCGCGTCATCAGCAGCCCGGTGGCAAATGCCGACTGGGCCGGTGTGGTCGCTGAGGAAAAGCCCATCACCGTCTCCTGCGGAACCGAATCTGCTGAAGCCGGCAGGGTCTTGAGTCGCTCCGCCACAGCGGCCGCGCCCATGCCTTCGAGCTTGGGACCACTGGACAGGGTCGTGATCAGGCTCATGGCGGCGACCACCGAAATGGACGCGGCCACCAGCAGAGGCTTCCACTGGAAGGGACGTTTCTGGACCGGGCGGCGTTTGTTGGCCGGAGGGAGCTTCACAACGGGAGCCGCCTGAGAGGTGGCTTCTTCCTGGAAGAGGTGCGGCAGCGCCTCCTTGGTTTCCATCAGCACCGCCATCCACTCGGAGCAGTCCCGGCAAGCGGCCAGGTGCTCCACCACCTTCTGGTGCTCGGTGTCCGGAAGGGTGCCATCCGAAAAGTTGGCCATGGTCTGGGTTGAGGGGCAATCATTCAACATAACTCAAAATCTCCGTCAGCCGCCCAAAACATTGGGGTTGTTGCATTCATCCTGTCTGGACGGACGATCCACAGGTTTTCAAAAATAAACGATCCGATTATCCCAGCAAACGCAAGAGCAGTCGCAGGCGGTCTTCATCAAGTCCCTGTTCCAGCAAGCGTTCTCGCAAACGCAGGAGGAGGCGCTGGAGGGTATTTTCCGCATGGTAGCGCGACAGCTTCAGCACCCGCGCAATTTCGCTGATGGAAAGCTGGTCCCGGAACCGCCACTCCAGCAGCAACTGGTCTTCGGGGCTGAGCCCTTCCTTGAGGTGCTCCAGCTCCGCCAACGCCGGCTCCAGCAGCACCCGCGGTGAGACAAACGCGAGTTCCTCGGTGGAAGCTTCAGAGGCAGGAAGCAGCTCGGGCTCTTCCAGGCCCTGCACCTCCGGACGCCCGCGCTGGAGGTCCAGGCTTCGGCAAAGCTCCTGAAATTCCTGACGCGTGAGGGGGCGCTGGTGCGTAATGGTCAGGGACTGAAAGGTTTCCTCCAGCGTCAGGCGTTGCTCCACCACCAGGCGTTCCAGCAGCATCGCCGTCTCTCCGAGGCCTTCGGCTTTACGAGACGGACGAAACCGCCCCTTTCGCTGCCGAATGTAATCGACGAGCAGGCGGGAGAGCACAGCGTACAGGTACGACTGCACCGACTGCACCTGCCCCAGTTCCCGGATGACGGCATAATCGCGTTCCACAAAGTGCAGGCGCGCGAGGCTGTGAAATTCGTCGGCCTCGTCTCCCCAGACCCGCTTGCGGTCACACAGATGCTGCACCACCTTTTCCAGTTCTGGGTAGTGCGCCTCCAGCCAGGCTTCTGGCTGCAAGGCTGGATCAAGCAGTTCACTCATGTCAGTACCCCCTCACCAGCCGCAAACCCGCGGTCGGGTCAGGTCCCCACAAACGGGCTCGCTGAGACGTGGCACACTGCAGAGCGGTGCTGTCATCCTGAAAGCTGCCCCCCCGGAGCTGTTCCAGGCCATCCACCCACTCCGCGGCATTGCCACTGAGGTCGTACAGTCCCAGCGCGTTGGGCTCATACGAACCCACTGGTGCCAGTTTGGTGGTGTCACGACCTGGCCCCAGCACAAAGTCGGGGCGGTCGGCTTCCGGTTGAAAATTGGCGTCATACAAACTGAGGGTCATCTTTCCTGTTCCAAAACGAGTCCGCCGACCGCCTTCTCGGCAGGCGTACTCCCATTCTGCGGCGGTGGGTAACCGGATCTCCGGTCCCTCCGGATGGAGGGCATTGAGGCGCGAGAGGAAGTCTGCCACCTCAGAAGACGTCTTGCCCACAACCGGGATCTGCTTTTCGGGAAGGTACTGCTGAGCCACCTGCTTGGCGCTCTCCCACCCCTTGCGGAGGGTCTGTGTGACCCACCCCTTGACGGAGTCAGCAGGTGGAGCTTCCGTTGGCTGCGTCATCAGCGCCTCCCACTGGGCAAGGGTCACTTCGTAGCGCGACATCCAAAAGCGCGGGACGGCGACTTCTTCCCACTGCGGGTCCTCGACCAACAGATTTCCTTTGCGAAAAAACGGGTCTCCTTCAACGGCCACGAACTCCATCTGCGTGGCAGGCTCCGTCCAGGTGCCTTGGGCCCACTGACGCTGCTTCTGGTCTGCATTGGACTGCAACGCCTGCTGTTCCTGCTTCCAGAAAGCGAGTTGCTTCCGGGCTTTGGCGCGCATCGTGTTCTCTTCTGTCACCGAAGCAGACCGGCCCTGATGGTTCTGCAGAAACGCCTGCCAGCGTTGCACCAGCTTGGCAGGATCCGGACGGGTCAGTTCCTGCTCGCGGAGTGCCGCAAATTCCTGACGCATGGAGGCCAACCGCTGCTGCTGGCACGCCTCTTCGCACACCACCACGGGCACGGGCGTGGCCTCGGCTTCGCTGCCCTCAGCGGCAGGAAAGAAGCGGAAGTCTGCCGTCAGAGACGACTGATCCCATGGGACCTGCTGCTGGTTGCTCGCCAGCAGTACGTCCTGGCGGACGCGCTTGAAGGCCAGCTCCACGGGCACACCTGGGGTCCGGAGGTTCCGGAGCAGGGCCTCAGTGTAGAGTCCATGCTGCCCGGTCCCGTCTGCTGCGACTTCTCCGGGGGCGGTGGCAAACGCAACAAAGGTCCCTCCGGGGGCTCGCACCGGCGCCAGCCCTCGTTGCTCCGAACGCCATGCCGATTCAAACGGGTTGTTGCGGCAGGCATCCAGAATCACCAGATTGGTCGCGCTTCCGGCACTTTCCATCGTGTCCAGAATGCGTCCCAGCTCCATCGTCTGGTACCGCAGCTCGTGAGGCTTCCGGATGGCCGCATCGACGGGCATCAGGTAATTGCGACCCTGCGACTGCACGCCGTGGCCCGCATAGTAAAACAGCGCCACCCGGGCACGGCTGAGCTTCTCCCCGAAGGCGTTCAGGGCTTCCTCCATCTGGGCGTAGGACGCGTCTTCAAGCAGCATCACCTCAAACTGGGCGTCCTCCAGCAAGGAGGCCATCGCCTGGGCGTCGCGGACCGGATTCTTCAGCGGACTCGTCGTGTAACGGGCATTGCCCAGGACCAGTGCCACGCGCTCTCCCGACTCGGAAGCCGTGCGACGGATGCCACGATCGGCCTGAGGCGCCGGAGCCTCGGGACGGGGAACGGAACAGCTGAACAGACTGAGGCTCAGCAGTACCAACAACAAAACACGCATGCGGGGATCTCAGCGAGAAGGAAGGGCTCCTCGGTTAGAAGAGTATGGGGTGGTAAAGACTTCGGGCAGATCCAGGAAACGTCCTCCTTCTGACAAGTTTCGCCGACTTCCAGAGGCAGATTCCAGCTCAAAAATGGGAACATCCGGATCCGTTGGCACCCGCCAGTCCGTCGCGTCAGCCCGATCGGCCCCGCCTGATGACCGGGGCTCGGTGGTCGGGACGTCTCGGAACCGGGGCGTCGGCTCCGTGAAGGCCTGGGTCGCCTCTGGCGCCTCGTCGAGGAATTCGGGAACCGGAGCAGGCTCCGCCGGCAGGCGCATTCCCGGCTCCTCACGACTCAGAGGGTCCGGAGGACTCGGCTCAAGCGCCACTTCCGGAACCGGCTGTCCCTGCTGCGGCAGGGCAGAAGGAGCAGGAAAGCGTCCGGCTTCCTGCAACGCCTCCGGCTGAGCCACGGTGGTCTCTTCCGGAACCAGAGCGTCCGGGAGGTTGGCCACTGGAGTTTCCTCCATGGAAACAAGGTGCTTGAGCGGAAAGCCCGGATGCTCGGTGCAGTATTCGGTGGGAAGGTCATCCAGCGGATAGGAGTAGTATTCCACATCAGGACAGTTGCTGGTGGCCAGCTTGCCACTGACGGAGCAGGTCGGCAGCTGCGCATGCGGGGGAGGCTCCGGAAACTCCTGAGCCGGCACAAACTGCAAGGCCGGTTTGCTGTAGCGGCGCCAGATGCGTGCCGGAGTGCGCCCGCCCTGTTCCCAAGGCATGGCGGTGTTGTCGTCCTTGCCAATCCAGACGCCGGTGACCAGCTCCGGAGTGTAGCCAATGAACCACGCGTCTCGACCATCGGTATTGGTGCCGGTTTTTCCGGCAATCGGGATGTCCTTGTTGCCCCACTGGGCATTCCGGCCGGTCCCCTTCAGGACCACTCGCCGGAGCATCTCGTTCATCTGGTGAGCGGTCCACGGGGAGTAGGCCTGAACCCCGGGATCGGGCTCATACTCATAGACAACCTTCCCGGTGAAGTCTTCAATGCGGGTGATGAACACCGGCTGGTGCGCGATGCCTCCGTTGGCAAACGGCGTGTACGATGACACCAGGTCCAGCAACGTGGTTCCGGAACACCCAAGCGCAATGCAAAGCCCCATCTTTTCATCGATCTTCAGGCCCACCTTTTCCGCCTGACGGGCAAGGGGGCCAATGCCGAGTTGGTCAAGCACCTGCACCGCCACCGTGTTCACCGAGCGCTCCAGAGCCTTGGCGAGGGTCATGTGATCGGTGCTGTACTCCACCCCATTGAGTCCGAGCCAGGTGCGCTCCTTGCCAAACTTTCCGTCGGCATTCCCCGGAGAGTAGAAGCTCGTCAGGCCCAGGTTGTCCACCCACTCATAGACCAGGGGCTCATCCTTGAAGACATTGTTGGGGGCAAAGCTCTTCTCGAGTGCCGTGGCATAGAGCGTCGGCTTAAACGAAGACCCGGGCTGCCGGAGGGCCTGCACGGCCCGGTTGAATTCGGACTCGCCAAAGTCCCGCCCCCCGATCAGGGCCCGGACGAATCCGGTCTTTGGCTCCATGGAGACCAGAGCGACCTGCGCCGAATGGGGGCTGTCGCCTTCATAAATGGAGTGCGTGGCCGCCTCTGCCAGCTCCTGCAGAACCGGGTTGTACGTGGTATAAACGCGGTAGCCGCCGCCGTAGACCTGGGCCAGGTTGTGGTCGTTCTTGAGGCGCTTGACGACTTCCTGGATGAAGTAGGCACCGCTGCCACTGAAGCGCTTGGGCAGGTACACCTGAAGCTTTTCCTCCCGTACGTCACGCCACTGCTCAGCAGTGATCCAACGCTGCCGCGCCATTTCCCGGAGCACCAACTCACGGCGGTTGAGGGCTTCCAGCAGAGCGGCCTGAGGAAAGAATTCGCTTTTGTCAGGGAGGCTGTTGGGGACCTTGAGGTAAAATTCGGGGCGCCGGATGATCCCGGCCAGCAGGCTGGCTTCCCCAAGCGTCAGTTCAGCGGCATGCTTGTGAAAGTAGCTCTGCGCCGCCTGCTCCACGCCATAGTTGCCATGACCCAGGTAGATGGTGTTGAGGTAGGCTTCCAGGATGCGGGTCTTCTCGTATTTCCACTCCAGCGAAATGGAAATGAGCGCCTCCCGGATCTTCCGGGTGATCGTCCGTTCCGGACTGAGCAGGAGGACCTTGACGAGCTGCTGCGTGATGGTGCTGGCGCCCTGCTTCACCTCGCCGTGCCGCAGGTTCACCCAGAGGGCCGAAAGGATCCGGACCGGGTCCACCCCGCGGTGATGAAAGAAGCGTGTGTCTTCCGCTGCCAGGACGCTGATCTGCATCCAGCGGCCTGCTTCTCCCCGTTCCACCACCTGCCGCCGCTCCCCACTGTGCAGGGTATGGAAGGGCTTCCCTTCCGTATCCAGCAAGATGGTGTTGGTCGAGATGGCTTCCACGGCCTGCTCGAAGTCGAGCAGCGCGTCTTCGTAGGTCAGGGAAAGCCCCAGGGCCAGCGCCAGTACACCGACCAGCGGAAGCCCCAGGAGGCTGAAGAGGAGGCCCCAGGCGAAACGCCGCATTGGCTGGGGTTAGTCGCGGCTCATGCCAAGGATGTTGAGCAACGCGATGAAGAGGTTGAGGATGTCGAGGTACAGCGCCAACGTCGCACTGACGTAATCTTCCGTGCTGTAGTTCCGGAGGATGTTCGAGGTGTCATAGAGGATGAACCCGCTGAAGAGGAACACCGACACTCCGGAAATGAGGAAGGCGCCCATGGAGCTGCCGACAAACATGTTGATGAGGCTGCCCACGACCAGGATGATCAGGCCCGTCATCAGGAAGCCCCCCATGAAGCTGAAGTCCTTGCGCGAGAAGACGACGTAGGCGCTCAGACCAAAGAACACCACGGTGGTGAGCGCAAAGGCCTCTGCAATGACCGTGGACTTCCCGCCCATGATGTAGAGCCCCAGGATGGGCCCCAGCGTCAGTCCGGACACAAAGGTGAAGCTGAAGAGGGCAATCATGTTCAGGCCAGGCTTCCGGGCGGCATAGGACGCAAAGAAGATCAGGCCGATTTCCAGCAAGAAGAGCGGCATGTGCAGCCCCACCATCACCTCAAACAGCGGACCGCTGGCCAGGTAGGCACCAACAGTGGCTGTCAGCAATGAGGCGCCGAGCAGGCCATAGACCTTCTTGAGGAAGACCAGACGCTCCTGAACGGAGACCGATGAGGCCGGAACCGCTCCGTAAGCCAGGGATTGAGGATTTCCAAAACGCATGTTGCTCCTTAAAAGCTAAAGGTTGCTTTGCGAAAACGATGAGAGAATTATAGCGAACGGGTCTAGGCGTGTAAACCGAAACCGGACACGGCAAAACCCGAAACCGGAATGAAAAAGAGCGCTGCAAAAAGCATGGACGCCTCCGGAAAAACGCACGACGTGTTACAAAAAACCGGGAGCGTTGCCTTTAGGGGGAGAGGGGCAGGTAAAGGGAAAGTGTGGTGCCGGAGGCCTCATGATGCTCCGTCAGCTCTCCGCCAAGTTGCCGGATCGCTTCCTGATTGGCCAGCAGCTCCAGGTCCGGGGTCGCCGACGGTTCCGCTCCTCCGCTGGGGGCGTGCAGCTCGATCTTCACCTGGTTCGGCACCGCCGGAAGCTCAAGGGTCATCACGCGCTCCGGAAGTGCTTCGACCTTCAGCACCGCACGCACCAGCAGGGCCATCAGGGTCTTCCGGAGGATCCCATCGTGGCAGCGGACCAGGCGCTCATCGTTGAGGTTGTAGTTGCGTTGAACCAGCACCTGCTTGCCGAGCAAGAACCCATGGATCTGCTCCAGCACGTCTTCAAGAACCGATACCACCAGAACCGTTTGTTCTGCCGGAGCCTGTTCCTCTTCCAGGTGAGGCAACTCCTTGAGCTTCCGGACGTACGCCGCGCCTTCTTCAGCAGCCGCCAGAATGCGCTGGGCCTGTTTCTGGAGTCCGGAGGTGTCTCCTCGAGCAATGCGCATCTCCAGCAGCTCCACGTTGTTGGTGATGGCCCCAAGGGGGGTGTTGAGCTTGTGAGCAATTTCTGTCACCAGCCGCCCCATTTCGTCCAGCCGGTCTGCCTGATGCACACGTGCTTCCAGAAGCTTGCGGGCGGTCACGTCAAACACGTGGGCCACGATCAGCCCATCTTCGTCGTCTCCCAGCGGCAAGCGCTGCAGGGAGTACTCCAGGGTCTGATCCCCACGATCGCCTTGAGAGGGCAGCCGGAGGGTCGCGTTCAGGGGATGAGGCGTGGCCGCCTGGGTCAGCTCCTGAACCTGCGCCTCGGAAAGCTGAAGGAGCTGAAACAGCGAAACCGTGGTGGGAGCCGCCTGGGGAAAGATTTGGGAAAACGCGGGGTTGGCTCGCTGAATCTGTCCGCGCTCTGAAGCGACAGCCAACCCATGAGGGGTGTGGAGCATGATGTCTTCGAGCAGCCCGTTGGCCTGATGCAGCGACCGCTCCCGGACACGCAGCAGTTGGTTCTGCCGGGCGTTGAGCAGGAGGTAGGCGCTCAGGATGAACGTCAGCAGCAGCCCGGATCCGAAGACAAACCCGGCATTGCTCATCGTGTCCACCGACCGGCCTCCCCGTATTTCCCCAACCCGGAGGACCACGTCAAAGGCCACCCCGGAAAAAACCAGGCCAAACAGGAGCACCAGCGCCACCAGCGCCCAATCGCTGCGTCGAATATCGCGAAACATAAGAGAGCTTCCCAGGGGGGAGCGCCTCCCCCCATCGCCGTCAGTCCAGCTGCGCGTAGGCCTTGAGGGTCAGGAAGTCCTCAAAGGCTTCAGCGGTTGCCAAATCGTCCAGCAACTGCGCCGCATTTTGGAAGGACGCCTCATCGTAGCTTTCGCCATACGCCGCCTGAATCTTGGCCAGCTCTTCCGGAATCATGGAGCGGACCATTTCAACGGTCACCTTGCGGCCGTCGTCCAGCTTCCCTTCCGGGTGCCGGATCCATTGCCACAGTTGGGCTCGGGAGATCTCGGCGGTCGCCGCATCTTCCATGAGGTTGAAGATCGCCACGGCGCCGTTGCCCTTGAGCCACGCCTCAATGTACTGGATGCCAACGCTGATGTTGTTCCGGACCCCAGCCTCCGTGATCTGGCCCCCCGGGATCTTGAAGTCGAGCAGCATCTCCGGAGTCACCTGCACGTCTTCACGCATCCGCTGCTTCTGGTTGACGCGTCCCGGCTCAAACGCGGCCGAGAAGACCTCGGTACACACCGGGACCAGGTCCGGATGAGCCACCCAGGAGCCATCAAAGCCGTCTCCGGCCTCGCGTTGCTTGTCTTCGCGAACCTTGGCGAGCGCGACCCGGTTGACGTCTTCATCGCGGCGGCTTGGAATGAAGGCGGCCATGCCCCCAATCGCGTGGGCGCCATGCTTGTGACAGGAGCGGACCAGCAGCTCCGTGTAGGCTCGCATGAGCGGGGCCGTCATGGTGACCTGCGCCCGGTCGGGCCAGAGGAAGTCCGGATCCTCGCTGAACTTCTTGATGGTGCTGAACATGTAGTCCCAGCGCCCGGCATTGAGGCCGGCCATGTGCTCGCGGAGTTCGTAAATGATCTCTTCCATCTCAAACGGTGCCAAAATTGTCTCAATCAGCACAGTCGCCTTCACCGAGCCCTGTGGCACACCCAGGGCCTCTTGCGCCGCCACAAAGACGTCGTTCCAGAGGCGAGCCTCCAGGTGATTCTCCATCTTCGGGAGGTAGAAGTAGGGGCCGGTGCCCTTACCGAGGGTCCGTTGGGCATTGTGGAAGAGGTAGAGGCCCGCATCAACCAGGGAGCCCGAGGCCACTTCGCCATCAATCAGGATGTGCTTTTCTTCAAGGTGCCAGCCCCGGGGGCGCACCACCAGCACCGCCAGCCCCTCTTCCTTGAGGCGGTAGGCCTTGCCTTCCGGACTGTCAAAGCTCAGGGTCCGTTCGTGTCCGGCAATGAGGTTCAGCTGTCCCTGAATCTGGTTGTACCAGTTCGGCGTGTTTGAGTCTTCGAGGTCGGCCATGAAGACCTTGGCCCCGGAGTTGAGGGCATTGATCATCATCTTGGCATCAACAGGTCCGGTGATTTCGCAACGTCGGTCCTGAAGGTCTTCCGGAATCGGCGCCACCTGCCAGTCGTCTTCGCGGACGGAGCGGGTCTCTTCCAAAAAGGTGGGGTACTGGCCGTTACGGATGGCCTGCTGAATCTGCTGGCGTCGGGCAAGCAGCTCCTTGCGCCGCGTGTTGAACTTGCGATGCAGCATCACCAGAAAGGCCTGAGCCTCCGAAGTCAGAATGGTCTCAAAACCGGGGTGCATGGTTCCGGTGATCTGAATTCCCTCAGTCATTATCTCTCCTGTCCAATTAAGAGGGTTGGGGCTGGAAGCCCGGGTGGGGTCCAACCGAAAATCCGGAGGCGAAAGTGCAGAAACCTTATGAGACTCCGGCAGAAAAATAAAGCTGAAGCCGCCTTGAGCGCCGGAGATCCCGGACCGCGCACAAAAAACCGCTGGCGGATCGAGCCGATCTTTGGCGTAATGACAGGCTGATTTGGGCTCACCTTTACCTGTGGAGGAACATGAAGCATCACGGATGGCTCGGTCTGCTGCTACTGAGTTTGCCCCTTGTCGCCCACGCGGAGCTGCCGGTGGGACCGGTTCCCCCGCGGGTGGTCCTGGATGGAGAAGCAGGAGGACGCGTCACCGGCGGCCCATGGAGCAGCGACGAGTTGAGGGGGAAGGTGCATGTGCTGTTTTACGCGGACCCGGACGAGAGCGACCTCAACAACGCGGCTTCGGAAGCCCTGAGCGCCGAAAACTTCGACCGCAGCCAATACGGTTCCGTTGCCATTGTGAACATGGCTGCAACGTGGCTACCGAATGCGGTGATCCAGATGAAGCTGGAAAGCAAGCAGGAGGAGTACCCGAACACGACTTACGTCCGGGACCTGCAGAAGGTGCTGGTGGAAGAATGGGGGTTGGCAGACGACAGTAATGACGTGCTGGTGTTGGACCGAGACGGCTCCGTGCTTTTCAGCGTGGATGGTCAGTTGAGCGAGGCGCAAATCCAGACGATGATCAGGCTCATTCGGGAGCGCCTCTAGGTCAGGCCGCGCCGTTGAGGGACTTCCGGGCGGCCACCGCCAGGGCATCGGCCCGCTCGTTTTCCGGGTTGCCGTCGTGCGCCTTGACCCACTTCCAGGTCACCTCATGGTGCTGGGTCAGGTCGAGGAGGAGCCTCCACAGGTCCTGATTGGCCACAGCTTTTCCGGAGGCCGTCTTCCAGTTCTTCTGCTGCCAGCCCTTCAGCCAGCGCTGCTCAAAGGCGTTCCGGAGGTACTGGGAGTCGGTGTACACGGTCACGCGGCAGGGCTTGCGCAACGCCCGGAGGCCCTCAATGGCTGCCATGAGTTCCATGCGGTTGTTGGTGGAGTCGGGCTCGGCTCCGGAAAGCTCTTTGCGCAACCCACGCTCTGGAGCGAGCAAGACGGCGCCCCAGCCGCCCTTTCCCGGATTGGGGGAGCAGGCTCCGTCGGTGTAGATGGTAATTGATTCTTTCGGCATGCATCTCCTTTCACGCAGCATCGTAGAGTTCCTGTGCTTCATCTGAAAGTCAGAACATGAGTTTTCTGCAGCACGGCAACTGGATCCTGATTGATCCGGATGAACCCGCCATTGACCTCATTGAGGCCACCCTGGACCTGGATGAGCTGTGTGAGCTGCTCCGGTGCGAAGCCACGGACGTGGTCCAGATCAGCGGATCCCTGCACGGCTACATCGACGGTGAAGGCGAGCAGCAGGAACGTCAGACGCCCTGGCGCTTCAATGGCGTGGACTGCTTTGGGCCCATGCTCCTCTTCCACCTCAGCGAAGACGAAACCGAGATGCGCTCCTGTGACGAAGAAGACCTGGAGGCCCTCGCCGACCTGGTTGAATTTCCTCACCACCACGCCCGCTAAGCGCAGCACCTCATTGCCCCACTTCCTTCATTCCCCCTCAACCTCAACGGAGTTGCTCAAATGACGGACACGACCTTCCGAGCCATGCTTGTTACTGAAAATGAAGACAAAACCTTTACACGGGAGATCGTGGAACGCTCGCTGGGCGACCTCCCAGAAGGAGAGGTCCTCGTCCGGGTGCATTACTCGTCCCTCAACTACAAGGACGGGCTGTCGTCGATTGGCAACCGGGGGGTCACGCGCAAGTACCCCCACACGCCTGGCATTGATGCGTCCGGAGTCGTGGCGGCGAGCACAAGTGACGCCTTCAAGGAGGGCGACGAGGTCATTGTCACCAGCTACGACCTGGGCATGAACACCTCCGGAGGCTTCAGCGAATACATCCGGGTTCCTGCAGCATGGGTGGTCCCGCTCCCGAGTGGCCTGAGCCTCAAGGAGGCCATGGTGTATGGAACCGCCGGCTACACGGCCGCCTTGTCGGTGCACCTGCTGGAGCAAAATGGGGTGACGGCCGACCAGGGGGAGGCCGTGGTGACGGGCTCCACCGGCGGCGTGGGCAGCGTCTCGGTGGCTCTGTTGGCCCAGGCCGGTTTTTCCGTGATCGCCGCCACCGGCAAACCGCAGGAAGAAGCCTTCCTCAAGCAGCTGGGCGCCAGTGGGCTGATTTCCCGCGAGGAGGCCGATGATGACTCCGGACGCCCGCTCCTCAAGGAACGCTGGGCAGGCGCCGTGGACACCGTTGGTGGCAACACGCTGGCCACCCTCCTCAAGGGCACCCAACGCGGAGGCGCCGTGGCTGCCACCGGACTCGTGGGCTCCCCGGACTTGCCAACCTCGGTGTTCCCGTTTATCCTTCGGGGCGTTTCCTTGCTGGGAGTGGACTCGCAGGAGACGCCCATGCCGCTACGGCAAGAGATCTGGGGGCGCCTTGCGTCTGACTGGAAGCTGACGCAGCTGGAGGCCCTGACCGTGGAGTGCACCCTGGACACGCTGTTTCCCGAGATCGACAAGATCCTCAAGGGGCAGCAGCGGGGACGAGTCGTTGTCAGCCTGCTCTGAGAAGCGCACTCCCTCTTTTTGACTAACTGGAGATTCACATGAACGAGCCCGTCAAATATCTGCTCTCTGAGGAGCAGATGCCGAAGTCCTGGTACAACCTCGCTGCCGACCTGCCGTCGCTGCCGCCACCGCCGCTGCACCCCGGAACGCAGCAGCCGATTGGTCCGGACGACCTGGCTCCGCTGTTTCCGATGGACCTGATCCTTCAGGAAGTCAGCACCGAGCGAGAGATTGAGATTCCGGAACCGGTTCGGGACGTGTACCGTCAGTGGCGCCCGTCTCCGCTGTACCGGGCTCGGCGGCTGGAGCAGGCGCTCGACACCCCCGCCCGCATTTATTACAAGTACGAAGGCGTCAGCCCAACCGGCAGCCACAAGCCCAACACCGCTGTGCCTCAGGCCTTCTACAATCAGCAGGCGGGGGTGAAGAAGATCTCTACCGAAACAGGTGCCGGGCAGTGGGGGTCGTCCCTCGCATTTGCCGGAGGCGTGTTTGGCATTGACATCGAGGTCTTCATGGTCAAGGTGAGCTTCCAGCAGAAGCCCTACCGCAAGGCCATGATGGAAGCCTTTGGCGCCCGTTGCACCCCGTCTCCTTCGGAAAAGACGCAGGCGGGTCGGGCGATCTTGGAGAAGAACCCCGACTCGACCGGCAGCCTCGGCATTGCGATTTCAGAAGCGGTCGAGGTTGCGGCCCTCAATGAAGACACCAAGTATGCGCTGGGGAGTGTGCTCAACCACGTGCTCCTGCACCAAACCGTGACCGGCATTGAGGCCATCCAGCAAATGGAAATGGCCGACGATTACCCCGACATTGTGGTCGGTTGCACCGGAGGCGGTTCCAACTTTGCGGGGCTTGTTTTCCCGTTCCTGGGTGAGCAGCTCCGGGGCGGCAAGGCCGTCAAGGTCCTGGCCGTTGAGCCTGCCGCCTGCCCCAGCCTCACCCGGGGCAAGTACGCCTACGACTTTGGAGACACCGTGCACCTTGCGCCCATGGTCAAGATGCACACCCTGGGCTCCACCTTTGTCCCTCCAGGCTTCCACGCCGGCGGGCTCCGTTACCACGGCATGGCGCCCATGATCAGTCACATCAAGGAGCTGGGGCTGCTGGACGCGGTTGCGTATCATCAGAATGCCTGCTTTGAGGCCGGGGTGCTGTTCGGACGCACCGAGGGCATCCTTCCGGCTCCGGAAGCCAACCATGCGGTTAAGGGCGCCATTGATGAGGCGTTGCGCTGCAAGGAAGAAGGAACCTCCCGGGCGATCCTCTTCAACCTCTGTGGCCACGGCCACTTCGACATGCAGGCGTACACGGACTACTTTGCCGGTAAGCTTGAAGACCGCAACTACGATGAGCAGGAACTGGCCATGGCTTTGGCGGGTCTGCCCTCCGTCGCTGCCTAACCCCCTCCGGAGGTGACTTTCGGGGTCACCTCCGTTTTTTCAGGATTTTTATGAGCGATTCAGCCCCTCTTGACGAGTTCAAACGACGCATCCGGGTCGAGCAAACGGTTCGGGATTTTCTGCATCTGATGGATGAAAACGGACTGGATCTGGAAGAAGGCCTCGTGGCCTGGAACATGTTGGGGTTCACGATTTTTCAGGATCAGTATCCGGAAGAGTCGCATGAACAGATCCAGCAGCGCCTGATCCAGTTTTCTCAGGACCTCTTCTTCTCACAAAAGCCCTCCTAACCCTTTCCCGACCCCTTTCGAATGACTTGGAATCCGATCCGGAAGCTCCTCTGTAGCGGACTTCTCGTGCTCGTTGGAGCAACGGCGGCTTCGGCAAAAGAAGCAGCTTTCGTTAAAGAAAGCATCCGTGCCCGTGGCATGGGAAACGCGTTTACGGCCGCGGCCAATGACGAGTCGGTGCTGTTTTACAACCCGGCCGGCTTGCGCTCGGTGATGTACAATATCTTTGAGTTGACCTCCGTCCAGGTCGCTAGCAACGTTTCATCCGGGGGGTTGGAAGGAAGTGTGGACGCGGATAACACCAAGGTGGAAAACCTGGCGGAAATCACCGGGAAGAACATCCACGTTGAAGCCGGGCTCAACCTGCCTTCGTTTGTGAATTCGCGGTTCGGGTGGGCGCTTTTCAGCAACACCCTGTTTGACTTCCAGATCCGGAACCCTGTGTTCCCGTACCTGCATGGCACCGCCTATGTTCAGGGGGGACTGGCGGGCGCCGTGGGCTTTAGCTTCATGGACCACCAGCTTGATGTCGGGGTGGGCGGAAAGCTCGTCCAGCGGGTTGGGGTGTACAATCAGGACTTCCGCCTCTCGGATCCTGCGGTGATTGCCACCCTCAACGATGACACGGACCAGGCCCAAAAAGAGATTGAAGCCATTGGCGACAACAAGCTCAGCTTTGCTCCGGATCTGGGTGCAACCTATCACCTGGAGGAGTTTCACAACCTCTCCCCCAAAGTCGCCATCAGCCTGCAGAACATCGGAGGCCTGAACTTTGGAAATGCCGGTGAGGTGCCCATGACGATCAACACCGGCATTGCTACCGAGTCGGAGTTTCAGGGCTTTGACTTCCTGCTGGCTGCCGATTACCTCGACCTCCTGGGCGCTCAGGAGTTGAGTGACTCCTTCCTCACTCAGCGGAACCTGAAGCTGGGCGCCGAGATCGGATGGGAGAAGCTCAACAACGGACACCACCTGGTTTCCTTCCGGCTGGGACGAAACGGTCCCTACAGCAGCTGGGGCCTGTCTCTGAACCTCTGGAAACTGAAGCTCGATTTTGCACAATATTCGGAAGAGATCGGCAGCTATGCTGGTGAAAAAGAAGACAAACGCTGGGCCTTCCAAGCCGGATTCCTGTTCTGACCACATGACGAGACGCCTGATGAACCAACTGACCTTCATCGCTACCGTCCTGCTCGTGCTGGCCGGTTGCACCACTCAGGGACGCCTGACGTACCTGTCCTTTGAACAAAGCTCCAGCTACGAGGAGCTTCAGGCCCAAATGGAACTGCTGAAGTATGAGGCCTACGATGGCTCCGTTCAGCAAAAAGTCAGCGCCCTCAAGGAGGCCCGCTGGATCTCCAAGTACATGGACGATGTCGGCAAACGCGAGATCGCCGTCCGTGCCCTCGCCTTCATGGCATTTGGCAGTGACGATGGTGACGTCCGGGAGCGAAGCCTCTCCCGCATCACCGATATTCTGGAATCTCCGGAATGGCCCGCCCACCTGAAACGAGCGGCCCTCAACGGCGTCTTTGACGTCACCACCGGCGAGCTGGGGTTTCAGGAGTTGGTGGACGACCAGCCCATGCGCTTTGGGGTGGAGGTGGACCAGCGGGTGGAGGCGATTGAGTACCTTGTGGAGTCGCTTCCCGAGTGGGACGTGGCGCTACAAACCGAAGCCGCTTCGGGCCTGAAGCGTTTCTTCACCGCCCTTCCCACTCTGGAGCGGTGCCCTGTGGACATCTGTGATGAAGGCATCCGCAAGGACATTGAGCAGTGGGGCAACATGGCCATGGACAAGTGTCCGGACAGCCTCTGCTCCGACAGCATCCGCGAAAGTGCCGGAGACATGCTGGCCAGCGAAGAGCCGGCAGAGAAAAAGGAATGGCAGGGGGACTCCGAAGACCTCAAGCAGCAGGTCTGGGAGCAGTTGAAGGACCTTCTGCGCAACAACGACCTTCCACTCTGGGTCCGTGCCCAGGTGGTGTTGCTGGCTGGAGAGACGCACCGGTTTGGCCTGAGCCCGTCACGCCAGGAGACCTTTGATCAGATCGTGCAGGACCAGTGGGTGCTCGATGAAGAGATTCCGTCTGAACTCCGGCAGATGATCAGCGCCTCTCAGGAGCGCCTGCAGCTTTACGGCTTCCCCGCCAACCAGCCTCCGGTTCCGTCTTCAGGCATGCTGACGGATCTGGAAACTCAGCCGACGATCTTCCTCCTGACTCACTGGGACGCGGTGTTGCAGCAGCAACTGACCAAGCAACAGACTGGCCAGCGAGGAAACGCTCCTGCTGCCACCCTGCTCGCGTTTCCACTGGACGGCTACGATGATGATGCCATGATCAAGCGTGCCGTTGTGCAGCAAATCCTGCTTCCGGCACTGGAGCGAGGGTACCGCTTTGATGACTCGAATGTCCTCAACCAGGTGCTTCAGGCCCTCGACCGGCTTCATCAGGATCTGGAAATTTCCGAGACTCCGGAGACGGTGCGCCTGGCGCTCCTGCAGCAGCTGAGCCTCGTTGCCCACGTTTATCCTTCTCTGAAGGCGCAGGGGACCTCTCCGATGCCGTTGCTCGAGTTGCTTCGGCAGCAGGTGGACGCCGCAGAGGGGCTGGACCTGCAGCGCCGCTACCTGAGTGCGCTCCTCGCGGCCCATGCCCTGTACCCGGAAGACGTTGAACCCCTGGTGGGCAGCCTCGCGACCCTGGATGTCGTGACACAGCACCAGGTCGATGCTGTCATTGCGCCTGTTGCTGAAGCGTTGCCCCCTCTTCCTGCTGACGCCTCAGAAGACGCTGAACCCACTCCTGCACCGGAAACCTGATCTCTCTGTTTGGTACTTCTATGAAACGTTCCTTATTTTTCATTCTCTTGGCCGGAGTGACGCTGCTCCTCTCGGCCTGTGGAGAGTCTCAGGAGACCGCTGCCGGTTGCGGCGTCGACCTGGACAACTCCAACTTTGACGCCGTCATTGCCGGTGACTGCACCAACTACGAAAAAGCCAGCGCGTATCTCGGGAAGGCCGAGATTTCCATGAGCAACCTCCTTGAGGACGGGGCCACGGATAACCTCAATACGGCTCTGAATATCCAGTCTCTGGACAATGCAACGGACTACACGGCAGGCAACCGCCAGTACATCACTAATGCGCTTTGTCTCGTTGGCTCCGACAACATCACCTCCAGTAGCCGCTGCACCACCAACTCCGTGAAGCGAACCGGGAGTCGCAGTTGTGCCAACGGTGACTGCGAGGTCGCCATGTTTGCCAACTTGGTTGACCTCCTCTACACCGTTTACGGAACCTTGGATCAGTCACCGCGAGATGGCACCATCGACAATAGTGAAGTCGATACTTTTACCGGCTCCGGAAGCCTGAACAACGTTACGATCCCGGTTCTCTCCATCGATAATTCGACTCTTGAGGTGGTGATCAATGGAACGCGTTATGTCCAGAATACGGGCAACGGTACCTGCGAAGCATTTGGTCTCGACTACGGAGATTATATTGCCAATCCATCCTCAATTACCGGAGCCTGCCCGGTCGCCCAGCCTAGCAGCGTGATCGCCTTCCTGAAGGTTGACAACGTCACGGACCTCACCCAGTACCTAAATGCTTCAGCGTCAACGGGACTAGCCACCAGTATTGTCACCGCAACCGAATCCCTCAACAGCGATTTTGCAGAGATGGGGGTCGCGGCAGACAGCTCGTTCCGGACGGACCTGCTCGAATCGACCGAGCCTCTTGACAACGGGCTCAAGAAGAAAAACGGTACTGACTGCGGCGCAACAGCTGAGTTCGACAAGGTTTTTTTCGTGACCAAAAACTCAGCGGATAACGCAACTACTCTTGCAGATATTACCGGAGGCAAGCAACGCAACCTGGTACCGCTGCTGGAGATCCAGACCAACGTTGACTCCAGCATCTCGGCTCCGTCTACTTCTGGAGGTCCAACAATCGTCAGCCTGCGGAAAGTATTCAAGTCTGCAGCAGGCTACACCTATAGCTATGAAGCGGCCCTCAGTGACATTGCAACGGGTGTCAGTAACATGAACGACCTCGACCAGGAAGATAGCGTTGCAGGCGATGGATTGGTTTCCTTCCGAGAACTCCTTTGCGTATCTGAATACGAATGACCCGGATCTGCCTTCTTGCTCTCAGTACCTTTTTCTTTACTTCCTCCCTCTTCGGAGCCGACCTGATCGTTTCCGGAGACCTGCGTGGGGAGATCAAGCCCTGCGGGTGTGCTGAGGAGGGCGACATGGGGGGACTGCTGCGGCGGGCCACTTTTCTCAAGCAGCAGGAAGGCGCCGTGTACCTGGACCTCGGGAACAACTTCCCCGAGCCTTCCGAGCAGGGCAACCTGAAGGTTGAGGTCATCCACACGGCCCTCCGGCAGATGGGACCAGCCGTGATCCTCGTCGGTCCCAACGAATGGCTGTATGGCCTGGACTCACTGGCCGAAGACCTTCCCTACTTCCTGAGCAACCAGGATGGCACCCTGCCCTTCCAGCAAGAGGCCACCGTCTCGTTTGAGGGAACCGTCGCCCACCTCCGGGGCTTCCTTTCTCCCACGCTCATCTATCAGAATGAAAACGAGGCGCCTCGTGTTTACGGCGCGTCTCAGGCCCTGGCCACGTGGGAGCGCTCCGGAGCCTTTGAGGTGCTGCTCTTTCGGGGCACCGATGCCGAATTGGCCCAGTTTCAGGAGTCGGGGCAGTTCGACCTGATCCTCTCCGGGAGTACCAATGCGGATGAACTGAAGCAGGTGATGACCCGGACCACAGATGCCGGAACCGTCGCCATGATTCCGACCAAGGGGCAGGGCTTGTTGCAAGGCGTGTGGCAGCCTGAGCAGCGGCGCTTTGTCGCAACAGGAGAGGTCACGGCAACGCCACAATTTGGTGTGGACTGGTTGCGTCGGAGTGTTCCGGATGACCCGCCTCTTTCCCAGGCGTTTCAGGAGTATGACGACCGGGTCAAGGAGTTGTTCTTTACCAATCTCGACCGCATGGAGCAGCAGCAGCAGCAGTCTCCCTTTGTGGGAGCCGCCGTCTGTGAAGCCTGTCACGCCGAGGCCGCCAAGGTCTGGAAGAGCAGTCGGCACGCCCATGCCTTTGCGACGCTAGAAGCCAAGGACAAGCACTTTGATCCGGAATGCCTGGAGTGTCATGTCGTTGGACTGAAGCCGTGGCAACCCACTCCCGGAAGCACGCTTTCCCCCGATGTCCAGGCGTTTGTGGGCAAGAACGGATTCCTCAGCCCGCAGCTCACACCGCACCTGATGAACGTGCAGTGCGAAAGCTGCCATGGCCCTGCTCGCGCACACATCGCCCAGCCCGAGGTGGTCAAGATGCCTCAGGTCGCGGCCAACGCCTGCACCACGTGCCACATGGGCAGCCACTCTCCGCTGTTCAACTTCGAGACCTACTGGCCCAAGATTCAGCACGGCAAGGAGCCTCAGTAAGGCGCCTAAATTCCGGCCTGATCCTGGAACCAGCTCATCACATCGCCTCCGGTTTCCAGCACCCAGCCCCCCACCGATTCCAGGGATCCACGCATCACAGCGAGGCCCTGGCGGGTGGTGCTGTCGTCACAACGTCCCTGACGCTCCAGCCAGTGCAGGGAATTCCCCACCACCATCACCGACCCGGACACAATCGCCGATCCCGCTGAAATGGCCAATGCGGGAGCCACCAGAATCAGGCACTCCGGCTTGTCACAGTCGGTTGCGGCCAGGCGCTGCATTTCATTCAGGGTCACCTGCGCATCAACGTCGGCATTCACCACCGTCAGCGACCAGCTTCGGGTCGTCAATGCGCAGTCCTGTGCTTCGGGCTCGGCTTGAGGCACCACCAGGCACCCGGCCAGACTCAGGGCCACCGTTCCAAGTAATAAAGGCTTCCAGAGGGTCATTGTTCGGCTCAATAAGGGTTCGGCGTCCGCAGTAGCATGCGGAGGTTCCGGAACACCTGCAAGGAGAACGCACCCAGGGCAATCGCCTGAGACCAATGGCTGGCAGAATGGGCTGAGCGGTTGGTGGGGACTGGACTGCCGCTTGGTGGTCATCCCAGCGCGGCTGGGATCCAGCCCTTGAAGATACCAACCGATGGACTGCGCTTCACTGACAGGATTCTCACCTTCGCGAGCAGGACGGACCTTTCGCTCCAGTCATGACTCCAGCGAGGGAACCGCTCCAGCGAGTCTCGATTGTTCGTTCAAGGTCAGCCGGTGGCTTCCCCTCATGCGGTTGCCCGGAGAACGAACCGAAGGGAAAGAGAAGAGGAGGGAGGGAAACAAGGGGAGGAGGGTGGCAGAAGAGCTCTGCCACCCGGGGGGATTACATGCTCAGGGTGGTCAGGCTCTGAACCCGAGTGCGCATTTCAGCAGCTTTTGCAGCCGAGTGCGGCACGAGTCCAGCGTCACCCAGGTAACCGTACTCGCCGGTTGCCGCGTCGCTGACGTACTCGTCCATCATCTCCTTCATGCCCGGAATGACGCCGATGTGAGCCTTCTTGATGTAGAAGAACAGCGGGCGGGCGATCGGGTACTCATAGGTCTGGATGGTGTCCAGGCTGATTTCCACGCCACTGATGGCGGAGCCCTGGATGCGGTCCTGGTTCTGATCCAGGAAGCTGAAGCCGAAGATGCCGAAGGCTTCCGGATCAGCGGCAAGGCGGTTCACGATCAGCGTGTCGTTTTCACCGGCTTCTTCCACGGCTCCATCTTCGCGGAACAGGTGGCAGTCGTCCTTGTTGGCCTTCTTCACAGCCGCGTCACAGCCGACTCCCATGACCAGTTCTCCCCAGGCATCACGGGTTCCGGAGGTGGGGGGCGGTGCGAGGATCTTGATCTCGACATTCGGCAGAGACGGGTCGATCTCGTTCCAGCGGGTCGGCTTCGGGCCTTTTTCCGCCATCGCCATCCACAGTTGGGCCGGGGTGAAGTTCAGCTTCGGAGCCTTGACGCTGTTGGCGAAGGCGATGCCATCGTTGCCCACTTGCAGCTCAATGATGTCGGTGACGCCATTCTTGGCGCAGAGTTCCTTCTCGGAGCCCTTGATGGCGCGGGAAGCGTTGGTCATGTCCGGGAAGTTCGGGCCGACTCCGGCGCAGAACAGCTTCATGCCGCCGCCGGTTCCGGTGCTTTCCACGATCGGCGTCTTGAAGCCTTTTTGTCCAAGCTTCTCAGCCACAATGGTGGTGAACGGATAAACAGTGGACGATCCCACGATCTGGATCTGGTCACGAGCCTGAGCGGCGGTAGAAAGGAGCAGGGCACCAGCAGCCACTGCAGCAAACTTGCGGATCATAGAAATGCTCTCATCGAGGTTTGGGAGTTGAAGCAACAGCCTGTTGCGATCGTCATGCATCTGCATGAGGTAACCACGATAAGGGCCTTCTGTTAAGATCGTGTTAACCCTTTGTGAAGAACGGATTCACATTACTTTTTCCAAAATCATGGACGGTAGGGGGCATCCGCCTTCCAGCCCAGGAGCCCGGTCTGCAGCACCACCACGTTTTCGTGTCCCAGCACCCTCAGGGCAAAGGCCCCCTGTGCCGAGAGGCTTCCGGTGTTGCAGTACAGCACCACCAGCCCCTCAGCAGGCAGCTCGTCTCGCCGGGCAATCAACTCGCGCCACTCGATGTTCACCGCGCCGGGAAGGTGCTCGGCCTCAAACTGCCCCGCGTCACGGGTATCGACAAAGGTCGCGGCCTCAAAAACATCCTGTGTCAGTTGCTGCGGCACCATAATGCCAGCCTCATAGGTGGCAAAGTCCAGGTACTCCTGAAAGGCGTCAGCGACCTCTTCGCTTGCCCAAAGCGGTGATCCCTGGAGCAGGAACAGCAGCAAGCCGAATACAAACATCTTTTTCATCAGGGCCGTCGGGGAAAGGGGTTGGAAGGCGACACCAGCCGCCCCAAAAGGGGTCAATTATTCAAGAAGCTCCGGACGCCTGCAAGCGAAAGCGCCTCACCCGGAAGGAGCCCCCTTGGGAAACACAAGGGCAAACCGGCTGCCCTCTTCCGGAACACTGGCGACCTCAATGTGAGCCTCATGGGCGCGGACAATCGCCTGCACCAGGCTCAGCCCCAACCCCAGCCCCTGAGTGGCCCGGCTCTTGTCTGCACGGTACAGCCGCTCAAAGATCCGGGGCTGCTCCTCCGGAGGAATGCCAATACCGGTGTCTGTGACCACCAGCTGTGCCGCCGCCGCTTCAACGGTCACGGAAAGGGTCGTTCGCCCCCCTTCCGGAGTAAACTTGAGGGCGTTGTCCACCAGGTTCGCCACCGCTTGCCGCAGGCGAATGGGATCGGCTTCCACCGTGACGGCCTCTTCTGGCAGTTCCAGCGTAAGCGCAACCCCCTGCTCCTCCGAAAGCATCTCATAGAGCCCAAAGACCTCTTCAGCAACACGCCGGAGGTCCACAGGCTGCTTCTGGAGCTTCAGGGTCCCGGCCTGGGCTTCAGCCAGGTTCATCAGGGCATTGAGCAGCGTCCCAATCTTTTCGGCTTCCTCAGCAGTGTCCAGCAACGCCTCCCGCAGCTCCTCAGCGCTGGGATCCGGACGCTGCAGCACCGACTCCACGGAAGCACGGATCTTGGTCAAGGGGGTCCGGAGGTCGTGGGCAACGTTGTCCAGCGACTCGTTCATGGTCCCGACCAGCCCTTCAATGCGATCCAGCATTTGGTTGAACAGCCGGGTCAGCTCCTCGAGCTCCCCGGTGCTGTCCGGAACCGGCACCCGCGCACTGAGGGTTCCGGAAGCCACCGTCTCGGTGGTCCGCACCAGATTCTGCAGCGGCAGCACCAGTCGCCGAGACAGGAGCCAGCCGACCAACACGCTGACGGCCCCAATGATGAGCACCCCCCGAAAGATGCTCCGCCCAAACACCCGGATGAAGATCTGAAAGCGCGCCAGCGATTCCCCCACCACCAGCACCGAGCCATCCGGAAGCACTCGGGACGCCATGAGCAGCTCCTCCTCAAACTGAATGCGGTGGTGGTCGTCATCGACATTGGCCCAGTCCGGAAGCTCATAACGCTCTCGGGTCGCCCGGCTCCAGTCATCTCCCGACTTCAGGTGCACCACCAGCACCGACTCCAGGGCTTCGCGGTCCTGCTCCCAGTCCGCGGGAACGGTTTCCCAGAGCACGCCGGAGACATTCTGAAGCCGGACCCAGGTTCCACGGAGCCGATTCTGTTCATGCTCGCGCTGCAGGGTCCGGAAGAGCCGTATGGGCGACTGCCGGTCAAACCTGGCGTAGCGATCCAGCTGTCCCAACACGGCTTCCTGCACACGAGACTCGAACTCTCGGTGCAGCAGCACTCCGGAGAAGGAAACGATGAAGATGGTGGCAATGAGGAACAGAACGGCTCCCAGGATGGTAAACCGGGCTCGGAGGCTGCGGGGCCAGAGGCGCTTAACTTTGTTTAAGGACATACCCGACACCCCGGAGCGTATGAATCAGCTTGGTGTCAAAGTCCTTGTCCACCTTGCTCCGCAGCCGTGAAACGAGGACGTCCACCACATTGGTCTGCGGATCGAAATCGTACCCCCACACGTGCTCCAGGATGAAGGTCTTGGAAAGCACCCGCCCCGGATGCCGGAGGAAGTACTCCAGGAGGCTGAACTCCCGAGGCTGCAAAGCGAGATTGTGTCCGGAACGTGTCACTTCGCGACTGAGCAGGTTCATCTCCACATCAGCAAAGGAGAGGCTGGTGGGCTCGGCGCTTTGAGACGACCGGCGGATGAGCGCTTGCACCCGCACCAGCAGCTCCGTGAAGGAGAAGGGCTTGACGAGGTAGTCATCCGCTCCCTGCTCCAGGCCGGCGACCCGGTCTTCCAGCGTGTGCTTCGCACTCAGCACCAACACGGGCAGGCGGTTTCGGGTTTCCCGGAGCTTCCGGATCACCGTCAGGCCATCAACGCCCGGGACCATCACATCGAGGATGGCGACATCAAAGTTTTCCGTCAGCGCGAGGCTGAGGGCGTCTTCACCCCGTTCGACCCGTTCCACCACAAAACCGGCTTCTTCCAGTCCCTTTTGAACAAACTCGGCTACCTTTTGTTCATCTTCCAGGAGCAGCAACCTCATCTTCACCTCTTTGCAAACGCTGTCCACCGGCCCCGTCCGGAGCCGGTGTGCTCTTCATGCGGGCCACCTTTTTAGGGTACCAGACCTTCGGGCTTTCGCCAGTTGACGGAGAAATTTCTTACTTCCGGATCAGTTTGTTTCGTAGATTTACCGATGGTCGCTCCTGGCACAACCCCCTAGAGTGTGCGGGCAAGTATTAACCCGTTTCACGTTTGGAGACGCGTCATGAATTCCACGCAATCCTTTACCGAATACGACTACTCTGTAGCCAAAGGATTTGTTTTATCCGCCCTGCTGTGGGGCGTTGTTGGCATGAGTGTTGGGCTGACCCTGGCATTTGAGCTGATCTTCCCGGAACTGAATGCCGACCTGCCCTGGTTGAGCTTCAATCGCCTGCGACCGCTGCACACCAATGCGGTGATCTTTGGCTTCACGCTCTCCGGAATCTTTGCCGCCTGGTATTACGTGTCTCAGCGGGTGCTGAAGGTCCGGATGGTCCTTCCGGGGCTGGCCAAGGCGCACCTGGCGCTGTTCAACCTGATCATCGTCATGGCCGCCTACACCCTGATGGCCGGGCACTCCTCGTCGAAGGAGTACCATGAGCTGCCCTGGTGGCTCGACGTGGTGGTCGTGGTGATGTGGCTGATGTGGGGCGCGCACATCTTTGCCATGCTCGGAGCCCGCAAGGAGAAGACGCTGTATGTCTCGATCTGGTACTTCATGGCCAGCTTCCTGGGCGTGGGCATGCTGTACCTCTTCAATGGCCTGGCGGTGCCCACCTGGTTTGTGACCGGCACCGGAAAGTTCTGGCACTCCGTCTCCATGTACGCAGGGACCAACGACGCGCAGGTGCAGTGGTGGTTTGGGCACAACGCCGTGGCCTTTGTGCTGACGGTGCCGATCATTGCCATCTCCTACTACTTCATTCCGAAGCAGGCGAACCAGCCGGTTTACTCCTACCGCCTCTCCCTCTGGTCCTTCTGGGGGCTGATCTTCGTGTACCTCTGGGCCGGACCGCACCACCTGATCTACTCCACGATTCCGGACTGGGTTCAGACGCTGGGCATGGTGTTCTCGCTGGTCCTCATCATCCCCTCCTGGGGATCCATGGTGAACCTGCTCCTGACGATGTCAGGCAAGTGGGAGCAGCTGAAGACGGACCCCATCGCCAAACTGCTGGTCATTGGCAGCACCTTCTACGGCTTTGCCACCCTGGAGGGGCCGGTGCAGGCGATCAAGTCTGTGAACGCCATTGCGCACTTCACGGACTGGATCATCGGACACGTCCACAACGGGGCGCTCGGCTGGGTGGGCTTCACCATCATGGGCGCCATTTACCACATGACGCCGCGCATGTACAACACTCGACTCTACTCCGTCAAGCTGGCGGAAAACCAGTTCTGGGTCCAGACCCTGGGCATCGTGTTCTACTTCACCAGCATGTGGATTGCCGGCATCACGCAGGGCTCCATGTGGCGGACCACGGACCAGTTTGGCAACCTGGCCTACAGCTTCCTGGACACCGTCCGGGCCATGGTGCCGTACTGGAGCCTCCGGGCCGTTGGAGGAACCCTCTACCTCAGTGGCTTCCTCATGTTCATGTACAACATCGGGATGACCATCAAGAAAGCCCCGGAAGCACAGCTCACTTCCTCCGACGAGGCCCCTGCCGCCTCGGCACAGGTTGCCTGAACCCCGGATCTTCCTTCAACGAGTGAACGACCATGCTGGAAAAACAAACAGGCTCAATTTTTGAGATCATTGAGAAGCACCCGTTGCTGATGGGGGTCAGCATCTTTGTCCTCATCATCATCGGGGGCATTGTGGAGGTGATCCCCTCCTTTACGGAAAATGCCCGCCCCGTCGCCGGGCTCAAGCCCTACTCGGCCCTTGAGCTGGCGGGTCGGCAGGTCTACATCCGGGAAAGCTGCAACGCGTGTCACTCGCAGCTCATCCGCCCCTTCAAGGCGGAAACCGACCGCTACGGCGCCTATTCCGTTTCGGGAGAGTACGCCTACGACCGCCCCTTCCTCTGGGGCTCTCGCCGGACGGGTCCCGACCTGCACCGGGTCGGCAACTACCGGACCACCGATTGGCACGAGGCTCACTTCAAGAACGCCCGGGCCGTGAGCCCTGGCTCCAACATGCCCAACTTCCCCTGGTTCTTTGAAGACAGTGTGGATGTCGGCACCGTCCATGCGGAAATGGTCACCGTCCGCGACATCTTTGGGGTCCCCTACGACCAGGGCGACAACCCCAAGTCGGGCAAGACCCTGGAGCAGACCCAGCAGCTGCTGATTGAAGAAGCCGGTCCCATTGTCGAGATGATGAAGGACCAGAGCGTCAAAGACGCTTATGCCCAGGGAGACGTCAAGGACGTTGTGGCCCTGATCGCCTACCTCAACAAGCTCAAGTAAGGAGACCCGATGGACTGGAGACAGTGGTTGTACGTGATCTTCACCCTCTTCATGGGCGTGAGCCTCTATGGGTTCCTCTGGTACCTCTACGGCTCCGTCGCCCGGGGGCAACGCATTGAACGGCGCGGCGAGTTGATTTTCCATGATGAGCCGTTTGAGGGGCGAGAGCCTCCCCACTCCGCCACCTGAATTTTTGCAACTGACTGAGGAGTACGTTTATGTGGGCAATGTTCAACGACGCCGCGACCCAGATCACCGTGGTGATTTCCCTGGTGACCCTCGCGTCGGTGGCCATTTTGATCTATTTCATTCAGGGGCGAATGCGCTCCAAGGGACTGGAATCCACCGACAGCCACACCTTTGATGGCATTGCCGAAGGTCTGAATGCCACCCCGTTTGGCCTCCACCTCATCATGATCAGCCTGATCGGGTTCTCCTTCTGGTACGTCATGATGGGCTTCCCCATCTGGGACATCCACTTCCGAGAGCCTCCCAAGTGCGTCTGC
>JAYOTF010000021.1:47904-61091 GCA_038150265.1 Deltaproteobacteria bacterium | reverse complement strand
TATAGGATCAAGTGAATAAGTGCATATGGCGGATGCCTTGGCGATTACAGGCGATGAAGGACGCGATAGTCTGCGAAAATTCTCGGGGAGTTGGCAAATAAACTTTGATCCGGGAGTGTCCGAATGGGGAAACCCACCCTTTTTAGGGTATCCATCTCTGAATACATAGGAGATGTGAAGCGAACCGAGTGAACTGAAACATCTAAGTAACTCGAGGAATAGAAATCAACCGAGATTCCGGAAGTAGTGGCGAGCGAAACCGGAACAGCCTGTTACTTTTAGCTTGCGCGTTAGTAGAATGGAATGGAAAGTCCAGCCGTAGAGGGTGATAGCCCCGTATACGAAAGCCCGCAAGTGGAACTAGGGTAACGACAAGTAGGACGGGACACGTGAAATCTTGTCTGAACATGGGGGGACCATCCTCCAAGGCTAAATACTCGTAATCGACCGATAGTGAACTAGTACCGTGAGGGAAAGGTGAAAAGAACCCCGGGAGGGGAGTGAAATAGATTCTGAAATCATATGCATACAAACAGTAGGAGCCCTTCGGGGTGACTGCGTACCTTTTGTATAATGGGTCAGCGACTTACATTCAGTAGCAAGCTTAACCGATAGGGGAGGCGTAGCGAAAGCGAGTCCTAATAGGGCGACTTAGTTACTGGGTGTAGACCCGAAACCAAGTGATCTATCCATGGCCAGGATGAAGGTGCGGTAACACGTACTGGAGGTCCGAACCCACAAATGTTGAAAAATTTGGGGATGAGCTGTGGATAGGGGTGAAAGGCTAAACAAACTTGGAGATAGCTGGTTCTCTCCGAAAACTATTTAGGTAGTGCCTCGTGTATAACTGCTGGGGGTAGAGCACTGTTATGGCTAGGGGGCTCATAAGAGCTTACCAAACCATTGCAAACTCCGAATACCGGCAAGTTCAATCACGGGAGACAGACATCGGGTGCTAACGTCCGGTGTCGAAAGGGAAACAACCCAGACCACCAGCTAAGGTCCCTAATGATGTGCTAAGTGGTAAACGAAGTGAGAAGGCACAGACAGCCAGGAGGTTGGCTTAGAAGCAGCCACCCTTTAAAGAAAGCGTAACAGCTCACTGGTCGAGCGGCCTTGCGCCGAAAATATAACGGGGCTTAAGTCATACGCCGAAGCTGCGGGCTTGTCCTAGACAAGCGGTAGGAGAGCTTTCCCAGGGCAGTGAAGCAGGATCGAAAGGGCCTGTGGAGCGCTGGGAAGTGAGGATGTTGGCATGAGTAACGAAAATGAAGGCGAGAAACCTTCACGCCGAAAGCCCAAGGGTTCCCGGGCGATGCTAGTCAGCCCGGGGTCAGTCGGCCCCTAAGACCAGGCCGAAAGGCGCAGTCGATGGGAAACCGGTTCACATTCCGGTACCAATGTGAGTGTGCGATGGAGGGACGCAGAAGGGCAGGCAGGCCAGGTGACGGATGTCCTGGTTCAAGGATGTAGGCCGGTTGTGAGGCAAATCCCACAACCACCAAGGCTCAGATCCGATGACGAGGGGCTCAGCCCCACAAAGCTGTCCATCCCATGCTGCCTAGAAAAGCTTCTAAGTTTAGCTCACATTGACCGTACCCCAAACCGACACAGGTGGGCGGGTGGAGAACACCAAGGCGCACGAGTGAAAGCATGTTAAGGAACTCTGCAAAATGACTCCGTAACTTCGGGAGAAGGAGTGCCTGCACCAGGTGAAAGGGTTTACCCCTCAAGCCGAAGCAGGCCGCAGAAACCAGGCCCAGGCGACTGTTTAGCAAAAACATAGCTCTCCGCTAACTCGCAAGAGGATGTATGGGGGGTGACGCCTGCCCGGTGCCGGAAGGTTAACAGGAGAGGTCAGCTCACGCGAAGCCTCGAATCGAAGCCCCGGTAAACGGCGGCCGTAACTATAACGGTCCTAAGGTAGCGAAATTCCTTGTCGGGTAAGTTCCGACCTGCACGAATGGCGTAACGATCTGGGCGCTGTCTCAACGTGCCGCTCGGTGAAATTGAAATAGCGGTGAAGATACCGTTAACCCGCAGCAAGACGGAAAGACCCCGTGAACCTTCACTGCAACTTGGCAGTGGGTCCCGGATGGGCTTGTGCAGGATAGGTGGGAGGCTGTGAAACCGGAACGCTAGTTTCGGCCGAGCCACCCTTGAAATACCACCCTGGCTCCTCTGGTACCCTAACCGAGACCGGCTACCCGGTCCGGGACCCTGCCTGGTGGGCAGTTTGACTGGGGCGGTCGCCTCCCAAAATGTAACGGAGGCGCGCAATGGTTCCCTCAGCCGGAACGGAAACCCGGCGAAGAGTGCAAAGGCAGAAGGGAGCCTGACTGCAAGAGAGACATCTCAAGCAGGGACGAAAGTCGGCCTTAGTGATCCGGTGGCTCCATGTGGAAGGGCCATCGCTCAACGGATAAAAGGTACTCCGGGGATAACAGGCTAATCGCGCCCAAGAGTTCATATCGACGGCGCGGTTTGGCACCTCGATGTCGGCTCATCGCATCCTGGGGCTGGAGCAGGTCCCAAGGGTATGGCTGTTCGCCATTTAAAGCGGTACGCGAGCTGGGTTCAGAACGTCGTGAGACAGTTCGGTCCCTATCTGCTGCGGGCGTAGGAGAGTTGAGTGGGCCCGCCCCTAGTACGAGAGGACCGGGGTGGACGGACCTCCGGTGATCCGGTTGTCGCGCCAGCGGCACCGCCGGGTAGCCACGTCCGGAAAGGAGAACCGCTGAAGGCATCTAAGCGGGAAACCCGCCACAAGATCGCTCTCCCGAGTCTAACTCCTCAAGGTCACAGGAAGACGACCTGTTTGATAGGTGGGATGTCGAAGCATGGAAACATGTGAAGCTGACCCATACTAATCGACCGTGTGGCTTGACTTTACCAAGTCTGTAACACAGAGCCTCTGAAGCTCTCAGTAATGCGATTGAAGTTCCAAGTGCGTTCCAAAGCCTCAAGTAATTTTTAATGGGTCGGTGCCCAGAGCGAGGGGGAAACACCCGTTCCCATCCCGAACACGGAAGTAAAGTCCCTATGCGCCTATGGTACTGCCGGGGAAGCTCGGCGGGAGAGTCGGTCGGCGCCGCCCCATTAAAGATCGTTTGAGGCTTTTTTTATTGGGGCGCGCCCGCTAGCCGAGATGGCGGAACTGGTAGACGCACCAGACTCAAAATCTGGCGAGGGAAACCTCGTGGGGGTTCGATTCCCCCTCTCGGCACCATCGCATTCGGGGCGTAGCGCAGTCCGGTAGCGCGCCTGCTTTGGGAGCAGGATGTCGCAGGTTCAAATCCTGCCGCCCCGACCAGCTTCTCCTCAGTGCCTTCACTCATCCCCCTTTCGTTTCCTTCCCCTTTCTTGATACCCTGTCCTGAAGACAGTCCTTCAGCAGCAGAGGCACGCATGGCCAAATCCATCGACTTCAACTTTGAACTCCCCCTCGGCACTCCTGATAGCCTCGACCTCTTTCATGCCGTCCTGCTCGCGATTCAGGAAGTTGGACGCTCCTCCAGGGTCTGGGACGTTGACCCCCTTCCGACGGTCATTTCCAGCGACACCACTGGGAAACTCTACCTGCGGGACTCAGGCTTCAATCCTGAAAAAATGCTGTTCTCCACAACGGTGGAGAGCCTCAACGAAGTCGTGGGCCTGTTTTCCGTGACCCTGCCGCTGAACGCTCACCTGACGGCTGACGAGGAAGAGCGCATTCAGGACACCCTGCTGGAACGCATTGCGGCCATCATCCGCAAGCACGACCTCTACGGCCAACTGGGAAAGGACGACCTCTGGGTGGTCGCGGAGTAGCCTCCCATCCAGTTCCTGACGCCTGCTTTCCCTGGCCCTGTGTAAGGGAAACGCATCGCCCCTTGTCCAAACCTGCCCACCTGAGTTCCCATTTTCATGAAATGACGTGCAGCTGGCTGCGCTTCGTCTTCCTTGCTCTCAGCTGGGTCCCCTGCTTCCTCGCTCTCAGCCCGGTCTCCTGGATGAATTGAGGGCAAGTGGGGTGGCAGATGGTTTTCCTGATTGGCGACAAGAAGAGGAACGCAAGGCGAGCCGCTTGAAGTCAGTAAGCTACGGGTGCTGCTGGGAGGTTCTTAAGGGGTGGTGGGCATGGAAGGGATTGAACCTTCGACCTTTCGCGTGTGAGGCGAATGCTCTCCCACTGAGCTACATGCCCGATACTGATATGCTGGATGAAGAAGAATCTTCGGTAGGGACTCAGAAGGGAATGCTCTCGTTTCGTGGCGGGGTTGACGGGACTCGAACCCGCGGCCTCCGGCGTGACAGGCCGGCGTTATAACCAACTTAACTACAACCCCGCGATACGAAGCAAACTCTCTGTGGTGGGCGATACAAGGTTCGAACTTGTGACCTACGGTTTGTAAGACCGCCGCTCTCCCAACTGAGCTAATCGCCCAGGAGAATTAGCTAGTATAAGCAAATCTCTGACGGACGCAAGTAAATTTTTAGCGGCGCTGAAAAAATCAGGAATTCTCATAAAGCCCGGGTTCTTCTGGAGGACGGGTCCGCCAGCGTCGGTGCATCCAGAAGTACTGTTCCGGGTGCTCACGGATCTGCTGCTCCAGTGAATGCTGAATCCGCGCCGTCAGGTCTGGAACGTCCTGCTCGTTGTGTCCGGAGGGCTGGAAGGGGATGCGCTCGAAGGTAATTCGAATGCGAGCGCCGACGTAGCAACAGGTGAACAGAATCACCGGGCTCTTCTGGAGCAGGTGAAACGCGGCAGCGCCCCGACTGCTGGAAGCCGGTATGCCAAAGAAGTCCACAAAGACTCCGGAGCTGCGCTCATCCTGGTCAATGAGCATCCCCACAGCCCGGTTATGACGCAGGGCTTCAATCAACTCCGTTGTGGCCGTGCGGCCCTTGCCAATGGTTTGAATGCCAGAGCGCAACCGCTCCTCATTCTGAAGTCGATCAGAAAGCGGGTTGGTCTGCCTGCCCACATACATCGTGGTGGCGTACCCGCGTTCGCTCAGCGCCGGGCAGAGGTACTCCCAGTTGCCAAAATGCCCACCGACCATGAGGACCCCCCGCTGCTCCGCAAGAGCCTGATCCAGGACCTCCAGATTGACAAAATCCACAAACTCGTTGGCTCGTCCCTGCCAGGCGCCCATCTCCAGCACATCAAGGCTGAAGCGAACAAACCACTGGTAGTTCTTCCGTGCCAGCTGGTGGCGCTCCTGTGGACTCCACTCAGGAAAGGCGAGTTCCAGGTTCCGGTCGACCACCTTGCGGCGAGCCTGGCTGTGCCACAGTAGGGCCTCCAGCGCCTTTTCCACCCAGAACCGCGCTCGGG
Source organism: Deltaproteobacteria bacterium (assembly GCA_038150265.1). Classification (GTDB taxonomy): domain Bacteria; phylum SAR324; class SAR324; order SAR324; family NAC60-12; genus JAYPUA01. The sequence continues at coordinate 55,768 of JAYOTF010000021.1, read as the reverse complement.
GTGAGCTTTGCTCCGCCCAACGTTTGAGCTTCTGAAAGAGCCAAAATTCAACCCGGTGCCGTGGGCGGATGGTCCGCTGCTCAATGGAAGGAGCTTGCCACGCAACAGACTCGGCTGAGCGAGGAGGCGCCTTCGACTCGGAAGAAGCGGAGGGGCGCGGGTCGGAGTGAGCCGGTTGGAGAGGTTCCGGGGGGGAAACTGCAGCCCGAGGAGGCGGTGCAGGCGGCTCCGCTGCAGCATCCGGAGGAACCGGAGGTGCCGGTGGCTGAGTGATTTGGTGCGCGCGGAAAGAGGACGTAGGCGCCGGAGAGGGAGGTGGGGGAATCCGGGGATCCGGAGGCGGTGGCGGCGCGTTGGTGGCCTCAGAGCGGCTCAGCGTTGGAGAAACCGTCGGCTGGTGAACGGCTGGAGCTGGAGCCTGGGGAATCGCAACGTCCGGAAGGAGCGTCGGCTCATCCGGGAACTGATTCAAGAAAGCGTAATGCAGCGCCTGAACGCGGGACTGATGGTCGATCAACTGCTGAAGCTGAGCCCGGACTTCTGGCGTGGAGGAGGTGGTGAGCAGGTGCTGAACGGTCTGCACGCACGCCCCTTGTTGTGCCCAGAAGGCCTGCTGCGTCTGTGTCTGAAGAAGGCTGGTGTCGGTCATGCGCGGGTCAGCGGCCGGTCCCCAAAAAGGAAGTGTCCCCCTTCGAAAAGGGGGACAACTTGAGGCAGGATTTCATGAGGATAAGCATCAGGCAGGTTTACTAGGTGACCCCACATCAGAGTGGTGCAGGACCAGGCAGGGAAAATTTTTTTCCTGGCGGAGGGAGAGGGATTCGAACCCCCGAGAACCTTGCGGCTCTAACGGATTTCAAGTCCGCCGGTTTCAACCACTCACCCATCCCTCCCGGAAGAGGTCTTCGTTTTAGAAAATCTCTTCAGGCATTGCAAGCCTGAATTCGGAAACGAATGGCTTTATCTGCCCTGTCGCACCCGTACGCCTCAAAACGAGAAAATGGTCCCTATGGACAAAACGGAGAATCGATTCAGAGCAAGTATTGGCGAAACCTTACACCCTGGTGCCGCATGGGTCAACTCATAAAATGACCCATGGGACAATTTTTTTTCAAAACCTGCCAGCGGGTCCGAAGGGGTCAGGTGGAGCCAACGCCTCGGGCCATGATCAGCTTGCCGCTCCGGACCATCTCGCACATTCCCATTGTGGAAAGCAGGCGCTCGAGGGCGTCAATCTTCGATGAGCTTCCCGTGGTCTCAATGATCAGGGAGTTTTCAGTGATATCAACGGTTTTTGCCCGGAAGACATCAATGATCTGAAACACCTCGGCCCGGTGTTCCGGGGAAACTTCCACCTTGAACAGCGCCATCTCCCGATCCACGGCATCGGTGGGCAGGTGGTGGGCGGCATTCACCACGTCCACGAGCTTGTTGAGCTGCCGGAGGATCTGGTCAAAGGTCTCGGGGTCTCCCTGCACCACCACGGTCATGCGCGAAAAGCGCGGGTCGTGAGAGGGAGACACCACGAGGGACTCCACGTTGAAGCCCCGGCGCGCAAAGGTCTGTCCGAGGCGCACCATGACCCCGGGTTTGTTGTTGACCAGAATACTGATTGTAAATTGTTGTTCCATCTGTCGCGATCCGAATATCAGGTACTGCCGGTGGGTTTCGCCAGCTTGGTTTGGGGGGAGGGCTCGTCAATCAGCATCTCGGTCAACGCGGCTCCGGCGGGAATCATCGGGAAGACGTTATCGGCTTTCACGACCTCAGCGTGGATGATGCACGGCCCGTCGTTGTAGGCGAGGGCCTGCTTGAGGACGCGGGTGACATCTCCGGACCGCCGAATGCGGAAGGACTTGATGCCATAGGCGTCTGCCAGCTTGGAGAAGTCCGGGTTTCCCACCATGTCCACACCGCTCTCACGGTTGTCAAAAAAGAGCTGCTGCCACTGCCGCACCATTCCCAGGTAACGGTTGTCAATGATGAGGATCTTGATGGGGAGTTGATGGATGGCAGCCGTGGCCAGTTCCATCTGGGTCATCTGAAACCCTCCGTCTCCAACGACAGCGACCACGGTGTCTTGCGGGCAGCCAAGCTGGGCACCAATTGCGGCAGGCATGCCGTAGCCCATGGTGCCGGCGCCTCCGCTGGACAGCCACTGACGCTCACGGGAGGACAGGCAGAACTGGGCGGCCCACATCTGGTGCTGGCCGACGTCGGTCGAAATGATGGCTTCGGAGTTGGTCAGACGATCCAACTCCGCAAGAACCTGCTGGGCCCGGAGGCCGCCGCGCTTCGGATAGCGCAGGGGGTACTTCTTCTTCCACCCCCGAATCTGATTGAGCCACTCCTCGGTCTCCAGCCGGCTCACCAGCGGAATCAGGTCTTCCAGCACCATGGCGGCATCTCCATTGATGGAGAGGTCGGGCTGAATGATCTTCCCAAACTCGGCGGGGTCGATGTCGAGGTGAATCTTGGTCGCATCTGGACAAAACGCGCTGACCTTCCCGGTGATGCGGTCGTCCCAGCGAGCGCCAATGGCAAAGATGAGGTCACAGTCCACCACGGTTTTGTTGGCATACGCGGTCCCGTGCATGCCCAGCATGCCCACAGAGAGGTCGTGGGTCTCCGGGAAGGCGCCTTTGCCCAGCAGAGTGGTGGTCACAGGAGCCTGAAGCTTCTCGGCCAACTCCAGCACGCGCTTGCCGGCCTCCGAGATCACCGCTCCTGCTCCAACATACAGCAGGGGCCGCTTCGACTGCATGATCAGCTCAGCGGCTTTTTGAATGCGATCAGGCTGCCCTCGTCCGGGCACCCGGTATCCGGGAAGCTCAATTTGCTCGGGAAAGGACGTTTCGCACTCCCCGGCCACCACGTCCTTCGGCAGGTCGACCAGCACCGGTCCCGGACGCCCTGTGGAGGCGAGGTAAAAGGCCTCCTTCATGATACGGGGGAGGTCAGCGGTGTCTTTGACCAGGAAGTTGTGCTTCACCACGGGCATGGTGATGCCAAAGATATCAGCCTCCTGAAAGGCATCCTTGCCCAGGTTTTCGGTAATCGTCTGGCCCGTCAGGACGACCATGGGAACCGAGTCCATCTGGGCGGTCAGCAGGCCCGTGACGGTGTTCGTGGCACCGGGTCCAGACGTGACCAGGACGACCCCAGGCTTGCCCGTGGCACGGGCGTAGCCATCGGCCATGTGGGTGGCTCCTTGCTCGTGCCGAACCAGCACCATCTTCAGTTCCGGAGCATCAACCAGAGCATCAAAGATGGGCATGCAGGCTCCACCGGGATAGCCGAAGATGCATTCGACTCCCTCACGCTTGAGCGCTTCAACAACAACTTGTGCGCCGTTCATTCGTCTTTTAGCGATAGAGTTATAAAAGGTGTGCAGAATTCAGCTTTTACTTTCTGATAAAGAAGGCGCCGGTGCAAGACGAATATCAAGTTAAGCTGCAAAAAATGAGTTTGAAGCGTGTCTGACCAGGTAGATGAGCCAGGTTGAGGAGAAAATTGGGGATTTTACGGATTCGCGGGGTGGGGGAGGAGGAAGCCTCCTCAAAAAGAGGAGGCAAGGGGGCAAAATGAACAGGAGCTGGACCAGAGGGCAGCAAAATCGGCATGCAATCATGCCGTTGTGGCGGAGCTCCGGTAAACGTGAAGCATGGATTGGATCAAAGTCTGGACATCGCTGTGCTGCGGTTGCCACTGCAGGAGCTGATTGGCCTTGGCTGCGGTGGCCAGCACAACAGCAGGGTCCCCTTCGCGGCGTGGACCGAGTGTGACGGGGAAATCCACTCCGGACAGCTCCCTGGCCGCCTTGAGGATTTCCAGCACGCTCAGGCCGTTCGAGGTCCCCAGGTTCACCGTCAGGTTCTCCTGCTCGGTCTCCAGGTAGCTCAGGGCCCGGACGTGCGCATCCGCAAGGTCACTGACGTGGATGTAGTCCCGGATGCAACTGCCGTCCGGCGTGTCGTAATCGGTGCCAAAGACCTCCACCTGGGGGCGCCAGCCCATGATGGCTTCCAGCACAATGGGCAGCAGGTTGTTCGGCCCCTGCTCCAGGCCGCGGACTTCCCCATCCGGATCGTACCCGGCTGCATTGAAGTAGCGCAGGCTCGCGAAGCGCAGGCTCCGGAGGCGGCTGTACCAGTCGAGCAGGCGCTCAATCTCCAGCTTGGTGAAGCCGTAATAGTTGGCAGGCTCCAGCGGGTGGGCTTCGTCCATGGGAACGTAGTGCGGTTCGCCATAAACTGCCGCTGACGATGAGAAGACCAGGCGCGGAACGCCGGCAGCGGTAGCGGCATTGAGCAGGTTGATGGTTCCCGTAAGGTTGTGGAGGGAGTACCGCTCGGGCTGCACCATCGACTCTCCCGCAGCCTTGAGGGCCGCGAGGTGCACAATGCCCTCAATGCCCTCCATGGCGTCCCGGATCTGATCTGGCAGGAGGATGTCACCGTGCCGGAACTCGCATCCGGAAAGCAGGTTCACCTGCCGCCCGGCGCTCATGTTGTCGAAGATGACCGGCCGGTATCCGGCATTCCGGAGGGCCTTGGCGACGTGGCTGCCAATGTAACCGGCGCCGCCCACAACCAGGATGCGCTTACTCATGGGCCGCTCCCGGATCTTCAACAATCTCAAAGAGGACGCCGAACGGGGTCTCGTCTCGAGACTTCGGGTGCAGGAAGAAGACGGTGGTGCCACGAGACCCCGGGCGTGGGGCGGAATCAATGATCCGGAACCCTTGCTCCTGCAGGTAATCGAAGGCGGCCTGAGCGTTTTGGACCCGGAAGCCCACGTGCGCGAGTCCTCCTTTTCCGTTGTTGCGGTCCAGCTGCTTCTGGACCGGAGAGTCGGGAGACATCGGCTCCAGCAGCTGGATGAGGTTGGGGCTCTCTCCAATCTGCAGCAGCGACTCCCGGACCAGGTCGGAGCCTCCGACTTCCTCGCGGTGCAGCTCTCGGAAGCCCATCAGCTCGTATGCGGCGACCTGGCGGTCCAGCTCACCCGCCGGGATGGCGATGGCAACATGATCAACAAATAGAAAACCGGGCACTTGCTCCAGGCCGGTGCTTTCGAATCCTTCAGACGCCATGAGGCTCCTTTCTGAAACAGGGGATGCGGAAGGGGGGTGAATCAGGGGTGTCTTCAATAAAAGGCTCTTATCTTAACGGAGCTCTCCCGAGAAGAGAAGCACCGATTCACCGGTGGGGGCGCTAGTGAGTCAGGCTGATTCGGGTGTAACAGAAGTTGAGCCACTGCTGAAAGAAGGCATTGCGGTGCGAGCGCCAGCGGTTGACGGGGTTCCGGAAGTCAAAGTTCGCGACCGGAGGCACCGAGGGGTTGCTTTCGTCACGCTCAGCTTCATAAGCGAGGCGCCCCGCGTTGTATTCCGGATGCCCGGTGTGCATGAGGAAGCGCTGGTCGGGGGTCTCAAAGATGGTGTAACCCGACTCCTTGCCATAAGCAAGCAGGTTGAGGCGTCCGTCGCGCTCTGCGGCTTCCATTTCGGCATCATCAAGCCCGGCGATGCGGCTTTGTGGGCACCAGAAGACGTCATCCAGCGCGCCGGTAACCGGGTGGTTGGGCGCCTGGTTTTCCAACTCAAAGAGCCCAAACAGCTTCTGTGGGTACAGGATCTTGTTGACTCCGGCGAGGTAGGCCAGGGCAAAGCCTCCCCAGCAGATGCCAAGCGTACTCGGACAGCTCTGCCGAGCATCCTGCAGCACCTGAGAGATCTCATCCCAGTACTCCACCTCCTCAAAACGCAGGTGCTCAACGGGAGCGCCCGTGACGATCAGGCCGTCCAGGGGCTGCTGAGCCGTTGCTTCCCTGTAGCTCATGTACAGGTCGTCCAGGTGTCCGGCAGGCCACGACTTGTACACATGCGATTCGAGCCGGATCCAGATGGGCTCAATCTGGAGCACCGAGAGCCCGAGGGGGTGAAGGAGGTTGAATTCGTACTTTTCGCCCAGCGGCATGATGTTGAGGATGCCGATGCGCAGAGGGCGGATGTCCTGACGTTCGGCCTGTTCAGGCGGTAGCCAGCGGATGCGGTTCTGCTCAATCGCATTCAGGGCGTGGTAATCGGAACGGATGATCAGGGTCATGACTCAACTCAAAGCAGGCAAAAACAAGAGAGAAGTCCGGTGCCGCCCAAGACGACACCGGGGCCATCATCAGCCGATGGCGTCGAAGGCTTGCTGGAAGTCTTCCTTGATGTCGTCAATGTGCTCCAGCCCCACTGAAACCCGGACCATGGTCGGCGTCACGCCGGCAGAGGCCTGCTCCTCCGGAGAGAGCTGCTGGTGGGTGGTGGAGGCCGGGTGAATCACCAGCGTCTTGGCATCTCCGACATTGGCAAGGTGACTGGCCAGCTTGAGGCTGTTGATGAAGGTCACGGCGTCGTCGTACCCGCCCTTCAGGGACAGCATCAGCATGCAGCCGTGGCCGCGCTGCAGGTACTTCTTCGCGTTCGCGTGGTAGGGGCTGGAGGTCAATCCGGGGTAGCTGACGGATTCCACCTGCGGGTGCTGCTCCAGCCACTCCGCCAGCTGCTGGGCGTTCTGGGTGTGGCGCTCCACACGCAGGCTCAGGGTCTCGAGCCCCTGAAGGAGCAGAAACGCGTTGAACGGGCTCAGCGCCGGTCCCCAGTCGCGCAGGCCTTCCACCCGGGCCCGCAGCGCGAATGCAACGTTGAGGTGCTCCGGAACCCCAAGGGCCTGGCAGACCGGGCTGTTGAAGCCAAAAGCATCCCAGTGGACCAGGCCGTGGTAGCCCTCGCTCGGCTCCGTGAAGAGCGGGAACTTGCCGTTGCCCCAGTTGAAGGTTCCGGCATCCACAATAACGCCCCCGACGCTGGTGCCGTGTCCGCCAATCCACTTGGTGGCACTTTCCACCACCACATTGGCACCGTGGTCAATGGGACGGAACAGGGCTCCGCAGGCGCCGAGGGTGTTGTCGACCACGAGCGGAATGTCATGCTTGCGGGCCAGCTGGGCCAGCCCCTCAAAGTCGGGAATGTTGAAGCGGGGGTTGCCCATGGCTTCCACATAAAGCGCCTTGGTGTTCTCGTCAATCTGCGCCTCAAAGCTGGCGACGTCATCGCCTTCGGCAAACTTGACGTTGATGCCAATGCGAGGAAACTGCACCTTGAACTGGTTGTAGGTGCCGCCATAGAGGAAGGACGTGGAGACGAGGTTGTCGCCCGCCGTCAGCATGTTGGTGATGGCCAGGAACTGAGCCGACTGTCCGGACGCGGTGGAAAGCGCCGCCACGCCGCCTTCCAACGCGGCGACGCGCTTCTCGAAGACGTCGTTGGTCGGGTTCATGATCCGCGTGTAGATGTTGCCAAACTCCTTCAAGGCAAAGAGGTTGGCTCCATGCTCGGCATTGTTGAAGACGTAGGACGTCGTCTGGTAGATGGGGACCGCGCGGGAGTTCGTGGTCGGGTCGACGTGCTGGCCTGCGTGCAGCTGCAGGGTCTCGTAGCGGTAGTTGCTCATGTGGGCTTTCCTTGAGGCTGAAAAAGGTCACAAACCGTCCTTCGTGTCCCAAACACAGGACGAAGGCGTCAGGATGAAAAGAGCGGGGATCGTTCGGGAACGGAAGAGAAAGGAGAGACCTCAAGCGGGCGTTGCACTTGCTCGATCCGAGCCGTATCGACCCCTTCCGGAATCCTCCGGGTAGGGCTGGCTTTAGCACCCGGTGCCTCCGGGTTGCTCGGCATTTCTTAGGGCCAGATCCCTCCATGCCATCTCGATACAACGCCTCCACCGTAAAAACTCCGCCTCCGACTGTCAAGCCTGAACTCATCGCTATATCCGGATGCACTGATCTTGAGGGCCCGCTCCCAGCCGTTTCC
>JAYOTF010000021.1:7536-47804 GCA_038150265.1 Deltaproteobacteria bacterium | reverse complement strand
CCGTTTCCCCTTTTTCCGAAAATTGGATAAAAATAGGCTTTACTTGGGGAGTCTGCTTAAGTTAGTATTCACAAATATGAAACTTAAGTATCATATCTGATAATAAAAAGACGATGCCGGACCCAACATCCCCAGAAACCATGCTGCTGACGGTGTTCCTGAAGCACGATCAGTCGAACAACCTGGAAGCCGTTCAGCGCAAGCTCAAGGAAGCAGACTGGTGGGAGCGCTTTCCCGTCGAGGGCGTGGAGGTGGTCTCGTGGTACGTGGCGATGGGGTTTGGCCAGATCGTGACCCTGCGCCTGCCGCCGTCGAAGCTGGCAGAGTTGAATGTGGAGCTGGAGCGTTCGGCATGGGGCGTCTTTACCACCGAGTGCTTTCCCGCCTATGATTTTGTCCCGGTTCGTGAGCGGATCCGGGAACGTGTCCGACAAGGAGGCCAATGACCCCCCCGTACCTTGAACCACATCAGGCCCGCAAGCGTGTCCCTGATGATTATGAAAACCTGCTGGCTGATTCTCTGGAGCGTGCCTTTGCCAAGGGCGTTCACGACCTGGAGGGGCTGGTGGCCTACCTGAACGACAGTCAGGTGCCGGCGCCCGGAGGGCAGGTCTGGACCCCCGAGCTGTATCAGTCGGAAATGCGTCGCCTGGGCCAGTGACCGGAAACTTTTCAGGAGATTAGGACGATGTCAGAAGTGTCGGAGCAACAGATCGAGGACCTGCTCCAGGTGGGGCTGCGCAATAACTGGTGGGCCATCTGCCCGTCGCACTTTGTTCAAGAGAAACCGATTTCGCTGCGCCGTGTCGGCATCCGGATGGTGTTGTGGCGCGACCTGAAGGGGCAGGTGCACATTTTGGAAGACCGCTGCCCGCACCGCGGGGCGCCGCTGTCTCGGGGCATTGTCATGGATGACCGCATTGCGTGTGGCTACCACGGCGTGCAAGTGGACCACACGGGCACTGCCGTGGCGGTTCCGGGGAGTCCGGGGTGCCGACTGGAAGGCCTGCAGTGTGTGCGTTCCTTCCCGGTGATCGAAAAGCACGAGGCCATCTTTGCTTACGTGGGAGATGAGCTGCATCCGGATCCGCCCCCTCTGGAATTTCCAGAAGAGCTGGAGTCCGAGGAGTTCAGTTCCTTCCTCTGCTACGCCGAGTGGGGCAACGACTACCGCTTTGTCTGTGAGAACGTCATGGACCCGATGCACGGCGTTTACCTGCACCGGCAGTCGCACTCCATGGCCTTTGGCGACACCCAGGCCGACTTCGCGATCCGGGAGACCGACATAGGCTTCGTGTTTGAGAAAAAGGGCCAGCGCGGCATCAACTTCGACTGGACCGAGTGGGGCGAGACAGGCATCCACTGGATGCGTCTGGAGATTCCCTATCCGGCGACTGGAGGCCCCGGAGGAAACTTCCACATCATTGGCATGTACACCCCCATTTCGCCCACCCTGGCAGGGGTCTTCCACTGGCGGTGCCGACGCGTGGAAGGGTGGCAGCGTGACACCTGGCGCTTCCTTTACAAGAACCGGCTGGAGGCGCGGCACTGGAAGGTGCTGGAGCAAGACCGGGTCATGCTGGAAGACATGGACGGCGACGTGCGGGACCATGAAATCCTCTATCAACACGACCTCGGCATTGTGCGCTTGCGCCGCCGGATGCGCAACCTCGCCGTTGAGCAACTCGAGGCCCTGGAACAGGCTTCGGCATGAGCAAGGTGACGGTCCAGAAGGTTCGCAGCGCCACGGTTCCGGAGCCGCCTCAGGCGTCGTGGTCCAACTGCCTGGTCATTGGACGCGAGGTGGTCTTTTCCGGAGTGACCGCCCGGGGTCCCGGAGGCGTGACGGAAGGGGGGGATCGCCTGGAAGGGCAGACCGAAGCCATCCTCCGGAAGATCGATGCGCAGCTGGAAGCCGCCGGTGGACACCGAGGGAACCTCTACAAGCTCGTGATCTACGTCACCGACATCAGCCGCAAGGACGAGGTGAACGCCGTCCGCCAACGCTGGTTTCAGGACCTCTACCCCTGCTCCACGCTGCTGGAAGTGAGCGGCTTCGTCTTTCCGGAGCTGCTGGTGGAGATCGACGCGTTTGCCAACCTTGATGTCAACCTTCAGGCCCGCGAGGACGCATGACCGAAACGCTCAAGCTGCGCGTGCATCGTCTTGAATGGCAGGCGGAAGGGGTGCTGGAGGTGGAGCTGCGGGGGCCCTCCGAGCTGCCCCCCTTTACCTCAGGGGCGCACATTGACCTGCATCTGCCCAACGGCCTTTCCCGGAGTTACTCCCTCACGAGTCTTCCGGAGCAGCGTGACCGCTACTGCGTTGGAGTGGGGCTTGATGCGTCCAGCAAGGGCGGCTCTCGCTACATTCACACGCAGCTTCGGCCCGGGCAGGTTCTGGACGTCGATCCGCCTCGCAACAACTTTCCGCTGGAAGAATCGGCAGCCCGGACCGTGCTGCTGGCCGGGGGCATTGGGGTGACGCCGATCCTGTCGCACGCTCGGAGGCTGGCTGAGCTGGGGAAGGACTTTGTGGTGCACCACGCGGTTCAGGAACGCAGCCGAGCCGCCTTCACCGAAGCCCTGGCGGCGTTGGGGGCGCGTTACCACCTGCATGTCGATGCCGAACACGCTGGCGCCGTGTTGCCCCTTCCGGAGCTGGTGGCTCAGCAGCCAGACGGCACCCACTTCTACTGCTGTGGTCCGGAAGGCATGATGAACGCGTTTGAGCAGGCCACCGCCACGCTTCCTCCGGAGCAGGTGCACGTTGAGTACTTTGTGGCGCGCCAGCAAGCAACGTCCGGACCCGAAGCCCCCTTTACGCTGGTGCTCCAGAAGCAAGGCGTGGAGCTGGAAGTGCCTCCGGACCAGAGCATGCTTGAGGTCTTGCTCAACCACGGCTACCAGGTTCCGAATTCCTGCCGAGACGGCATTTGTGGCTCCTGCGAAACCCGAGTGCTGGAAGGGCTTCCGGACCACCGGGACTCGGTGCTCAGCGCTTCGGAACGGGCCAGCAACAAAACGGTCATGCTCTGCATCTCGCGGTGCCAGGGGGACCGTTTGGTGATTGACCGATAGGAGGCTTTTCGTGTCGCAACCTGCAGCCAACCGCCCGCTTCGTCTGGAGTTCCGGAACGTCCTCAAGCGCTTTCCTGCCCGTGGAGAAAGTGCGGGGGTGACGGCGATCCAAAACGTCAACCTGGAGGTCCGAGACGGGGAAGTGGTGACGCTGATTGGCCCCTCCGGGTGTGGCAAATCCACTCTGCTCAACCTCGGCTCCGGGCTGGATGCGGTCACTGAAGGCGAGGTCCGGGTCGATTCCGAGCGGGTCACCCGGCCCAACCGCCACGTGGCCTTCATGCTTCAGAAGGACCTGCTGCTGCCGTGGCGGACGATTCGGGAGAATGTGGAGCTTGGGCTGGAGATTCAGCGCAGCGAGCGCAAGGCCCGGCGAGACCTCGCCCTGAGCCTGCTGGAGCGCTGCCACCTGCGCAACTTTGAGAACCACTACCCTCATCAACTCTCCGGAGGCATGCGCCAGCGTGCCGCATTGGCCCGGACCCTGGCGGTGAACCCGACGGTGTTGCTGATGGATGAACCGTTTTCTGCCCTGGATGCCCAGACCAAGATGGTCCTCCAGCAGGATCTGGGACAGACCCTGGCGCAAGAGGGCAAGACGGCCCTCTTCATTACCCACGACCTGACGGAGGCGATTGCCCTCTCGGACCGTGTGCTGGTGATGAGTCAGCGTCCTGGAACCATTGTGCAGGAAATCCTGGTGGACCTCCCGGATCGGGAGAGCCCCATGCACCGTCGGAAGCACCCGAAGGTGAACGACTACGTAGCCGCCTTGATGGATCTGCTGCACATCGATCAAGCGTCTGCCTGACCACTTCGGTCTCCCAACCTTCCTCTTGTCAAGGAGATACACATGACACACTTCAAAAAAGCGATCCTGTCTGCATTTGCGGCAGTCAGCCTGCTGGCCTCTGGTCTGGGCCTTCCGGCTTCCGTTCAGGCTGCAGAGGAGGTGACGTACCTGCTGCCGGCGGCCAACTTCCTTCCGGCGTTCTCCCCCTGGATGCTGGCCAAGCAACGGGGGTACTTTGCCGAGGAAGGGCTGGATGTGAACTTTCAGGTCGCCAAGGGCGGAGTGGATGTGGCCAAGCAGGTGGGCGCCGGCAATGCCCTCATCGGAGGAGCCATTGGCGATACGCCGATCCTGGTCCGCTCCAACGGGGTCCCGGTCAAGGCCGTGGCGGTGCTGGGAGGCCGTTCGCTGATGCAGCTTGTCATCAACAAGAGCAAGGGCATCAACTCGATTCAAGACCTCAAGGGCCGGACGGTGACGACGCTGTCGTTTCAGGACACCACCTTCTATGCGCTGCTGGGCATGCTGGCCACCCAGGGCCTGACCAAGAATGACATCAACGCCCAGGCCGTGGGACCGCTCAATGTCTGGAAGATGTTCATTGCCGGAGAAGCGGATGCCATGGCTTCGGTTCCAGACTGGACCTACCTGGCCCTGCAGGCCCGCCCTGAGTGGGAGATTGAGGTGATTCCTTCCGATACCCACTTCCGGAGCATGGCTCAGGCGATCATCGCCTCGGATGAGGTCATTCAGGAGCGTCCGGAGCTGATCCGCAAGCTGGTCCGGGCCACCCTGAAGGGCATGAAGGACATCATGGACGACCCCGCCTCGGCGTCGGTGGATTACGTCAAGGCCGTGCCGCAGCACAAGGGCAAGGAAAAGGACATGGAGGAGACCTTCAAGATGTTCACGAAGTACGTCTACAGCGGCCAGCAGACCCTTGGGGAAATGGACGCCGAGCGCCTTGCTGCGCTGCAGGACTACTACAAGAATGAAGGCATCATCCGCCGGACCACTCCGGTGGAAGACCTCTACACCAACGAGTTCATTCGCTAACCTGATTGTCTGCCATGGAGAAGGCTCCTCCCTCAACGCAACGCATGATGCTGGGCAGCGCGCTGCTCCTCGTCGCCTTCCTGGCGGCGTGGGAGTGGGTGCCCCAGGCCTTTGACATCCCGGCGTTCATCATCCCGCCCGTGTCCCAGGTCTGGGAGGAGTTCTTTTACATGCTGGACAACGAGGCCTTGCTCTTTCACACGGGCATCACGGCCCTGCAGGTCCTGGTGGGCTTTGTCCTCGGGGCCTTGCTGGGAGTGGTGTTTGGCTTCATTCTGGGCATGTCTCCCTCAGCGGAGTTCATGCTCTCCCCTTACATCCTGGCGCTGCAGATTGCCCCCAAGGTGGCCTTTGCTCCGCTGTTCATCATCTGGTTCGGCTACACGGTTTATCCGAAGATCCTGGTCGCGGTCCTGATCGTCTTCTTTCCCATCATGGTCAATGTCCTGGGCGCCGTCCGGGCGGTGGATCCGGACATCGTTCGGCTGGCCCGATCCTTCACGGCGTCCCGGCTGCAGATCTTCTGGAAGATCGAGTTTCCGGCAGCCCTGCCTCCGCTGTTTGCCGGGCTGCGCATTGGCGCAACGCTGGCGGTGATTGGGGTGCTGGTGGGAGAGCTCGTCGGCGGCAACACCGGGTTGGGCTACCTGCTGACCTTTGGAGAAGGGTCTGGGAACACGGCCATGGTGTTTGTGGTGATCCTGCTGCTGACCCTCATTGGCATTGTCCTGTATGGCCTGATCGTGCTGCTGGAACGCCGGGTGCTGCACTACCAACTGTCGCGCAAACGGGACTATTCCTGATCCCGGTTTGTTGGAACCATGAGAAAGAAAACACCAACATGAGTGAACTGAAAGCCAAGATTGCGGAGTACACCAACGACTACTTTCCCACCTGGGAAAAGCCTGCCGAGGTGCCGTTGGGAGAGTGGGTGGAAACCCGGATTGCCCGCTTCAGCGCCCGCAAGTACGACTGGAATGCCCTGAAGTTTCAGGCAGACTTCGACCCCAAGTACCGGCGTGCGCAGTGCCGCTACATCGGAACCGGGGCCACCGGCGTCGCGTCTGACACGAATACCATTCCATCGGAGCACTTCACCTTCTCGACCATGATCCTTCCGGCCGGGTGCGAGGGCCCGCTGCATGTGCACTACGATGCCGAGGAGGTGTTCTTTGTCCTCAAGGCCGAGCGGCTCAAGCTCATGTTTGAACTTGAGGGCGAACAGGCCGAGACGACCCTGACCTCCCGGGATGTCATCTCCGTGCCACCGGGCGTGTACCGGGGGCTCGTGAACGAAGGGCAGGAGGAGGCCCTGATGTGCGTGATGCTGGGCGTGGCCAAACCCGTGGTTCCCGACTACCCCGAGGGGCACCCGCTGAATGAGCTCCGGAAGCGTCGGCATGAAATTGCCGCACAGGCGGCACTGCAGGCGGCCTCGTGAGCCTGGGCCTTGAAGGGCGGATCCTGCTGGTCACCGGCGCAGGCCGAGGACTGGGGCGGGCCTTTGCTGAAGGCATGGCTGCGGCACACGCGGAAGCGATCCTCGTGGCCGATGTCAACGAGGCGTGGGGGCAAGAGACGGTCTCGGCGCTGAAGGCCACCGGCGCCAACGCCCACTTCTTTCCGGTCGATCTGGCAGATCCGGAATCGATTACCCAACTCGCTGCAACGGTGGAGCAGCAGTTTGGGCGCCTGGACGGGCTCCTCAACAACGCGGCCATTGCCACCGGCATCGGCGGAAAGACGTTTGAGGAAATTGACCTCGAAACCTGGGACCGCGTCCAGCAAGTCAACGTCCGAGGCACCTGGCTGATGGTCAAGGCGATGGCGCCCCTGTTGCGTCGCTCGGAACGCGGAGGCCGCATCGTCAACCTGGCGTCCGATACCGCGCTCTGGGGGGCTCCACGGCTGCTGCTCTACACGGCCAGCAAGGGGGCTGTGATCGCCATGACCCGATCGCTGGCCCGGGAGCTGGGTCCGGATGCGATTACCGTCAATGCGATTGCTCCCGGACTGGTCATCTGCGAAGCAACGGAGTATGTTCCTCAGGAGCGGCATGAGCTGTACGTCAACAACCGGGCGCTTTCGCGACAGCAACTTCCGGAAGATGTCGTGGGGGCCACGCTCTTCTTGCTGGCTGATGAGGCGGGCTTTGTGACCGGGCAGCTGCTTCCCGTCAACGGTGGCTTTGTGCTGAACTGATGGGGGCGCTTCCCGAGTTCC
Source organism: Deltaproteobacteria bacterium (assembly GCA_038150265.1). Taxonomy (GTDB): domain Bacteria; phylum SAR324; class SAR324; order SAR324; family NAC60-12; genus JAYPUA01. The sequence continues at coordinate 40,652 of JAYOTF010000021.1, read as the reverse complement.
TCGAGGCCGGTTCCGGAGAAACCGTGGTGCTGCTGCATGGCATCGGCTCCGGTGCCGAGTCGTGGCGTCCGCTCATGGAACGCCTGGCCGACCGCTTCCACGTTCTGGCATGGAATGCTCCCGGTTACGGGGCCTCACCGGAGCTGGTGGAAGACGTGCCCGATGCCAGCGCCTATGCCACCGTGCTGCATCAGTGGCTCCAGACGCTGGAGCGACCGGTGCACCTGGTGGGGCACTCCCTGGGGGCCCTGATGGCCGGACGCCTGGCCGTGGAGCACCCGGAGGAGCTCCGTACCGTGACCCTGATGAGCCCGGCGTCGGGACATGCCGAGGATCCGGAGCCGGTTCGTCTGCAGAAGTTGCAGCGGCGGCTTCAGGACCTGGAAGCGCTGGGTCCGGAGGGGCTGGCCACCAAGCGGGGACCCAACCTGCTGGGGCCGTCGGCTCGTCCGGAATGGGGACAGGAAGTGGTCCGGATCATGGCGCAGGTTCACCCGCGTGGCTACACGCAGGCCAGTCACCTGCTGTCTCACGGACACCTGATGGCCGACCTGCAGCAGCTTCCGGAAACGCTCCCGGTGCAGTTTCTGGTGGGCGCCGAAGACCGGGTCACCCCGCCCCCTTCGGTTCAAACGCTGGCGTCCTTTCGTCCCGGTGTGCCGCTCACGGTGATCCCCCAAGCCGGCCATGTCATTTACCTGGAAGCCACTCCCGTCGTGGAACATCAACTGATCGCTTTTTGGAGAACTGAGGAATGAGCGAGCCATCCCCCCGAAAGAAACAACGTTACCTGGTCCCGGCTTTGGTGCAGGGCCTTTCCATTTTGGACCTGTTCAGCAAGAACACCCCGAAGTTTACGGCTTCCGAGGTGTCGCAAACGCTCGGGCTGCCCCGGGCCACCACCTATCGGCTGCTGGGCACCCTTGAAGAGATGCGCTACCTGCAGCACACCGAAGACGGGCGGCACTATCAGCTCGGACCCGCTTTGCTGAACCGCGGGTTCGAGTACCTGGCGACCCTGGATGTCATTGACCTGTCACACCCCATTCTGAGGAAGCTCCGGGACGACACGGCGATGTCCTCGCACATGGCCGTCCGGGATGGCAGCCGCATTGTGTACGTGAGCCGCTTCCCCGCCTCGACGACCATTCAGAGCAGCGTTCAGGTGGGCACCCAGTTCCCCCTCCATGCCACGGTCATGGGACGCATGCTCGCCCTTGATCTGACGGAAGAGGAGCTCCGCAAGCTGTTTCCGGAAGAGCCGCTTCCCACCTTTACGCCAGCGACGCCCCAGACGGTGAAGGACTTCATGAAGCTGCTGGACGAAGACCGCAAGCGGGGCTACGCCATCAGCGAGTCGTTCTTTGAGCATGGGGTGCATGCCGTGGCGGCCCCGATCCGCAATGCCTCCGGGCAGGTGGTGGCCGCGATCAATGTCACCGATGTCGATGCCTACATTGAGCAGGACCGCCTCAATGGTCCAGTGAAGGACCGGGTGCTGGAGGCCGTTCAGGAGATTGAGCGGTGGCTGCCTCGTGACGCCGGAAACCAGCGCTTCGTCAAGAAACGTGGGCGTCCCCAGTCCGGAGGTACCAAGAAACGCTCAGACGATTCCGAGTGATGCCTTCTGTTTTCCCAACTGCCTGAAAGCCCCTCATGCCTGATCCATCCGTCTCCTTGCCCTCTGACTCCTTTACGGTTGGAGACCTGATTGTTGCGTTCCTGGAGGCGTGCGGAGTGTCCACGCTTTATGGCGTGATCTCCATCCACAACATGCCGATTCTCGATGCGGTCAAGCGCCGCGGACAGCTCCGGTTTGTGACGGCTCGTGGCGAAGCCGGTGCGGCCAACATGGCCGATGCGTCGGCTCGCGTTTCCGGAGGCCTGGGCGTGGTGGTGACTTCAACCGGAACCGCCTGTGGCAATGCCGCGGGCGCCCTGGTGGAAGCCCAAACCGCAGGTGCGCGTGTCCTGCACCTCACGGGTCAGATTGAAGTGGACTACCTCGACCGCAACATGGGCTACATCCATGAAGCCAAGGATCAGCTGGGCCTGCTGCGGTCGGTGTCCAAAGCCGCCTACCGCGTGACCGATCCGGCACAGGTGCTCCCGGTGCTGCAGGAAGCCGTTCAGCAGCTCGACTCAGCGCCTTCCGGACCCGTGAGCATTGAGATTCCGATTGATGTCCAGAGCGCCCAGGTTCCGGTTCCGGAGCACCTGAGCCGGCTGGCGCCAACTCCCGTTCCCACTGACCCTGCTCGCCTGGAAGCGCTGGTGGAAGCCCTGGCGCAGGCTCGGCGTCCCCTCATCTGGGTCGGGGGCGGCGCCCGGGAGGCCGGAGCCGCGTTGGAGCAGCTGAAGGGCCTCGGGTTTGGAGTGGTGAACACGACCCAGGGGCGGGGCATTGTCGATGAAAACGACCCGCAAAACCTAGGCACCTTCACGGCCAGTCCGGCTGTGGAAGCCCTTTACCAAACCTGTGATGCCGTGCTGGTGGTCGGCTCCCGCCTCCGGGGGAACGAAACCCTGAAGTACCGCTTGAAACTCCCGCAGCCGCTGTACCGAGTGGACGCGGATCCGGACGCCGATGGCCGCTGCTACCCGAATGAGCTTTTTGTGCAGGGAGACGCGACCGAGGTGCTGACGGCCCTGGCGGAGCGCCTTGTCGGCCGGATGTCGGTGGACCCCGGTTTTGCCAATGACCTCCAGGCCGCGAAGCAGCAGGCCGAGGCCCGCCTTCTGGAAGACCTGGGCGTGTATGCGTCTCTGGTCCAACAGGTCACAGAAGCGAGGGACCCCGCCAGCCCGTGGGTCCGAGACATCACCATTTCCAACTCCATGTGGGGAAACCGGCTCCCGCGCCTGACCACCCCCCGGCAGGGCGTGCATGCCACCGGCGGGGGCATTGGGCAAGGGCTGGCCATGGGCATTGGTGCCGCCCTGGCGAGTCCAGACCGCAAGACCTGGGTGCTGGTGGGAGACGGAGGCCTGCAGTTGGGGCTCGCTGAACTGGCGACCGCCGTGGAGGAGCAGGCCAACCTCGTGCTGCTGGTCATGAACAGCCGGGGCTACGAGGTCATCAGGAACATTCAGGATGCCGCTTATGGCGGTCGGCACTGCTACACGGACCTGCTGCTCCCGGAGCTGGAGCAGGTGTGTGCGTCGCTGAAGCTGCCGTACCAGCGGATTGACGACCTGCAGCAGACCTCCTCCGCGTTCCAGTGGAGCACGTCTCTGCCGGGGCCGGTGCTGCTGGAATTCAACATGCCGACAATTGGGCCGTTTGCGCGTCCGTTTGCAGGGCCTCCGGTCCGGAAGGCCTCTGCATGAGCGCACCTCGCATTTTGCTGATCGGCTACGGCGCCCTGGCCCACTACGTGGTGGAGACGCTGCACACGCAGACCGCGCTCCGGGTGTCCGGAATCCTGCAGCCGGCGCAGCACGCGGTTCCGGTTCCGGAAGGCGTGGAGTCGGGGGCACAGCCAGAAGACTTCTCCTTTACTCCGGAAGTGGTGCTGGAGCTGGCCAGCCATGAGGCGGTCCGGGAGTTTGGCCCCACCTTTCTGGAGGCCGGAGTCGATTTTGGGATGGTCTCCATCGGTTCGCTGGCTGATGCGTCCACGCTGAATCGTTTGCAGGAGGCGGCTCGGGCAGGAGGCGCACAGGTGCACGCGCTCTCCGGAGCGATCGGGGCCATGGACGCGCTGGCCTCCGCCCGGGTGGGCGGGCTGGAGCAGGTGACCTACCGCTCGCGGAAACCGTCTCGGGGCTGGAAGGGCACCCCGGCGGAGGAGGTTCTGAACCTCGACACGCTGGAAGCCGCGACCGCGCACTTCACTGGCTCGGCCCGTGATGCGGCACTGCGGTATCCCAAAAATGCCAATGTCGCGGCAACCGTCGCGCTCTCCGGAGTGGGGTTGGATGCCACGCAGGTGGAACTGGTGGCCGATCCGCATGCCACCGGAAACACGCATGAGGTCACTGCCCGTGGCGCGTTCGGTGAGCTCGAATTTCGCATCACCGGCCTTCCCATTCCGGGCAACCCCAAATCCTCGGCCCTCACGGCCATGTGTGCGGTCCGCTTCCTGGTCAACCGCTCCGGAACCCTGGTGCTGTGATGAAAGCACCGCTGGATCTGCTCATTGGCAAAACGTGGCGTCCGGGCTCCGGACCGGTGCGCCAGTCGTTTCATCCAGGCAACGGCGCGCTGGTCGCGGAGTGGCAAGAACCGTCGGTCCGTGAAGTCGAAGAGGCGATTGTCGAGGCCGACCAGGCGTGGCGGCAGGCTTCCTGGGCTGGGCTGATGCCTCACGAACGCGCCGGGGTGCTCTTTCGGGTGGCCCAGCTCATCCGGGCCCGGCACGAGGAATTGGCGCAGCTCCAGACGCTGGACAACGGCAAACCCATCATGGAAACCCGGGCGCTGGTGGCCAGTGCCGCAGGGACCTTTCAGTTCTTTGGCTCTGCGCTGGAGACGCTGGAAGATGAAATCCTCCCGGCGCGTGGGCCGCATCTGGCGATGAGCCTCCATGAACCGCTGGGCGTGGTGGCGGCGATCACTCCGTGGAACTCTCCGGTGGCCAGTGAGGCTCAGAAGCTGGCGCCTGCGCTTGCGGCTGGAAACGCGGTGATCCTGAAGCCTTCGGAAAACACGCCGCTGCTGGCCCTGGAGCTGGGACGCCTTTGCCTGGAAGCCGGGGTGCCGCCTGGGGTGATCTCGGTGCTGCCCGGAGGCGGAAGCCCAGTCGGCGAAACGCTGGTCACCCACCCGTTGGTCAAGAAGGTCGCCTTCACCGGAGGCACCACCACCGGCGCCCGCATTGCACAGCTTGCGGCTCCGAAGTTCATGCCCCTGTCGCTTGAGCTTGGGGGCAAGTCGCCGACCATCGTCTTCTCTGATGCCGACCTCGATCAGGCCATTGCCGGGGTGCTGTTTGGCATCTACTCCAGCTCCGGAGAATCGTGCATTGCCGGCTCCCGGCTCTTTGTGGAACGCCCGCTCTTTGAGCCCTTTGTGGCGCGCCTGCAGGCGGCCATTCAGCACCTCCGCATGGGCGACCCCTTTGCGGAAACCACGCAGATGGGACCGCTCATCACTCCGGAACACCGCCAGCGCGTTGACGCCTACGTGCAGTTGGGACTGCAGGAAGGCGGCACCCTCCTTTGCGGAGGAAAGGCTCCGGAGGCTCCCGAGTTGGCCGCGGGGACTTTTTATGAGCCCACCCTGCTGGTGGGGCTGGGAAATCAGACGCGCCTGGCCCAGGAAGAGGTCTTTGGCCCCGTGCTGATGGCCCTGCCTTTTGACGATGAGGACGACCTGATTGCTCAGGCCAATGACTCGGTCTATGGACTCGCGGCTGGCCTCTGGAGTCCGGATTACCAAAAGCTCCTGCGCGTGTCCCGGCAGCTTCAGTGCGGGACCGTCTGGATCAACACCTACAAACAGTTTTCCATCGCCGTTCCCTTCGGCGGTGTCAAGCAGTCTGGCCTCGGGCGCGAGAAGGGGCGCGCAAGCCTCCGGGCCTACATGAACCAGAAGAGCCTGCTCTGGGGACTCAACGACACTCCGATTCCCTGGGCTTTGGGATAACTGCTGCAGAAGTCACTCATGATTACCGGAATTGATAAAATCGTTTACGGCGTGGAAGACCTGGACGCTTGCGTCCGCTTCTTTACCGACTGGGGCCTGGCGCTTCAGCAACAAGAGGCCTCAGGCGCCTGCTTGACGACCCTCGACGGGTGTGAAGTGGAGCTGCGGCTGGCCACGGACCCGACGCTTCCGGAGGCGATTGAGCCGGGCTCTACCGTCCGGAAGGTCGTCTGGGGAACCTCGGAGGAGTCGGAGCTGGCCCGCCTGCAGCAGAAGCTCCCGGGCGCCCAACCCGGACCCGATGGCGTGGAAGCCGTGGACCCGAACGGCCTGACGCTTGCGTTCCGGAAGACCCGGCGGCGCCCGGTGGCACTCACCGGAAGCGTGTGCAACACCGTGGACCAGACCCTGCGGGTGGATGAGCGCGCCCGGGTGTATGAGGCGGCCCAGCCGTACAAGATTGGGCACGTCGTCTTCTTTGCTCCAGAAGTGCAGGCGTGTGTTTCGTTTTATCAGGAGCACCTCGGCTTTGTGGTCTCAGACTGCTACCCGAATGCGGGCTACTTCCTCCGGTGCCGTCCGGAAGGCGGCCACCATGACCTGTTTGTGCTGCAGACTCCGGATCGCAAGCGTGGGCTGAACCACGTTTCCTACACGGTCCGGGACATCCATGAGGTGTTTGGCGGAGGCATGAACATCGACCGCAAGGGGTGGACCACGCAGCTGGGGCCCGGGCGGCATCCGATTTCCTCAGCATACTTCTGGTACTTCCACTGTCCGGCAGGAGCAACGGCTGAATACTATGCCGATGAAGACGTCTGCACTGCGGCGTGGACGCCCCGGGAGTGGGAGCGGACGCCAGAGAACTTTGCCGAGTGGGCGGTGACGCAGGGGTTTGACGGCACAACCCGTCGGCCCCGGACGAGTCACTGATGGCCGCCTTTACGGGACAGAAGGTCCTGGTCTGCGGGGCCGGACGGGGCATTGGGCGGGCCTGTGCCCTGGCGTTTGCGCAGCAGGGCGCCACGGTGTTTGCTGCGGCCCGGACCCTGGAAGACCTGGAGGCAGTCGCGGCCGAGGCTTTGGCTAACGGCAGCGGCGTGGTGCATCCGGTCGTCAGCGACGTCACCACTCCAGAAGGCCAGCAGCGGCTCTTTGACGCCTGCCCGGAACCGCAGGTGCTGGTCACCAACTCCGGAGGGCCTCGGCCGGGAGGCTTCCGGGACTTTGAGCGTGAGGACTGGCAGCAGGCGCTGGATCAGTCCCTCATCAGCACCCTCCTCCTCATCCGAGAAGCCGTGGCCCGGATGACGCCTCAGCGGTATGGGCGCATCGTCAACATCACCTCCAGTGCCGTGAAGGCGCCCTTGCCGTTTCTGGCGCTTTCCAATGCGGCCCGCTCTGCCCTGACCTCTGCCGTGTCCGGACTCGCCCGAGAGGTTGCGGCCGAGGGCATCACCCTCAACAACGTCTTGCCGGGTCCCACCGACACCGAGCGCCTGCGTTCCAACTTCGAGCATCGTGCCGCGCGTGCCGGTGTTCCCGCCGAAACCCTCATTGCGGAAACCCTCCGAAAAATCCCTGCCCAGCGCTTTGGCACTCCAGCAGAAGTGGCGCATGCGGTGATCCTGCTGGCGCACGAGCAAGCCGGCTTCATTACCGGACAAAATCTCCTGGTCGATGGCGGCGCTTTTCCGGGCGTGCTCTGACCCCTTCTTCGGACACAAAAACTCGGCCGCAGTTTCCCGTTGCATTTTGGCAACAATGTTTTACGATTCGTCGGGTCCATGAGAGGGATCTCTCCTGAGCTCCTGAATTTCTTGACCCACTGCCGTCCCAGCCAAAAGAGACCGAGTGCCACCCGCGACCCAATCCCTGCCTCTTGAGTCCGACGTCCCGCTAGCTTCCGGGCCAAAATGGCTCCAGGAAGCACTGGAAGCCTGGAACAAGAATCCGGAGTCGTTACGGACACACGTGGTCCCCTGTCCACGCAACCCGGCGGAGCTTCCGCTCTGGACCTTGCTGGAGGAGCATCGGCAGCAGATGCTGACGCTGCTGGATCAGGCTCAGGCGGTGCAGCAGGCGGTGCAGGACCAGCTTCGGGAGCAGGAAGCAGTGCTGGAGGCGCTGGTGGCCACTCAGGGCGTGAACATGTTCATGTTCCATCCGCACAAGGAAGAGTCGCGTTACCGGACCCTGGACAACCAACAGCTGGAAGCCCCGCCGGGCATTCCCATCCATGAAGTCTGGCGGCAGCGGCTGACTCCGGAGTCGCAAAAGAAGGACCAGGCCATCTGCGAGCAGCTCCGGAATGGGGCGGATTACCCGGAGACGGATTTTGACCTGGTCATGCCTTCCGGACAACACAAGGTGTTTCGGGTCCGAGGGAAAAGCATTGAGCTGAATGGCGAACGCTGGGTGGTGGGAGTCAATCAGGAAGTGACAGACCTGGTGATGGCGCAACGCAAACTGGAGCTGCGCCTGCATCATCAGGAAATTGCCTCGAAGCAGGCCCGTCTGGGGTTTTGGATCAAGGATCCGGATACGGGGGAAGAGGAGTGGGACGACTTCCTCAAGGAGCTGTGGGAACTGCAGCCCGGCGAAGCTCCGGGGCTTGAGACCATCATCCGGCGCCTTCCGGAATCGCAGCGGGAACAGCTGTTACCGGTGATGCAGGAGGAGACGCTCGTTGCCATGCAAGGGGGCACGGGCAAGACCGAGATCCTCTTTGAGATGCCCAGTGGCACACGCCGCTGGATCCGAACGTACGCCAGCACCTTCAGTGACGGGGCGCGGATGTTCATGCTGGGCATCAATCAGGATGTCACTGCCGAGTACCAGCAGCGGGAAGTGATCCGGCGCAGCGAACAGATGGCCAGTGTCGGACGCTTGGCCGCCGAGGTGGCCCACGACCTGCGAAGCCCCATGACCCTCATCACCACACGGGTGGCTCAGCTTCGGCGCTTTGCAAGACCGGAGGACGAGGAGCGCGCCAGCGAGGTGGAGCACCACGCGCAAGAGGCCCTGGCCCGCGCCAATGACATCATCAGCCGCACGCTCGATCAGGCCCGGGTGCGCTCGCAACGCCAGCCCTTGCACCTCTCGGGAGTGGCGCAGCAGATGCTCAGCTTTCTGCAGGATCGCTTCCGGGACCAGCACGTGTCGGTGCGGTTCCAGAACGCCTGGGAGGCGCTTCCGGAAGAGGAGCCTCGGGTGATGGTGGAGCCGTCAGACCTCGCCCTGGTGTTTCAGAACCTGCTCAACAATGCGGTGGAAGCCTTGGCGGAACACCCGGACCCGCGAGAGGTTGAAGTGTCGGTGATGCCGGCAGAGCGCGGACGGGTGGCGTGCGAGATCCGAGACAACGGCCCCGGGATTCCGGAGGGGCACCTCTTCAAGGTGTTTGAGGAATTCTTTACCACGAAGCCTCCCACGGTGGGAACCGGGCTGGGACTGGCGATCTGCCGCCGGACCCTGAGTGGTTTTGACGGCACCCTTGAGGTGCAGAATCGGCCAGAAGGCTCAGGCGCGATCTTCCGAATGGAGCTGCCCTACCTGTTTGGCTGAAGGCTCTTGAGGAGCGCCTGGTCGAGCTGTTCCAGAACAGGAGTGAAGTGGGGCTCAGAACCAGCGGCCACCCGGACGAGGTAGCGCGAAAGGCCGTGCTCCCGGAAAAAGGCATCGGGCTCGTGGTAGTGCGCCAGCAGGGCATAGGGGCAGAGCAGCGTCTGGTCTGAGCCCAGCGAAGGAGCCTTGTGAAGGGGAGGGCCCAGCGCATCGTAAAAGCGCCTCAGTCCTGCCAACGAATCTTCCTGTAGCTGAAAGCTGACGACGCCGCCGAATCCGGAGAGGTGCGCCGGACGCTGGTGCCGGGGCTGCAGCGACCCATGAAACACGGCTTGCGTTCCGGAGTGCCGTTTCAGGAACCGGGCCAGCTGCTTCCCATTGGCATTGAAGCGCGCCAGCCGTTCCGGAAAGGTGTGCAGCCGCTGCTGCAGGACCACCGCCTCTTCTTCTGCCATCCGCAATCCCCACTGCGCTTGATACCGCTGGAGCATCCGGGCCAGCCCACGTTGCTGAGTGAGCACCACCCCACCACCGTGATCGTTTCCGCCGCTGAGGTACTTGGTGGTGCTATGGATGACGAGGTCGGCGCCTTCTTCCAGGGGCTGGCAGTTGAGGGGCGTGGCGAAGGTGTTGTCCACGATGAGCGGAATGTCCTGAGAGCGGCATGCGGCTGCGAGGGTCCGTAAGTCCGGAACCTCCAGCAGCGGGTTGGTGAGCGTCTCGGTCAGCACCGCGGCCACGTCTGGACCCAGGACGTCTGGCAGGTGCGCAGCGTCGGACACGCTCAGGTAGGTGACGGGTCCGGATCCGGTCGCCGTACGCGCTTCCAGGAAGCCGTAGGTGTCGCCGTACAGCAACCCAACCACCACAATCCGAGACCGCTCGGGGCGACGAACGAGGTCGAGTGCTGCGGTGACAGCGGCCATGCCTGAGGGAAACAGCGCGCCGGCGGTGGCGTGTTCCCATTCCTGAAGCTGCTGCAAAACCGCTGCTGAGGCCCGGGTGGGAAGCTCCGGGAGCCCCTGGCGATGCCGCTCCAGCGTCCGTGTTGACACCACGGCTCCGCGCTTCTTGCGGCCCTCGGCCAGCTCCTTGAGAACGCGGGGGGTGTCTGGACTGAAGACCGCACTCAGGTCCCCTTCATGAACCAGAGGGACACACCACGCCTGCACGAAGCGGGGCAACGGCGCTTGAGGCAGCTGGGGCGTGACCACGAGGAGCCGCCCGCCCTGAGCCGCGAAGGCGTCCAGTTCCGTGGGATGGTTGGTCAACCAGGATTCGGGTTCCGGGTGAAAGAGCAGCCACACGGCCGCAGGCGTGACTTCCGGCAGCCGATGCGGCAAGGAGAGGGAGACCGGGAGCGGGAAACCGGCGAGGGCCCCAGGGGCTTCGGCCCAGGGCTCCGGAGTGAGCGGCGCCAGGACTTCCAGCACGTGCGGCCGTTGCAGGCGCAGCAGGCCTTCAAGGGCACACTGCCAGGCGGCTCGCAGGCTGGGGAAGAGCGAAACCGAGCTGCCCGCTGGACGCTGAAGCGACTCCCGGAACACCTGGTGAAAGGGGCTCTCCACAAGGCGGTAGTAGCCGTTTGCGTACGTGCAGTGGCCCTCCTTCCAGCGCAGGATGTGGTCGAGGGTGGGGAACTCGGCGGTGACGCCATGCGGGCCACCGAGGGTTGGAAGCGCGAGGGCTTCAGGCGGCTTCATGCACCTGAGGCTTCAGGGCCGTGGGGCTCTCTCCACGGTCGCGGAAGAACTCCTCAATCTCCACAAACTGCACCAGCTCTTCGAGCAGCTGTTGCTTGCTTTGGCGGAGCAGCAGCGTGTCCCGCAGTTTTTGATAAATCAGCCTCATCATCACGAGGCAGGCGACCACTCCCAGTCCCAGCAGCACTTCCGGATGCTGCAGGAGCAGGCCTGCCAGTCCATTTATCCATTCCATTGAATCCTTTATCGGCAATCCCTTGACAGAAAGGAAGACTGTGCCAGTGGTACGCTTCTCGCAGTCATTCACCGAGAACGAGCGACCGCGTCAACCGGCACATCTGGTTACAGGATCGCTCTTGCCAAGATCATTCCAGAATGGTGCAAATTCGATGATGGTGGACGAACAAATTGATGGAATGGCGCTGGAGGTCGCCACGGAACAGCCCCTGCCAACCGATCCAGAGGAGGAAACGGGGAAGCGATCCAAGGCGGTGGCGCTGCGGCCTGGAGTGGACGTCTGCCTGTCCTTCTCCTATGATGCCCGGAGCAAACCGATGGTGCAGGCGCTCATTGACCGAGACCTGCAGCAGAAGTCCCGGATGCTGGGACGTCCTCCGCGAGCAGCCTTGTGCCAGGTGGCGCAGCTGCTGGAAACGCCCCACTCGCAGAGCTTCTGGGCGACCCTGTTTCAGGAGACGACGCGGCTGTACCTCAAGGATGGGGAAGAAGGCGCCGGGAAGCTTGAGGCCACCGCACGGCTGGTGCTGGAGGCTGCTTCCCGTGAGCAGCAGAACCCCACGCTGCAGCGCTTTTTGTTGTTTCAGGCCCTCGACCTGGCCTCGCAGGCGGTGGAGCAGTCGGAGCATCGCATCAATCCGGGGGCAACCAGCGTGTGCGTGAGCCTCCTCAAGGTCACGAAGCCGCTCAATCCGGTGGCGTACCACACGGAGCATGAGGTGCATGAGGAGATGCTGGGGGCCCGGCTGCAGCGTCGCGACTCGGAGACGCCGAACTTCCGGAATCGCTTGGCTCGCCTCTATCTGCAGGGCGGGCGGTATTACGAGGCGTATGTGCAGATGCTGGAGTTTGAGCGAGTGCTGGAGAAGCAGCAAAAGGCGCTGGCCAGTCGGCAGAAGGGGGAGCTGGCGTTTCGCAAGGGGCTGCTGTTTCAGCAACTCATCGACTTCCATGCGGCCGTGGTGGCCGGGAAGGAGGAACGCAAGCAGGTGCTGGATTCCGGAAAGCTGAATGCGTTTGTGCAGCGCTACAACCTCCGGCACCCGAACCAGCCGCTGCTGCCGCTCAGTGGTACCGGGCCGGTGGCGCTCAGCAAGACGGTAGCGAGCCTGGCGCAGCTGGCCAACCTGCACTACTCCCATGCCATCAGTGCCTCCGGGTTTCCGAATGTGGCCCGGGCGCACACGCACATGGCCCAGAATCATGCCATCCGCGAGGAAAACGAGCAGGCGATGCAGCACCTGCACTTCGGCATGGAAGCCCTCAAAACCGCCGGATGCAGCTCCCTCGAAAAGGCTCGGCAGATGGTGGTGATCCTGGGGCTGTTGGAAAATCAGTACCGCCTGCAGGGGCAGCTGGAGAAATCCCTCAGTTGTGCCGAACGGCGAGAAGGGTTGCGGCTCAAGCTGCAGCTCCTGGATCAGCCGACTCCGTCTCAGCGGGTTCCGGCTTAAGCCTCCTCAAGAACCGGTCACCTGCTTCAAGCGGGTGGCCGGCCCTCTTTTCAAGCTGCAGGTCAGCGCGTCAGCTTTGTGGCCAACTCGGCGACATACTGACCCTGGAAGCGAGCGCCGGCGAGGTCGGCCTCACTCGGCATGCGGCTTCCGTCAGCGCCAGCAATGGTCGACGCACCATAGGGCGATCCGCCCTTGATTTCATCCACCCCCATTTGCCCCTGAAACGCGTACGGCAGGCCCGCGACGACCATGCCGTGGTGCAGCAGGCTGGTGTGGAAGCTGAGGATTGTGGATTCCAGACCACCGTGCTGGTTGGCCGCGCTGGTGAAGACGCTTCCCACCTTGCCGACCAGCTTTCCCTGCATCCACAAGGATCCGGTGGCATCCAGGAACTGCTTCATCTGAGCGGCCATCATGCCAAAGCGGGTGGGAGTGCCAAAGATCAAGGCATCGGCTTCTCCAAGCTCCTCCACTGTTGCTTCCGGAACATCGGCAAAGGCCTTCTGGGCCTCAACGGCATACAGGGCCTCCAGGACGTCCTGCGGCAACGTTTCGGGAACGCGGCGCAGGTGCGCTTCTGCTCCAGGGACGGACTGGACCCCTTCTGCAACTGCTTGGGCAAGGTGGTAGATGTGTCCGTAGGTGGAGTAAAACGGGATCAGTACTTTCATGGGGGGTCTCAAAGAGAGAGTGAACAAAAAGGGCTCCAGCCGCAAAGGCGACCGAGCGAGTTAAAAACTTCGGGACTGCCCAAAGCGTCCCTTGAAGACAAAGGCATCCAGCGGCTTGCGGAGGCGTTCCGCGAGCTCTCGTTCGCGCAGGGGCTCGGAGAGGGATTCCGGATCTCCGGGGTAGCCCAGAGCCAGCATGGTCACCGGTTCATGGGTGTCGGGAAGGCCCAGCTTTTCACGGGCGGTGTCTGCCGAAAAACCGGCCATCAGGTGCCCCTGGACGCCAAGGGCGGTGGCCTGGGCCAGGAGGTTCCCCAGCGCGAGGCCGACGTCATGCCGAGCAAAGGCGTTGGGCTTGCCGTTGAAGCTGAAGTTCAGCTCAGCGGCAGCGAGCACCAGCACCGGAGCGGCTTCGGCCCACGCGCGGTTTCCCGGAACCAGACACTCGAGGAGGTCTGCAAATTCGGGCTCATCCTGGGTGGCCACAATGAAGTTCCAGGCCTGAGAGTTGTTGCACGACGGCGCCCAGCGGGCGGCTTCAAAAAGCTGCAGCAGGACTTCTGCGGGCACCGGACGGTTGGCATCAAAGGCCCGAGGGCTCCAGCGGTTCCGGATGGGATCAATCAGAGAGACAGAGGTGGGAGCGGGTTTTTCCATGACCATTCAAAAATTAGGGTAAGTCAAATAACAGAAACTCTGCTTCCGCATGAGCGCGGATGGAGAGGGCTTCTTCTTCCTTGAGGGCTAAGGCATCTCCAGCGTGCAGCATTTCTCCCAAGATGGCCAGACTTCCCTGGACCACATGCAGCCACGCGCTGCGTCCGGGCGGCAGGGAGTGCTGCAGTTCCGCTCCCGCATCAAGCACACCGGCATAGAGCCGCGCGTCCGTGTGCATCGTCAGAGCGCCTCCTTCTCCTTCCGGAGCCACCACGAGCCCCATCTTTCCGGGCTGGACCACATCACGGACAAACTTCTGCTCGTATCCGGGGGACCGACCCAGTGTTCCAGGCTGGATCCAGATCTGAAGCAGGTGAGCCGGCTCGGTCTGAGAGGCGTTGAACTCGCTGTGCCGAACACCGGTGCCGGCGCTCATGCGCTGGATCTCGCCCGGACGGATGACCTCTTCATTGCCCATGCTGTCCTTGTGCGCCAGGGTTCCGGAGATCATGTAGGTGATGATTTCCATGTCCTGGTGCCCGTGCATGGGAAAGCCGCCTCCGGGGGCAATGTGGTCGTCATTGATGACCCGGAGGGTGCTGAACCCCATGAAACGCGGGTCGTAGTAGTGGCCAAATGAGAAGGTGTGGCGGCTGTCCAGCCAGTCCAGCTGAACGTGCCCCCGGTCATCAGCACGGCGGACGGAATGCATCAGGCCTCCTGTTTGGGCTGCGGCAGCCGAGGCTGCATGATGGGCAGGTAGAGGTTCCGGAATCCGTGGGCGGCCACCAGCGTCAAGGCGATCATCAGCATCGCGACGGGGAGGCCCATGGGATCCATGGTCGTGTGGTAGAGGAAGATCATGATGGTGATCGGAGCGAGCATCACCAGAGCCAGCGGCGCAAAGAAGCCGGAAAGGAGGGCCACGCCACCGAGCAGCTCAACCACGGCGACCACCAGCATGATTCCGGAACTCATGAGGACCTCCATGAACTGGAGGGCCTGTTCGCCTTCAGGGGGAGGGGCGGCGCCGAAGAGTTTGCCCAGGGCGCTGGCCGTGTAGATGAGGCCCAGCACGATGCGGGCAATCATGGGGAATTTTTGCACCATAATGTGTTTTCAGGAAGAGGGAAACAAGTGGAGCCTCCGGAGAGGCTCAAGCGATCTTCCTGAATAGTATGAGGCAAAAATTTGAGAGAACAACCGGGGGATCTTTCAATTCATTGTTCTCAAATCGAGAACAATCCCCCCGATTTCATCCGCCGAACTGGAGGGGCTGTCCGCGGCGAGAGTCGTCGACTTGCCCGTCCTGAAAGACGGTTTCGCCGAGAATGAAGGTCCGGACGGGCCAGCCCTGGAAGGTCCGGCCGTGGTAGGGCGACCAGTTGACCTTGGTGAAGAGTTCACCATTGGTGACGGTCTTGCGCTGAGCCAGGTCGACCAGAACCAGATCGGCATCGTATCCGACCTGAATGCGTCCCTTGTTGCGGATCTGGTAAAGCTCGGCTGGGGCCTCAGACATCCAGCGGGCGATCTCCGGGAGGGTGCAGTCTCCGCGGTTGTGGCGGTCGAGCATCAGCGGCAGTGAGGTTTCGACACCGGGCATGCCGGAGGGCGCCTTGCCGTAGGGCTGGTTCTTTTCCTCCAGGGTATGAGGAGCGTGGTCGGTGGCAATGCAGGCGATGGTGCCTTCCTTGAGCGCCTTCCAGAGGGCATCGGCGTGCCGACGGGTCCGGACGGGAGGGTTCATCTGGGCGCGGGTGCCCAGTTCTTCGTAGCACTCCGGAACGGTGAGGGTGAAGTGCTGGGGGCAGACTTCGGTGGTGATGCGGTGGCCCTGAGGCAGCGTCCGCAGGAAGACACACTCCTCCTCAGTGGTGAGGTGGAGGATGTGAAGCCGGCGCTGGTACTTGAGGGAGAGGCCGACCGCGAGCTGAGTGGCCCGCAGCGCTGCGGCTTCGTCCCGGATCCGCGAGTGCGCCCGGACGTCTGCAAAGTCCCCGAGGAGGGCCTTGTTGTCGCGAAGCACGGATTCGTCTTCGGCATGAACCGCAATGAGGCGGGTGCCATTGGCAAAGATGCGTTCCAGGGCCTCCGGATCATCCACCAGCAGGTCACCCGTGGACGCGCCCATGAAGATCTTGATGCCGCACACGTTTTCCACCGCGTTGAGCTCTTCGAGGTTGTCGCAGGTGGCGCCCATGAAGAAACCGTAGTGGACCACGCACTGCTCGGCGGCCCGGGCTTTTTTCTCGGCCATGCGCTCTCGGGTGATCACCGACGGAGTGTTGTTGGGCATGTCGAGGAAGGCGGTCACGCCGCCCGCCGCGGCTGCTCGGGATCCGGAGCGGAGGTCTTCCTTGTGGCCATTGCCCGGCTCCCGGAAGTGGACCTGTGGGTCAATCACGCCCGGAAGCAGGTGGAGGCCCGAGGCGTCGATCACGTCCCCCCGGTCCGGAAGTCCGGAGCCAATGGCGGCGATGCGTCCTGCTTCGACGATGACGTCAGTGGCGTGAACCTGTCCGGGCAGGACGACCTGGGCATTACGGATGGTGAGGGTGGCAGGCATGGGGTCAGGCGAAGTCGGTGTAGTGGTCACAGAGGAGCCGGGCGGCGTCCTTGGCAAAGTACGTCAGGATCATGTCAGCGCCGGCGCGACGGATGGACAGGAGGACTTCCATCATGGCGCGGTCCTTTTCGACCCAGCCGCGTTCGGCAGAGGCGAGGATCATCGCGTACTCGCCGGAGACGTTGTACGCCGCAACGGGGGCATCAAACTCCTCCCGGATGGTCCGGATGACGTCCAGGTAGGCCAGAGCCGGCTTCACCATGACGACATCGGCCCCTTCCTCCAGGTCGAGGGTGACCTCTCGGATGGCTTCCCGGAGGTTCGCCGGGTCCATCTGGTAGGTCTTCTTGTCCTTGGGAGCGCCCGTGGCTTTGGGGGCGGAATCGAGGGCGCCCCGGAAGGGGCCATAGAAGCAGGACGCGTACTTGGCGGAGTAGGCCAGCAGGCCGACCTGTTCAAAGCCGTTGGCATCCAGCGTCTCCCGAAGGGCTCCGATGCGTCCATCCATCATGTCAGAAGGCGCCACCCAGTCCACACCGGCTTCAGCGTGGCAGAGGGCCATGCGAGCGAGCGCGTCCACGGTTTCGTCGTTGACGATTTCTCCGTTACGGACCAGGCCATCGTGTCCGTGGGGGGTGTAGGGGTCAAGGGCCACATCGGTCTGGATGCAGAAGTCCGGGTGGGCTCGGCGGATGGCTCGGACGCAACTGGGGATCAGCCCGGCCGGATCCCATGCGGACTTTCCGGTGCTGTCCTTCATGGGGGAGTAGCCAAAGAGGTTCACAGCGCCAATGCCGAGCTGGATCAATTCCTCGCACTCCCGGACCACCTCATCAATGGAAAGGCGGAACTGTCCGGGCATGGTGGCGATCGGCTCCCGGACGCTGGAGCCTTCGGTGACAAAGATGGGGTAGATGAGTTGCTGGGGCACCAGCTGAGTTTCCCGGACCAGGGAACGGATGGGGGCCGTCCGGCGCAGACGACGGGGGCGATGCACAAGGTTCATGGAGGTACACTTGAAAATAAAGAGGGGGGATCCGTACGGAGCCGTGGCCCCGTACTGAGCGACAAGATCCGAGGCGGGTTAGAGCTTCTCGATGACAATCTTGCTTTTACCGGACTTGTAAATCTTCACCCGATCACCGGCATCCCAACCGAGGGAATCAAAAACGTAAGAAGGGATCGGAACCCGCTTGGAAGCGCCCCCGCGTCCGGAGGTGCGGATCTGATCGTAGTGCCCACGCTTGGAAACCCGAGGCTTGCGCTTGCTGGAGAAGGTGGGAGGGAATTTCTTGAGCATGCGGCAGGCTTCAAGCATCTTCCGATTGAGCTTCGCCGGAGTCATTTTCAGGGTCCGAGCCGTCGCCCCTTCGGTCATTTGCTCGGCCAGCGCTTCCACTTCATCCATAAATTTTTGGGCTTCTTTCTGCGTCATTTCCATTTCAAAATCTCCTTTGGGAAATCATTAACTGTTTCAGTTCGTATAGAAGCAACCTGGGGTTGCCATGGCAACTTCTAGAAACAGTTATTACCTGATAAGGTCTATCAGGTTCAAGTATTATTTTACTCAATGAGGAGATTGAGTAGAAATTGAAGGCGGGCCTTTTAGAGTCAATCGTTGGAAACCCGCATGGAGAGCGAGGTTAGTTTACAAATGTATAAATTTGTAATGAAGGGAGAATCCAGTGGGGCAAGGGGCTGGGAGAGCGCCAGCCGGAGGTAAGTAGGAGGCTGGCGGAGCATGAAGAGAGGAGCGGATTAGGAGGCGCTTTGACGCAGCAGTTGGATGTTCTCGGCAATGCTCCGTTCGTGGTTAAAGACCGCCGATCCGGCAACAACGACATCGGCTCCAGCCGCGATCACTTCAGGGAGGGTATGGACATTGATGCCCCCGTCGACCTCGAGTTCCGCAGAGCTGGAAACGGCCTCCATCATCTTCCGTAACTGTTTGATCTTCCGTGTACTTTGTGGAATATAGGACTGCCCGCCAAATCCGGGATTAACCGACATCAGGAGCACCAGATCGAGGTCGGGGAGGATTTCCTCAAGCACTGAAATCGGCGTGGCTGGATTGAGGCTAACGCCGGCCCGAACCCCGAGCTGCTTGATCCGCTGGATGGTCAAAATGGAGGCGCCTGCCTCGGCAAAATCCTCAAGGTAGCGATCTGGGGCCTCAATCATTAAATGGACGTCCAGGGCCAGCTGGGTGAGGGGAAAGAGCGAGCGGGCAACCAGGGGGCCGATGGTAATATTCGGAACAAAATGACCGTCCATTACATCGAAATGAATGTAGTCGGCTCCGGCTGCCTCTGCAGCCTGGACCTCGTCTCCGAGGCGGGCAAAGTTTGCAGAAAGGATGGAGGGGGCAAGTTTGAAGGGGGGCATACCATTCCTGGGCATGGGTGATGAGGAAATTCCCTAAATTGGGGGGTGTGGGGACGATAGTGCGGAATTCGGTCGCCACGTCCGCTAGGGATTGGTTCACCGATGAAGCAAACGGCTTGACTCAAGCGGCATCGGAATCAGGTGGGTATCGTGCCGCATTGTGGAGAAAGACGTAAGTTTTTCTCGACCGGGTGGCCCCGGCAATCGGGTGGAAGGGGCCTGGCCCCGGCTTCGTGCTGGGAATTCCGATTGCGTTGTTGTTGGGAAAACCTAGACTACTTTGATGCGCTTTCAAGCAAATCCCCCAACCCTCAAGCATGGTAGATGGAGCATCGTGAAACTGAGTGAGATGAATGAATCGGAATTGATTGCCCAGGCCCGCGCCTTAACCAGTCAGCATGAGGCCTTTCGTGAGGCTGGCCTGAAGCTGGATGTGACCCGAGGCAAGCCGGCCACTGCGCAGCTGGACCTGGCCGATGGCATGGAGGGCCTGTCACGCGCGGACCTGTTTCTGGAAGATGGAACGGATCTGCGCAACTACGGTGGCCTCGATGGCATCCCTGCCGCCCGGAAGCTGGGAGCCGCCCTGCTGGGAGTTCATGTGTCCGAGGTCTTTGCCGGCGACCACACCAGCCTCTCCCTCATGTACCTCTACCTCAATTGGGCCATGAACGTGGGGCCGATGGGCCGGGGCACCGCCTGGCGTGACGAAGGAGACGTGAAGTTCCTGGCCGTGGTGCCCGGATACGATCGCCACTTCTCCATCTGCGAAGAGCTGGGCATTGAGATGATCAACGTCTCCCTCAATGAAGAGGGACCCGACATGGACGCCGTTGAGGAGTTGGTCAGCAAGGACCCGAGCATCAAGGGAATGTGGTGTGTGCCCAAGTACTCCAACCCGACGGGGCATGTCTACTCCGATGAAACCGTGGACCGCATTGCGGCCCTGGGGAAGATCGCCGGGCCTCACTTCCGGGTGATCTGGGACAACGCCTACTCCGTTCATGACCTGCATGACAACCCACCCGTGCTCTCGAACATCATGGAACGCTGCCGGCACCACGGGACCGAGGACTCGGTGATTCAGGTTGGATCGACCTCGAAGATCAGCTACGCCGGAGCCGGAGTCAGCTTCCTGGGTGCCTCCAAACACAACCTGGATCACTTCAAGAAGCGCTACAGCATCATGGCGATTGGCCCGAACAAGGTGAACCAGCAACGCCACATGCAGTTCTTCAAGGACTTCAAGGGCCTGCTGGAACACATGAAGAAGCATGCGGAAATCCTGCGTCCGAAGTTTGAGCTGGTGCAGCAGCACCTCAGTGTGCTGGATGGACGGGAAATGGGAACCTGGAGCCGCCCGGAAGGCGGGTACTTTGTGAGCTTTGATGCTCCTGCCGGAACGGCCCAGCGGATTGTCGCCCTGGCTGCAGAAGTGGGGGTGAAGCTGACTCCAGCAGGCGCCACCTTCCCGTATGGCAAGGATCCAAAGGACTCCAACATCCGCCTGGCTCCGTCCTTTCCGGAACAGGACGAGCTTGATCAGGCGATGAAGGTCTTTGTCAACTGCGTGCAGCTGGCAGCCGTTGAGCAACGCCTGCAGCAGGTCCGCGGCTAATGGCTTCCGCTCCCGGAACGCTGACGCAAAAGGCTCCTGCTCAAGAGGCCGGAGCCTCCACCCCCGAAAAGCAGGTGACCGACTGGCAGCTGCTTCAGCGTTACCTGGTGTACCTCAAGCCCCACTGGCGGTGGATCGTCATGGGCCTCGGCTCCATCCCGTTTGGGGTCGGAGCCACCCTCCTGATTCCCTGGCTGATCATCCGCATCATTGACGACACCATTGTGCCGCGTGACCTCGAAGGGCTGGTGTGGATGTCGACCCTACTGGGTGGGGCCATTTTCGGGGGATACCTCGCGGACTCCCTGTATACCTTCTCCTTGCAACGGGCAGGGCAGCTGGCAATCAGCTCCATGCGGAGCGAGCTGTACCAGCACGTCCTCTCCATGCCCCGCTCCTTCTTTGACAAGCGCCCGGTCGGTGTCATCCTGACACGCATCACCAGCGACATGGAGGCCCTCAATGAGTCCCTGGCCGTTGGGGTGCTGTCCATCTTTACCGATGCCATCAAGACAACGGCGCTGCTGATTCTGCTCTTCAGCATCAGCTGGAAGCTGACCCTGGTGGTGCTGCTGATCCTGCCGCCCATTTACCTCGTGAGCAACTTCCTCCGGGCGCGGTTGCGGCACTACTACAACCTGACCCGTGAGGCGTTGGCCGATGCGACCGGCTACCTGCAGGAGTGCCTCAACGGGGTCAAGACGGTTCAGCTGTATGCGGCCGAGCTGAAGGTGCAGGCGCGCTACGAGGCGAAGACCCGGCGGTTCTTCAAGGCGCAGTCGGGCTCCAATTTCTATGACGCGGCGCTCTTCAGTGTCATCGAAGGCATCACCTCGGTGGCACTGGCCTTCATGCTCTGGTATGGATCGGGCCAGATCCTGGCGGGGGTGGTCAGCATCGGCACCCTGGTGGGCTTCATCAATACGCTCCACCGGATCTTTGTGCCGATCCGGGAGTTCACCCAGCAGATTTCGGTCTTTCAGCGGTCCCTGTCGTCTCTGGAAAACATCGACGCCCTCTTCCGGGAGGCTCCGGAGGAAACGGCTGCCGAGGCCTGGGCTCCGGAAGACCCACGCTTTGACACCTTCGAGTCCCTGGAGTTCCGCAACGTCCGCTTCCGTTACGACCCGACGGGTCCGTGGGTGCTGAAGGGCGTGTCGTTTCAGGTCAGGAAGGGCGATCGCCTGGCGATTGTCGGAACAACGGGCTCCGGAAAGTCGACCATTGTGCGGATCCTGACCCGGATGTACGGCGCTTACGAGGGGTCGGTGCAGCTCAATGGCGTGGAGCTTTCGGACATTCCTCGACGGGCGCTGAACCGGTTGGTCGCGATGATGCAGCAGGACACCTACCTCTTTGAGGAGTCCATTGCCTTCAACATTGCGTTGGGACGCGAGGAGGTCGGTCCGGAAGAAATCCGGGCGGCGGCGCAGTACGTTTATGCCAGTGAGTTCATTGAGCGCCTTCCGGGCACCTACGAGTATGGGCTGCTGGAGAATGGGAAGAACCTCTCGGCAGGAGAGTCACGGCTGGTGGTGTTTGCTCGGGCGATTGCTGCTCAGAGTGACCTGATTGTGCTCGATGAAGCGACCAGCTCAGTGGATTCCGTGACCGAGAACCTGATTCAGCGCGCCATTGAGCGCATCTTCCGAGACAAGACGGTGATCGCCATTGCCCACCGCCTGAGCACGATCCGGCACTCGAGCGAGATCCTGGTGATGCAGTCTGGAGAGGTCGTGGAGCGCGGCACACACGATGCGCTGGTGGCACAAAACGGCGTTTATGCCGGGTTGCTGCAGACTCTGGAGGAAGGAGACTGAGCCCGGAGGGCGAGCGCCTGGACGCGCTCCTGAATGGCACGCAGGCAGAGCTGCTGCTGGCGTGGGCTGAGGTTGGGGGTGTCCAGCCACTCGGTCATGAGCTGAATGGCCGTGAGGTCATTGAGGACCTGCTCTCGCTGTGCTTCATCGGTGGCGTGCAGTCCGGGAAAGGCCATGGGTCGCTTCATTGGGTAAGGGTGCGGGGCAACGAACACCCCTTCAGGGTACGGGATCTGCGCCTGAATCACAACTTAAATTGCAATTTATGGCTGAATCACGAGAATACCCGAGCCGTCCCTTCATCGGAGTCGGAGTGGTGGTGCTGAAGGAAGACACCGTGCTCCTGATCCGTCGGGGACGCCCTCCGCGCCAGGACGAGTGGAGCCTCCCCGGAGGTGCCCAGCAGGTGGGGGAAACCGTCCGGGAGACCGCTCGGCGCGAGGTTCAGGAAGAAACCGGAGTCGAGCTGCAGGAGCTGCAGTTCCTTGAGGTCATCGACTCCATCACCCGAGACGCAGAAGGGACGCCTCGCTTTCACTACACGCTGGTAGACTTCTGGGCCGAGTGGGCTTCCGGAACCCCTCAGGCGGCAGATGACGCCCAGCACGCCGAGTGGGTGCCCCTGCAGGAGCTGGCCCCGCTCGGGCTGTGGGGCGAGACGGTGCGGGTCATTGAGCAGGCTCAGGCCTTCCGGGATGCGAGCCGGCGCGAAAAATTACTTGCGAAATGAAGCAAGGTCGCCATAATTAACGGTTTCCTTGGCAGGGTAGCTCAGTTGGTGAGAGCGCGGGATTCATAACCCCGAGGTCGAGAGTTCAAATCTCTCCCCTGCTACCAAGGGCTCCTTTTGAAAATCAGGGACTTAAGCGGATCACAGCGCAAGAGCTGTGGCCCAACTCGTTCCCGATCCCCCATCATCCCCCACCCACTTGGGTGATCCTGCGGGATGCCCCACGACTGGTTTCTTCACCAACTCTGACTTCCTCCCTGAGACACTCACTTCCCCCAACGTGAGCGCTGAGGGGTCATTCAGGCAATGGCTGAGCTGACACGGGCAGGTGCAGCGTGACGCGCAATCCCGGGGCATTGTCAGCAAGCTCCAGGCGTCCGGAGTGCAACTGCACGATTGCGTTCACCAGGCTCAATCCCAGGCCCGCCCCCGGACGGTAGCGGCTTCGGTCGAGGCGATAGAAGCGCTGGAGCACCTTCTCCTGCTCTTCCAGAGGAATGCCGGGGCCATGATCGGAAACCGACAGCACCGCTTGGGACGCCTCCCGAGTCAGGTTCATCTGAACCGGGGTCGGCTCCGGAGAGTGCAGCAGCGCGTTGTTGATCAGATTCACGAGGGCCTGCGACAGCATCCCCGCATTTCCCTCCACCCAAACCGGAGCCGTCGGCACCGTGCCGTGTAGCACGTGCCCCATTTCTTCAGCAACCGGAGCCAGCATTTCCAGAAGGTCGTGCACCAACGGGTTCAGGTTGACCGGAACCGTCTCCAGCACCAGGTTTCCTGTTTCCAGTTGCGACAGCTGGAGGATGGCGTCAAAGCTGTGGGCAATCTGCGTGAGGCTTTCCAGCGAGGCGGCAATGGCCATCCGGGTGTCGTGCGGAAGGTCACTCCGCAGGGCATGAGGCTCCAGTCGCAACCGGAGCTGAGTCAGCGGGGAACGCAGGTCGTGGGCAATGTCAGCGGAGACCTGAGCCAGTCGTTCCACGTTGGTCTCCAGCCGTTCGAGCATCTGGTTCAGCCCAGTTCCCACCTGCCCAAGGTCGTCTTCAATCCGGTCGATTCCCGGAACCCGGGCCTGAAAGTCTCCGGAGGCCACGGTGTGCAAGACGTCATTGAGCTGTGCAACCCGGCGGGCATCGCGTCGTGCAATCGCGAAGGCGAGCAGCATGGTGATGGCAAAGGCGCCCCCGAGTCCCCAGCCAATTGATTCCATCAGCACCTGCTGGCTGTTGAGGACGCGCTGTCGGTCTCGTGCCACCACGATCTGCCCCTGTGGGGTCCAGATGCCAAACGCGAGGTAACTTTCCTCCTGCCCTCCTCCCATTTCCTCGTCCCTCTCGGGCTCCGGAGTTCCTGCAGGTTCTCCAACGATGCCAAAATCCTTGTCTGGCAGGAGCGTCCGGATCCCGGAAAAAGGTGTCACCCAACTGATATCTCCAACGGATTCCTGCCCGGGAGCAGAGAAGAAGTACAGCGTCTCGTGTGATTCATTGATCTGGCTGAGGGCCTGAACGGAGCGGGAAAGCGCCTCGGGTCCGGACCGTTCGAGGTTGACCTGAAGCCCGTTTGCGAGGGCCTGGGCGTCTTCGATCAGACGCTGCTCCAGTTCATGGCCAAGAATCGACCAGGAAATCAGTCCGGCGACGAATCCAGTCACACTGAACAGGCCGGAAAGCCACAATGCCAAACGGAGCGCGGATGAGCGGCGCACCTGTTGCCAGACGCGAAGGGCAGGAAACGACGTCATGGCTCCAGAACGTAGCCGACGCCATAGAGGGTCTTCAGAAGTTGCGTGTCGAAGGGCTTGTCGATCTTGTTCCGGAGGCGACTGATGTGGGTTTCCACCACACTGGTTTGCGGGTCAAAGTGAATGCCCCAAACCGCATCCAGCAGCATGGTCTTGGTGTGAATGCGTCCGGGGTGTTCCATGAACAGCTTCAGCATCAAAAACTCCTTGGGGTGCAGCTCAATCCGTTCACCATTGCGGGTCGCGGTGCGGGTCAGGAGGTCAAGTTGCAGCGGACCAACAGTGAGTTCCGTAACCTCTTGCTGCAGCTTGGGCCGCCGGGCGATGGTGGCAATGCGGGCGGAGAGTTCCACCAGCGCAAAGGGCTTGACGAGGTAATCATCGGCACCGGCTTTCAGGCCGTCCACCCGGTCATTGACGCTTCCGAGGGCGGTCAGGAAGATGATCGGCGCCTCAATGCGGGCCAGCCGGAGTGACTTCACCAGGGTCAGGCCGTCCAACTCCGGCATCATCCGGTCGATGATCAGCAGGTCGTAGGTGCCTCCGGATGCCTGGACGAGCGCCTCTCGTCCGGTGACCACATGATCGACCTGGTGCCCTTCTTCAGTGAGGCCCTTGCGGATGAAGGTTCCGGTTTCCCGGTCATCTTCCGCGACCAAAATCTTCATCAGGAACTCCTTCGGAGGAAAGGGCGACAGGTGGAGTTGTCCGGAATCCGGAGGCTCCACGCTGTGGAAAAACAGGGCGAGCAGGAGTCAGTCTGCGACTTCTGCGCCCCCGGCGTCTTTGTCAAGGCTCACCGTGACAGGCTGAAACCCGGAGGCCTGCAGCGTGACCGTGAAGGTCTTTGCTGCTGAACTGGTCACGTAGATCGAGTTCGGATTGGCGCGAAAGTGCTGGGGCTGGGTGCCGTCATCGAAGTGCAGCCGAGCCTCGCCGTGAGCGGGAACGGTAAAGCCGGAGAGCTGCTTGCGGTACGCTTCCGTCGCTCCATTGTCGCCATCCTTGATGGTATAGTAAACCGTGAAGTCCGTCAGCGCGGTGTTGCTGGAGTTGAGGACCTGGAGTTCCAGGTGATCCGAAACATCCTGACGCGCGACCGGATCGTAGTTGTTTTCAACGAGCGCCTCACCAATCCGGAAGGGCGCAGGCTGGCCTGTGTGCGGCAGAGGAGTGGGCGCAAAGGCGGCGTTGTCGTCCTGGAGGTCATTGACGCCGTCGCCGTCAGTGTCAGGCTGTTGCGGATCCGTGTGCATCAGAGCTTCTGCCGAGTCCGGGATGCCATCGCCATCGGTGTCAGACGTGGCGTAAGCCGGGGCCGTTGTTCCCAGAATGAGGGCCGCGCAGGCAGAAGCAAGGGTGGTCTTTTGGGGAAAGGTCAACATGAGTCATTCCTTGGTGAGTCGATTGGGATGAATGGGAAGGACGAGCAGCAGCACCGTCAACCCGAGGGAGGTGAAAAGGATCCAGAGAAAATCACCCTGCTTCTCGGTCAGGATCGGACCGAGGGGCTTGCCGGTGTAGGAATCCTTGATTCCCAACACGGCGAAGGAAAAACGCTCAAAGTGCTTGGTGATGGACGAGGCTTCAATGCCGTTCCGGATGGTTTCAAAGGCGGCATAGCTGGCCAGGATGCGGTCCTGTTCCGCTTTGGGAACACTCAGCTGCTTGAAGACTCCTCCGGCCACCTGGTTGTCTGGGTCGAGCGTGTCCCCGATCTGGGGTGCAACCAGGACCACCAGCAGCCAGGCGGTGAAGGCGATCAGTAGCGCATGGGCCGGGTGCTTCAGGCCAAGGGTCAGGACAAAGGTGAGGCTGTAAAACGTCAGCACGTACAGCGAGGCCGCCCCCCAGACGATGAAGATCCGGAGCAGGTCATCGGCAACGAGGCCAACTCCAGAGAGCCCCTGCAGCGCCAGCGTGGCGAGGGCAAAGACCGTCAGGAAGCTGAAGGAAAGCAAGAGCGCTCCTGCCAAATACTTCCCGGCCAGAAAGTGCCAATGCTTCACGGGACGTGTCATGATCAGGGCAAGCGTTTGCCGTCCTCGCTCACTGGCCGCGGTCCGGAATCCAGCCAGAATGCCGAGCACGGCGCCCAGGATTTCAATCTGCTCAATGGCACCCCGCAGCAGTTTGAGCGGGTGAAACTCTGGAGCCACAATGGAGTCGATCGGCTTCCCAAGAGAAAGCAGCAGGGCCTTGGCCTCGTGGTAGCTGGCGACCTCAGCGGAAAGCGCCATGGCCCCTGTGATGAGCGACACCAGCGCTGCGAGGGCGAGGCACCCGGTGAGAATCAGCAGAAACCGGTCGCGACGTGCGTCGGAAAGGTCCTTGCGCGCGATGGCGAGAAGGGGATGCTTAAGCATGGCGACCTCCTGGTGAGCGATTCATGGCGTTCAGGGCCGAGACGGCATAACCGGTGACCAGCCCCAGGGCGAGCATCAGGCCCGGTAGCGGAGGCACCCCGCCTGGCGCTGGCACTCCAGCAGGCCGGTAGTCGAGCAAGCCGGCGGCGAGGTACTTGAAATCGTCAGCCAACGAGAGGGAACCGATGAGGGCGCGGGTTCCGTGAAAGAAGGCGGAGTCCGGAGGCAGGGCCAACGCCGAGATGGGATTGATGGCCGCAGTGGGGTGAATGTTGGCGGTCAGGGACGGAAAGATGAAGGTCAGCGTCAGCCAGAGTGTCACGGGAAGGAGCAGCCCCACGGATTCGGACTCTGCCTGAGCGGCGATGCCCATGGCCAGCAACCCAAAGAGGGCGAGGTAGCCATAGGCCAGCCCCAGGAAGAGGAACAGCTTGCCCCACTCCGTTGCACTCAGGTGTACCTGCGGCAGGGCCAGAAAGGTCGCGAGCACAATCACGGCGGCCACAACGCTCAGCAGTCCAGTTGCGCTCAGCAGCGCCGTGATCTTTCCCAACGCGTAAGCCCTGGGAGGCAGGGGGCGAGACCCCAGCAGGGGCAGCACGGCGGCCTTCCGGTCGGTGGCCACCAACTCGTAACCGATGACGATGGCCGCAAGAGCGCCAATGAGGCTGACGTAAATCGACAGGTTGCGCATCAGGCCGAGCGACGAAAGCTCCTGGACCGGATTCGGCGGAATCGGCTGGCCCTGTGCCCGGAAGTAACCGACGGCATCGTCGTAAATCTGGTTGATCGTGTGGGTGGCTGACCAGCCCAGGTAGGCGGAAAGCATCACGAGGACGACAAACAGCAGCGCCAGCAGCGCGACCGTTCGGTCCTGCAACAGGCACCGCAGCGACTGCTGGGCAATCGTCCATGCTGGCCGGACCGGATGAGGAGGCGAGGGGTGCTTCATGCCGCCTCCCCGGTGGCCGTGGTGGGCACCACCGACAGGTACAGCTCCTCCAGCGCAGTGTCGTCTCCATAGCGTGCCGTGACCTGTTCCAGGGTGTCGTGAAACACCAGCCTCCCGTGGTTCAGCACACCAATGGAGGTGCAGGTTTTGGCAATTTCAGAGATGAGGTGCGTGTTCATGAAGATCGTCAGGCCCCACTCCCGGTTGAGCCGGAGGATCAGGTTCCGGAGCATCTTCATGCCCATGGGGTCGAGTCCGGAAGCAGGCTCGTCAAGAAACAGCACCTGCGGGCGGTGCAGGATGGCTTGAGCGAGTCCCACTCGTTGCCGCATGCCTTTGGAAAAGGTGCCCACCCGACGGTCAATGAGGTCTTCAATTGAGAGAAACTCCAGCACGGTGCGGATGGGCTTCTGAGTGTCTTCGAGCCCAGAAAGTTGGGCGAAAAAGGTCAGGTTTTCTCGCGTGGTCAAGGTGTCATAGAGTCGGACATTTTCCGGGACGTAACCAATGGCGCGGCGTACGTCTAACGGGTGCGTCAGGATGTCGTGTCCAGCCACTTTTGCGGTTCCAGAGCTCGGGAGGGCCAGCGTGGTCAGCATCTGCAGCGTGGTGGTTTTGCCGGCTCCGTTGTGTCCCAGAAATCCGAAAATTTCGCCCTCGGCGACGGAGAAGGTCAGGTCTGTCACCGCCTCGAATGCGCCAAAGGACTGGCTGAGGTGGTGCGTTTCAATTGCAGGTGGTTTCATGGTGGTGGTCCGTTGTCGCGGGGCAGGCCCGCCAAGTGATGAAGAAGGTGAGGTGACCCCGGTGTCACACTCTGGAGATGAGTATGACCGATGACTTTCCGGACTTTCTGGCAGGAACTTTACAACGACGTAAACTTCACGAGCCTGAGCAAGTACGGCTCCCGGTGCCGGACCTTTGTAGCCGTGAAGGCTTCAGACGAGAAAGGGGATTCTGGAAAATGAAAAAGGGCACGAAGGGGAACGAAAAGGCAAAAAAGCCTTCCGGAAAGGAACGGTTTTGTGGATCAGTTGAGGGCTCGGTCGTTTTTCTTTCAAGAGGAAACCTTGAGAAGCAGCGGTGATTGTTCAATAATGACCTCGGTTCATGGGGACAGAGTCAATCTGGGCTTTGCCTCTCAGGAAAGGATTTCATTCATGGTAAGGGACAGGATTGAGCACAGTTCGGTTGTGGGGGGTCGTGGGAGCAATCCTCTTCTTGCTGAGCGGCAGCCTTGGCGCGCAGGTTCGCGTCAACCTGACCTCCAGTTTTCCTCAGCAGGAGTTAACTCCCTTCCTGGAGGTCCTGGAGGACCCTGAAGGCACCCTGACGCGGGAGGACCTGGCGCGTCCGGAACCGCAGGCGGCGTTCCGTGCGCTTCCGGAGGGCGGCTCGAACCTCGGATTCACGGGCTCTACGTTTTGGTTTCGGCTGACCGTCCACAACCCGGGGTCCACTCGGTTGGAACGCTGGCTGGTCAGTGAAAGCCTCTTTACCAACGAGATCGATTTCTTCCCCGACCTCCAGGCTGCTCGCTCGTTGCAACGGTCCGGAAGCTTTGTGCCGCTGGCTCTTCGAACCGTGGCGTTGCCCACGCCGGTGTTCCAGCTGAGCCTGGAGCCCGGAGAAACGCGGGTGCTGCATTGGCGGGTCCGGTCGGTGAATGCCCTGAGCTTCCCCCTCACTGCCATGACTCCTGCGGAGGCGTTGCTGCAGCAGACCTTTCAGCAGTGGGGGGTGAGCCTGTTTTGGGGATTCGGGTTGGCGCTCGCGATGTACAACCTGTTCCTCTTCCGGGGGCTCCAGAACGTCAGTTACCTGCTGTACAGCCTCTTCCTGCTGACCCACCTGCTCTACTTTTCACGGAGCAACTTCCTGCTTTACCTGACTCAGGACCTGCCGTGGTGGGTGCTGCGTGGATCTGCCATTGCGGGCGCGTTGAGCTCGGTGTGTGCCTACCTGTTCTTCATTCAGTTTCTGGAACTCAAGCGCCGGTCGCGCCTCTGCTTTGTGGTGCTCTCCACCGGGGCAGGAGTCGCTTTGCTGATGGGGTTGCTGCCCTTTGGGTTGAGTGACGGCGGCATGCGGGGGTTCCTGCAGTTCCGGATCGCCTTTGCCATCATCAGCTCCTTGCTGCTGCTGCTCTCTGCCGCGTGGGTCATGGGCCAGGGGTACCGTCCGGCGCGTTACCTGTTTGGGGCCGCGCTCTCGCCATTTTTGGGGTTCTTGCTCACCGGACTGGCCATCCTCGACTGGTTTCCGGAGGCCTTGCGCTCCGAGTGGTACTCGATGGGAAGCATGATGCTGCTGTCGTTGCTGCTCTCGTGGGGCCTTGCGGATCAGATGCGGGTGCTGCGTCAGGAGAAACTGGAGGCCCAGCAGCAGGCCATCCGGCAGCTCCAGGAAGTGGATGCCTTCAAGGACCGCCTGCTGACCAATACATCTCATGAGCTCAAGACCCCACTGCATGGCATTGTGGGCTTGGTGGAGAACCTCCTCAAGGGGGAGGAGGCGCTCTCTCGCAAGGGAAGGGTGGCGCTTGACCTGATTCAGAGCAACAGCGTGCGGATGGCGCGGATGGTCGACGACCTCCTGACCCGAGTGGAAGGGGGCGAGTTGCTGCGGGCCCGAAGAGACTCGGTGGAGCTGAGGAGCCTGCTGGAGGAGGTGCTCCTGCTGCTGGAGCATCAGGCCGCCGAGCGTTCCTTGATGCTGATGTCCAAAATTCCGGACGACCTGCCACCGCTTCAGGCGGATGCCGCCGAGCTGCATCAGGTCCTGCTGAACCTGCTGGACAATGCGATCAAGTACACCCCCCAGGGCAGCGTTCGGCTGGAGGTGGAAGTGCTCTCAGAGACTCGGATCCAGATCCGGGTGGTGGACACCGGAACCCCCATTGCGCCAGATGAATGGGAACGGCTGGTTCGCCCCTTTGAGCGAGGAGCCGCTCCTGGTGTTCCCGGGCTGGGCGTGGGCCTGAGTGTGGTGCAGGACCTCCTGGCCAATTACGGCAGTACCCTGCAACTGGAAACACGGGGGCCTCAGGAGAAGGCCATCAGCTTTGAACTGCCCACCGTTGAAGCGGTGGTGCCTCAGGTGCTGGCTGCCCCCTTGCCGGCGAATTCGCAAAACCCGCTGGTGCTGGTCATTGAAGATGACCCGACGTCTCAGTACGTCCTCATGGAGATGCTGCAACGCGCTCACTACCAGGTGACCCTCATTGGCACCGGAGAGGAGGCCCTGAAGTACCTGGAAGACCCGGGACTGCTGAAGCCGTCGCTGCTGCTGCTGGATGTGATGATGCCCGGGCTCGATGGCCTGGAAACCTGTGAGCTGATCCGGAAGTCCTTCCCTGAGGAACACCTGCCCATCCTCTTCATGTCGGCGCTGAACCGGCGTGAAGACCTGGAGGCGATGTATCAGGTGGGAGGAACCGACTACCTGAGCAAGCCGATCCGGGAAGTGGAGCTGCTGGCTCGGGTTCGGCACCACCTCCAGCTTCAGGAAGAGACCCCGCAGGACCGGGAGGAAGCGTTCAAGCGCGAGTTTGTTCAGTTCATGAATGACCTGCTGCTTTGCTATGAGGAGGTGACGGAGAGGTCACTGATTGATCTGGCTCAGGAGACCGGATGGGGGGTGCACCTGGATCGCAACACCTGGCGCTGCCGAGGCCTGGAGCAGTACTTTTCCTTTGAAAAATTCCCCCGTCGTCCCCAGTACCGCCGTGTTCGGCGGCTGGTCCAGCACGTCTTCCGCGCCTGCGCCGAGGATGCTCGCATTCCTGAACTGCAGCAGCGCTACACCTCCCTGAATTCCTGACCCCCTCCCTCAAAAGCTCAGGGACCTCTGCTTCCACAGGTCGAGGCCCCGGGCGCCTTCAGCCCGCACCCAGCCCGCACCAGTCCCCTCCTGATGGGGCGCTCTCCCTAGGCTCTTGGCCTTCTTCCGGGGGTTCCGCCTTCCTTCAGGCGCGTCATGGGAAAATTTCTGCAAAAATCCTGTTTTTTAAAAATTAAACAATATCAATAGATTAAAGAAATCTCCCAAAAACTCCCATTTCGGAGGTTTCGGATTAATCTGTTTTGATATCAAAGGCTTGATCGGTTAATTCCCGTAGACCTCCCATCTACGGGTTTGTTGGTCAGGGACATTCCTGCAATAACCTTCGCAGTTGTTCAATGCCCCACTCCCTTCGTTTTGGATCAGGCCTCATGTTCATTCAATGCCGCGAAGCAGAAGACACGCTCATCTTCGAGCTGAAGGGGGAGTACTGTCCCAAGCAGCTGAACCAGCTCCTGGTGTTTCTGGAGAACCACCACAAGACGAACCCGGATCAGGAGGTGGGGGTGCTGCTCAAGGACCTGGCCCTGCTCCGCCAGATGAATGGGGTGGGCGCGGAGTGAGCGAAATGTGTGTGTGTCCTGAGAGCCGGTGCTCCTTGTTGGTGCAGATGAGTTCCTTGAAGCGAATGCGCTGGGGGCGTGCCGTGTTGCTCCGTCTCATCCTTTTGCTTTGGGGAACGGTCTTCCTGAGTAGCGTGGTGGGGGCACAGGGCACCGGGACCGCATCCTTTTCTATTCGTTCCAGCACCGGGAAATCGGACTCCTTCCAGATTCCTTACACCAGCAACTCGGGTGGTGTGGATGGCCCGGCGCAGTATGCCGGGATTCCCGCTGGAGAGGATAGCTCATCGGAAACCATTACGGTGACCGCTTCGGGGTTGAGACCGGGGCAACAGTGGACCGTCTACCTGGACGATAAGCCGGTCAGCGGGTATCCCACGACAAGTGGAGGCTTTCCGTCGATCTCCGGGTCGGGCAACGGAAGTGGTTCCAAGACCATTGTTGTGGACGGCGCTACCACGGATTACATCATTGACCTGAAGGCTCCGGTCAATACCGCCCCCACGGTTTCAAATGTGACGTGTACCGTTAACGAAGCCTCAAATCCGAGTGGCAGCTGTAGCCTGTCTGCGCGGGCATCCGCTTCTGATGCCGAGAACGACTCCCTCACCTTCAGCCCTTCCTCCGCCTCGTATCAGGAT
>JAYOTF010000021.1:0-7526 GCA_038150265.1 Deltaproteobacteria bacterium | reverse complement strand
GGTCTTGGATGTGGATGGGAAAACGGACGGTGCGATTAAAGTTACGGCCATCACCCTCAACAAACCTCCGGTTGCCAAAGATGTCCTCTGTTCTGTTTCCGAAGGCTCTAGCGGCTACTGTGACCTCAGGAATGCCACGGACCCTAACGGAGATTCGCTGACGTATAGTCCTGCTTCAGCAAGTTACAACGTCCAATGTACGACGGGAGAAAAGGGACCGTATACTGGCACTGTAGGAAAAACCAAGGCCCAGGCAAGTCAGACCTTCTACTCCGTCAGTGACGGTACCTTCAGTGACTCCGCCTCGGTTTCCTGGACGACCACCTGTAGCAATGAGCCTCTGGTCTGGCCGGCTCGAGTTGATCAGGTGTGGGCGGGTTCCGGAACCCACACCTACACGTGGGGAACGGGGGCTTCCGATGCGGATACCGTCGACAGCAGCATCACCTACACCTACAGCGGGCATACCTACTCGGGCACCGGAAGTGGAGGGAGCCTGTCCTTTAGCTCGACGAACCCCAGTGTGAGCAACACGCTGTCTTCCGGAGGCAACATTGGCGTTTCAGATGAAGGGACCTACACCTTCACGGTGGAGGCGCAGAACGGCTCCGGAGACGAGACCATCACGTACACCTTTGACGCTGTGGTCTCGGATGCAAACGATCCTCCGACCGCCAGCAACCAGGCCATCACGGTTTACGAAGACCGGATCCACACCTTCAACGCGGCAAGCTGGGGCTTCAGTGACCTGGACTCAGGGTACCTCTACAACTCGCTGGCCAAGATCCGCATTGAGCAGCTTCCGGCGCACGGAGACCTGCTGCTCAATGGCAGCCCAGTGACGGCAACCGGCACGGAGGTGGTGCTGGCCGACCTGGACGGCGGGTACCTGCAGTACCAGGGGGATCTTGACTACAGTGGCGCCGACAGCTTTCTCTTCCGGGTGTCCGACGGGCAAGATTACGCCCTCAGCACCAACACGATGAGCCTGACCGTCACGGCCCTAAACGACACCCCAACCCTGGACCCCCTGAGTGACTGGCTGATTGATGAGGACACGGGGCCGCATACGGTGAACCTGACGGGCCTGGGGACCGCGCTGACGGATGCTTCCGAGAGCGGGCAAGCCCTGACGATTACGCTTTCCACCGACCCGCTGGTGATGACGGTCGGAGCGGTGAGCCACACTCCGGGCAACGCGACCGGATCCTTTACGTTTTCACCTGTGACCGATGCCTTTGGCACCACGGCCATCACGGTGACGGTTCAGGATGATGGCGGCACGCTCAACGGAGCCAGCAACACCGTCTCTCAGTCGTTTGAGATCGAGATCAACCCCCTCCCGGATTCTCCCAAGCTGGCTGGAACCTGGCCACGCTCCCAAACCGTTGCCGAAGACTCGGACAACAACTCCATTGCCTTCGAGGCCACGGACTCCGATGGGGACCCCATCTCCTTCATGATCAACCGGCCACCGCGTTCCGGGACCCTGGAAGGTCCGTTTCCGGGTGCAGTGGACAACGAAACGCTGTTTGCCTACACCCCCAACCCCAACTTTTCGGGTACCGACAACTTCACGCTCTACCTCAGTGACCCCATTGGGGAAACCTCCAGCGAGGGGCTGGTCATCCTGACCGTGACCCCCGATCCGGACCCCCCGGTTGCCGATAACCAGACGCTGATTGTGACTCAGCCGAACCCCCGGACCTTTGGGCTGGATGCCTACGATCCGGACGGAGACAACCTGACGCTGTCCATCGACAACCTCACCTGGAACGGTGGGCCGCTCGCACTGGCACTGGGGGCGCTGGAGGGCGACATCAATGCCCTCACGTACACGCCCAACGACTCGACCCTGACGGGCACCGACACCTTTACCTTCACCGTCACGGACAACACCTCGGCCTCCGCGACGGCGACGGTCACCCTCACCATTCGGGGCACCAACACGCTTCCGGAGTTTGCCTCGACTCCAGCTGACAGCAACCTGAGCAATTGGGATGCGGGCACGGCTTCCGGAGACCTCGCTGAAGGAACCGAGCTGGTCTACCCCCTGGTGCTGAATGATGCAGATGGCGACACGGCTGTGGCGCAGCTCGACAACTCCTCGGGCACTGCCCCCGCGTGGCTGACGCTTGAGCCCAGCCGGTTGGTCACCACCGCCCAAAAAAATGCCGTCCGGAACTGGAACCTGCCGAAGTCACCCTACGACATTGCAGAAGGGCCTTCTGGACAAATCCTGATTGGCGCCAATAGCACCGTGTTCCGGGCCGACCCGCGAGATGCCTTCCTGGGAGGCGCCAATGCGTCGGCGTATTTTTCCGGAATGGCCGCCGTCTCGGCCCTGGCGGTGCAGGGCATGCGCACCTTTGCGGCAGACGAGGAGCAGAACTGTGTGGTCCGGCATGAAGGCAATCAGAACGAGGTCATTGCCGGGTACTGCAACCGCAAGAGTGGCAACAGCGACGGCCCGGAGTACGACAAGAAGCGCCAAAGCTTTGCTCAGCTCAATGCTCCACAGGGGCTCGCCGTTCAGGCGGGCAATGCCGATGCCCTGTGGATTGCCGACACGGGCAACCACTGCATCCGGAAGGTGGACTTTACCGTGGATCCGAGCGATGCCTCCCGCATCACCAAGGCTTATGGCGCCTGTGGCACATCAGGGTACCGCACCACGGCGGGGGCCCTCCGGTTCAACTACCCCACGAAGATCAAGTTCGACAGCGCCGGACGCCTCCATGTGGTGGACTCCGGAAACCACCGGGTGCGTCGCATCCTGGCCGATGGCTCCACGGAAACCCTGTACGGAACCGGGCTGCAGACCCAGAAACCGGTCAGCCTCGCGTTCAATGCCAAGGGGGAGCTGTTTGTTTTTGATGACGCTCGCAACCAGATCCTCCGGATTGATCCTGATACCCAGGCCTCTGAAGTGTGGGCCGGAAGTGGAGACAATGAACACCGAGATGGCCCTGCAGCAGAGGCGTCCTTCATTGAACTCAGGGGCATGACCTTTGACTCGCAAGGAACCTTCTGGGCCGTCGATCCGTATGCGCTGGTGGTGCGTCAGGTCGGGCAGGGCTTCCTGCTCTCCGGAACGCCGCAGAGCTCGGATGTGGGGTCCCAAACGGTGACGCTGCAGATCTCCGATGCGGCTCACCAAGCGACGCCGTCCGACTTTTCTCAGGCAAATACCCAGACCTTTACCCTCAACATCAGCAACGTCAACGACCCACCGGTGGCCCTTGCGCAGTCGGTCTCCACTCCCGAAGACACGTCCCTGACCTTTACGTTGCCGGGAGACGACGAAGACCTTGGGTTAGCAGGCGTGAACGAGACGTTGGAGGTGGACCCCACCACCGGCCTGACCGCTGCTCACGGAACCGTGACCCTGCTCAATGCCGCCACTCGGAGCGTGACCTACACTCCGGACCCCAACTTCAACGGGGCGGATTCCTTCGCGTTCCGCCTGGTGGATGCCTCGGGCGCCTACTCGGAGAACGCGACGGTTTCCCTGACCGTGACCCCGGTTAATGATGCGCCCGAACTGCCGGACTTCCTCGACAATGCAACTGAGGATGTGCCCTACGATCGTGTTGTGGGCATCACTGATCCGGAAGGCGACAACGGAACTGTGACCGTTGTTTCGGCTCCCAGTTGGCTGACGGGAACGACCGGCGCCGTGGTGGATACCTTTGCCGGGTCCGGCGCCTCCGGAGCGTCTCAGGGGCCTCGCCTGGCCGCATCCTTTTCCGGGCCTCAGGCGATTGCTGTTGAAGCGGATGGCACCGCGTACGTTCTGGATGCCGGAAACCACTGTGTGCGGAAGGTCACTCCTGCCGGAGAGGTGTCCGCGTTTGCCGGCACCTGCGGTGAGTCCGGAAACCAGGTTGGGGTGGGAACTGCGGCTCGCTTCGATGAGCCCGTTGGACTGATGCTCCACGACTCGTCTCTGTACCTGGCCGATTCCGGAAACCGAGTGGTGCGTCGCATTGACCTGGCGACCCAGGAGGTGACGACCTATGCCGGCACCGGTGTGCTGGGCACGTACGACTACACGACGTCCACGCAGACGCGCTCCAGCCTCCGGATGGGAACCGTGACGGCCCTGACGGTTGATGAGCAAGGCGCTGTGTGGGTGGCAGATGCCACCTACGAAAAGATCCTGCGGATTCCTGCGGCGGGGTACGTCCAGGAGTGGCACTCCAGCGTGACCACGTCTGCACTCGCCGCCTTCGGAGGCGCGGTCTACTACGGAACGGCTTCCGGAGTCTTGCGCCTCAATTCGGCTCAAGGCACTCCCACGGCAGTCGCTTCCGGGATCAGTGAAATCGGAGGCCTGACCCGGGGCGAGTCGTCTGCGATCCTCTGGGCGTCCAGTCCGGTGAGCGGTGCCCTCTACCAGATTGACCTGACTCAGGGAACCGTGACCCAGGCGGCTGGAGCCGGAACCGGGTTTGGAGATGACCTGGCGCTGCTGGCACAGTTTCACACCCCTGCAGGAATGACCTGGTCTCCGGACGGCATCCTGTATGTGGCCGACTCGGGCAACGAGCGCATCCGGCGGCTTTTTCCCTTTGGCGTCAAGCTGGTAGGCACGCCTCAAAATGCCGATGTCGGCTCGGACGTGGTGGTGCTGCAGGCCACCGATACGCCCGGCGCCTCTACGGAACAGACGTATGCGATCACGGTGACGAATGTCAACGATGCGCCAACGGCAGTCGCGCAGGCCGTGACCCTGGAGCAGGACACCTCGGTGGTGCTGACGCTGCAGGCGCAGGAGGTCGATGCCGGAGATCAGGTGCAGGCGTTTGAGGTGGTGGAAGCGCCTCGCAATGCGGTCATCGGCAGCATGGGAGCGGTGGGGGCACAGGGCAGTAACGGATTTGCCACTTCCGTCAGCTACACCCCAGCCGCCGGATTTTATGGCACCGATGCGTTCACCTTCCGGGCGCAGGACCGCAGCAGCGGCGCCTGGGGGGAAGCCCAGACGGTGTCTGTGACGGTGGAGCCGGTGCCGCAGGTCTTCTTTGGAACCGGTGCCCAAGTGGTGGCCGATGGGGCTCAGGAGGCGCTGGTGTTTGCTGAGGCTTCCTCGGGGAAGCTCGTTTACCACCAGGGGCATCCGTATGTTTCTGGGAGACTTGCCAGCGGCCTCACCCGAGTGGCCCGCCTGACCGATAACCTCAGCGCGGTGGATCTCCAGTTTGACGCCTTTCCCGGCATGAGCCCGACCCTGACGCTGGACCCCACCACCCATCGGTTCCTCGGCGGCGTGCTCAATGACCACCAGGAGGATTACACGATCACGGACCTTTCCGGGACCGTCTTGCTGGAAGGAGCAGACCAGAACCGCTGGGACGCGTTGCATCAGGAACCTGCGCTGAGGGACCTGGCGCTTGCAGACAACGCAACCTTCTTTGGCGTGGGATACGCCAGCCACACCCGGACGGCAGACAAGGTCGCAGTTTCCCGGGTTGCTTCGGATAATGGAACGCTGCGTTCCTTCCTGGCGTACAGCACCACGTTGAGTGGCCACCGAGGCCGTTCCGGAGTGGTCGCTGGTACGCAGCTGCTGGTGGGAACCGAAGGCGACCAGCTCGGCGTGCTGGCGTTTGATGCAGAGACGCTGGCCGAGTCGTATGCCCAGACCTATGGCAGCACCGGGACGACTCAGGTCAATCAGCTGCTCCTGCTGCAAGAGGGCACCGTCCTGGTTGCCGGAGAGGATCGTGTGCAAGGAGGCGCGTTGCTGGCGATCCATGCCGATAACGGAAGCCTCAGCAGCTCCTTCTCCCTGGGGCAGGTTCTGTACCAGCCTGGGGAAGCCTTCCGGGCCGTGGCTCAGCAGCAAGATGGGAAGCTCCTGGCGCTTTCGACCACCACCCACCGCCTCTACCGCTACACCGCGTCCGGAGTTCTGGATTCCAGCTACGGACACGCGCAACAGGGCTTTGCCGACCTGCAGGAAACCGGAGTCGCCCTGGACGAGGTGCTGGACCTGGCGATTGATCAGCGCGGAGACGCTCTGGTGCTCACCAGCCGGAACGAGGGCAGCGAAGCCGTGTACACGGTCATCCGGGTTCATCAAGACGGCCGCCTCGACCGGCGGCTCAATGCCGACACCCTGGTGCACCTTGAAGATGGGGGGCCTCAGGTGATCAGTGCCCAGGCGCAGATTTGGGAAGCCACGCTGGCCAACGCGTCGACTGGCGCCGGTGACTACTCCGGAACCGTGGTGACCGTACAGCGGGACGGAGGCGCCAATCCGTATGATGTGTTTGCCCTCGATAACCAGAGTGGCGGCTTTGCCCAGGTCGGGAATGCCCTGCAGGATCAGGGCGCAGCGTTTGGAGCCGTGGACCTCTCGGTTCCGGGACAGCTGCGCCTGACGTTTTCCAATGCCGGAGCCGCTCCCACTCAGGCCCGGGTGGACGCGGTGCTGCGGGGCATCACTTACGAAAATCAGAACAACAACCCGCTCGCCACTCTGGACCTGAACTGGACGGTCACGGTGGGAGGCGTGTCCGGAAGCCGACTGATGCCGGTTCAGGTGGTGCCGAGCAACGACGCGCCGACGCTGAACCCGATCGCCGATCAGTCCGTGGCACAAGACAGCGGCCCCCACGTCCTGACCCTCAGCGGCATCACCGATGGAGGCGACACTGGGCAAGCCCTGACGGTTCGGGCGTCTTCCGGGAACACGCTTCTGCTGCCTGACCCCGTTGTGAGTTACCAGAGCCCCGGCTCCACCGCGACCCTCTCCTTCACCCCCCACTCCGGACGGTACGGCGAAGCGCTGGTCACGGTGCTGGTGGAAGACAACGGCACAACGGCTCCGGAACCGAACCAGTACCAAACGACACAGACCTTTCGGGTCGGGGTGGCCCCCGGACCCCAGCTGCGGTTTGGAACCGGCGTGGCCGTGTTTGCGCAGCCCATGACTCCCTACCGGTTGGTGCCTCAAGCAGACGGCTCCCTGATTGGGGTGGGCAGCTGGGACGCAACCGCCTGCGATGGCTGCCCCTATGCCTGGGTGCAGTGGAACGCGGAAGGACGCCTGGATGAAACTCTGGTGGGGCAGCCTGGAGGTCCCGGGCACCAGCGGTCCAGCTCTTGGGTGGGGAATGCCCGGGGCTCTGGTGGCTGGGGGGCTGCGGATGATTCGGGAATGCTGATTGGCGTCCGGAACTATGAACTCCGTGGACGTTACGGACCCGTCATTGATGGCTGGGACAACCTGACCTCGCTGGCATTTGGGGGCAGCAGCCAGCCCACCGTTTCACTGGTCGCCCCGTTTCAGGCCTTCCTGACCTCTGGAACCGACCTTTACCTGGGCGGCGCGCCCTTCCTCGCAAAGGTCAGCCGCTCCGGGACACAGCTCACCAAGGCCTGGGAGGTGTCACTGGCGCCGGATTATGTGACTGAAGTGAACGGGCTCGCGGTCCGGGAGGGCGATCTGTTCTGGAACGGGCAGAAGACGGAGTCGGGGACGGCTGAGTGGGTGATGGGACGGAACCGGACGCAGG
>JAYOTF010000020.1:0-61218 GCA_038150265.1 Deltaproteobacteria bacterium | reverse complement strand
GCGGTGACCTGAACTCGAGCCCCCAAGGGGCTCTTTGTATTACTTCAGCAGGTGCATCACGGTTTCCGGTTTCTGATGGGCTTGTGCCATCGTCGAGGTTCCGGAGTCTTTCATGATCTGCATCCGCGTGTTCCGCGCCACATACTTGGCGGTTCCGGAATCCTTTATCGGAGTAAAGGGCCCCTGACGCGCCAGGTGGTCATGCCGGAGCTTACGCAGCCCCGCCTGCAGGTGTTCCTGGTTGACAAGATCAATCCGGGCCTTGGCCTGAAGGACCTCCTTCAACGCTTTCTCAACCACCCGTCGGGCATCGCTCAGCTCCTCCTGATGATCCAGTTGGATGTCGGCAAGGCAGGTGAACCCGGACACGTTGGGCACCTGTCCCCCCAACTCGCTGGAGCGGATGCTCTTCAGACCGAGTCGCGCATTCTGGACGCCTCCTCCGATGTGGAGGGGGATTCCGTTTTGAAAGATCGTGACACTGCCGACTTCTCCCAAATTGTTGCCGGTGCCATTGAATCGCAGGCACAGTCCCGCCAACTTGGAGGACTCCGACGAACCCACCAGCAGCTGTCCCATTCCACGAACAGGCTCACCGTTGATGGTGCCGACGATGTCCAACCCAGGGGCGGAGTCGACCAGCAGATTGGCTTCAGGAGACAGCACTCCTGGAGTCGCACTGGCTCCACTGAACCGGGAGCGGCTTCCATACTGGACGTGCCGGAAGTGAAGCACGCCTGAAGGATTCCGGACCAACTCCAGCGGGAGTTCGGCCTGACGGATCACCAGCGCCAAGCGGCGCAGGGTCTCGTCCAAATCCTCACCCTTGCGGGTGATGAACTGAACCTCGGAGCTGCCCTCTTTCAAGACGAGGCGCTCCTCATGGTCGATGTACTCACGGGTCAGGGGAACTTTCCCCCGCAGTTCCGCTCGGGTTGCCGAGCGCTTGACCTCCACCGGGTAGCCCTTGGCAGGAGAGGAAGGAATTCCTCCGTCTGCCTGGATGAACTCCAGGTGCTCTCCGGAAGCGAAGCCCTTCAGGGCTCGGCTGCCATCCAGCAGATTCTGGGCACCGTAGTGCGTCATCGCGGCGATCCGGTCGATCTCCTCAAGGTGAGCTTCCACCCGCAAGCGGGCTGCTTCCCAGATCGAGCCATCTTCGACAGCCTTCTCCAGTTCCGCACTCCACTCACGCAGCTCCTCTTCCACCTTCCCCAGGGCATCACTTGCGGTCTGCAGCAGGGAAACATCACTCTCTGCCTCATTGATCTGGTGAACCAGACTGGAGGCATGGATGCGCACTCCTTCGGAGATGTGCATCACAGCAGGTGATTCAGAAGAGGACCGGGGCTTCAGCTTCTTGAGGACCTGCGATTGAGACCGCCCTGACTGACGTTCCGGAGAACTGCCAACCGTGGCTCCCAACGCAACCCAATTGCTTTGCATGTTTACAGACATAAACCACCTCCTCAGATGGTGGCTCCGGTCCAGGCCGGGGCCTATTCAATCATTGTCATAAGCAACACTTCCTCCTTGAAAAAACTCGTCCCATCCTTGGGAATTAAACCTTTTGTTTTGTAACGACTCCCGCGCACCTCCTCCTCTGAGGAGGCCCTTCGGGCTTGGATGCTTCAGGCGGGCGGACTTCCAGGGTCTTGAACCACTGGCCTCCAAAGGCTCATGGGTCCGACCGGTCCGTTGGTTCCTGACCAGGAACCTCCACCAGGTACTCAACTGACTGAAGAAGCGTCGCACGAGGCGTGGCTTCCTCAGGAATGTTCTCCAGCACCACTGGCGTTCAATGCTGCTGAAGGACGTCCCTGAGTCCGCCCATCCTCCGCCCCACGCCCCCCGCTCCCGAAGGAGAAGGAGCAAGGGACTCGGGATGGAACGGGGGTTACTGAGCGCCGTTGAGGAGCTGCAGTACAGACTTCGGAATTTGGTTCGCCTGAGCGGCCATGGCCGTTCCAGATGCCAGCAGGATCTGGTTCTTGGTGAACTCGCTCATTTCCTGCGCCATGTCGGAGTCACGGATCACTGACTCCGCGTTGGTCAGCTTTTCACTGGCCACTCGCAGGTTCCGGAGGTTGGTCTCCAGGGCGTTCTTCTGGAACGAACCGAGGTTGGCACGAAGGACGTTCACTTCCTCAATGCCTCGGTCGATCATCAAGAGGGCATCTTGAGCGCCTTCTCCGGTGGTCAGATCAATGTCTGCCAGGCTCCGGTAACCGCTGCCGTTCTCCATGCCCTGAGCCAGTTGCTCGGAGCGCAGGTCACTCAGCGAAAACTTGATGGTCTGCTGGTAGTTCGAGCCCACCTGGTAGGTCAGGGAGTTCTGGGCGACGTGGGCAAAGCCGTCCACATCGTTGCCAACCAGCTCATCGTTGGACTGCTGGACCAGTTCCTTGCCAATGACGTTGCCCTGGGCATCCTTGATGTCAATGATCCGCTTCTCCAGGACCTTGTCGTATTGCACCACCAGGCCTTCCACCGGTGTGCCCGTTGCCCCCTCAAGGAACTGACCGCTTCCGACACCCGGCTCACCACCGATGTAACCGGCCACATCCCGGCCACCATCGGAGTAGGTCGCAATGTTGGCTTCCTTGGCCAGCACTCCCGCCTTGCTGGAGGTCACGCTGAAGGAAGGCTCGCTGCCGAACATCTTGTGCCGCACGTTGAGCATGCCGACGTCGTCAATGAAGACATCCACATTCAGTCCGTTGTCAGCTGCTTTCTTGTCCAGTGACCGAGCCACCAGCTGCCGGATGTTGTTCTCCACCTCGGACTTGTCGAAGATTTCCGGGGAAAGGCGGTAGTTGTTGAGCAGCTGGTCGATGCTCTGCGCCATTTCCGGATCGTCGGTCTTGGTGTTCAAGCGAGCCAGGCGGTTGCCTTCGTTGATCACAAAGGTGACCCCTTCATCGAGGTCCTCAACCGTCAAGCCACGGTCGGCCACCACCTCAGTGCGGGTTGCCACCTGCTTGATGTCGATTTCAAAACCGCTCTTGGTCGGAGCTGCCTGCGTCTTTTCAGAAGCCGTGACAAAGCTCAGGCCATCGCCGACCACAACTCCGGACGCGGAGTTGCTGCCGTCAAAGAGGGTCCGGGTTCCGAACTGGGTGTTTTTCGCAATTCGGTCCAGAGTCGAGAGCAGATTCTCGATCTCGTTCTGGTCCGCCTGGAGCATCTTCTCGTCGTTGGCCCCTTCGTTGGCAGCGTGCAGTGCCAGCTGGCGCATGTTGATGAGAATCGAACTCACTTCGCTGAGGGCGCCCTCAGCCGTTTGCACCATGGAGATGCCGGTCTCAGAGTTCTTCACCGCTTGGTTCAGGCCGGTGACCTGAGCCCGCATCTGCTCCGAAATCATCAACTCTGCAGGACCGTCTGCCCCTGCATTGATCTTCATGCCTGAAGACAAGCGCTGGAGGTTTTTCTCCGTCGCGTTACT
Organism: Deltaproteobacteria bacterium; assembly: GCA_038150265.1. Taxonomy (GTDB): domain Bacteria; phylum SAR324; class SAR324; order SAR324; family NAC60-12; genus JAYPUA01. Next base: position 57,770 of record JAYOTF010000020.1, on the reverse strand, counting down.
CGTCAATCCCAGGTGCCGCAAGGCAGTCATTGACGCAATATTGTGGTTCACTCGCATAAATCCTCCTTCAAGCGAGATGTTCCCCGAAAGCACTTAACCGAACCCATCCCTGAACCGGTAAGTGGAATGAAAATAAAATTTTATTGATGAAACAAGCCGTACCAATCGTGCTGTCTTCAGGAGCTCCCAGGAAGGGGCTCATTCGAAAGCCGCTGATAACCGTTGGCCGCATGGAGTGGAGCCTGGACAACCTTGGGGAAGGTTGAAGTCCGTGTTCCATTCACTCGACCTGAGGACCAGAGCGCGGGTTCACTTCGGCGGTGAGGCAGATTGGCTGTCTCGACCGAGGCGTCCCGTTTCGCACGCTCCCTTCCTTCAGAACTTCGTGCAGCTCGAGGTTCCTGCAAAGCCGCCTGCTTCAAGCAGAGGGCCTTTACGAAAGCCTGCAAGCCTGCACCTCGGCGCTCAGTCGTCTGGACACTCGGCGCAGTCCGGAACCCTGCGTCAGAGACACAGTCGGATTCGTTCGCGTCGAAGGCCAGGGATTCGGGTTCAGTTCGACGTCCCTCACCAAGCAGTGAGGCACGCGACGCTGTCCGATCCTGTTTGCCTGAGCAGGAAATCCGGATTCAGTCCGACGCCCCTCACCAGGCGGTGAGGCAAGCGACGCTGTTCCCATCCTGCAGCATCGGCGAAAGGTTGGGGTTCAGTCCGACGTCCCTCACCAGAGTGAGGCGACGAACAGGCCCTGTTTCTTTCGCACAGACGACCGATCGGTTCGCACGGTTCCTGCCTTTTGGTCAGGGGCGAAGACGCAGCTCCTGGTTCCAGGAGAAGGGCGCTTGGGAAAGCCGACTGAAGCGGTTCTCACGGAACCGAGCCGGTTTCTGCGCGCACCACGACGTCCGAATCCGCACCTGTGGCAGACAGACGACACACGACGAGGTTCCGAAGAGGGAGGCCTCATTCACTTCGGCGTTCCTTATGGCCTGATTCCAGGGCCTACGGGCTCGTGTCAGGTGCATGGGCATCTCAACACGAGGAGGCCCTCTTTTCAGAGGAATGCCGACTGAATCGGTGTGGGCATAGCCTTAGCTGGTACGTCCTGAAGGCTCTCGTTAAACGGGTTGCACTCCCGTTTGCGACCTGCATGAAGGGCTCCGTCCCTGGAGCTTAGATCCAATACCCTTCCAAGGGCACTCAAATCTACATCTCTTTCGTGGTGTCCCCGACTGGGGGGAGGAATCAAGGCATCCTGCCTCTTTTCTCGGTAGCGGTCGCTTCGTCTGAAGCTCCTGGCCACCTACACTCACTTCCGAGCGTCTTGACAACCCATTCCGATGGGTTGCTGCGGGTCTCAAAGGCGGGGTACGGCAACACCGCACCAGCTATAATTTGTCAAACCGCCTTCAGGATTGTTTCGGTCAAAGATCTTGTTGTGGTTCCGAGCCTGATCCCTTTGGGAGATCCAGAACTCTTCCCTGAACTTCCCTCTCTTATCGGCACTTCCGAGAAAACCTTTAACGCTTTTCCGTCAGTTCCTCACCCGAGAGGGCTTGTTTTCTTGCTTCAGGTATCGGCAGTCGGGAGAATTTCTTTAATTGGAGGAGGCGATTTTTTTCAGAAGGGGCGTCAGACCGCGAGAAACCGCTGGGCGCACCGCGGGAAACACCGCCAGGAATCAAGGGAGGAAAGGGAGGAGGAAAGGGGAAGAGCGGCCCCGGAGAGCCGCCTGGGCAGGTACCAGGAGCGCGGCTCGCCGAGGGAGCAGGGCGTCGTTCAGGAGAGGCTTTCGGCCGCAAAGAGCTGGACGAGGTTTTGCGGGGCATGCTTCTGCAGCCCCAGGTCGAGGTGCTCCTTCAGGTGCTGCAGGTGCGACACCATCAGCTCCTGCGCCTGCTCGGCCTCATGAGCCCGCAGGGCCTCAATGATGCTGGCGTGTTCGTCATCACGGCAGCTCGTCAACCCGGGGTCTCCATAGAGACCAATAATCAGCGAGGAGCGAGCCACCAGGTCCTTGACCGCACGCATCATCACCGCGTTTCCAGCAAGCTGTGCCACGTGCGTGTGAAACAACCCGGAAAGCCGGATCGCTTCCCGACGGCGTCCGGCCTCCCGAGCTTGCGACTCGGCACGCAGGTGCTGCTCCAACTCGGCCAGGTCCGGAGCCTGAGCCCGCTCCAACACCATCTTCAGCAAAGGGGGCTCCATGATCAGACGCGCCTCAAAGATGTCCGTGGCCTGCTGCGCCGTGGGCTTGGCCACAAAGGCCCCCCGGTTTGGAAGCAACTCCACCACCTCCCGACTCGCCAGCAGCAACAGACTGCGCCGAATGCGCATCCGCCCCACCCCAAAGGCCTCACACAACTCCGCTTCCGAAAGCTTCACCCCCGGCCTCAGGCGCTGGTCCAGCACAGCCTCATAGATCTTTTCAACAATCCACTCTTCTTCCGCGTCCTCTCGAGACTCCGGCATCGGTTGCATACGAGTTTCCTTCAAAATCAGTTCAGTCAGGCGGATCCATTACTACGATAACAAACTTTCAGACGATGTCATTTTTGTCACCTCCGAAAAAATGCAGGCATTGTGCACCAATTCCAAGTTTTATGTTGACAAGATTGTTAACGATTAGGATTATGCCCGAGCCAGCCTAAGGACGCGGAGCCGCGTCTGGGCCGAGCGGCTCAATTCAATAAGCCTAGAGGAGTCATCCAAATGAAAAAACGCAGCTTCCTGAAAGCAATGGCCACCACGGCCCTGTTCAGCGCCGTCTTTGGGACGTCAGCCTTCGCCGCCAACCCGGTTCTGAAGATCGGATTCGTGGGCGTCACCTCGGGTCCGGCAGCGGCCTGGGGCATTTCCAACCAACGCTCCATGGAGACCCGTGCGGCGTGGATCAACGAGACGGGCGGTGTCACCATTGGAGGCACCACCTATGATGTCGAGATTGTCGCATTTGATGATCAGAAGGATCCGAAGCGGGCCATTGCCGGCATGGAGAAAATGGCTCAAGAGGGCATCCACTACGTGGTGGGTCCGAACGTGGACGACGGTGCTGCTGCCGTGCGTCCGGTTGCCGAGCAGAAGGGCATCATGTACTTCCCGTACGCCTTCCCGAAGGAGCTGTACACCGCTCCGGCTTCCAACGCCGTCCTGGGCATGGTCGCCAACTATCAGTCGGGTCCGGCCATCTACAAGTACCTGATGGAAAAAGAAGGCATCAAGAATGTCGCCTTTGTGGCCGCCAACGAGTCCGATCCGCTCAGCCAGCGTGACGGCGGAGTGGCTGCCGCAAAAGCACTGGGCCTGAACGTGGTCTCCAGCAACGTCACCTATCAGGTGGACACCACCGACTTCACCCCCGTGGTGCTGCCGGTCATCAAGACCCGTCCGGACCTGCTCGTGCTGTCTGGTGTGTCTCCGGCCAACGCTCCGCAGCTGATCCGTTCGGCTCGTGAACTGGGCTACGAAGGCCTGATCTCGACCGAGACGGCTCAGGATGCCAATGTGCTCAAGGAAGGGGCCGGAGAACTGGCCAACGGCTTCATCTCCGTTGGAGGCGCCTCCACGCCGCAGTTGGCTTCCGACATGATGCGCGAGTTCGTGGACCGCTACACCAAGATGTTCGGCGAGTACAACGACGAGTCCAACACCAAGGTTTACGCCCTCGAGTACATCCTGGAGACCCTGAAGGCCAATCCGAAGGCGATCAATGACGTCCAGGCCTTCCAGCAGACCATGGTCAACTTCGAAGCAGCCAACCCTTACATGGTGGGCAATGCCAAGCTCAAGTACGTGGGCATGAGCTCCTTTGGTCAGAAGCGTCAGCTGTCCGTGCCGCTGGTCGTGAACGTTTACCAAAACGGTAAGTTCGAGACCCTGTTTGTGGCTCAAGTGGACTGAGCCCCTTTCCCCTGATCCGGAGGTGCCTGGTCACTTCCGGGTCCTTTCAGAGAGCCCCTCATGGAACAAATTGTCGCGAACGGGTTATACCTGGGCGCCCAGTATGCGCTGATCGCTCTGGGGTTGACCCTGATCTTCTCTCTCATGAGCGTCCTCAACTTTGCGCATGGCCAGATGTACGTGCTGGGTGGCTTTGTCACCTACACGGTGGTGGCGCAGTTTGAGCTGCCGTTCCTTGTGGGGCTCTTTGCCTCAGCCGTGGTGCTGATGGTGGTGGGAGCCGTGATTGAAAAGTACCTCTTCCGCCCAGTCATCCAAAAGTCTCGGCGCGAGGAGAGCACCATGCTCCTGGCCGCTGGCATCGCTTTCTTCCTGGACGCCATCATCCTGCTCGTCTTCGGCGAAAAGCAACGGGGGGTTCCCAAGATCGTCAATGGCGTTCTCAACTGGGACTTCCGGATCATCATGCCCTACGACCGGATCCTCATTGGCGTCCTTGCCATTGTCATGATTGTCCTGTTCATCCTCTTCATGCAGCACTCCCGGGCCGGACGAGCCATGCGGGCGCTGGCGCAGGACAAAACGGCAGCCCGCCTGATGGGCGTGGACGTGGAGCGCTACTCCATGCTGGGCTTTGCCCTGGGGGCCATGCTGGCCGGACTCGTGGGCGGACTGCTGGTCACCATTACCGGCATCAACCTCGGCATGGGAGGTCCCACCTCCATCAAGGCCTTCATGATGATCATGATCGGTGGCGCTGGTGTCATCTCCGGAGCCATCGCCGGTGGCTTCATCCTCGGCATGATGGAAAGCGTGGGGCTCACCGTCCTCGCGGCGTACGGCGACATCACCTACCTCGTCATCTTCGCCTCGCTCATGATCTTCCTGTCCATCCGTCCTCAAGGGCTGATGGGAAAGCCCTGGGGATAAGCCATGAACAAACACCTTGTGGGCGTCCTCGCCTTTCTGATCAGCGTCTACGGAATCGTTCCCTGGGCCATTGCAGCAGCAGAGCGCTCCGATTTCTACTACACCCTCACGTCGGTGGCCCTGCTTTCCATTGCCTCAGCCGGCGTCTGGCTGACCTTCTACATTGGCCGCATCAACATCGGTCAGGGCGCCTACGCCCTCGCAGGCGGCTACGTTTCGGCCATTCTGGTAACGCAGGCTGAAGTCAGCTTCTGGCTGACGCTGCCGCTGGCCGGGCTCTTCTGTGCGGTGCTGTCGGTGCTGATTGGCCTGCCGATCCTTCGGCTCCGGGGGGTGTACTTTGCCATGATCACCCTGGTGCTGACCGAGGTCGGGCGACTTTCCGCCCTGGCCCTTCCCATCACCAACGGCGCAAAGGGCATCACCTCCATCCCGCTACCGGAAGCCGTCACCATCGCCGGCCTGACGCTCATTCCGGACTTCTCGCAGATGGAGAACCCCAAGCTCGGCTTTTACTGGATGGCCGTCACCATGATGGTCCTCACCTTTGCGGTGATGTGGCGCATCGTCAACTCCCGGTTGGGCCACCTCTGCCGCTCCTTGCAGCAAAACGAAGAGCTGGCCTCGTCCATTGGGGTCAACATCGCCTACCTCCGGGTGCTGGCCTACTCGATCTCGTCGTTCCTCGGAGGCCTGGCTGGCGCCAGCTTTGTGGCCATCTCGCAGTCGATCTACCCGTCGTCCTTTCAGGTCACTGACAGCGTCAACTTCATGCTCAACTGCTTCCTTGGCGGGCTGGGCTACGTGTTTGGCCCCATGCTCGGGACCCTGATGCTTTACTTCGGTTGGGACCTGCTCTTCAGCACCGGAAAGTTCCAGCTGCTCATCTACTCGAGCCTGATGATCCTGCTCATGCTGGTTCTCCCGAACGGCGTCCTCAGCATCTTCGACCGCAAGAAAGGAGGCGCATGAGCCCGATCCTTCAGGTCCAGGGGGTGACCAAACGCTTCGGCGGACTGGTTGCTGTTAATAATGTCAGTTTTGACGTCCAGGTCGGAGAGATCCTGTCGGTGATCGGCCCCAATGGCGCCGGCAAGTCCACGCTCTTCAAGCTCATCTCCTCCTTCCTCCGGACCTCCAGTGGCTCAGTCCTCTTCCAGGGGGAGCGCATCAACAACCTGGCTCCGCACGTGGTGGCCCGCAAGGGTGTCGTCCGGACCTTCCAGGAAACGACGATCTTCCGGTCCATGACCGTCCGGGAAAACATCGTCGTCGCCCACCACCTCCGGGCCCGGGCTTCGTTGCTGGGGTACTTCTTTGGAACCGGACAGGCGCGTGCCGATGAAGCGGAGCTGGGCGCCTCTGCCGATGGCATCATCGACTTCCTCGGCCTCTCCGACATCCGGAACGAGCTGGCGTCCAACCTCCCGCAGGGGCACCTCCGGGCGCTCGGCATGGCCATTGGCCTGGCCACCAATCCGGCAGTCATTCTGCTCGATGAGCCCTTTGCCGGCATGAACCACGAAGAGACCATGCGCATGGTTTCCCTCGTCCGGCGATTGCGTGACGAGCGCAACGTGACCGTGCTGCTGGTGGAACACGACATGCCGGCGGTGATGAAGATCTCCGACCGCATTGTCGTCATCAACTTCGGGGAGAAGATCGCGGAAGGATCGCCCTCGGAAATTCAAAATAACCCGAAGGTCATTGAAGCCTACCTGGGCTCCGAAGATGCCGCGATTGGGATGTGAGCCATGACCGAGATGCTGAGTTTTGAAAACGTTGAGCTGTACTACGACCACGTCTATGCCCTCAAGGGCGTGTCGCTCACCGTCAACCAGGGGGAAACGGTTGCGCTCATTGGCGCCAACGGAGCTGGAAAGTCATCCATCCTCCGAGCCATCACCGGGCTCGCTCCCATCCAGTCCGGGGCCATCCACTACCTGGGAGAACGCCTCGATGGGCAGCCGAGTGATGGCATTGTCAAAAAGGGCATTGTCATGGTTCCGGAAGGACGCCGCGTGTTTCCCTACATGTCCATCAAGGACAACCTCCTCATGGGCGCGTTCACCCGGACCGACAAAGCCGAGATCGAATCCACGCTGGAAAGTGTCCTCACCCGCTTTCCACGCCTCCGGGAACGCTTTCAGCAACAGGCCGGGACCCTCTCCGGAGGAGAGCAGCAAATGATGGTCATTGGCCGGGCCCTGATGGCCAAGCCACGGCTGCTGCTGCTCGATGAGCCCAGCCTGGGAATTGCGCCCAAGCTGGTGCAAGACATCGCCCGGGCCATCGTTGCCATCTCGCGAGATGAGCAGGTGAGCGTGCTGCTGGTGGAACAAAACAGCCGCATGGCCCTCTCCATCTCCAACCGGACCTATGCCCTCTCCACCGGAACCGTGGTGCTGGAGGGCAACTCCAGGGACTTGATGGGAGACGACCGCATCAAGGCCGCCTACCTGGGAGCCGAGCTGTAAGCCATGCGAATTCTGGTTGTCAATCCCAACACCACCGACAGCATGACCCAAAAGATCGGTCATGCCGCCCAACAGGTCGCCTCTCCGGGCACTGAAATCCTTGCCCAGACGTCTCTGTTTGGTCCCGAGTCCATTGAGGGCTACTACGACGAAGCCATGAGCCTAGCCGGACTGCTGGCCACCCTGCGGGCGGCTCCGGAGTTTGATGCGGTCGTCATCGCCTGCTTTGACGATACCGGGCTCGATGCCGCGCGCTGCCTGACGGATCGACCCGTCGTCGGCATCGGTGAAGCGGCCTACCACATGGCGTCTCTGCTGAGCAACAAGTTTTCCGTGGTCACCACCCTCGGGCGCTCGGTTCCAGCGCTGGAACACAACCTTCACCGCTACGGACTCGACCGCCGCTGCGTCCGGGTCCGGTCTTCAGAGGTGGCCGTGCTGGAGTTGGAGGACGAGCATTCTGATGCCTCTCGGCGCATTGAGGACGAAATCCGGCGGGCAATCGAGGAGGACCGGGCAGAAGCCATCGTGCTCGGCTGTGCCGGCATGACCGACCTGGCGGCTTCGCTTTCGGAACGCTTTGGTGTGCCGGTGTTGGATGGGGTCGCTTCAGCAGTCGCCTTGTGCGAAAGCCTGGTGCGGCTTGGCTACCGAACTTCCCGGGTGGGGGGATACGCGTTTCCGCCACCGCACAAGCGCGAGCTGCCTGCCGCCGAGTGAGGCCTCCAGGAGACGATCTGGACGCATCCGGTTGAGAGACATTCTCCCTATGTCGCTGAAGCACTCAATCGGATGCGTCTTCCGGATGCGTCTTCGCTGCGCTCCCGGGCTTCTGGAAGGTCAGCATCTCGCGTTTCTTGCCAAAACCCGGACGCTTCTCCAGCCGGAACCCCGCGGCCTGCAGCGCCCGCCGGACCGCTCCTGCCACCGTGTAGGTCGCGCCCGTCCCGCCAGGCTGAGTGATGCGAAACACCTCTTTCAGCAACTCGGGGGCCCAGAGGTCCGGATTCACTTTCGGGCTGAACCCGTCCAGAAACCACGCCTCGATTGCTCCAGCAGGCCAACAGGCAAGCGCCTCTGCAGCCTCTTGAAAGTCAACCTGCAGCTCCACGTTTCCCCAGCAGTGCTGCCAACGCCCCTGGGGCGTTTCCGGATAGGCGGCCACGAGCTGCTGGGCTTCCGGAGCCAGCTCGGGCCACAGCGCAACCACGGCTTGCAGGTCCGGACGCGCCAGTGGGTAGCGCTCCACCGAGGCAAAGCACAGCTTCCCGGGGCGCTCCTGCTGCCGCCACGCCTGCCAGGTGGCCAGGAAGTTCAGCCCGGAACCAAACCCCAACTCTCCGATCCTCAGCGCCGCGCCCGATGGCCAGCGTGCCGTCAGCTGGTTTCCGTTCAGGAACACGTGCCGGGCCTCTTCCAGCCCATCTCCTCGAGAGAAGTACACGTCTCCAAACCGCCGGGAAACGGGAACGCCGTCCTTCCAGTGCAGCTCCCGATGCGTCATTCCAGGGGCTCGCTCAGTTTCCATTGGGAATTCCTTGCAATAGTCCTTACACTCAGGACATCCTACAGGGCCGACCCGGCAGGTCACCCCGTTGTTCCTGATGCTCCTTCATGCTGCCATTTCATTGATCATGACCGTCTCCTCCGCTTCTGCTCCGACCCTGAAACGACGCCAAGCCCTCAAGCTGATGGGCAGCGCCGCCCTTGCTGCCGCAGTGGGCCCGTGGATTCGACCCAACTCCGCATTTGCCCAGACGTCCGGAGAGGTCAACGTTCTCACCTGGTCCGACTACTGCCCTCCGGGATTCATCCAGGCCTTTCAGGAAGCATCGGGCATCACGCTCAACCTGATCACGGTGAACTCCGACAAGGAGGTGTTTGAGCGCATGCAGGAAGGCCGCGGGCGGGGAATCGACGTGTGCAGCCCCTCTCACATGCTCTCCACCCAGTGGGAATCGCTGGGGCTCCTGCAGCCCATCGACTACACCCGGATTCCCAACATCCAGAACCTGAATCCCAACATGCTCTCCGTCGGCGACTCCGACTGGAACTTCGGCGAAGAGGGTTCCCGCTGGATCCCTCACATCTGGGGCACCGAAGGCATTGCCTGGCGGCACGACCTCTGGGAACCGGAAGCCAGCGAGATCAAGGACTCATCCGGAGCCGAGCGCCCGCAACCCAGTTATGGCGACCTCTGGCGTCCGGAACTGCGGGGGCAGGTCATGATGCGTCCGTTTTCCGGAATGGTGGGCACCGGCCTCTACCTCGAGACCCTCGGCATCCTCTCTCCCGGAGACATGACCTACGCCTACCGCGATGAGAAGCTGATGCGCCCCATTTGGGAAAAGCTGACCCAGTACTGCATCGACAACAAATCGCAGTTCAAGCGCTTTTGGGAAGACCCGGCTTCTCTGAAGGCGGGCTTTGCACAAGACGAGATCATCCTCGGGCAGGTCTGGGATGGCCCTGCCTTGACGCAGGTGCATGAGGGCTTGCCGCTCACGTATCGAGCGCCTCAGGAAGGCGCCCTGGCGTGGGTCCGGGGGCTCAGCCTCTCAGCCTATGCAGAAAATGAGGAGCAGGCCTATGCCTTCCTGGACTTTTGCTGTGATCCGGAAGTCGCCGGGCGCTCCATTGACGGAGGAGACGTGGAAGGGTGGGGCATGCACGGCTACAACTCAGCGGTTCTGGGTGCCGACCAATTTGCCTCTGAAACCTACGGACGCCACTTCGACCAGGTCTTCCCCGGGAAGTCGCTCTATGAGGTGTGGCCCTGGCCACGAGAGCCCCAGTGGTTTGCGGATGCGCGGTCCGAGTACCTCGCACGCTTCATCGCCGCCTGAGCGCTCACGCCGGACGGCGCAGCACCATCCAGCTTCCGCCCACAATGAAGAGCACCCCGAGCCATTCGCGCCAGGTGGGAACCGTTCCCCAGATGAGGAAGCCAAACATCAGGGTCCACCCCAGCTTGGTGTAAATCAGAGCGGCTACCGAGGTGGCCGTCGTGTCCTGCGCCTGATACGCCCGAACCAGGCACTGCCGGGAAAGAAAGAGCAAAAACGCGGCAGAGAGGAACGACCACTCAAAGCGCTCCCACAGCGCCGAGAAGTCGATCAGGGTCCCCATGGCGACCAGCACCATCAGGGGCTCCCAAAAAATCAGGGCTGAGGTGGGAATCGAATCGCCAATGCGCTTCACCAGAATCCACCGAAAGGAGGCGGCCAGCAGCGAAAGCAGCATGAACAGGTGATACTGCCACTCGCCCACGCCGCGCCAGTCTCCCTTGACCAGCAGCAACCCTCCGGCCAGCCCCAGCGCCAGGCCCACCCCAAGCGCTTTCGGCGGCTGCTCCTTCAGCAGCACAATCGCCAGCGCCCCCATCACCAACGGAGAGAGCAGGCTCATGGCCCCATACTCGAACATGGACATCCCAATGAGGGAGTACACAAACCCCGTCCACGCCACCAGCGTGCACAGCGAAATCACCAGCAGCACGGGCCAGCGCCTCGGGATCAGGCGGCTCAGGGAACGCTTCTGCGCCCCCTCCTGCAGCGCCGTCAGGAGCATGATCAGCGACGCCGTTGCAAAATTGATTTCCTTGAAGTCATAGGCCCCGAGGAGCCACTTCTCTGCAGCAATGTTGGAGGCCAGCAGAAAGTACCCCAGCAGGGTCCAACTGGTGGCAGGGGTGAGGTTGAAAAAGGACGGACGCTTGAGGGTCAGAGCAGGAGACATGGCTGGTTTGCCGAGAGGAGGAGAACATCATCGCCAGGCGCCACTCTACTGCGGATTTTCGGACGAAACAACGGAAATCTGGAAAATCACGATTGGTTGAAAAATGAGCATCAAATTCTCAAATTCCAATCAAATCCTAACAATTGACTTGCATCCTACACGAGCTTTTGAAAACATCCCGCGGTCGCTACATGTCGGGGTAGCCGACTCTATCTTGGTTCCAATTCGGACAAGCGGATTCCGACAAAACTATTCTGGAGAAGCACGATGCCTCACAGTAATCTCTTCCATCGAACCAGCAAGGGACTGGCGCTTTCAGGGCTGTTGCTGGGTCTGACTTCCTCTGCCTGGGCAGCGTGCCCGGCGGTGACTGTTGCCGACATGAAGGGGGTGGCCCCTGGCAAGTACCCCCAGCAATTCGAGCTGAGCACCTTTGAGAAGAACGCAAACTGCGATCTTTCCTTTTCGGAAAATCCAGCCATCAAGGCGCTGAACGCCCGCATCCGGGGAAACTCGCAGAGCCTGCCGTCGGTGAAGGATCGGCTTCCGGAAGAGCCCCTGGTCGTGGCGCCTTATGACGCCATTGGCACCTACGGTGGCACCTTCCGGGCACTCTCCAACGCAACGGAAGCCGGAACCTCCGACTTCCTCTCGGTCCGACACGTCAACCTCGTCCGGTACTCCGACGACCTGGAGACCATTGTCCCGAACGTCGCCAGGGACTGGGAATGGAACAGCGACTACACCGAGCTGACCTTCTTCCTGCGCAAGGGCCACAAGTGGTCCGATGGCGCCCCCTTCACGGCAGAAGACATCAAGTTCTGGTACGACGACCTGAACTTTGACACCAACGTGGTGGAGAAGCCCAAGGACTTCCTCCTCGTTGGAGGCGAGCGCATGAAGGTGGAAGTGGTCAATGAGACCACCGTCAAGTTCATCCTCCCGGCACCCAAGCCCGGACTGCTGGCCCACTTTGCCACCAGCTACGCCCAGGGCTTCCAGCCCAAGCACTTCCTGGGGCAATTCCATCCGAAGTTCAACAAGGACGCCGACAAGCTGGCAAAGGCCGCCGGCTTCGAGAACGGCTATGCCGTCATCAAGGCGTACTACGGCAGCTCCGACTGGACCGATACGCCCTCTCCGTTGCTGAACAACCCGGACAAGGTGGCCAAGCTCCCGGCCGACGTCGTGCCGACGCTTGAGAGCCACATCTACGTCACCGACACCACGGAAGGACGGCACCTCGTCGCCAACCCGTACTTCTTCATGGTGGACACCCAGGGCAACCAGCTTCCGTACATCAGCGAGCAGGATGAGGTCTACATCAACGACCACGAAGTCCGCAAGCTCAAGGCGATGAACGGCGAGATCGAGTACAAGGCGCAGTCCTTCAAGCTGCCGGACGCGCCCTTCCTCCTCGACGGACAGGAAAAGGGAGACTACACGGTCTACCTGAAGCCGGCCATTGCCATGCCGACCTTCTCCTTCAACGTCACCTCAGAGGACCTGGAGAAGCGCAAGGTCTTTGGGGACCTCCGCTTCCGTCAGGCCATGTCCCTGGCCATCAACCGCGATGAGCTGAACGACGTGGCCTTCCTCGGACTCGGCACCCCGCAGCAGTACATCGGCTTCTCCCCGGCTCCGAAGTTTGTGGACGCCAAGTGGAAGAGCTACTACGCTCAGTATGATCCGGACCAGGCCAAGAAGCTGTTGGATCAGGTGGGCATGAAGGACGTCGATGGCGACGGCTACCGGGAGCTCCCGAACGGCAAGAAGCTCGTGCTGAACATGCAGTTTGCCACTCAGGGCATGTCTTCTCAGCTCGCCGAGATGGTGGCTCAGTACTGGAACGCCGTTGGGGTGCAGTCGACCACGAAAGAGGTGACCCCTGACGAGTACCGCTCCTCCCAGTCGTCCAACAAGCTGGACGTGGGCATGTGGGAAAAGGGCCAACCCATGGCCATCATTCTCGGAAATGCCGAGCTGTTCCTGCCGCCGTTTGAGAACTACTTCGCCCACCGCACCGGTATGCTCTGGGCCGAGTATGTGGAGTCCAACGGAGCCAAGGGCGTGAAGCCGCCGCAGTACGTCATGGACATGGTGGCCGACATCAACGCCTTCCAGTCCGCCGCTCCCGGATCCGCGGAGTCCAGCCGCCTGGGCGCCCGCCTGGTGGAGAACATGGCCAAGAACCTGCTCTTCATCGGCACGGTTCTCGGACCGGAGCCCATCTACCGCTCCAACGGTCTGAAGAACTTCCCGGAGTTCAAGACGACCTCTTACGAGTACTACCGCACCTTCCCCTACCGGGGCGCGCAGTGGTACCTGGCGAACTGATCGCCTGAGTCCCGCAGGAGCGTTTCCGGCGCTCCTGTCCCGAGTTACGGAGGAGCCCCGCCTCCTCCGTTCAACCTCCTCTCCAAACCGGATATGCTGCAATTTGCCCGCTTCACGCTGACGCGGGCCGTGATGGCCTTGCTCACCCTCCTGATGGTCTCCTTCATCGTCTTTACGCTGATGGAGATGGTGCCTGCCAACTGCGCGGAACGGTACCTTGCCTTCAAGAACACACAGGGTTCCCAGATCACGGTCGAAGACATCCGGGCAGAAGAAATTCGGCTCGGGCTTGATCAGCCCTTCATCATCCGGTGGGGAAAGTGGGTCAACAACGTCTTTGTCTACGGAGACTTTGGCGAAAGCTGCATCCTGCGCGTCAGCATCAACCAGTTGCTGGGGGAAAAGATCTGGTTCTCTCTGGGGCTCTGCTTTGTGGCCCTCTTCCTGGCCTACCTGATTGCGGTTCCCATCGGCATCATCTCTGCCACTGCCAACAGTGCGGTGGTCAACAACACCCTGAGGCTCATCTCTTACCTCGGGTTGGCCATGCCCAACTTCCTGCTGGCCTTGATCATCATGCTCTTTTCCACCGTCTACTTTGGAGACACGCTCACCGGACTCTTCTCTCCCGAATTCCGGGATGCCGAGTGGTCCTGGGCCCGTTTCCTCGATTTCCTGTCGCACGCCTGGCTGCCCATCTTCATCCTGGGGTGGGGCGCCACCGCCTTTGCCCTCCAGACCGTCCGGGCGCTCATCTCTGACGAAATCGGCAAACTCTATGTCACGGCGGCCAAAGCCCGGGGGCTGTATGGCTGGCGCCTGCTCTGGCGGTATCCGTCCAAGCACGCCCTGGGCCCCATCATCAACTCCCTCGGCTTTGACCTCAACCGAGTCTTCAACCAGCTCCCGATTGTCGCCATCATCCTCACCCTCACCGAGGCGGGCGCGCTGTTGCTGGAAGCCCTGGCCCGGTCCAATGACCAGCAGCTCGCTGGCGCCATCATCTTCATGCTGACGGCCTCCATTGTGGGCCTCAACTTCCTCACGGACATCCTGCTCGCTCTGATCGACCCTCGGGTCCGCAAGAGCTTCATGGGAGGTTAACGATGACATCTGCCACCCTGAATGCCCCGGCTGCAGCCAGCGACCAGCAACGCAAGGAAGCCTACTTTACCGCCAGTCAGGGCCAACTGATCTGGGAGCGCTTCCGCCGCAACCGCTCGGCCATGATCGCCGGCTTCATCCTCATCGTGATGGTCCTGATGGGCTGGTTTGCGCCCTTCCTCTCGCCGTATGACCCCACGATTGCCGGACGGAACAAGGATTACCTCAATGGCGCCCCCCAGATCCCGATGTTCTGCGACCACAACGGGTGCTCGCTCCGGCCCTTCCTGCACACGCCCGAGCGAACCCGCTCCGCCAAGACCAACTTCCGGTGGGTGACCACCATCAACACCGAGAAGCGCCGGTACGTGCAGTTCTTTGTGGAGGGCTGGCAGTACTCGTTCTTTGCCTTTGAGTGGGACTTCCCGGGAGAACTCCTGGACGTGCGGTTTCCGGGGCTGACCTTCAACACGCACCTCTTTGGCGTCGATCAAGGGGGCATTCACCTCTTTGGAACCGAGTCGGCCGGCAAGGACATCTTCTCCCGGACCATGCACGCGATCTGGACCTCGCTGGCCGTGGGCACCATTGGAGTCGTCATCAGCTTTGTGCTGGCGCTCATCATCGGAGGCGTCTCCGGCTACTTCGGAGGCCTCCTTGACAGCATCCTCCAGATGGTCACCGACGCCGTCCGGACCGTCCCCATCATTCCGCTCTTCATGGCGCTGGCCGCCTTCATTCCAGATGAGTGGAGCTCGGAAACCCGGTTCTTCTTCATCTCCATCATCATCGGCTTCATCAACTGGCCCACACTGGCCCGCCGGGTCCGGACCCACCTTCTGACCGAGCGGAACCAGGAATACGTCCTTGCCGCACAGCTCTGTGGCGCCTCTTCTGCGCACATCATTGCCCGGCACCTGCTCCCCAGCTTCACCAGCTACATCATCATCGACCTGGTCATCTCGTTCCCGTACATGGTCCTCTCCGAGACCGCCCTCAGCTTCATTGGCCTGGGCCTGAAGGATCCGGTCAACTCGCTGGGCGCCTTGCTGCAAAATGTGACCAACGCAGACGTGCTGCTCAACTACCAGTGGTACTTCATTCCCACCATCTTCTTCATCCTGCTTGTGTTGACCTTTGTGTTTGTTGGAGACGGTCTTCGTGATGCGGCGGATCCTTACACGGAGCGCAAGTCATGAACGAGCCGTTGATCACTGTTGAAAACCTCAACATCCGTTTCAACACGGATGAGGGCAAGATCCTGGCGGTTGAGGATGTCAATTTCGAGATTGCTCCCGGAGAGGTGCTGGGGCTGGTGGGCGAAAGCGGCTCCGGGAAATCCGTGACCGCCAAGGCGCTGATGCAACTCAATGCCGGAAACACCCTCTATGAACCCGGAAGCCGGATCTGGCTCAACACCGGTGAGGGAAAGGTGGACGTCCTTGCCTTTCGCAAGAACCGAGAACTGAACATCGTCCGCGGCGGGGCCATTTCCATGATCTTTCAGGAGCCCATGGCCAGCTTTGCTCCCGCGATCACCATTGGCGATCAGATGGTTGAGCAACTGCTGCTGCACACCAAGCTGAACAAGAAGCAGGCAAAGGAGCTCTCTGTTGAGATGCTGGAACGCGTGGGCATCTCCGATGCGGCTCGGCGGTTCAATCAGTACGCCTTCGAGTTCTCCGGAGGCATGCGACAGCGGGCGATGATCGCCATGGCGCTCTCCACCAAGCCCAAGCTGCTCATTGCCGATGAGCCCACGACCGCCCTGGATGTGACCATTCAGGCGCAGGTGCTGGACCTGATGAAGGACCTCGTCTCCGAGTTTCACATGGCGATCCTCTTCATCACCCACGACCTGAGCGTCATTGCCCAGACTGCCGACCGGGTGGCCGTCATGTACCTGGGGCGCATCGTCGAAACCGGCACCGTCCGGCAGGTGATCCGGACGCCCCAGCACCCATACACCCAGGGCCTCCTGAACGCGCTCCCCAAGCTGGAAGACCTCGGGCAGCCCCTCACGCCCATCCCGGGCGACATCCCCAGCCCCCTGGAACGCCCCTCCGGATGCGTCTTCCACACCCGTTGTCCCAAGGCCCTCTCTGGCACCTGCGAGGCGTCTGCCCCTCAGGTCACCGATCTGGGTGAAGGCCACCAAGGCGCCTGCTTCTTGCTGAATTCCAGCGCGTCCCCTGCTGCTTCGGAGACCCCTGCATGAGTCAGCCCCATCACATTTCCGTTCGCAACCTCTCGGTTCACTTCAACTTCAAACAGAGCTTCTTCCAGAACATCCCCCCGGTTCGGGCAGTCGATAACATCTCCCTCGACATCCCGCGCGGGTCCTTCTTTGGCCTCGTCGGCGAAAGCGGCTCCGGAAAGACCACCCTCGGACGCGCCATCCTGAAAGCGGCTCCCATTACCTCCGGATCCGTCAACTACCAGGATGATGACGTCCACTACGACCTCGCTCAGCTCAACAAAACGCAACTCAAGGACTACCGCAAGCGGGCGCAGCTGATCTTTCAGGACCCCTATGCCGCACTCAGCCCACGGATGACCGTCCGGGATATCATTGCCGAGCCGCTGGAAGTCATGGGCCTGACGTCTTCACGCGAAGAAACCGACGCACGCGTCCGGGAAATTGCCGCCAAGTGCCGGCTCAACCTCGAACACCTCAGGCGCTTCCCACACGCCTTCTCCGGAGGGCAGCGGCAGCGCATCTCCATCGCCCGGGCGCTGGTCTGCCAGCCACGGTTTGTGGTCGCAGACGAAAGCGTCGCGGCTCTGGATGTTTCGATCCAGGCCGACATCCTCAACCTGCTCAAGTCGCTGCAACAGGACCTGGACATCACCTTCCTGTTCATCAGCCACGACCTCAGCGTGGTCGCACACATCTGCGACCAGGTGGCGGTCATGTACCTGGGCTCCATCGTTGAGACCGCGACCTCAAAGGAGCTGTTTGCGCAGCCCCGGCACCCTTACACCAAGGCGCTGCTTTCCGCGATTCCCTCGCTGGATCCGGATGCTCCGTCCAACCACATCAAGCTGACAGGGGAAATTCCCAGTGCCAGCAACATTCCTTCAGGGTGCCGCTTTCACACCCGTTGCCCCAACGCCCAGGAGCGCTGCCGTCAGGAGGTTCCGCAGTGGCGCCCACTGGGCGGACATCATCTCGCTTGCCACTTTGCTGACGAGCTATGAAGATGCCTGAATTGTGACCTTTTGGTCACAATTTGGCCCGATTGATTCCGCTTGGATTCCCAGGCGAGGCTCCGGTGGCCTGGTTCCGCCGGTGCCTCGCAGTGACTCTTCCCATCAAAGTACACCATGTCTCTGACACCGAACGACCCACGCCTCCTCACCCCAGGCCCCCTGACGACCTCGCATGAAACCAAGGCGGCCATGCTCCACGACTGGGGGTCACGTGATGCGACCTTCATTGAGGCAAACGCCCGGGTCCGCAGCAAGTTGCTGGAAATCGCTCACGCGGAAGCCACCCACGTCTGTGTGCCGCTTCAGGGAAGTGGCACCTTTGCCGTGGAAGCCGCCCTTGGCACCCTCATCGCTCCAACCAGCAAGGCGCTGATCCTCGTCAACGGCGCCTACGGACACCGGATGGCCAAGATGCTGACCTACATGAAGCGGGACTTTGTGATCCAGGAGACTCCGGAAGATACGGTGCCGGACCTGCCGCTTCTGGAGCAGACCCTGGAACAGGATGCCTCGGTGACGCACGTGCTGGTTGTTCACTGCGAAACCACCTCCGGCATCCTGAATCCCATTGCCGCCGTCGCTGACATCGTGGCCCGTCACCAGCGGTCCCTCATCATTGACTCCATGAGCGCCTTCGGAGCCATTCCCCTGGACGCCCGCGAGGTTCGGTTTGACGCCGTGATGGCCTCGTCCAACAAGTGCCTCGAAGGGGTACCGGGGATGGGGTATGCCTTGATCCGGCGCGAGGTCCTCGAAGCCTGTCAAGGCAACGCCCACTCCCTGAGCCTCGACCTGTATGACCAGTGGAAGGCCATGGAAGCCACTTCCCAGTGGCGCTTCACGCCTCCCACCCATGTGCTCATTGCGTTCGACAAGGCGATGGAGCAATTTGAAACAGAAGGCGGAGTGGCCGGCCGGAACGCGCGCTACTCGGAAAACTGCCGCATCCTCATCGACGGCATGGCCGCCCTCGGCTTTGAACCCCTCCTGCCCCCGGACCTGCAGGCACCGATCATTGTCACCTTCAAGATGCCCGCCGACCCAGCCTTCGACTTCCAGGCCTTTTATGACCAGGTCAAGGAGCGAGGCTACATCCTCTATCCGGGCAAGCTCACGGTGGCTCCGAGCTTCCGGGTGGGCTGCATCGGACACCTCGGTGCCGACGACATGCGTGCCGCCCTGAACGTAATGAAGGACGTCCTCCAGCAGATGGGCGTCACCAGTGGAAAACCAGCCTAACCCCTGACCAACTCATGACGACCTCGACCCTCTCTGTCAACGGGCGCTCCTACGCCTGGCCCCGTCAGCCTCTGGTCGCCGTCTGCATCGACGGCTCACAACCGGAATACATGGAAGCCGCCCTCGCAGGCGGACACATGCCCTTCACCCAGAACCTGCTCAAGACGGGCTCCGATCTGCGTGGACACAGCGTGGTTCCCAGCTTCACGAACCCCAACAACCTCTCCATCGTCACCGGTGTGCCTCCGAAAATTCATGGCATCTCCGGGAATTTTTTCCTGGACCCGGACTCCGGACAGGAAGTGATGATGAACGATCCCAAGTTTCTCCGAGCCGGAACCCTCTTCCAGGCCTTTCATGAAGCGGGAGCACGGATCGCGGTGGTGACGGCCAAGGACAAACTGCGCCGCTTGCTTGGGCATGGCCTCGATTTTTCCTCCGGACGAGCGGTGTGCTTCTCTTCGGAAAAAGCAGACCAGACGACCCTTGAGGAAAACGGCATTGCCAACGCTCAGGAAATGGTGGGACGCGAGATCCCCAGCGTGTACTCGGCCGAGCTCTCCGAGTTCATCTTTGCCGCTGGCGTCAAGCTGATGCAGTCCATGCGTCCCGACCTGATGTACCTCTCCACCACCGACTACATTCAGCACAAGCATGCACCCGGCACCCCCGTTGCCAATCAGTTCTATGCCATGATGGACGGCTACTGGGCGCAGCTGCATGCGCAAGGAGCCGCATTGGCCCTCACGGCCGACCACGGCATGAACGCCAAGACCGACGCCTCCGGAGCCCCCAATGTGCTCTACCTGCAGACGCTGCTCGACGAGTGGCTGGGCTCCAACCAGGCTCGGGTCATCTTGCCCATCACCGACCCCTATGTGGTCCACCACGGTGCGCTGGGCTCCTTTGCCACCATCTACCTGCCCGCCGGAAGCGACGCTCAGGCCATGGCGCACCGCCTCTCGGCAGTGGAAGGCGTTGAAGCCGCCTACACCAACGCTCAGGGCTGTGAGGCCTTTGACCTTCCGCATGACCGGCTCGGTGACCTGATTGTGGTTTCCACCACTGAAAAGGTCCTGGGCACCACTCCGGAACGTCATGACCTCAGCGAACTCAAGGAGCCGTTGCGCTCACATGGCGGCGTTTGTGACCGCAACATCCCCCTGGTCTTCAGCCAGGCGATTGTGACGCCTCCGGACGGTCAGTTGCACAACTACGACCTGTTTGACCTTGCCCTCAATCATGCTGCCTAAAACGAAACACCATGCCTGACTTCCCTCTTCACGAATCCATGCGCATCGGCGGCCAGAAGGTCGCGGGTGACGTTGGCACGCTTGACGTGTTCAACCCCTACACCAACGAACTCGTCGGCACCGTGCCCCGGGCCTCTCGGCAACAGGTGCAAGAAGCCCTGGAACGCGCCCAGCAGTTCAAGCCCACCCTGACCCGTTACGAGCGGCAGCAGATCCTCACCAAAACCGCGCAGCTGCTGGTCGCTCGGCGAGACGAAATTTCCGACCTGATCACAGCTGAGTCCGGACTTTCCAAGAAGGATTCGCTTTATGAGGTCGGACGCGCCTTCGACGTCTTTACCCTCGCAGGACAGCTCTGCATCCTCGATGATGGCGAGATCTTCTCGTGCGACCTCACGCCACACGGGCAGAAGCGCAAGATCTTCACGCAGCGTGACCCGTTGCTCGGAGTCATCAGCGCCATCACCCCCTTCAACCACCCCCTGAACATGGTGGCGCACAAGATCGCTCCCAGCATTGCCACCAACAACCGCATGGTCTGCAAGCCCACAGAGCTGACCCCCCTGACGGCGCTGCTGCTGGCCGATGTGCTCTATGAAGCAGGACTGCCTCCGGAGATGTTTCAGGTGGTCACCGGACTTCCGGAAGACATTGGCGACGAGATGATCACCCACCCGCACATCGACCTCGTCACCTTCACCGGAAGCGTCCGGGTCGGCAAGCTCATCGCTGAACGAGCAGGCTACCGACGCACCGTTTTGGAGCTTGGCGGCAATGCGCCTCTCATCGTGATGGAAGACGCCGACCTCGACCGAGCCTCGACCCTTGCCGTTGCCGGCGCCACCAAGAACTCCGGACAGCGCTGCACGGCTGTCAAGCGCATCCTGGTTGTGGACTCTGTTGCTGACGCGTTTGTTGCGCTGGTCACTGAAAAGGCCAAGAAGCTCAAGTACGGCAACCCGATGGACCCGACCACAGATGTGGGAACCGTCATTCACGAAGAAGCCGCCACCCTGTTCCAGAAGCGCGTTGAGGCTGCCGTTGAGGCAGGCGCGACTCTGGTCCACGGCAACAACCGCGAAGGCGCGGTCTTTCCGCCCACCGTGGTCGATCACGTCCCCTGGGACTGCGAGTTGGTCATGGAAGAAACCTTCGGACCGGCCATTCCCATCATTCGGGTTTCCGGGATTGACGAGGCCATCCGCATTGCCAACGGCACCGCGTTTGGGCTGTCTTCCGGAGTCTGCACCAACCGGCTCGACTACATCACCCGCTTCATTGCCGAACTCAACCACGGCACGGTCAACATCTGGGAAGTTCCGGGGTACCGCATCGAGATGTCTCCCTTCGGAGGCATCAAGGATTCCGGCCTGGGCTACAAGGAAGGAGTCATTGAAGCCATGAAGAGCTTCACGAACGTGAAGACCTTCTCACTGCCCTGGCAGGGATAGTTTTCGGGGTTGTCTCATGGGAGAGAGCATGTTAGGGTGCGCATTAGCCCGCCCTAACCCCACCTTGTCATGAGGTGGTTTTTCAATCGGAGGACCTATGAGACTTTCCTCTCCCAACCGTCTCTGCTCCGCATGCTTCTGGCTCTTCCTCAGCCTCTCCGCTTGCGGAAACTCGGACGAAGCCCTTCCCCCCGGAACCGACCCTGAACCCCCCTCTTCAGAGGAGCCCACTCCTCACTACGCGACCATCACGGACTGGTTTCCCAGCGCCGACGACACCGATGTGCCGCGCAACACCGTCTTGCTCCTGGCCTTTGCCGAGCCGCCTCCGGCCTCTGTGCCACCAGATCCGGACTTCCTGCAGGCCGATTCGGGCCCACTTGAAGGCAGCTGGACGCAGTCCGGAACCTATGCGGCCTTTCACCCCACCTCCCCCTTTCCCCCGAACCACACCAACACCCTTGCCGTTTCGGTGACCTACTCGGCCTCGGAAAACTGGGCCCTCGACGCGGCTCCGGATTGGGTCTTTGACACGGGCAGCAGACTGGATGAGCAGCCTCCGGAGGTTCAGTGGAGCACGCTGCAGGAGGCTCCGGACGACCTGCCGACCGACCTCTCTCTGGAGTGGCAGTTCAGTGAGCCCCTCAATCCGGTTTCGGTAGAGACCGCCGTGACCGTTTCTCAGCAAGAGGAACCCCGGGCCGGTCAGGTCACCCTGGAAGGGAGCACCCTGAGGTTCGTTCCAGAGCAGCCCTGGCAGGCCAACGGGACCTACACCGTGGCCCTCTCTGCCGCGCTGGAAGACCTCGCAGGGAATCATCCGGATCCGCAGCAGCAGCAGTTTCACATCCAGAGTGGGGTCCTTGCGCCAGCCGATGCGCAAGGCCTGATCAAGCTCAGTGGAGGAACCTTCGAGATGGGTGCCGACAACGCCAGTGTCGCGGACGGCAGCAACAGCAGCAACGAGTTGCCCACCCACACCGTCACCCTGAGCCACCCGTTCCTGATCTCGGACCATGAGCTGAGTGTTGCCGAATACCAGGCCTGCGTCGCTGCAGGGGCGTGTTCCCTCGCCGACCTGGGTGACACCTGCAACGCCTTGCTGGACGGGCACGAGGATTCTCCAATGAACTGCCTTTCCTGGGAGCAGGGGCAGGCGTACCTGACGTGGCTGACGTCGCAAGGGGAGCGCACCTATCGCTTCTGTACCGAGGCGGAGTGGGAGTATGCGGCTCGCGCTGGCACGGCCACCAAGTGGTGGTGTGGCAACGATACCTGCACCACCGACATCGCCTGGTACGATTCCACCAGCCGCTCCCACACTCAACCCATCCGGACCAAGACCGCCAACGCCTGGGGCCTCTATGACGTCCATGGCAACGTCTGGGAATGGGTGGCTGACTTCTACAGCAGCAAGACCTACGAGCAGGATGCCGACGGGGTCACCGACCCAACCGGTCCGGACTCCGGCGGCTCCCACGTCCTGCGAGGAGGCGGGTACTCCTCGGAAAAAGCCAGCATCCGGTCTGCCAAACGCTGGTACGCCAACCCCACCAGGACTCACTACAAGAGCATCGGCATGCGGGTTTGTGCAGATGAATGACCCCGTTCGGCGTTTATGATTGACATTTCCTTCACTAAATTGAGAATTAAAACCTTCTTTTGTAAGAATTGCGCAATTGTTTTAATTAAAACGTCTCCCATGAAACGAAACTGAGCACCCTAAGGCGCCCGCCCCTGCTCAGTTTTGCTTCAAAAGTGCAGTTTAAGCAAAGGGTTTTCTTATTAAACCACAGTTTAAGCGGTTAACTTGCATTTCGGCATCCTCTTCTTGGAAGGACCATGACCGACACGATTGCCCACGACCTTGACCCTCTAGAAACTCGCGAATGGATTGAAGCCATTGAAGCTGTCATTGAGCGAGATGGTCTGGAGCGAGCCTACTTCCTCCTGCGCCAGCTGGCCGACCGAGCAACGACTTCCGGGGTGGCTTCCCCCTACTCGGCCACGACGCCCTACATCAACACCATCCCACCCGAGTTGGAAGTCCGCTCCCCCGGGAACCAGGAAATCGAGTCGAAGCTCCGGGCGATCATCCGGTGGAACGCCGCCAACATGGTCGTCAAGGCCAACAAGGAGTCTTCCGAACTCGGTGGCCACATCGCCAGCTTCGCCTCTGCCGCCAACCTTTACGATGTGGGCTTCAACCACTTCTGGCATGCCCCCACTGAAAACCACGGCGGCGACCTCATTTACATGCAGGGACACTCTGCGCCCGGCATCTACGCCCGGGCCTTTCTGGAAGGGCGTCTGAGCGAAGACCAGCTCGTCAACTTCCGCCAGGAAACCGAAGGCAAGGGCGTCTCGTCCTACCCTCACCCCTGGCTGATGCCCGACTTCTGGCAGTTCCCCACCGTCTCGATGGGACTCGGTCCCATCATGGCCATCTACCAGGCCCGGTTCCTCAAGTACCTCGGCAACCGCGGACTGGCCGACGTTTCCAACCGGAAGGTCTGGGCCTTCCTTGGAGATGGGGAGACCGATGAGCCCGAATCCCTCGGCGCCATTGGCCTGGCCGCCCGGGAGAAGCTCGACAACCTCGTGTTTGTCATCAACTGCAACCTCCAGCGACTCGACGGCCCAGTCCGGGGGAACGGCAAGATCATCCAGGAGCTTGAAGCCGAGTTCCGGGGCGCCGGCTGGAACGTCATCAAGGTCATCTGGGGCTCCTACTGGGACCCGCTTCTCCAGCAAGACAAGGAGGGCCTGCTGCGCCGCCGCATGGAAGAAGCCGTTGATGGCGAGTACCAGGCCTTCAAGGCACACGATGGGGCCTACGTCCGGGCTCACTTCTTCGGCAAGTATCCGGAGCTGCTCGACATGGTCTCTTCCATGAGCGATGAGGACATCTGGCGCCTGAACCGGGGCGGACACGATCCTCACAAGATCTATGCGGCCTACCACGCTGCCGTGAACCACACAGGCCAGCCCACCGTCATCCTGGCCAAGACCGTCAAGGGCTACGGCATGGGCGCCTCCGGCGAAGGCCAGATGGGCTCGCACCA
This sequence comes from Deltaproteobacteria bacterium, assembly GCA_038150265.1. Taxonomy (GTDB): domain Bacteria; phylum SAR324; class SAR324; order SAR324; family NAC60-12; genus JAYPUA01. The sequence continues at coordinate 33,060 of JAYOTF010000020.1, read as the reverse complement.
GCAAAAGAAGATCGGCCTGTCCGACCTCAAGCTCTTCCGGGACCGCTTCAAGGTGCCGCTCAGCGACGAGCAGGTCGAAAACATGGAGTTCTACAATCCCGGACCAGACTCCGAGGAAATCCGTTACCTCATGGAGCGGCGTGAAGCCCTCGGAGGCTCCTTGCCGCAGCGCCGCATCAAGGCTGCCGGTCTGAAGATTCCGGAGCTTTCCTTCTTCGGCCGCCTGCTCAAGGACACCGGCGAGCGGGAAATGTCCACCACGCAGGCGCTGGTTCAGGCCATGACCCTGCTGACCCGAGACAAGGAAATCGGCCCACGGCTGGTTCCGATTGTTCCCGATGAGGCCCGCACCTTCGGAATGGAGGGCATGTTCCGGCAGATCGGCATCTACGCCCACGAGGGGCAGAAGTATGAGCCGGTCGACCGAGACCAGCTCATGTACTACCGGGAAGACCAGAGCGGCCAGATCCTTCAGGAGGGCATCAACGAAGACGGCGCCATGTCGTCATGGATTGCTGCAGCCACGGCCTACAGCCACTCCAACATCCAGATGATTCCGATCTACATCTTCTACTCGATGTTCGGCTTCCAGCGGATCGGAGACCTGGCCTGGGCCGCCGGGGACATTCAGGCCCGAGGCTTCCTCATTGGGGGCACGTCTGGACGGACCACCCTGAACGGAGAAGGCCTCCAGCACGAAGACGGCCACAGCCACATCCTGGCGGGCAACATCCCCAACTGCATCTCCTACGATCCCACCTTCTCCTACGAGCTGATGGTGATCTTCCGAGAAGGCCTGCGTCGCATGTTTGAAGAACAGGAGAATGTGTTCTACTACCTGACGACGATGAACGAAAACTATCCGCATCCGGAGCTTCCGGAAGGGGAAGAGGCCAACATCATCAAGGGCCTGTACGCCTTCCGCAAGGCCAAGGCAGGGAAGCTGCGGGTGCAGCTGCTCGGTTCCGGAACCATCTTCCGCGAGGTGATCGCTGCAGCCGACCTGCTCGCAGAAGACTGGGGGGTGCAGGCGGACCTGTGGAGCGCTCCCAGCTTCAACGAGCTCAAGCGAGACGGCGATGACGTGACCCGCTGGAACCGCATGCATCCGGACAAGAAGCCCCGGAAGTCGCACGTGGAAGAGTGCCTGGAAAAAACCGCGGGACCGGTTGTCGCTGCGACGGACTACATCAAGCTCTACGCCGATCAGATCCGTGCGTACGTGCCCCGGCACTACGTGGTGCTGGGCACCGACGGCTACGGACGCAGTGACACGCGCAAGGCCCTCCGCCAGCACTTTGAAGTCAACCGCTACTACGTGACCGTCGCTGCCCTGAAGGCCCTTGCCGACGAAGGGGCCGTGCCGGTCAAGACCGTGAAGGAGGCCATCAAGAAGTACGGCCTTGATCCTGAGAAACCCAACCCCTTGTTTGTCTGAGAAGGAGCGCGATCATGAGCACATTGAAAGACGTTCTGGTCCCAGACATCGGCGACTTCAAGGACGTAGAGATCATCGACATCCTCATCAAGCCCGGAGACTCCATCCAGCCTGAAGACCCGCTCATCACGCTTGAGAGCGACAAGGCGACCATGGACGTCCCTTCTCCGGAAGCGGGCATTGTTCAGGAGTTGCTGGTGAAGGTCGGAGACAAGGTCTCGGAAGGCAGCCTCGTCCTGAAGCTGATTCCGGCGAACGAAGCCACCCCCGCCGCAGAGCCGGCCACAGAACCGGCGCCCTCGGCGACTCCGGAACCTGCAGCCCCCGCGGCCCCAGCGGCAACAGGTGGGGTTCAGGAGGTCCGGGTTCCGGACATTGGCGACTTCAAGGATGTGGAAATCATTGAAGTGCTCGCCAACGCTGGCGACACCCTTGCCACGGACGCCGGACTCATCACGCTTGAGAGCGACAAGGCGACCATGGAAGTTCCGTCCCCGCTGGCCGGCACCGTCAAGGAAATGAAGGTGAAGGTGGGAGACAAGGTCTCGGAAGGAGACCTGATTGCCCTGGTCGAGGCAGCCGGAGCGGCGCCCGTCGCAGCAGCACCACAGCCTCAAGCGGCGCCAGCAGCACCCGCGCCCGCCGCGGCACCGGCGCCACCGGCTTCTCCTCGGTCCAGCCTTTCCGAGGACATGGCGATGGAGTCACCGCTGCGCCCACCGCCCATCTCGGAGCCCATCAACGACCAGAACTTCCGGAAGGCCCACGCGAGCCCCTCGGTTCGGCTCTTTGCTCGCGAGCTGGGCGTGGACCTCAGCAAGGTCACGGGCACCGGACGCAAGGAGCGCATCACCAGGGAAGACGTTCAGAATTACGTCAAGCAGGCGCTCCAGCAAGCCGCTCAGCCGGCTGCGGCAGGCGCCTCCGGAGGCATGGGCATTCCCGCCATGCCTGAGGTGGACTTCAGCAAGTTTGGACCGGTTGAGGTCAAACCGCTGCCTCGCATCAAGAAGATCTCGGGCAAGCACCTGCACCGGGCCTGGCTGAATGTCCCGATGGTGACCCATCATGACGAAGCCGACATCACCGAGATGGAAGCCTTCCGGAAGTCCCTCAAGGACGAAGCGGCCAAGAAGGGCGTCAAGGTGACTCCGCTGGCGTTCATGCTCAAGGCCTGTGCCTCGGTACTGCAGGCCCATCCGAACTTCAACGCCTCGTTGACTCCGGATGCCGAAAGCCTGGTGTACAAGCAGTATGTCCACATTGGAGTGGCCGTGGACACCCCAGACGGCCTCGTGGTTCCGGTCTTCCGGGATGTGGACCAGAAAGGCGTCTATGAGCTGGCCGCCGAGTTGGGAGAAGTAAGTGCCCGCGCCCGCGATGGCAAGCTCAAGCCTCAGGAAATGCAAGGGGGCTGCTTCAGCATCTCCAGCCTGGGGGGCATTGGCGGCACGGCCTTCACCCCGCTGGTCAATGCACCAGAGGTCGCCATTTTGGGCATCACCAAGTCGCGCATGGCTCCGGTCTGGAACGGGAAGGAGTTTGTGCCCCGCCTGATGCTGCCCCTGGACCTGACCTATGACCACCGGGTCATCGATGGGGCTCAGGCCGCTCGCTTCATGGTGGACCTGTGTCAAACGCTGGGCGACCTGCGGCGACTGCTCCTTTGAGGCCCCCAGGCTCCTGGCGGTGCTGGGAGCCTGCCCTCACCATGACTACTCCCAATTACCCTTCGCGCCTCACCACCACTGAGGCGCGCCTGCTACTTTTGAGTGAATATGAGCCTGATTGAAATCAAGGTCCCGGATATTGGGGACTTCAAGGATGTCGAGATCATTGAGGTTCTGGTCAGCCCGGGAGATCGGATTGAGCAGGAGACTTCGCTGATCACCCTCGAGAGCGACAAGGCCACCATGGAGGTTCCTTCTCCAGCAGCTGGAGTGGTCCAGGAGCTCAAGATCAAGGTCGGGGACCGTGTGTCGGAAGGAAGCCTGGTGCTGATGCTGGATCCGGCAGAAGGCGCCGCGGCGGCTCCAACGCCCCGTGCTCCCGAGAAGGCTCCGGAGCCTCCTCCTGCCGCTGCCGCTCCAACGGCCGCCTCCTATTCCGGAAGCGCCGATCGCTCCTGCGAGGTGCTGGTTCTCGGTTCCGGACCCGGAGGGTACACCGCGGCCTTCCGTGCTGCCGACCTGGACAAGAAGGTCATCCTCGTGGAACGCTACGCCACCATCGGCGGGGTGTGCCTGAACGTGGGCTGCATTCCCTCCAAGGCCCTCTTGCATGCCGCCAAGGTCATTGACGATGCCCAGCACATGAGCGAGCACGGCCTCGTCTTCCAGCCACCGAAGGTCGACATCGACAAGCTCCGGAGCTGGAAGGATGGCGTGGTCAGTCGCCTCACCGGTGGGCTGGCCGGCATGGCCAAGCAGCGCAAGGTGGACGTTGTCACTGGCGTGGGCGCCTTTGTTGACCCGCACCACCTTCAGGTCACCGCAGCAGACGGCTCCACCGAGACCATTCACTTTGAGCATGCCATCATTGCCGCTGGCTCTCAGGCCGTTCGCCTGCCCTTCCTGCCAGAAGACGACCGCATTGTCGACTCCACCGGCGCCCTGGAGCTTCAGGGCGTTCCGGAGCACCTGCTGGTCATGGGAGGAGGCATCATCGGACTCGAAATGGCCACGGTGTACCACGCCCTCGGCGCCAGGATCACCATTGTCGAAATGCTTGACTCGCTGATGGCCGGAGCAGACAAGGACCTCGTTCGTCCTTACCAGAAGCGCATTGCCGGACTCTATGAAAACATCTGGCTGGAAACCCGTGTGACGGCGGTGGAGGCTCAGAAGAAGGGCCTCAAGGTGACCTTTGAGGGCAAGAATGCCCCCGAGAAGCCGGTGGTCTTCGACCGCATCCTCAGCTCGGTTGGGCGCTCTCCGAACGGCAAGAAGATCGGCGCCGAAAACGCCGGGGTCACCGTCGATGAGCGGGGCTTCATTCCGGTTGACTCCCAGATGCGGACCAATGTGCCGCACATCTTTGCCATTGGTGACATCGTGGGGCAACCCATGCTGGCGCACAAGGCCACTCATGAAGGCAAGGTGGCTGCTGAGGTCATTGCCGGACACAAGCGGTACTTTGACGCCCGTGTCATTCCCTCGGTGGCCTACACCGATCCGGAAGTGGCCTGGGTGGGCGTGACGGAAGCCGAAGCCAAGGCGGAAGGCCGGAAGATCGGCGTGGGCAAGTTCCCCTGGGCAGCCAGCGGCCGGAGCCTCGCCAACGGACGAGACGAAGGCATGACCAAGGTCATCTTCGATGAGGAGACCGACCGGGTCATTGGTGTCGGCATCGTCGGCACCAACGCGGGAGACCTCATTGCTGAAGGCGCCCTTGCCATTGAGATGGGCTGTGATGCGGCCGACATTGGCGCCACCATTCACCCGCACCCAACCCTCTCGGAGACGGTGGCAATGGCAGCAGAGGTCTTTGAAGGCACCATCACCGACCTCTATCTGCCCAAGCGCAAGAAAGCGAGCTAATCAACCTGGGGAGCCCCCGGGCTTCCCATCCAGCAGATTTCACCTGTCGTGCGTATCCTCATTTTAGGTGCTGGCGTCGTCGGCACCACCACCGCCTGGGAACTGGTCCAGGATGGCCACGAGGTCGTGGTCCTCGACCGGGCCGCCCAACCTGCCCAGGGTGCCAGTTTTGGCAACGCGGGCCTGATTGCCACCGGAGATGCCCTGGCCTGGGCGTCTCCCGACCGCCTCAAGCAGCTTCCACGAGTCTGGCTGGGACAAGATCCCGCCATGAAGATCGGGCCACTCACTCCGGACCTGATGCGCTGGGGCCTGAAATTTCTTCCGCAGTGCACCCACTCAGCCTGGGAAACCAACTCCCGGCACAAACACCAGCTCTGTGTGTACAGTCAGCAGCGCCTCCGGAGTCTGCTGAAGGACACCCCGCTCGAGTACCACCGGGGCCATCGCGGAGTCCTCTACCTCTATCGCAACCAACGGAACCTCGAGCAGGCGCTCGAGGAGCGACAGCCGTTGCTGGAAGGAGGCCAGACCCTGCAGGTGCTGACGCCAGAAGCCATTCAGGAGCTTGACCCCGGATATGCCGCCAGTCGCCCCCACCTGGCGGGCGCGGTGTACAGTCCCACTGACGAATCTGGAGACTCCCACGCCTTCACTCAGGCCCTCGTCCAGAAGTGTCAGGAGCGGGGCGTGACCTTCCACTTCAATTGCCCCATTGAGCGACTGGACGCCTCCGGTGGCGAGATTCAGGGCGTGCTGACGCCGCTGGGCACGCTCCGGGCCGACCGCTATGTCCTGGCGCTTGGGGCATGGAGTCCGCTGCTGCTGCGGCCACTGGGCCTTGACCTTCCGATTTACCCGGTTCAGGGCGTCTCTGCCACCGTCCCTGTGACACCAGACCACACGCCCCCGCAGCTGGGAGGCATTGACGAAGACGAGCGGGTGGCCTTTTCGGTGCTGGGAGACAAGATGCGGATCACCACCCTCGCCGCTTTTCAGGGATACGGACTCGCCATCCCTCCGCAGCACCTCCGGCGCGCCTTGGCCGCCATGCAGACCCTCTTCCCCAATGCTGCCGATTTTTCGCGTCCGCAGCTGTGGAGTGGCCTGCGTCCCATGACTCCGGAAGGCACTCCGATCATTGGGTTTGGGCCTCATGCCAACCTGCTCTACAACACCGGACACGGGCACCTCGGGTGGACCATGGCCTGTGGGTCGGCACGGCTGGCTGCCGACCTGCTCAGCGACCAGGCTCCCGAGCTGGATCCCCAGCCGTATCGCTTCCGCTGACCAACCGGCTTCCGGAGCACTTTTCCCGGGCTTTTTCTTGCGTCTCCCCCAGGGTTCTTCTAAGGTGCTTCGAGAATCAAAGGAGGCACCCCGTTGCACCCGCTTCCGGCACTCCCGGCCTCACCTCCGGAACTCCTGACCAGAGAGGAACCCATGAACCCTTGGCTGATGCTCCCAGTCTTTTTGATTGGTTGGGGAGTGTTCGCGCTCCAGATGACTGTCAAATTTGGCGCTTTGCGCCGCATGGCTCCGGAAGAGCGGACCGACCGTCCAGGGGACCGCCTCAAGCAGCTCCTGGGCATGGGGTTTGGGCAGCGCAAGTTCCTGGACCGCTCCCGGGAACGCGGCTCAGGCATCGTCCATGCCCTCATCTTCTGGGGGGCGCTCATCATCGGCCTCCGGGAGATGGCCCTGATGGGTGAGGGCTTTGTGAAGGGCTTTCAGGAGCACTTGCCCTTCCTCGGGATTGATCACCTGGGGGGGTACGTGTACGTGTTCCTCTACAATGTGGCCGAAGTCGTGGTGCTCGCAGGGGTCCTGTTCATGCTCTGGCGCCGCGTGGTGAGCCCCAAGCCGGCGCGGCTTTCCCTCAACTGGGAAGGGGTCTACGTGCTGCTGTACATTGGGCTGATCATGCTCACGGACCTCTTCTTTGACGCCGGACGGTTCAACCTGATTCAGCTCTGGAACCACGACATCCCCTACTACCACAGCCCCATTTACGGAACCGAGATGGAGTGGGCCCCCTTTGCCGCAATCCTCGCCGCCTGGGTTGCTCCGTTGGGGGAAACGGCCAACGCCTTCTTCTACCACTTCGGCTTCTGGGGACACGTCATCACCATGATGGTGTTTGTGAATGTCCTCGTCAACACCAAGCAGTTCCATGAGATCACGGCGCTGCCCAACGTGTACTTTGCCTCCCTGGACCGCCCCCACCGGCCCATCGACCTCATCGACCTTGAAGACGAGAAGGCCTGGGAAGAGGAACGCATCGGTGTCACCAAGTTTGAGCAGCTCACCTGGAAGGAAGGCTTCGACCTCTTTTCCTGCACCGAGTGCGGACGCTGCTACGACATCTGCCCCACCTATGTCACCGGCAAGCCCCTCACCATGAAGTGGGTCAACCAGTCCCTCCTCGGGCACCTCCGGGAAGAAGCAGGGACGCTCTACCAAACCGGCAAAACCCGGGAAGACAAGGAGCTGGTCGGCGACATCATTCATCCAGACACACTTTGGGCCTGCACCACCTGCCGCGCCTGCGAAGACGCCTGCCCCGTCGCCATTGAGCACGTTCCCCGCATGATCGCCATGCGCCAGGGCGAGACCCTGATGAAGGAAGCCTACCCGCCTGAACTGACCACCACCTACAAGGGGCTTGAGCGCAACTTCAACCCCTGGGGCGTCGGCTACGACCAGCGCGCCGACTGGGCAAAGGATGAGGCCATTCCCACCATGGCCGAGACCCCTCCGGAAGAGATCGACGTCCTCATGTGGGTCGGTTGTGCCGGCTCGTTCGACAGCCGCAACCAGAAGGTCGCCCGAGCCACCTCGAAGCTCCTCAAGAAGGCAGGGGTCAAGTTTGCCATCCTCGGCAGCGAAGAGAAGTGCACAGGGGACCTCGCTCGCCGTTCCGGAAACGAGATGCTCTACCAGATGCTCGCTGGTGAAAACGTGGAGACGCTCAAGAGCTACAACATCAAGAAGGTGGTCACGTCTTGCCCCCACTGCCTCAACTCCCTGAAAAACGAGTACCCGCAGCTCGACGGCAAGTTTGAGGTGTACCACCACACCCAGTTCATCTCACAGCTGGTCGATGAAGGCCGGCTCGACCCGCAACCCGTGGTCAAGGGCAAGGTCACCTTCCACGACCCCTGCTACCTCGGACGCTACAACAATGAGTACGATGCTCCCCGGAAGCTCCTTTCCCGGATCACGGAAGAGGCTCCTGTGGAAATGAAGCGCAGTCGCAACGAAAGCTTCTGTTGCGGAGCCGGAGGCGCCCGGATGTGGATGGAGGAAACCATCGGAACCCGTGTCAACCAGGAACGGGTCCGTCAGGCCGAAGAAACCGGCGCCTCCACCGTGGCCACCGGATGCCCATTCTGCATGACCATGATCAGCGATGGCATTGTTGCCAACAACCGTGGAGACGACATGCAGACCAAAGATCTCGCCGAACTTGTCCTTGAATCAGTCAGCAACACATGAATCACGAGTACTGCTCCCTGGTCACCCGCGACCTGAATGAACCCCTGGCAGGCACGGCTCTGCATGCCAAACACCTGGTCTTCATCACCTGGCCCAAGCGCTTCTGGGACCGGGATGTGCTTCTCTCCGAAGGGGGCTTTCCGGAAACCCTTGGGGAGGATCAACACGTCTGGAGTGCCCTGGCCGGCAAGGTGACCATCCGCCTGATTACTGACGGAACCGTCGGAACCGACTCCTGTGAGGTCCTGATCTATCCGGAAGCGGTGCGCTACACGGTCGCTCCCGAAAACCTGAGTGACGTCCTTGCCGCTCATTTTGCAGGAACGCCTGCGCTCCCGGCGACCCCGATCACCACGCCACAGATCATGGTCTGCACCCACGGCAAGCACGACAAGTGCTGCGCCAAGTTCGGAGGCGCAGTGGTGCAGCGGTTGCGCGAAGGGGTGGACGCCCGTCAGGCGTCCGTCAAGGTCTGGGAAAGCAGCCACCTCGGCGGCCACCGCTTTGCGGCCACACTGGCGACCTTTCCGCAGGCCCGGGTCTATGGCTACCTCACCCCCGAGCTCGCTGACGAGTGGCTGGAAGCCTTCTTTGCCAACCAGGTTCATGCCCCCACGTACCGGGGCCTGATCTGGCTCGGAGGCCTGGCTCAGGTCGCTGAGGCCTTTGGTCAAGAGGTCTGCCAGCAAAATGGCTGGTCGGCTCAGCCTGAGCTGACAGAGGTTCAGGAGACCCCGGAAGACGCTCGGGTGACGCTGCAGCTGCATCCGCTTTCTGAGGCTTCTTCATCGCAACCTTCCATTCTGGAACTGGTGTTGCATCGCCAAAAGTTCTTAGGCCCCAAAGGGTGTGATGGCCTGGATGCTCCGGAAGCCCGGATGCGTTGGGTCTTGCAGGGCCACTCCTTACAAACTGGGTAATGGTGCCCGCTTTTCTCAGGTGCGAGCAATTCAATGGCAGATGAAGAAAACGATTTAGAATCACTGGTGGATGAAGCGGCTGCAGACGACGGAGCCGATGACGCGGAAGCCGATCTGGAATCCCTGGTCTCTGAATCTGCTGAAGGGGTTGCTGCAGAAGCCACCGGAGACCTGAGTTCCCTGGTCACCGGAGACACCGAGGACGAAGAAGCGGACCTCGACTCCATGCTGGCCGGAGACGACTCGGTGATTCCTGCGGATGACCCGGGAGTGCCTCAGGCCTCCAGCGGCAACGTGGACCTGAGCTTCTTGCTCGACATGCCCCTCACCGTCACCTTCGAGGTGGGCCGAGCCAAGATGAACATCAGCGACCTCCTCTCCCTCGGTCAGGGTTCCGTCCTGGAGCTGCACCGTCTGGTGGGCGAGGACCTGGACATGTTTGTCAACGGCAAGCTGGTCGCGCGGGGCGAGGTTGTGGTGATCAATGAAAAGTTTGGCGCCCGCCTCACCAGTGTGGTTCCTCCGGAAGAGCGCATCAAGCGCATGGGAGTCATGGACCACATCTGATGGACCACGCGGATTGGAAACGTACGTCCTACCACTTTGACCTTCCTCCGGAACTGATCGCTCAGCACCCTGCAGAACCGCGCGATCAGTCCCGGATGATGCTCCTTCCCCGCTCTGGAGGAGCCCCTCGGCACCATCACTTCCACGAACTCCTCTCCCTCTTGCCTCCCCGCTGTGCCCTGGTGTTCAACAACACCAAGGTGGTCCCGGCTCGACTACTCGGAAACCGGGCCACCGGAGCCGCCTTGGAAGCCCTGCTGCTGGAAGAACAGGCGCCCGGCATCTGGCAGGCGCTGGTCCGCAAGGCGGCCCGCATCAAACCAGGCGAAGAGCTGAGTTTTGGAAATGGAGAGCTGCTGGCTGTGGCGCGGGAGCGCTGGGAAGACGGCTCGTGGATTTTGCAGTTTGATGACCCCGAGACCTTTTCGGAGCGGCTGGAACAGGCAGGGCTTCCTCCCCTGCCCCCCTACATTGAACGTCGGCAGGCTCCGGAGGATCAGCATCAGCTCGACCGGAAGCGCTACCAGACCGTGTATGCCTCCCGGAGCGGCGCCGTTGCGGCTCCCACGGCTGGCCTGCACTTCACTGAAGACCTCCTGAATCAGCTCCGGACGGCCGGACACGAGTTGCTCGAAGTCACCCTGCACGTGGGACGCGGAACCTTTGCGCCTGTTGTGGCCGAGGACGTCCGGGAGCACCCCATGCACTCGGAGCACTACGAAATCGAGCCTCAGGTCTGGCAGCGCCTGCAGCACCTCAAGCAGGCAGGGGTGCCCATTCTGGCCGTTGGCACCACGTCGGTCCGGGTGCTGGAGACGATTGCTGCCCAGCCGGAGCCCCAGTGGCAGGGCTGGACCGATATTTTCCTTTATCCGCCCTACTCCTTCCGGATCGTTGATCACCTGTTGACCAACTTCCACCTTCCGGAATCGACTCTGCTGATGCTCGTTTCCGCCCTCACGAGCCGGGAGCGCCTCATGGACGCCTATGCTGAGGCGGTCCGGGAGCGGTACCGCTTCTTCAGTTACGGCGACTGCATGCTCGTGCTCTGATCAGCCAGCGGTAACGTGATCCGGAAGGTGCACCCCGCTGCCCCCGCGTGATTTTCTACCGTCAGGTCGCCGCCATGCCGCCGGATGATGTCTCGGCTGATGGAAAGCCCAAGCCCGGTCCCTTCGCCTTCTTCCTTGGTCGTGTAGAAAAGATCAAAGATCTTTTCCAGCAGCGCCGGCTCAATTCCGGGGCCCGTATCTGATACCTTCAGCACCAGCCAGTCCCCCTCTTGATGAGCAGCCAGGTGCAGGACTCGCTCATCGGCTCCCCGCATGGCCTGCATCGCATTGGCTCCCAGGTTCAGAAGCACCTGCTGGATCTGCGTCCGGTTGCACCGCACTTCCGGAAGCGACGGCGTGGCCTCCGTTTCCAACCGAACCCCAAGCTTCTTGGACATGGGCTCCAGCAGCAGCAGCAGCTCGGAAAAGAGCTTCTCCAGGTCACAGCTGACCACGTCCTGAGAGTCGGACTTCCGGGAAAAGCTGAGGAGGCTCTGAATGGTATCGAGGCTGTGGGCCACCATCTGCTGCATGGTGCCGAGCAGGTCGATCAGCTCCTCCTCCTTCCCTTGATCCAGCAGCGGCTTGATGAGGGGCAGGCTCATGAGAACACCACTCAGGGGCGTCTTGAGTTCGTGGCTCAGGCTACTGGTCAGGACTCCGATGGTGCTCATCTTTTCCGACTGAATCACCTGGTTTTCCAGCTCCCGCGTCTTCGTCAGGTCCTCAATCTGGGCAATGTTGTACTCAAAGGCTCCGGAGGCATCACAGATGGCATTGACCGCCACACGCGCCACCAGCGTGCTGCCCTGCTGCGTCAGCAACCGGCGTTGACGAATGTATCCGGCATGGGGCGTGCGCTGCAACTCGTCGCGGTCGGTCTGCGATTCATTAAGGTCACTGGGGTGGATCAGCTCATCCACCAGCATCCCGATGAGTTCGTCCCCGTAGCCGAGCATCTCCTTTGCCGATTCATTCACCCGGAGGATCATGCCCCGGGCGTTGCTGAGGACCATGCCATAAAACGCGTGGTCAAATGCGGCAGAGAAGAGGTTTTGACTGGAAGCCAGTTGCTGCTCCGACTGCTTGCGGTGCGTGATGTCGAGCATGGTTCCCACAAACCGGGCGGCGCGTCCGTCGCTGGCACGCTGCACCACCGAGCCCCGTCCCCGGAACCAGCGGTAGCCACCGGACTTGACCTGAATGCGGTACTCCTCATCAAAGACAATCGATTCATCAGTGGTGGCATGCTCCGTCAGAGAAACGATGCGCGGACGGTCGTCTGGGTGAATGCTCTGTAGCCAAAGCCGGTTGGAATCGCTGACCTCACTGGGCTGATACCCCAGCATCTTCAGGTAGTAGGGGCTGACGTAGGTTTCTCCAGTCAGCAAATCCGCGTCCCACAGTCCCAACTCAGCGCCCTGAAGCACCAGCTCCATGCGCTTCTCACTTTCCTGAACACCCTGCTCGGCCCGTTTGCGCTGTGTGATCTCCAGCACCACCCCATGCCGTCCCCGGACCTTGCCGTTGTGATCGAGGTGAGGCACCCCCTTGACGAGCAGCCAGCGTTCCGAGCCATTGGGCTCTCCCAGGCTGTGTTCAAATTCATCGGGAATCTGCAGCTCCTCGGAGCGCTGAATGGACCCTGCAATCGCCTCCCGCTGGCTTGCGGGAATCAGCTCCAGGTACTCATCTCGAGTCGCTGGAGGCGTCGCAACGCCATACATCTTGAGGGTCACGTGGTCCCAGAACATCATGCCGTCGCATGCGTACCAGGTTCCAATCTCAGCAGCACTCAGGGTCTGTCGCAGCCGTTGTTCATCCGCCAACCACCCACTGATGGGGGGAAAGTGAACCTTTTCAAGCATAGGGGGAGTTTGAGTCAGAAAAAGGAATCGGCCACCAGGAGGTCCTGAGGGTGGGACACCTGGTTCAAGGGGTAACGCTGCCCTTGCCAGCAAAGCGCCTCCTGGGTGGCATCCCAGTGGCTCAGGATCTCGTAACGGGGTTGGTCGGCCAGCAGAATCAACCGCCAGGTGGCCTCGGTCAGAAACAGGCGCTCCGACGCGTCCAGCCACAGGTGCTCCCAGCTCAGGGGCAGGGAGGGCCCGGTGTTCAGTTCCAGCTCGGCTGTGGCTCCATCGAAGCGGACGCCCCGGACGGGCGTGTGCGCCACCCGGAGGTAGCACTTGTCCCAGCGCCCTTCCGTGTGGTACTCCACGAGGTAGCGCCCCACCTCCGGATCGTACTGGAGGTTTTGCTCAAACAGCGTCAGGACTTTGCCCACAATCGGCTTCCCGCGCCAGAACCAGCGCTGCCGTTCATCCACCTCCAGAAACGAGTAGGAAAACGTCTGGACCTGTTCCCGAGAAAGCTCCGGGCCCGAACTCGCTCGCATCAGGGGAACCGGAAAGTACATCCCCGGAGGCAGGTCGCGAAGAAGTGGCTCCAGCGCCTGCTCCACAAACGTCAGGAGCGACTCCGTCAGCACCCCGGCCGCCTGCAGGCGCTCTCGTTGAGAAGGCGCCAGGGGGTCGAGGTAGCGTTGCTCATGAAGAAAGAGCAGGTGCTGCTCCCGCTCGTGGAGGGTGTGCGTGAGGGAGTGCCAGGCGTCAGAGCGCGGCACGGAATTGTCCCTGGTGCTCATAGGCCAACTTCGCATGATGAAGCAATCGGTCAAAGCCACACGAATCCGCGGCCTCGTAGCGGACATTGAAGTAGGCGTACACCATTTCCGAGATCCGGCGCATCTGCTCGCTGATGGCGGAAGACCAGGCGTTTGCGTTGCCCGCGATGCTCTGGTAGTTGGCCCGCTCAATGATCAGCACCACGGAGTAGGCCCGGCGGCCATGCGGGGTGTCAATCTCCACAATTCCGGCGTTGCCGTTCACGCCCTTGACAAAGCCCGTTTTGTCCCAAAGCTTCACCTGCTCATTGTCCGAGTAGCAGGTTCCGTCCTTGATGCGGTCGTGCACCCGGTTTGAGCTGTCCATGCCCAGGTAGTCGAGCATCCTCCGGGAGGCGGCACGATTTTCCAGTTCACTGAAGCCTGGGCCCAGCGCCTGCCCCGCCCAGATGCGGACAAAGAGCTGATTCAGGTCAGCAGCCGAGACCTGATTCCGGTACGTACGGCCCCCCGGTGGGATGTACTCCACCAGCCGCAGAGCCCGGTACATTCGGGTCTGGTCCAGGAGGTTCTGCACCACCTGAGGGCCTCCCAGCCGCTTGAGAATGAGGTTCGTGCTGTAGTTGCTGCTCAGCCGAATCATGTTCTCCAGGTTCTTGTCGTTGCTCTCGGTGTGCTCAATCTGCCCCTTGTAGAGCTGCAGCATGTACGCTTGGAGGATCGGCACTTTGATCATGCTGGCCGCCTTGACGTGCCGACGGGGACGAATCGAGACGAGGAGCTGTCCGGCATGGAGGTCCTGCACCACCATGAAGAGCTGGTCTTCTCGCGAGATCACCCCCCGCTGGTAGGCGTTTTCCATGTACTCGTGGATGCTGCTGGCCAGCGGTGAGCCGCTTTCCGTCGAAAGGGTCTTGAGGGCTTCTGGAAGCTGATGAGGCTCATAAGGCGTCAGCTGCTCCTTCCGGACCCACCCGGATTCGCGCCGGTTGGGCTCCCGGACCATGAGCCAGTCACCCGAGTGCTGCAGGAGCACCACGTGGGCCCCCTGCTGCAACTGGTAACGGACGGGGTGATCCGGACCCGGACCATAATGCACGCCCAGTTGAGGAACAGCGACCACCGCGTAGCGCTGCTTCGTTTCCATCTCCTGAACCATCTGCTCCCGGGGGTCGCTTTCGGGGGGAAGGACCTCCGCCTGCGGTTCCGGAATGCTCAGGAAGTGCTTGATGGTCCAGCCCTCCTCACCGCTTTCCGTCCGGACTCGAATCCATTCGCCATCCTCCTGGTTGGAGTAAAACAGCGGTGTCTTGTCCCGGACGGTTTCCAGGATCAAGCCAGAGAGCCCCGGCAGGTTCCGGATGTTCAGTGAGGTCGCATTCACCTGGGCGCCATGTCGCCAGATGGTGATCGGTGGCTGCGCTTGCAGACTCGAGACCGCACTCAGGCTGACCAGCAGGAGGCTCAGCAGAAGAATGATTTTCCAGGTTCCGGAGTGAACACGCATGGCGGCTTGGGGGGTTCTGGTTCCTTGAGGGGGTTTCCGCAAATGTTGCTCTTGTGGAAAAGCAACAGGTGTTCCGCACAGAAGCGGTTTCTCAGGATATCACAGGATGCAGGAGATGCGAAGCGAGGAGCCCGGAGGAAGGGAGACGAGGGCACCAGACGGTGCCCTTCGGCAAGTCAATGACTTTTCTTGCCTTTGTCTTTCAGGTGCGTCAGGAAGACCACGGCCGGGCAGACCATCAGACCAAAGACCATGATTCCAAAAACAATCGTCCAGCTTAAAGCCATTGAGTTTCCTTGAAAAGGGGAGATCGACCCACGAGGGGAATCACAAAACGCGCCTACTTTAGCATAGACGGGTGTCGCCTGCAATGCGGATCAGCGCCGCATTGCAATCACGAAGGCCCCTTCAAAGCGCTCGTCCTTCTGGGCCAGCAGGTCCTTCAGGCGCTCCGCCTCGTTCTTGGACCGGAACCCGCCGGCCCGGACCTTGAGGTAGACAATCTTCTGGTCGGCCCGTGTGGCCTCAAAGAACACCTCCTTGGCATAGGCCTGATTGAGGTTGTTCTTCACCCGGTTGGCGGTGTCCAGGTCGGGAAACAGCCCGAGTGAGATCAGGTAGCCTCCGTCGGCTTCCTTCCGGAAGGCTCGCCCAGCCATGCGGTTTTCCCGGTTGATGCGGTCAATCATGCGGCCCGTCGCTTCTTCGCCCATCGGCTCACGAGAGATGATCTCGGTCATGGGGGTCAGCTCCTGGGTCCGGTCCACGCGGATCGGGTACCCGAAGCGCTGCAGCAAGAAGCGGTAGTCGTCCACACACTCCTGGTGGACGCAGTTGGCCACCTGAACGTAGTAGAAGCGCTGCGGAGGCGGTGGGGGCGCCGGACGCTGCGGCCGGGGCTTCACCGGCTCGGGCTCGGGTTCGGGCTCGGGCGGAGGCATGGGCTCCGGCATCAGCACCGGGTCATTTTCCATCACAATGGGGGGCTCTTCCGGAACCACCTCTCCCCCGCCCTGCAGCAGGTAGAGGATCACCACGGTGATCACGCCCAGCAGCAATCCGGTGACGCTGGCAATGATGGCTGCCGGCAGGAGCGACTTTCCGCCTCCCTTCGACTTCGACGCCTTGGGCATCGGTTTGACGGCGGCGGCCGCTGCTGCACTCGCCCCGGCAGTTGCGGCGGCGGCTAATGGAGGATCATCGTCCTCATCATCGCTGGCAGCCTCGCTCGCACTCGCAGGAGCCGCAGCAGGTGCCGGCTCAGGCTCGTCCTCAGCGTCGTCCTGGACTTCCAGGTCATCAATGGTTGAGAGGTCTTCAAAGAACGAGTCCAGCTCACTGTCGCCGTCTTCGTCCCCCTCTCCTTCCATGAAGCTGTCGAGCTGGTCTCCGAAATCGTCTCCGAAATCGTCCAGCCCGTCCAGTCCGTCCAGTTGATCGTCGTCTGCCATTTCCTAGCCTTGTGGGTTACACACTCTAAAATTTCCGAGAGGACGCCGTGACCGCTTCAGGATCAGAAGCGGGGACAGGCTCAGAAGGGTGATCGGAGTTCAGTAAATGGATACGGTAAAGCCCCTGTAATGTCAAATCATCCTGCCGGATGACTCCGGGCAACGTCGGGGTCAGTTTGGTCGCCAGCCCTCCGGTGGCCACCACCACGACCTGATCCTCTCCTTGAGTCTTCAATTCCTGTTCCAGACGCCGGATCAGGGCTTCAATCATGCCACAGTATCCGTAGAAGAGTCCGGACTGCACCGCCTCTGCGGTGTTCTTGCCAATCAGCCGAGTCGGTTCCTCAATCTCCACCTGAAAGAGCTGGGCGGCACGTGAGAACAGGGCCTCTGCTGAAATGTTCAACCCGGGGCAGATCACTCCGCCCTGAAAGCGCCCATCGCTGGAGACCACATCCAGGGTGGTCGCGGTGCCGAAGTCAATGACAATCAGCGCTGCCTGGTGCTGATGATACGCGGCCACCGCATTGACCAAACGGTCGTGCCCCACCGTCTCCGGATTGTCCGTCCGGATCTGGATGCCCAACTCCAGCGCATGGCTGACGATGGTCGGTTCCGCCCCAATCAGTTGACGCACCAGGGTGGCAAACACCCGAGACAGTTTGGGGACCACCGAACTCAGGACCGCCGCCTGGATCGTTTCCGGCTTGAACCGAGATGCGAAAAGCATACCCTGCACCAGGACATGGTACTCATCAAGGCTCAACTCAGGGTTCGAGTGCAGGCGCCAGCTGTGCAACAGCTGCCCGTCTTCAAAGATTCCCATGACCACATTGGTGTTCCCAATGTCCAAGGCCAGCACTCGCGTCTCCGACTTCATACCCAAACGTCTCCTGAGGCGTGTATGTGTTCTTCCCCTGTCGGTAGGCGGATCCTCAAAAAGCCCTCTGGGGTCAGGCCCTCCACCATTCCGGAGCCTGTTCCCGTCGTCCTTTCAAAGGAAACTGGACGGTGCTGCATGGCAGAGCGACGCAGCCACTCCTGCGCTAGGGCCCCGGTTCCCTGAGTCCGGACCTCCCCCAGCACAACGTCCAACTCGGCTAGAATCTCCTGAAACACCTCTTCTTTCAAGACTTCTCTGGAGGCATGTGCCTCCAGGGTCGCGACCTTTTCCTGCAGTTCCGGAGGAAATTCGCTCACCTCTCCCAAACAATTGAGGCCAATTCCGGCAATGAGCACCGGATGCGGAGCCCCCGCCAGCCGGGCGGATTCAATGAGGATGCCGGCAACCTTGCGTCCGGAGAGGAGCAGGTCGTTGGGCCACTTGAGCTGAACCGAAGCCGTCACCCAGCGTTCCACGACACGCGCCAACGCCACCCCGACCCAGAGTGAAAACGCGGGCAGTTCCGCCAGTGGACGCTGCGGGTGCAGGCACACGGAGAAGGTCAGGTTCTTGCCATGCAGCGAAACATACGTCCGCCCCATCCGGCCCCGCCCCTGCACCTGCCGCTCCGTCCGGACCACGGTCCCAGACGCCTGCAGCAGCTCCGGACGGTCCTTCAGGTAGCTGTTCGTGGACCCCACCTCTTCCAGGCGAATGATCACCCGCTCGCTCATGACTACCTCAGCTGAAATTCATGGATGGTCAGGCTGTTGGGTTCCACCAGCCCCTCGTTATCTCGTTCGACCGAAACCACGGCCCGGACCTCAGACGTCACGCCCCCCACCGCGGCCCGCAACCGGATTTCGTACCAGTAGCTGAACGGGGTGAAGTAATCGCTGGCAAGCCCCTTCGAGACAATGCCCCCCACCTTGGCATCAATGTCCTTTTGGGTCGCTCCCCCTGTCGATTCTCTCAGCGTGCTCAGGGCTTCCGCCAACTCGGTCCGTTTTTGAAAGAACCCAGCAGCCGTCTCGTCGTACCCCCCAAGCGTACTCAGGTAGTTGGTATCTTGATCAAAACGATTGAGAAAGGCCTCAACCTCCTCAGACGTGGCCAGGTTGACGTTGATGCGGGCGTTCACTTCACGGGCATCCTGCTGCGGATCCCACGCGTCTCCCACGGGATAGACCGTGAAGTGCTGCAGCCAAAACGCATCCGGCAGGCGTGGCTCCGCTTGCGGCAGCAGGAGAAACACCTCCTCCACGCGCTCGAGGAATCCGTTTTTGATCGGGTACTCAATCGCCTGCCCCCGGTAGCCAATCTCATTCCCTGTCACCCCTCCGTAATTGGACTGAAACACCGAGTCGTCCTTGTCAATCCAGTCAAACAGCCTGCCGTAAGTCCCCAACGCAAGGGAGTCATTGAAGACGTACCCTCCCTCCTCTTCACTTTGATACGCGTCCGTGTTCAGCAGGTTGAGAAACTGGTTGGTCAATTGAATATCGGGTTTGGTCCGCTCCGGCTCCAGCGTTCGACCGCTCGACTGCACCCGATTCAGGTTGTAGAGGTGATCGATCGGACGGATGGACGGCGTGTAGAAGGTGACATCGGCGAAGCTCGCATAGAACTCCGGAAGCGCGTACTGAACCAGCTCCTCCGGAATGACCGTCAGGTCCGGAGGGTTGAGGAACGACACCGGCGGCACCTCGCCAGCAGGAGCCGCGCCTTCCTCCAGCGGGAGCCCTCCCAGCCCGGAGCCTTGCTGAATGCCCTGGGCAAACTGCAGCAGGGGCGCAATCTGCTCAAAGAAGTCCACCTCCGCCATCTTGCCATCCTGCCCGCCCTGCAGTCCGACCAGAACGGCCTTGAAGAGCGACTTGACGGCATTCCGGGCCTGGAAGGACGACTGGGAGTTCTGAAGGGAGCGGACCTCCAGGGTGGTTTCAAAGGAAAATTCGGTCAGAAAGACCGCAATGAGCGAGAGGACCACCAAGGTGAGAAACAAGGCGATCCCTCGCCGCGGAGCGGGGGAGCGACGGAACCTCATGAGGCAAGCTCAGGACGTTCCGTGCCGATGCTCAGAAGTGAGTGGCGCTCAGGAGCAACCACTGGTCGCGCCACAGGAAGCGCATTTGAGGCAGGAGCCATTCCGGACCATCGTAAACTGACCACAGGTGGTGCAGGGTTCGCCTTCGTACCCCTTGAGGCGAGCTTCCTGGACCAGATCGGCCTGAGACCGCTCGGCCTTCCACCCCCCTTCGGAGCCAGAGACGTACTCCAGTTCCGTGGCGGTCGAGGCTTTTTCCAGCAGCGTCACATCCACGCCGTAGTCTTCGGCAAAGGCATAGACGTGATCGTCATCTTCGTGACGGAGGAAGGCTTCTGCCTCCTTGCCGCTCAACGTCCGCTCCGAGACCACGGTTTCGCTCTCGAAGTCTGGCTCACGCCGGGTGTGGACCTCGCTGCTGGCAAGGTCATCGGACGACACATGAGCGAGGTCGCTGCGTCCCAGGTAGGTGACCGCGAGCTCCCGGAAGATGTAGTCGATGATGGACGTGCTCATCTTGATCGAGTCGTTGCCCTGGACCATGCCGTTGGGCTCGAAGCGCGTGAAGATGAAGGCGTCCACAAATTCCTCCAGCGGCACCCCATGCTGCAACCCAAGTGAAACCGCAATGGCGAAGCAGTTCATCAGGCTCCGGAAGGCCGCGCCTTCCTTGTGCATGTCCACAAAGATTTCCCCAATGGTTCCATCTTCGTAGTCTCCGGTCCGGAGGTAGAGCTTGTGCCCGCCGATGATGGCTTTCTGGGTGTAGCCCTTGCGCCGATCAGGCAGGCGACGGCGCTTGGCCAGGTAGCGGTGGATGATCTTCTCGGCCACCCGCACTTCACGGGCCACCGTTTCGGTGTGCTCTTCGTCCTCCTCGGCCCAGACCTCTTCCGCAGCACTCGTGTTGAGGGGCTGGCTCAGCTTGGAGCCGTCCCGGTACAGGGCGTTGCACTTGAGGGCGAGCTTCCACGACATCATGTAGGCGTCCTTGATGTCGATCACGTCCGCGTGGCTGGGCAGGTTGATCGTCTTCGAGATCGACCCCGAAATGAACGGCTGAGCAGCAGCCATCATGCGGATGTGGGCATCTGGAGCAATGTAACGCTGCCCCTTCTTGCCACACTTGTTGGCACAGTCAAAGACGGCATAGTGGTCGGGCTTCAGGTGCGGCGCGCCTTCAATCGTCATCGTCCCACAGATCGCATCATTGGCGGCTTCAATTTCCTTGTCGGTAAAGCCCAGGTGCCGGAGGATGCTGAACTGGTAGTCGCTCAGCTGGTCCTCATTGAGCCCCAGCACCTGCTTGCAGAAGGTGTCTCCGAGGGTCCAGCGGTTGAAGACGAAGGAGATGTCAAAAGCCGTCGGCAGCTGAGCCTCAATGGCGGCCAGGACGTCGTCGGTGAAGCCCTTGCTGCGCAGGCTCTCAGTGTTGATGCACGGAGCGCCCTTGAGGCTGCCTCGGCCCTTGACGTAGTGGACGATGTCTTGAATCTCGGAGGCGTTGTACCCGAGCTTCTGGAGCGCCGGAGGAATCGACTGGTTGATGATCTTGAAGTAGCCGCCGCCGGCGAGCTTCTTGAACTTCACCAGGGCAAAGTCCGGTTCAATGCCCGTGGTGTCGCAGTCCATCAGCAACCCGATGGTTCCGGTGGGAGCAATCACGGTCACCTGGGCATTCCGGAAGCCATACTGCTCCCCGAGCTCCAGGGCCCGGTCGGCATCTTCCTGCGCGGCCTTCAGGAAGGCGGTCGGGCAGTGCTGGCTATCGATGCCCATCGGCTTCATGGTCAGGCCCTCGTAGTCGCTATCTGCCACCCGATACGCCGCTCGCCGGTGGTTCCGCAGCACCCGGAGCATGGACTCCCGGTTGCGTTCAAAGCCGGCAAAGGGGCCATGCTCCCGGGCCATTTCGGCTGAGGTCGCATACGACGTCATGTGCATGATCGAGGTGATGGCACCACAGATCGCCAGGGCCTTGTCGGAGTCGTACGGAATGCCATTGACCATGAGGTACGTGCCCATGTTCGCATACCCCAGCCCGAGGGTCCGGAACTCATAGGAAAGCTCCGCAATGCGCTTGCTGGGGAACTGCGCCATGAGGACACTGATTTCCAGCACCACCGTCCACAGGCGGGTGGCGTGCCGGAAGCGCTCAATGTCGAGCTCACCGGTCTCTTCCGCAATGAACTGCAGGAGGTTCAGAGACGCCAGGTTGCAGGCCGTGTCATCGAGGAACATGTACTCGCTGCAGGGATTCGACGCCCGGATCGGTCCATCAGCAGGGCAGGTGTGCCACTCGTTGATGGTCGTGTCAAACTGCAGCCCCGGATCAGCGGATGCCCATGCGGCATAAGCGATCTGCTCCCACAGCTCCTGGGCCTTGAGGGTCTTGCAGGCCTGAGGCGCACGCCCGGCTTCTTCTGCCCGGACCTGTTCGGTCCGCCAGTAGAGGTGCCAGTCGGCATCTTGCTCAACCGCCTGCATGAACTCGTTGCTCAACCGAATCGAGTTGTTGGCATTCTGACCAGCCACGGAACTGTAGGCCTCCGAGTTCCAGTCGGTGTCGTACTCATCAAAGTCGACGCCGGTGTACCCCTGTCTGGAGAGGTGCAGGATGCGCTCAACGTAACTGAACGGCACCTGAGCGGTCCGGGCCTTCCGGACCACCTTGCGCAGGTCGAGGTTCTTCTTGAGGTCGTAGCGGGTGGCGTCTTCCCCCCAGCCATGGACCGCGGCAAAGAGTTCGTTGATGACCTCCTTGATCTTCTTCGAGCCTGCCACAAGCGCGGCCACCTTCTGCTCCTCCCGGACCTTCCAGTTGACAAACTTCTCAATGTCCGGATGATCCACATCCAGGCAGACCATCTTGGCTGCACGGCGCGTGGTGCCTCCGGATTTGATTGAGCCGGCCGCCGTGTCCCCAATCTTGAGGAAGGACATCAGGCCACTGGAGTACCCTCCTCCAGAAAGCGGTTCCCCGTCTCCCCGCAGGTTCGAGAAGTTGGACCCTGTCCCGGAGCCATACTTGAAGAGCCGGGCCTCCCGGGTCCACAGGTCCATGATGCCGCCTTCGCGGACCAGGTCATCCTGAACGGACTGGATGAAGCAGGCATGGGGCTGCGGGTGGGTGTAGGCGTCTTCAGAGCGTGCAACCTTGCCCGTCTCCGGATCCACGTAGTAGTGTCCCTGTGCCGGGCCAGACAGGCCGTAGGCCCAGTTGAGTCCGGTGTTGAACCACTGAGGCGAATTCGGAGCTGCCATCTGATGCGCAAACATGTAGCACAGCTCATCGTAGAAGGCGCGGGCGTCGGCTTCGCCATCAAAGTAGTTGTACTTGAACCCCCAGTAGGTCCAGCATCCCGCAAGGCGGTGGAAGACTTCACGGGCGTCGGTTTCCGACATCATCCGATCGTCATCGCTCAACTTGGCCTGCTTGGCCTGATCCGGAATCGAGGATTGCAGCCACTCCGGAATGCCTTTTTCCTTCGAGGCCTTGCGGTGCTTGGGAATTCCCGCCTTGCGGAAGTACTTTTGGGCCATGATATCCGTTGCCACCTGAGACCAGGCTTTGGGGACAACCACCTTGTCCCACTTCGATACCACCGATCCGTCCGGGTTGCGTATTACGGATTCACGTTGTTCAAACTCGATTCCCTGGTACGGATCTTGACCCTCCATGGTGAAGACACGCGTAATTTTCATTGAGCTTCTCTACCTTTGTTGGGTTTCGGGGATTTCCAGTCCGCCCTTGTCAACACGGACTGTTGACTCGCGACACTTCCAGCGCACGAGCGTTCTTCTGTGTTACTCTGTTTGGGAGGGCAATGAGGAGGGAGTTTCAACCCCGAGGCAGGACCCCGGTTGGGTCATAACGATTCCCACTTGCACTCTTTAAGATGGGCTGTCTACGTTAATTCAAGGCCAAGGGTAAATCAAACCAAAGATCGCTTATTCAACTCAACCACTTAGGCTCGAACCCTTGATTTCATTAGTGGAAAAAGTTACCGATTCTCCGCCGCCGCAGGTCCGGACCCTGTACGTCCACATTCCCTTTTGCCGGAGCCTCTGTCCGTTCTGTGCCTTTGCGGTCCGACGCGACAACCGCCGCCGCCACGCGGACTACCTCCGCCTCGTCCAGCAGGAGGCCCAGCTCCGCCAGCCCTTCCTCGGTGAGGCCCTCGCGCCCCTTGACTCCATCTACTTCGGAGGCGGCACCCCGTCCAGTCTGAGCCCCGATGAGGTCCAGCACCTCCTGGGGTTCCTGCAGACGCTCCTTCCCTTTGCTCCCGAAGCCGAGGTTGCCTTTGAGCTGAATCCGGAAGACGTCTCTCCCGCTTACCTCCAGGCCCTCCGGACGGCAGGCGTCACCCGGGTCAGCCTCGGAGGTCAGAGCTTTCAGCCGCACACCCTCCGGACCCTGGGACGCACCCACCTTCCGGATCAGTTGCACCAGGCGTTGCGCGACGTCCGCGCCGCCGGATTCCGGAGCTGGAACCTCGACCTGATGTTTGGCGTCCCGCATCAGACTGAGGCGGATTTTGCCGCCGACCTTGAGGCCGTGGCACGTCATGCTCCCCCGCACCTCTCGCTCTATGGCCTTGAGGTGCATGAAGGCACCCCCTACGGCGCCAATCCGGAAGTCAGCTCCTGGCACCACGAGCAAGAAGACCTGACGGCGACCCTGTACCTCCGTGCGGTGGAGCGCCTGACTCAGCTGGGGCTGGTGCAGTATGAGGTCTCCAACTTTGCCCAGCCGGGGCATCAGGGGCGTCAGAACCAGCGCGTCTGGGACGGTGAGGGGTACCTGGGGCTCGGACTCGGGGCGCACTCCTTCTTCCGGGGGGTCCGCTGGGGCAACGTCACGGCCCTGCACCCCTACCAGCAACGGCTTCAGGCCGGGCGCTTTCCGGAGGCGTTTCAGGAGGTGCTGAGCCCCATCCAGCAGGCCAATGAGCAGCTCATGCTCGCGCTGCGACGTCCTCAGGGGCTCAACCTGGTGGACTGGGCCACGTCGGTGCAGGCTCCCACACACCTGGAGCGCTTCCGGGACACCCTGCGCTTTTGGGAGGCATCGGGGTGGGCGCATTGGGAACCGCCGCACCTGGCCCTGACTCCGGAAGGGCTCCTGCGCGCGGATGCCTTGACCGCTGAGCTGATGCTCGATGAGCCTCAGGCAGCGGCTTCCTGAGGGGCACGCTGCCGCTTGCGGACCAGGTTGAAGGCTTCCCCGGTTCCCGGAAATGGCAGACGCACCAGGCGGTCCGGATTCACCCGTGACACGCGGCGGCCATTCAGCAGCTCCAGCCCTCCGGTTTCCAGCGCCTGAGCCGGTCCGGAGAAGGGCAGCAGCTCCAGCACGTCGTGGGCCTCCAGTGGGTTCTGTGTCTGGAGCACCAGCCCACGTTCCGGAGAGGCCTCGAGGATCGTGCCTGCCAGCTCCCACTCCTTCCAGCCCTGCGCCTCGCGGTCTCCAGAGTAAATGCTGTCAAAGTGAGCCGGCTCAAACAGCGACGCCTCGGTGTAGCCCCGGTGCGGAAGCTTCTCCAGCTCAGCGCTCCAGAACGCCAGGTGCGCGGCCCACTCTGAAGGCGGGAGCCGCTTGAGGCCGTCCAGCGCCTGACGGTACGCTCGGGTGGTGCTCGCCGCATAGAGCGGGCTCTTCATCCGGCCCTCCACCTTGAGGCTATCAATTCCGGGCTGCTCAGGAGTCCGGAGAAACAGCGGAAGGCGCTCCAGCCCGCGCAGGTCCTTGGAGCTGAGCAGGGTCGCCGTCCCGAGGCTTCCGGAGGCAAAGGTCGGACCGGCGCTGACCTGGTACTCGAAGCGGCAGCTCTGGATGCACCCTCCACGGTTGCTGTCGCGTCCGGCGGTGTGGTTCGAGATGGTGCAGTGTCCGGAGAACGCCATGCACATGGCTCCGTGGACAAACAGCTCCACCTCCACCTCGGCTTCCCTCCGGATCTGCTGTGCGTCTGCGACCGACACCTCCCGGCCCAGCACAATGCGCTCCACGCCCAGGCGTCTCCACAGACGCGCGGCCGAAGCGTTCAGGCAGGAGGCTTGAGTGGAGAGATGAACCGGAAGGGAGGAGTGTTCCTGAACGACTGAGACCACACCGAGGTCTGAGACGATCACCGCATCGACCCCAAGGGACTCGAGCAGGCGGACGTATTCCGGGAGAGCGTCCAGCTCCGGATCGTGCAGGAAGGCGTTGAGGGTGATGTACACCTGGGTGCCCCGGGCATGAGCAAAGGCGATCGCTTGCTCCAGCTCGGTGTCGGTCAGGTTGTCGGAGCCGCCCCGGAGGCTGAAGCGCGGACCTGCCGCATACACGGCATCTGCGCCATAGAGGACGGCAATGCGGAGCTTCTCCAGCGTGCCAGCCGGGGCCAGCAGCTCGGGAAGCACCCGGTCAGGGGAGGTCTCCGAGGTCATGGTGCACGCGGGCTCGAGCGTTCCCCAGGAAGCGGGGACCGGTTTGCTCAATGACGGCAGCGGCAAGGGAGGAAGCCAGGCGGCCGCTTTCCAGCGGAGCGTGTCCGTTGGTGACGCCATAGAGGTACCCTGCGGCAAAGGCGTCTCCGGCTCCGGTGGTGTCCTTGACGTCCACTGCAATCGGGTCAATGTAATGAGTGGTGCCGGCGGAGTGAATGAGCGCGCCGTGGCTTCCAAGCGTCAGGACCACGGTTTCGGTGTGCTCGGCCAGGCGCTCGAGGGCCTGCTGCGACACGGTGGTGCCACTGAGCAGTGAGGCTTCTTCCTGGTTCGCAAAGACCAGGTCCACCTGCTTGAGCAACTCCAGGAAGTCCTCGCGGTGCCGGCTCACACAGAACGGATCCGACAGGCTCAGCGCGACCTTCACGCCAAACTCCTGAGCCTTTTGCAACGCCAACCGAACCGCCTCCTTCTGAACCTCCGTGTCCCAGAGGTAACCGGTGACATAGAGGATCTTCGCACGCTTGAGGGCCTCCAGGTCAATGTCGTCCGGACCCAGCTCCTGGCACATGCCGAGGTAGGTGTTCATGGTCCGAGAGGCGTCACCCGAAACCAGGATCAGGCTGCTGCCGGTGATGCCGTCTCCGGTGCCCAGGCAGGCTTCCACCCCTTGCTCCTCGAGCTTCTCGGTGTAGATCTTTCCATGCTCATCTTGTCCGATTTTCCCGGTGAAGGCTGCGCGGCCACCGAGTTGGGCAATGCCAATCATGGTGTTGGCACCCGAACCGCCTGCCGCAAACTCGACAGTGTGTCGGTCAGCGGCCAGGGACATGAGCAGGGTCTGCTGCGTCTCCAGCGGCACGAGGTACATGCGGTTCTTCACCAGGTCTCGTTCCTCAAGAAACGAGTCCGGGACATGAGACAGCAAATCAATCAGAGGATTGCAGATGCCGTAAACGTCTAGGGCTTCCATGAACTAGCTGGCTTTGATGTGCGGGGTCGATGCCTGGGAACGGACGAGCTTGGCTTCCGCCTGACCGTTGATGACCTCTTCGCTGATGATGCACTCGGAGATCTCCGGATCTGACGGGACCTCATACATCACATCCAGCATGATGCGCTCCATGATGGAACGGAGGCCACGGGCGCCGGTCTTGCGCTTGATCGCTTCCTGGGCAATGGCCTTGATGGCTCCCTTGGTGAAGGAGAGGGTGACGTTTTCCAGATCCAGCAGGCGCTGGTACTGGCGGACGAGGGCATTTTTGGGCTCCACGAGGATTTCCACGAGGTGCTCCACATCCAGGTCATGCAGCGTGGCCACCACGGGGAGGCGTCCGATGAACTCGGGAATCAGCCCATACTTGAGCAGGTCCTCGGGCTCAAGCTGCGCAAACAGCTCCTTGTCCTCGAGCTTCTTGCCCCGGATGTCGCTGTTGAAGCCAATGCCCTGCTGTCCGACCCGACGCCGGAGGATGGTGTCGAGGCCCACGAAGGCCCCTCCGCAGATGAAGAGGATGTTGCTGGTATCGAGTTGCACGCACTCCTGCTGCGGATGCTTGCGTCCTCCCTGCGGCGGAATGTTGGCCACCGTGCCTTCGATGATCTTCAGGAGCGCCTGCTGCACGCCCTCTCCGGAGACGTCCCGGGTGATGGACGGGTTTTCGGACTTGCGGGTGATCTTGTCGATCTCATCGATGTAGATGATGCCCTGCTCAGCCCGCTCCGTGTCGTAGTCAGCCGCCTGCAGCAGCTTGAGGACGATGTTCTCCACATCCTCCCCCACGTACCCGGCTTCTGTCAGCGTGGTGGCATCGGCCATGGCAAACGGAACGTTGAGGATCCGGGCCAGTGTCTGAGCCAGCAGCGTCTTTCCCGTCCCCGTGGGGCCAATGAGGAGGATGTTGCTCTTTTGCAGCTCCACCTCGCCTTCGCGCCGGTTGGCCCGGATGCGCTTGTAGTGGTTGTGGACTGCTACCGACAGCACCCGCTTGGCAGAGTCCTGCCCAATGACGTAGTTGTCGAGAACCTGCTTGATCTCGGCTGGCTTGAGCAGCTCCTGCTGGATGTCCTCCGCCTGCTCGTTCTGCCACTCTTCGGCCATGATGTCATTGCAGAGGTCAATGCACTCGTCACAGATGTAGACGGTTGGCCCCGCAATGATTTTCTTGACCTCCTCCTGCGTTTTTCCACAGAATGAGCAACGCAATGGTGTTTCCTTGGAATGGCTCATGCCCCCTCTCCCTGGTTCGATGAATCGGACGGTTAGACGGCGTGCAACTTGCGGTCGTGCATCACGGAGTCGATCAGTCCGTACTCTTTGGCCTCGTCACTGGAGAAATAGAAGTCGCGTTGCGTGTCCTCGGCAATGCGTTCCACGGTCTGCCCGGTGTGCTGGGCCAGAACGGTGTTGAGTGTCTCGGTCTGCCGCAGAATCTCCCGGGCCTGGATGTCAATGTCCTCGGCCTGTCCGGAAAAGCCGCCGCTGAGTTGGTGAATCATCACCCGGGCATGCGGGAGCGCAAAACGCTTCCCGGCCGCCCCGGCCGACAGCAGGATGGCCCCCATGCTGGCCGCCTGCCCAATGCAGATGGTTTGAATCTGCGGCTTGAGGTACTGCATGGTGTCATAGATCGCCATCCCGGCACTCACGTACCCGCCTGGGCAGTTCAGGTACAGCGCAATGTCACTCTCGGCATCCTCGGCCTCCAGAAACAGCATCTGGGCAATGATGACATTGGCAACGTTGTCATCAATCGGAGTCCCCAGAAAGATAATGCGGTCCTTCAGCAGCCGTGAATAAATGTCGTAAGCACGTTCTCCCCGGTTGTTTTGCTCAACAACCATTGGAATCAAGGCCATGGTCTTTCCTTACGTTAGCGTGTGGTCCGCAGTGGAGGTTCAGTCGTGCGTGTGCTCCGGAGCCGGGCTCTCCTCAAGCGGCTCTCCCAGAACACGGGCGACGACCCGGTCCAGCACCGCCTCCTGAAACTTGCGGCTCTGGATCATTTCGTAGAAACGCCGTCCGTAGTCCGTCTTGATGAACTGCTCCGGATCGGTCCCAAACATTTGGGAAAAGCTCCAGAACTCCTCCATGGCCGCATAGGTATTGACCTGCACCTGTTCCTGCAGCGCAATGGCATCCAGGATGTAACGGCGCCGGACCTCCTTCAGCTCTTCAGCCAGGCGGGTCTCGACCTGGTCGGGGACGCCGTCTTGCTCCGCCCGTTGGGTCGCTTGCTGACGGGCCTGTTCCATGGGACTTTCCGGAAGCTCAAAATCACCATACAGGGTCTGGAGCTGTTCGTCTACCTGGTTGCGGTAAGTTGCCCGAACGGAAGCGGTCCGGGAGTTGATCAGGCGGTCCTCGGCGAGCTTCTTCAGCTCCTCCACCGTGGTGGCGCCAAACTGCAGGCAGAACTCGTCAGTGAGCTCCGGAAGCGTGGCGCTTTCCAGCCGGTTCACCGTCAGGGAAAACTGAGCCTCGGCGCCAGCGTGGTCGCCATAGGACTCGGGCAGGGTGAGGGTGACCTCCTTGGTTTCTCCGGCCTTCATGCCCGGCAGGTGCTCGGCAAACTCCGGGAAGGTCTCGCCGCCAATTTCTGCCAGCACGTCCTCGCCCTGAGCATTCGGGAGCAGCTCGCCTGTTGTCAACTTGCCCTCAAAGGTGAGGGTCGCAATGTCGCCCTGCTCCGCCACGGCGTCGTCTTCCTTCGGCGTCCGGGTCGCCTGCGACTTGAGCAGGTTCTGGATCTCGGCCTCCACCTCGGCTTCAGTCACCGGCTCCACCTCCTGAGTCTCCACCTGCAGCTTCGTGTAATCCGGAAGCGCCAGCTCGGGGCGGATCTCAAACTCCAGCACGGCCTTGAGCGGCGCCTTGCGTTCAAATTCGACCTCCTTGATCGAGACATTGGACGCCGGCATGATCGCCTGCTCGCGCATGGCCTGGTCAAAGTACTTCGGAATCACCTCTTCGGTTGCCTGAACCTGCATGTATTCCGTG
Organism: Deltaproteobacteria bacterium; assembly: GCA_038150265.1. Lineage (GTDB taxonomy): Bacteria > SAR324 > SAR324 > SAR324 > NAC60-12 > JAYPUA01. The sequence continues at coordinate 3,094 of JAYOTF010000020.1, read as the reverse complement.
AAGCGCTTGTCGAGCCAGCCCTTCGGAAACTTGCCAGGACGAAACCCATTGAGCTTGGTTTTCCGCAGCTGGCGATAGACCGAGTCGTAGGTCGGCTTCATTTCTTCGAGGGGGATTTCCAGTTGCAGGGAACGCTTGAAGGCGCCGAGATCGTTGACGGTGACTTGCATGAACGGGGAGTGGACAGAGATGCTGAAATGTCTTCAGGACAGGAATTCAGACGGTTTCATGGGGAAGCGTCCGGAATTCGAACAAAACGTTTACGTTAGAGTTTGACTCGGAAAGCACAAGTCTTTTCAAGGTCTCGTTTCGTGGCATCCCGTGCAACCGACGGGCCCTGGGCCTCACGGTTCCGGAAGGGGGCGGTTCAGCTGTTTCAGAGCCGTGATGGCAGAGTTTTCCGGATGCGGGTAGATGCGGTAAGCGGTCTCAAACTCGGCAATGGCCGCCTCGGTCTTGCCTTCCAGAAAGGACGTGAACCCCAGCAGGTAGTGAAAGCGGGCCGAGCGCTCCTTGTCCAGCGTCTCATCGCGAAGGCCGTCGGCCTGAGTGAGAAACGCCCGGACTTCCGGAAGAAACCGCTGGCGCCCATGCTGCAGCAGCACCTCCACCATGCCGGTGAGGCTGTAGAAGTTCTCCTGCGCCTGCTGCACCAGCGGCGCGGCAGTCGCCTGCGCCTTCCCGCCGCCGAGCAGGGCGTACCCGAGAAAGTCTCCATAGAGGTAGAGCAGCTTGTTGCGCCGAAAGCGTTCCCACCGGTCTTCCGGATGCAGGCGGAGGAGCTCCTGAAAGTACGCCTCCGCCTCTGGTCGGAAGCTCAGCTCAATCGCATCCGCGGTTCCGGAACGGACCACCTCCTTGAGGAACCCCAGGTGCCGGACGCCCTGCCCATGGGGAAACTGCTCGGCATCGACGGTGTAGAAGACGGGGCGGTCGGTGGTTTCAATGAAGCGCCGGAGGACCTCCTGCTTGCGCCGCTTGGAGCTGCGGGCCGGGAAGAGGCGGTTGGCATACACCAGCCCCTGTGCGCTCACCAGCGTCACGTCCGGACGTCGCTGCTCCACAAACCGGTAGTAGCCCAGGGGTCCGGTTTCGGCGTCTCCAAAGACGATCAGGACCGCCTGCTCCGGAAGCAGGGACGAGAGCAACTCGGCATGAGCCTCGGCAAAGTGGTCATCCGCCCGCTGGTTCCGGGACCAGGCGGTTCCCACCAGGCCGGCAGCAAGCGTGACGCCCACCACCGCGGCGGCCCAGGGACGGAGCGCGGTGCGGCTCAGGTTCGCCTCCAGCAACGCGTCCAGCCCCCGCGTCAGCCACAGCGCCAGGAAGCCGTAACACACCAGCGAGTAGGGCCGGAAGACCGCAATGTTCAGGTAGTCGTAATCAAATGCCAGCAGCGCCAGCAGGACCACGCTGTTGCTCACCCCAATCAGCAGCCCCGACAGCACCCCTGTCACCGGGCGTTCCCGCAGCCACAGCAAGGCCCCCCACAGCGCCAGCAGGAACCCCAGCGGCGTCAGCTGCCAAAACAGCTCGTTCCCGAACCACTGGAGGAACTCCCAGCGGTCCCACCACCCGGCGCTGGGGCTGACGTCCACCCCGGCGTACCCCTGACGGCTGAAGTAGAACCAAAAGGACTGCCAGCCCTCGATGGGCCCATAGAAGCTGATGGCAGGATTCTGCTGCGACCGCCACACCATCCACGCATACGGCAGACCACCGGTGAGCAGGGTGACGCCCAGCAGCCCCGGCACCTTCGGCAGCACCTCGCGCCACCGAGGCCACGCCAGCAGCACCAGCCCCGGAAACGCCAGCACCATCAGCGGGTAGTGATTCGCCAGCCCCAGCCCATAGGTCGCTGCTGCAGCCACCCACCCCCGCCAGCGTTTGGGCGCCTCCACCGCCTGCCCCACCAGCCCATAGGTCATGAAGAGCAGGAGGGCGTTGAGGGTGTAGACTTCGGCAATGATCGCCTGGGACCAGAAGTGCTCGGATGCGCCCAGCGCCCAGGCTCCCGCCAGAGCGCTCCCGGGCGAGACCCCACGCTGACGCGCCAGCAGGTACAGCACCCCACACGCCAACGCCCCCAGCACGGCGCTCGCCAGGTGCCCCCGAAAGGCCTCGGTGCCGACCGGAAGGTGCAGGAAGGCCCAGCTGATCCAGGTGAAGAGGGGGTAGCCCGGAGGGTGCGCCACGCCCAGGTGCTGGGCGGCCATCAGGAAGAGGCCATCGTCTTCCAGCACCACCGTCCGGGGAAGCGTGACCACGTAGAGCCCAAGGGGCCCCAGAATCGACAGGAGCCCCGTGGCCCAGGAAGGAGAAAGGGAAATGCGTGCTGACACAGCTCAATCACTCATGCGCAGGAGAAGCCGGGCGCCGCCTCGGCCGTCGCACCAGTGTGCCGGTCTCGATTTTGACCTGAAAGCTTTTTTGCACCCACGCCCCGGCTTCACGCTCCTCGAACGCTCCGGTTCTTCCGGCACGTTTTTGCTTCAGGCGCTGGCTCTGCGGCGGGAAGCGCCTTGAAATTTGACGGCCTTTTCCCCATGCTACCCCTGCAAGCCTCACCGCTTCCCTCCCAGCGCTCCCATAGTTTAACTGGATAAAACGATGGTTTCCTAAACCGTAGCTCGGGGTTCGAGCCCCTGTGGGAGCACCAGTCCTGCCGCTGGTTTCCGCCAGCCTCCCTCCTCTCTTGCCCAGCACGCCTCCCGGCCAACTCGCCCTGCGCCCCCCGGACCAGCTGGAACCCGAGAGCGGAATCGCCAACGCCCCCAACCCTGAACCCACGCGGGGAATCGCAAAAACTCCGGGATGCCCCAATCCCCCACTCACTTGCCGCCCCGAACACAGCGCACATAGTTGCTAGGACTCCTAAGGCTGTTGCTCACGTAGCCATTGTTGAAGTTCACGAACCAAGCAAGGGAGGTGCTGAACAAGAAGGTAGTGGACGACCAATAGCGCGAGGAACGGACATCCGGAAACATGCGCTGCAACTCCGCTTGGGAATAATGCCCACCTTCACTGTAGGCGAACATCTGCTGCAAGGTCTCCTTATCCGGAAGTTGCCAATCCGTGTAACCTGCTAACGAAA
>JAYOTF010000019.1:0-63794 GCA_038150265.1 Deltaproteobacteria bacterium | reverse complement strand
CGTCGTTGGGGTCGTGAATCACGACGAACGGACCACCCGGATCTACCTCAACGGGGAGGCCGCCGGTTGGGGAGATCACGGTCCGAGAGTGGGACGATGATGGCAATCCGGACCCCCAGCAGGCCCTCAAGCAGTGGATCATCGGCTCCCTCAACCCCAGTGAGCCAGAGCGGACCTTTGAAGGCGTCATTGATGAGATCCGGATGTACAACCGGGCCTTAAGCAGCAGTGAGGTGCAGCAGCTCTATCGCGGCAATCCGGAATCCACCACGCCTCCCATGAGGAAAACGACGGGGTTCTGCTCGCGGATCTGCGAAGGACTGGTTGTTTATCTGCCGTTCACGCTGGGCTTGACAGACATCAACGCCGACACCTTCGGCAATGTGATTGACTCCAACGTTGTCTCGGTGATTGATGAATTCAACACGTCACCGACCCAGGCTGCTGACCGCGACCAGGTGGCCAATGCCGCCTACGCCTTTGACAATGACTCCCTCACCCTTCAGAACATGGGATCTGTTTTGGACGATGATGCGTCCTTCACGGTGGCCCTTACCGCTCGGTTGGAAGACACCTCATCCTTTCCGAATGAACACTCAGGGGGGTACTATGCCTCAGACACGCTGCTGAGAAGCGACAATTACGAAACCTCCATCCAGTACCATCGCTACGATGAGGAGGACGGAGGCAACAACCTCTGGTTTACGGCAGGCAACCAGGGCGCTGGCAGCGAATCGGCCTACTCCGGAGAATCGGATCCGCTCGTGTACAACCACATTGTCGGTGTGGCCGATACCAACGCGCAGACGCTGTCGCTGTACGTCAATGGGGAGCTGCTGGACGTCAAGGTCTGGGACGGAGAAGTGAACATTGGCACCGACTGGTACCTTGGAAATGGAAGCAATGGGGGCAACTCGCCCTTTAAGGGAACGCTGGACGAGGTCCGGATCTACAACCGAGCCCTCTCGGCAGAAGAGGTTCGGCAGCTGCACGGTCCCTGAGCAGGCTCGGAGCCTGCCAGGAGAACCGTTGGCCGAGTGGCTTAGAGGAAGGACTGAGCGGGGGTGTAGTCGTACCCGAGGGAGGTGGCCACGCCCTCACAGGTGACGTTACCGGCATGGGTGTTGAGGCCCAGCTCAAGGGCCTTGTCGGCCTGGCAAGCCGCCTTCCAGCCGTGGTTGGCGAGCTGCACCGCGTACGGCAGGGTGACGTTCGTCAGCGCCAGCGTCGAGGTCCGGGGCACCGCGCCCGGCATGTTGCCGACCGAGTAGTGCACCACCCCATGCTTTTCGTAGGTCGGATTGTCGTGGTAGGTCACCCGGTCAATGGTCTCAATGCAGCCCCCTTGGTCAATGGCCACGTCCACGATCACGGATCCGGGTTGCATCGCCTGCACCATGGCTTCCGTCACCAGGTGCGGCGCCTTGGTTCCCGGAATCAGAACCCCGCCCACGAGCAGGTCACATTCAGCCACGGCTTCAGCAATGTTGTGGCTGTTGGACATGACGGTCTTGACGCGCCCCATGAAGACGTCATCGAGGTAGCGCAGCCGGTCGGCGCTGATGTCCAGAATCGTCACCTCGGCACCGAGGCCCACTGCCATTTTCGCGGAGTTGATGCCCACGACGCCTCCGCCCAGCACGGAAACCTTTGCCGGTCGCACGCCCGGAACGCCTCCCAGCAGCACACCCTTCCCCCCCTGCGGCTTTTCCAGAAAACGTGCCCCGATCTGCACCGCCATCCGGCCAGCGACCTCACTCATCGGGGTCAGCAGCGGGAGGCTCCGGTCGGGCAGTTGCACGGTTTCATAGGCCACAGCCGTGACTTTTGCCTCCACCAACGCCTGCGTCAGGGCACCTTCCGCCGCGAGGTGCAGGTAGGTGTACAGCAACAGGTCGTCCCGGAAGTAGGCAAACTCCTCCTGAAGCGGCTCCTTGACCTTCACCACCATCTCATTGGCCCAGGCCTCCTTGGCGGTGCCCACCAGGGTGGCACCAGCGGCTTCATAGTCAGCATCGGGAAACCCACTGCCCACACCGGCCTGTGTTTCAACTTGGACAGAGTGACCGTGCTTCACCAATTCGGCGACGCCAGCGGGGGTCATGCCGACCCGGTTCTCAAGGGTTTTGATTTCTTTGGGGACTCCGATGCGCATGGGCTCTCTCTTGTGAAAAAGACAATCAGCTCAGTCGCGGGCAACGAGCTAGGGAAATAGGACTATTTTGGGGGGAGACCTTCAGACAATCAACCCTTCCACCGGTCCCCCATCCGGTTGCAGGGAAATACAGGAAAAAGCCTGCAGGGAAGGACATTCTGCCAAATGTTTTTCTGCATCCTTCCAGAAAGGGCAGCAGGCTTTTCTTTGAGGGGGCCGAGGCCCCGGGTTCAGTTCAGCGCCTGATTGAGCGCTGCCTGCAGGGTTTCCACCAGCCGGTCGGCATCCTTCGTCTCCAGCACCAGCGGTGGCGCCATGATGACGACGTTGCTGCGCCCCGGAACCGTGTTGCCGTTGCGTCCCACCAGGACCCCGTTTTGCTGGCAGTGGGAGATGATGCCCCCGACCTTGGCTCCGGAAAGCGGGACCTTGGTCTCGCGGTCTTCCACCAGCTCAATGCCCATCAGCAGGCCCTTGCCCCGGATCTCGCCCACCCACGGGTGAGCGCCCAGCGAGTCTCGCAGCAGGTTCATCGTGTACGCTCCCATCTTGCGGGCATTCTCCGGAAGCTCTTCGCGCTCAATGATTTCAATGTTGCGCAGGCCCACCGCCGTGGAAACCGGGTGCCCCCCGTAGGTGTTGATCTGCCGGAAGTGACTCAGTCCGGAGGGGTCGCCATAAAACTTCTCGAAGATGCGCTCCTGCACCATCGTGGCAGCCAGAGGCATGTAGCCACTGGAGATGCCCTTGGCAAAGCTGAAGATGTCGGCATAGGTGTTCCAGTTCTGATGCCCAAACATCTTGCCCGTCCGGCCGAATCCGGACACCACTTCATCAAAGATGAGGAGGACGCCATAGCGGTCGCAGATCTCCCGCACACGCGGGATGTAGTTGTCGGGCGGCACAAGGATGCCTCCGCCGGAGATCATCGGCTCCATGATGAAGGCGGCCACGGTCTCGGCGCCTTCGTGGATGATCGTTTCCTCCAGCATCCGGGCACACTCCTCGCCATGCTCCTCAGCGGTCAGCTTCGGGTGGGCGCGGTAGGGGTAGGGTGGCATGATGTGCAAAAAGCCCGGAGGCATCGGGTCGTACCCCATCTTCCGTTCCGCCTGCCCGGTTGCAGCCATGGAACCCATGGTGTTGCCGTGGTACGCGCGGTGCCGGGAGATGATCTTGTAGCGCCGCTCGCTCCCGGGGTTGCCGGACTGCAGGTGGTACTGCCGGGCAATCTTGAACGCCACCTCGTTGGCCTCAGAGCCGCTGCTGGAGAAGTACACGTGTCCTTCCAGCCCCAGCATCGTCTTGAGCTTGTTGGCCAGGTCCACGGCGGGACTGTGCGTCATCACCGGAGCCAGGTACGCCATGGTCTCCATTTGCTCCTTGGCCACTTCCGCCAATTCGCTCCGTCCGTACCCCACGTTGACGCACCACAGCCCCGCCAGGCCGTCAAGGTAGGTCTTGCCATCCTGGTCCGTGATGTAACAGCCCTTCGCCGTTACCATCTTGTGAGCCGGTTTGTCCTGAAAGAGTTGATGCTGCGTCATGGGACGCCAGAGGGAGTCGGGGGTCAAGCTCATGGGAAATCCTCGTCAAATGCACGGAAAGTAAAGAGACGGACGTCTCTTGGGGACCTGGAGAAATGCGGGATCCCGGAACCCGAGAGGCCGAAGCCTCCCGGAGGACCTGGAGTTACTGGTACTTCTGCAACAAGCGGACAGGCACCTTGAGGGCGTCTCGACGGAAGGGCTCTGCCAGCACATTGGCGCCTCCTTCGATGACGCCTTCAATGACGCAGGGCTTTCCGGAGGCAATGGCCTCTTGCACCACGTCCTGGACGTCGTTGTAGTCTTCCACCCGGAAGCCGAGGGCGCCCATGTCTTTTGCCAGCTGGGCGTAGTTCGGGTTGGTCCGGAGGTTCGTGCCCACGTAGCGGTCGCCGTAGAAGTCCACCTGGTTCTTCTTCTCGGCTCCCCACTCCATGTTGTTGGCCACCACGGCAATCACGGGAATGTCCTCCCGGACCGCCGTCATCACCTCGGAGAGGCCACTGATGCCCCAGGCGCCGTCTCCCTGGAAGGCAAACACCGGCTTGTCCGGACGCCCCATCTTTGCGCCCAGAGCCGCCCCATAGGCAAAGCCACAGTTCCCCCAGCTCAGAGCCGCCAGGAACTGGCGGTTTTCCGTGAAGGTGAAGTAGCTGTTGGACATGGAGCAGTTGTTGCCAATGTCCGTGCTGATGATGGAGCCTTCCGGAATGGCAGCCGACAGCTCACGCAGGAAGCGGCGGGGGTGCATCAGCTTGTTGGTCGAAGTCGACCACTGCTCCTTCTCGTCTTCCCAGATCTGCTTTTCCCGGCTGACGGCTTCCATCACTTCCGGATTCGGCTCCAGCCCGGGCTTGAGGGCCCGCAGCTCGTTCAGCAGGGCGCCGGTGAATTCCTTCACATCCGCCAGGCAGGCGAGGTCCACGCGACGGGTCAGGCCGAGCACCTTGTGGTTCGCATCCACCTGAATCAGCTTCGCATGAGCCGGCCAGTACTCCATGTCATACTGCGGCAACGTCCCGAACGGCCCCAGCCGCGTTCCGAGGCAGATCACCACATCCGCCTGGGCAATGGTCCGCATGGCGGCCTTGGAGCCACAGTAGCCAATCGGCCCCAACGCCAGCGGGTGCTGGTAGGGGAAGGAGTCGTTGTGGAGGTAGGTGTTGATCACCGGCAGGGTCATGTACTCTGCGAGGGCCTTGACTTCCTCGAGGGCGTTCGCCTGCGAGACGCCTCCTCCGGCCAGGATGACGGGGTTCTTTGCGGCCGCAATCATCTTTGCGGCTTCCTCCAGGTTGGCCCGGGAGCCCGCGCCTTGTGAAACATCCGGAGAGGGGTAGACCTCATAATCGGCCTCACCGTAAAAGAGGTCCCGCGGAATGTTCAGCTGGGTCGGTCCCATGTCGGTCTTCGCCCGGTAGAAGCACTGGCGGGCCATCTCGGCCATGCGTTCGTAGCGGTTGACGTGGGCCTGAAACACCGTCTGCTTCTCAAACATCGGCAGCTGCTCCAGCTCCTGAAAGCCACCGTGCCCAATGCCCATGGTGCCCGTTTCCGGGGTGATGCACACCACCGGAGAGTGCGCCCAGTACGCGGCGGCCATCGCCGAAACAAAGTTCGCAATGCCCGGACCATTCTGCGCGATGCAGGCCTGCGGCCTTCCCGTCACCCGTGCCATGCCGTCTGCCGCGTGTCCGGCTGCCTGCTCATGCGCCACCGGAACAAACCGAATCCCGGCCTGTGGGAAAATGTCCAGGGCATCCATGAAGGCTGAACCCACAATGCCAAATACTGTATCCACGCCCTCGGCGACCAGGGTTTCGACCAGCGCCTCGCTGGGACTCATCCGCTCTTTTGCCATCGTCCTCTCCGTACCTGTTTCACATCCAAAGGAAAACATTTTTGAGACCTTTGGTCTCATTTGACCGGATGAGGCTAGCGACCTACTGGAGAGAAGTCCAGCAAATTCTTATGGATTTCGGGGTTGATCTTGACAAAATTGACGAATTTGAGACTGTACTCAAGCTTTTTTGAGAAAAGTCTGGTTGATCTGGGCGCCATCAGCGCCTTTTCCCAAGTGTGTCCCCATGGCTCAAGACGAAGGACGGACGCTCCTGCGACTTCTGGAAATCATTGAAGTTGTCTCCTCTGGTGAACGTCCTTACACCCCCACTGAACTCAATGAACGGCTGGCCTACCCCAAGGCCACCATCCACCGGCTGTGCGCGGTGCTGGAGCGCGAAGGCTGGCTGCAGCGCGAGTTGGACGGCAAGCGCCTCTCCCCGGGAAGGCGCCTGTACCGCACCGCCACCGGTGTCCTGGCCAGCGAGCAGGCCCGGACGCAGCGGCACGCCGTGCTGATGCGGCTGGCCCGGCTGGTCGGCGAGACCTGCAACGTCTCCATTCCGGACGGCAGCCAGATGCGCTACATCGACCGTGTCGAAACCCACTGGCCCCTCCGGATGCAGCTCCCCGTTGGCTCGCGGGTGCCCCTCTACTGCACCGCTGCCGGCAAGACCTACCTGGCGTCTCTTCCGAAAAACCGACGCCACAGCGTGGTCAGTAGCCTCGAACTGATGCCTCGAGTGCCCAAGACCCTCACCACGCCGGCGGCGCTGGAAGGTGAGCTGGACCGGATTGCGCACCAGGGCTACGGACTGGATGATGAGGAATTCGTGGAAGGCATGGTCTGCGTCGCGGTGCCCATTCACAATGAGGAAGGGCAGATGTTTGCCACCCTCTCCTTCCATGCCCCGACGTCTCGGATGACGCTTGCAGAGGCGACCCGATTTGTCCCGGACATGCAGAAAGCCGCGCAGGAGCTGGCACAGCTTCCAATGGACCTCTGATGCGCATCCTGGTCCTCAATGCCGGAAGCTCCTCACTGAAGGCGCAGGTGCTCCGCCTCCCGGAAGGCACGGCCGAGCTGACCTTCAGCGTGGAGCGGCTCGGAACCGAAGCGGCTCAGGTTTCTGCCCGGGATGCAGCCGGCCAGCCCCTTCCGGAGCCCGCCACGCCCCTTCAGCAACTCGAGGAGGCCTTCGCTCACCTGGCAAACCTCGTCCGCGCCCAGCCACCGCTGGACGCCCTTGGGCACCGCGTGGTCCACGGCGGGGAGTTCTTTCAGGAAGCCGCCCGCGTCACACCGGCGGTCCAAGAGGCCATCCGCCGCTGCGTGCCCCTGGCGCCCCTCCACAATCCTGCCAATCTCAAGGGCATTGAGGCCGGGACCCGTTTTTTCCCGGGTCTGCCTCAGGTCGCTGTTTTTGACACCGCCTTTCACCACACGCTGCTTCCGGAATCCCGAACCTTTGCCCTCCCGTCCACGTGGCAGTCTCCGGACCTGCCTCTGCGCCGCTACGGCTTCCACGGCACCTCTCACCGCTACGTGCTGGAAGAGGTCGCGGCCCAGAAAGCCGTCCCTGGCACCCAGCTCAACCTGATCAGCTTTCATCTGGGAAACGGCTGCAGCGCCACCGCCATCCGTCAAGGCGTCAGCATCGACACCACCATGGGCCTGACCCCCCTCGGCGGCCTGATGATGGGAACCCGTCCGGGCGACCTGGATCCCGGCGTCCTCCTGCACCTGCTGCGAGAAGGCGTCTCTCCGGAAGAACTCGACCACGGCCTGAATCGGGAAAGCGGGCTCCGGGCGCTTGCGGGAAGCAACGACCTGCGTGACGTGTTCGCCCAGCGAGACGCCGGCGCTGCCGACGCGGGGCTTGCCATCGACCGGATGCTCCACCTCCTCCGGAAGACCCTCGGCGCCTACTGGGCCCTGCTGGAACACGTGGACGCGGTCACCTTCACCGGAGGCATTGGTGAGCATGCCCCTGAGATCCGGGCCCGCCTGCTTCAGGGGCTCGACGCCTGGGGCCTCACGCTGGACACGGCGCGCAACACGCAGTCCGCTTCCGGAGCCCGCTCACTGCAGGCGGCACACGGCACCACCGACATCTGGGTCATTCCGGCCAATGAAGAGCTGGCCATTGCTCGTGAAACCGCCCGCGTCCTCCAACCCTGAAGGCCTCGGCTTGGCTTGCCATTGCCCCGGGAAGCCCGGAAAATGCCCCCTCTGCCCGGACCCACGGACGTCTCCTCTTTCCCGAGGCCACGTCCCCTTTTTGCCCGCAACCTCGTTCCCTGAAAGTTCCGCATGAAAGGAGTCATCCTCGCTGCCGGTTACGCCACCCGCTTCCTGCCGGCTTCCAAGACCATCCCCAAGGAGATGTTTCCGCTCATTGACCGCCCGGCCATTGATTTCATCATTCAGGAAATGGTGGATGCCGGCATTGAAGACATCCTCCTGGTCTCATCGCGCCGCAAGAAGGTCATGGAGGATTACTTTGACCGCGAGGTGGAGCTTTCCTCGGCCTTTGCCCAGAACAACCAGATTGAGAAGCTGGACCTGATCAAGCCGACATCGGCCAACATCTTCACCCTCCGGCAGCAGCACATGATGGGCACCGGAAATGCCCTGATGCTCGTGGAGCCGTTTGTGAAGGATGAGCCGTTTGTTGTCGCGTATCCGGATGACATCGTCTTCGGGACTCCACCGCTGACGAAGCAGTTGATTGACGCCTGGAAGGAAACCGGCGACACGATCCTGACGGTCAAGGAGCTTCCGGAAGAAGAACTCGCGCGCTACGGCGTGATTGACCCGGGAACCGAGGGCCAGACCATGAAGGTGAAGGCGATGATTGAGAAGCCGGCCCCCGGGTCAGCACCCAGCCACTTTGCGACGTACGGACGCTACCTCTACACGCCCGAACTGTTTGACGCCTTGCGCATCAGCGACCACAGCCACGAGCATCACGGCGAATTCACCCAGACGGAAGCCATCAACATCCTTGCGTCCCGAGGCAAGGTTTCTGCCGTCCAGTTTGAGGGCACCCGCTACGACATCGGGGAGCCGCTGGGGTACCTCATTTCCTCGGTCCAGATTGGCCTGCAGCGTCCGGAGATTCGGGACGCATTGCTGGCAGAGCTCAAGCGGCTTGTCGCCGAGGCCTAACGCCGCACCAACGCCTGCACCACCTGCCCAACCCCCGACTGCCAGGGGGGCAGGTGCAGGCCAAAGGTTTCCCGCAACTTCCGGGTATCCAGCTCTGAGTTGGCCGGACGACGGGCCGGGGTGGGGTACTCCTCGGTCGAAATCGCCTGCACCTGCTCCGGCCTCACCTTCAGCAGCACGCCTTCTGCTGCAGCCACCCGCAGCACCTCCTTCGCAAACTCATGCCAGGTCGTCCGCCCAGACGCGCTCAGGTGATACGTGCCCCATCGCGAGGAGGTGCCCTTTTGCTGCTGAAGCACCTGGGCCGTCACATCGGCAATCAGCGAAGCCGCCGTCGGAATGCCAAACTGATCAGCGACCACCCGCAGCTCCTCACGCTCCTGGGCCAGCCGCAGCATCGTCTTGAGGAAGTTGTTCCCCTGCTGCCCATACACCCAGCTGGTCCGGAAGATGAGGTGCTGGGCGCCACTCGCCCGAAGCGCTTCCTCACCGGCCCACTTGGTGTGTCCGTAAACGCCTAGCGGTTCAGCAGTCGCGTCCTCCGGATACGCGTCTGGAGCAGTGCCGGAAAAGACGTAATCCGTCGAGTAGTGCACCACCGTCGCCTTCAGCCGCAGGGCCTCTTCTCCCAACACCCCGGGAACCCGGGCATTGAGGTGGGCCGCCTGTTCAGGCTCCGACTCGGCTCGGTCCACCGCCGTGTACGCTGCCGCGTTGACCACCACTCCCGGCTGCTCGGCCTGCAGGCACCTCCGGAGCGCCCCCTCGTCCTGCAGGTCGCACTCGGCTCGCCCAACTCCCACCACTGTTCCCAGCGGAGCCAGTGCCCGCAGCAATTCCCAACCGACCTGGCCGGTTCGTCCCAACACCAAAATTTTCATCATCTGACCTCAAAAGGACCTGTTTTTTCACAGGAGACGGGTTTGACATCCCCCTGCAACCTGATAGATTGACTCATAGTCAATTTCCTCAAAATGATTCGTTTGGTTCCCGCTATGTCTCTGAAAACGCCTCTTTTGGCTCTGTTCCTCTGTGTGTTGGCCTTCACCAGTTTCGGCTTTGAGTTTGAGCGTCGCCGTGACCAATTCGACAGCAATTCCGGATACTTGATCGTTCCGGCGCCCTACAGCTACCCTGGAATTGGAGAAGGCATTGTCCTGATTGGCTATGCAGGCAACGTGCTGGAGACGCCCATTGACGCCTACGCGCTGCTGATTACCGGAGATGCCACCGGACTCATCACCAACGTGGATGAGGTGTTCCTCTATCCGGAGACGGTTTACTTCCGGTACTTCATGATCGACATTCGCAAGTATGGCCGGAACTTCTACCAGAACCGGGGGATGGACACGGAAAAGGAGGACTTCAGCGTCGCGGTCGGCGACCAGTACCTGGGGCGGGAGCCGTCTCTGAACCTCACCCTCTGGGAACGTCGGCTGGAACTGACCTACGGGCTGCGGCTGCAGGAAGGACGCATCACCGAGCTGCGCACTCCGGAAGGCGAGCTGCTCTCCTCCAGTACCCAGTCTTTCAAGAGTGACGCGACCCGGGCGCTCCTGACCCTCGACTTGACCGATGACCGCCAGGATCCGCGTTCCGGGTTGCGGCTGACCCTTGACCAGGAGCAGGTCACGGCAGGAGATGCCATCAGCTCGGACTACACGGTCCTGACCACCAACCTCGCCGCCTACGTTCCGGTGCTGGGGCAAAGCACCTGGGCCTTCAACTACTTCCGATCCGCCGCTTCGGTCACCCACACCGGCGTGACGGACCTCGACACCCTCAAGACGCTGCGGGGCATTGACACGTGTGCCGGCTCGAGTTCCGCAGAACAGGCCGCCTGCGAAGAAGCCATCACGCGGGAAGCCCAGAACCAGCAGCTGGCCAACCTCAACGGAACGGCCCGCTCCCTTGGGGGACCCAACCGCCTGCGGTCGTATCCGGAAGAACGCTACCAGGGCGCTCACGCCCTCAGCTACGGCACCGAATTCCGCTGGAACCTCACCACCAGCAAGGATTTGCTGGATTGGTACTTTCTGAGCGACATTCAGGAGGCGGTGCAGGTGGCGCTGTTCTATGAGCAGGGATCGGTCGCGGAAAGTGCCGCAGACCTGGGAAGCATCTGGAGGAAATCGTTCGGGGTCGGAGGGCGCCTGGTCACAGGCTCCGGAAACGTCTACCGCTTCGATGTCGCTTCCGGAGACGAGGGCACTGAAGTGACGGTGCTCTTTCAGTACCCCTGGCAGAATTGAGGAGCCTCCGGAAGCCGGAAGCCCGGTGGGTCAGACTTCGACGGCAATGACACCGATGACGTCTCCCATGCCAATGAGGCCGGGGAAGTGCCGCCCCGTGAGGATGCCGTCGATTTCGCTGCGGTACTCCCGGGCAGGCACCCCGGTCCGTGTGACCTTGTGCACCACCGCAATGACCTCTCCGGCGTGCACACGGCTGCCGAGGTCCATCTTCATCTCCAGCAGCCCAGTGGATTCGCTGGCGACGAAGCAACGTCCGTCCGGCATGTCCAGCTCAATGGACGACCGCAGGGTCGGCTCTCCTTCCAGGATCTCCCCATGCTGCAACACGTTGTGGATGCCCCGCTTGGCAATCTCGACCGAAGCCGCTGTGGCTGAGCCGCCACCGCCCAGTTCCGTTGAAATGAAGACCTTCCCCATCTCCTCGGCCGCGGTGTCGTACATGCCCACCGAATCGATCTCCAGCAGCTGCACGCTGTAAGGCGCATTGAAGGCGTTCCGAGCCTCAACGCAACGCTGCTCCTGCTCCTTGTTTGGCAGCACATGGGAGGCACAGAAGGGCAAGAAGTTCAGGGTCTTGCCGCCGGAATGAATGTCCAGCACCAGGTCTGCCATCGGCAGGAGCATGCGCTGAAAGTAGTCCGCAATCTTCTCGGTGACGGTCCCATCCGGACGTCCCGGAAAGACGCGGTTCATGTTCCGGGAATCAATGGGAGACGTCCGCCGAGCCGCCTGAAACGCCGGGTAATTCATCGCTGGAACGACAATCACCCGCCCGTTGATGTCCTCAGGCTTGAGGGTGTTCACGAGGTCAAAGAGCGCAATGGGCCCCTCGTATTCCTCACCGTGGTTTCCGCCGGTGAGCAGGGCGGTGGGGCCACTTCCGTTCCGGATGACAGAAATCGGGATCATGATCGAGCCCCATGCCGAATCGTCTCGAGACCACGGCAGCTTCAGGAAGCCGTGCTGCACCCCATCTTTTTCAAAATCAACGGTGGGAGTAATCGGGCTGTCCAGCATGGCCTACTCCTTTACCAGCAGTTGACGCGGCACCGAAGCGAAGCACTCCACTCCCCCTTCGGTGATGACAATGCTTTCGGTTGTCTCCAGGCCCCAATCGTCCATCCAGAGCCCGGTCATGAAGTGGAAGGTCATTCCGGGCTCCAGCACGGTCTTGTCTCCCACCCGCAGGCTCATGGTCCGCTCGCCCCAATCCGGAGGGTAGCTGAGGCCAATGGGGTAGCCTGTGCGGTTGTCCTTGACGATGCCGTACTTCTTGAGGACGTCAAAGAAGGCCCTCGCAATGTCCTCACAGCAGTTTCCGGGACGTGCCTGCTCCAGTCCGGCCTCCATGCCTTCCTGCACCGCCTGGTCGGCATCAAGAAACGCCTGGGTCGGCTTGCCCAGAAAGAGCGTCCGGGAAAGCGGGACGTGGTAGCGCTTGTAACAGCCGGCGACCTCAAAGAAGGTGCCCTCGCCCACCTTGAGCGGCGCATCATCCCAGGTCAGGTGCGGGGCCGCCGCATCGGAACCCGACGGCATCAGCGGCACAATCGCCGGGTAGTCGCCGCCGAATTCCGGCGTCCCGCGGGTGCCGGCGTCATAGATCTCGGCAACGAGGTCACACTTCCGGATGCCCGGGACCGCTTTTTCCTGAATCCGCTGGTGCATCCGTTCCACAATGCGTGCAGCGCGGTGCATGTATTCCAGTTCCTGCGGCGACTTGACGGCCCGGCACCAGTTGACCAGGGCCGTCGCATCGGCAAAGCGGGCGTTGGGCAGGTGCTGCTGCAGAGAGGCAAAGGCGGCGGCCGAGAAGTAGTAGTTGTCCATCTCCACCCCAATCCGCAACGCGCCCCATCCCTGGTCTTCCAGCTTCTGGCTGAGCAGGTCCATCGGGTGCCGCTCCGTGGACTGAACGTAGTGGTCCGGATAGAACCAGATGTGGTCTTCCGTCAGGTACGTCGTGCGTTGGGCGCCCGCGCCATCCTGCTTGCGCCCATACCAGAACGGGTCGTCCTGAAGCGTCACCACCACACACTGATGCACATAAAAGGACCAGCCATCGTAGCCGGTCAGCCATGCCATGTTGGACGGATCGCTGACGATGAGCACATCCAGTCCCTGGGCCTCCATGGAACGCCGGACCTTCGCCAGTCGCTCCTGATACTCGTCTCGAGTAAACAACAGATTCGGATTCATGAATCCTCGCAAGGATCAAAAACGAGAAGCCTCTGCTCAGGCAGAGGGGTTGGAAAAGACGGTTCCGGAACCCACCGCAGTGGCCCGCTGAACCGCAAGTGTCGCAATGGCGGTATCCTGTACTCCTGTGCCAGTGAGGTCGCACACGGTCACCTCATTGGCAGAGGTCCGCCCCGGATGCGCCCCAGCAATCACAGCGCCAAGTTCCGGGAAGGTCTGCTCAGCGGTGAAGACTCCGGCTGCGATGGCAGGACGCAGCTCTCCCTGCCGCCGGCACTGGGCCAGTCGGTCGCAGATGTACTGATCGGCGCGCTGCAGCACACTGGGGGCCAGCTCGGTTTTGTAAGGCGCATCAGAGCCCATGGCGGTGACATGCTGGCCCGGACGCAGCCACGCGCCTTCCAGCAGGGGTTCGGTCGCCGGGGTGGTGGTGACCACGAGGTCGCTGCGTTCCACCACCTCTTCCACTCGCGCCAGGGCCTGCACCGGAAAGCCGAGTGTTTCGGAAGCCACCTCGGCAAACTGTGCCGCACGCTCCAGATTCCGTCCCCACACCCAGGCTTCCTTGAGGTCCCGGACCAGCGTCAGGGCCTGAAGCTGCAAGCGCGCCTGCACTCCGGTGCCGATGATTCCGGCCACAGAGGCATCTGGACGAGCGAGCCACTTGGCGGCCACGGCTCCTGCTGCTGCTGTCCGCAAATCGGTGAGGAAGCCGTTGTCCAGCAGCACCGCTTCCACGAGTCCCGTTTCGGCAGCAAACACGACCATCAGCCCATTCAGACTCGGCAGGCCCTTCTGCGGGTTGTCGAAGAAGCCGGGGCTCATCTTGATGGCAAATGAAGGAATCCCTGGCACATACGCGGTCTTGACGTCCACCTCTCCGTTGTGATCCGGAATGTGAAAGCTGAGGATCGGCGGCATCACCACCTCTCGGGTTTCCAGCAGGCGAAAGGCCTCTTCCACACACGTCACGGCGTCGGCATCCAGGGCCAGGACGGCCCGGAGTTCCTGTTCATTGAGAATGGTAATCTGAGGCATCAGCGTTCCTTCGTGTCCGGTTGGGAGACGTCAACGTTGACGCCGTCAATGATCTGCTTGTGCAGGTTCATGTCAATGTTACCACCGCTGAGGAGCAGCACGCTGGGGCCCTGCAGCGTCACCTTGTTCGCGAGTACCGCCGCAATGCCCACGCTTCCGGAGCCTTCAATGACCTGACGTTCGGACCAGTACGCATGGCGGATGGCCTCCGCAATTTCGACCTCGTTGACCAGCACCAGCTCGTCCACCAGGTCCCGGACCATCTCAAACGTGTGGCGGTTGTTCAGGCCAATGCCGCCTCCCAGCGAATCTGCCAGAGTCGGCAACTCTTCCACCTGAACAGGGTGGCCCGCGTGCTGAGACGCAATCATTGCCGCGCCACGTTCCATGGAGATGCCCATCACACGAATCTGCGGGTTGTGGTGCTTCAGGGCCAGGGCCACTCCCGAAATGAGCCCGCCTCCGGAGAGGGGCACCAGCACGGTCTGCAGATCCGGAAGCTGCTCCAGCAGTTCCAGTCCCAGCGTGCCCTGCCCGGCAATCACATCCGGATGATCGAACGGCGGAAGCATCGTCATGCCTGCGTCAGCGAGTCGGTCGGCTTCTTCCTGAGCTTCATCCTGTGAGCGCCCGATGATGCGGATCTCTGCGCCCTGCGCCCGGATGCCTTCCACCTTGTTGGCAGGAACCAACTCGGACATGCAGATCACGCAACGGACTCCGGCCTGCCGGGCCGCATACGCCAATCCGCGCCCATGGTTTCCCGTTGAGACCCCGACGACTCCGGCTTCCTTCTGTGCGTCTGAAAGGGACCGGACGGCGTTGGTGGCGCCCCGCAGCTTGAAGCTCCCGGTCGTCTGCAGGTGCTCCAGCTTGAGAAAGACCGGAACCCCCGCCTGCTGCTGAAGCGTGGGGGACTCGCAGAGGGGCGTCTTTTGAACAAACGACGTCAGGCGGGTTCGAGCCGCCTGCAGGTCATGAGGCTCAATCATGCCGAAAAAGTGGGGTGCGGGAGGTTGAAGAGTTGGCCATACGGCAACGCGTGGTTGAGTCCGCAGGCACGCAGGCACGCCCAGATCACCGCCTGGTTGCTGGTCACCACCGGACGTCCTCCGGCGGCTTCCAGTTGTGGCACACAGGGGAGCGCGCGCAGCGCCGTGCAGGAGAGGAACAGCGCCTCGGCTTCCGGATGGAGCGCCGCAGCTCCGGCTTCTTCAATGGTCTGGTAGGAAACCCGGGCGATCTCACGGTCGTCTTCCAGATCCAGGTAAGCGGTGTTGAGCAGCTCCAGCCCGGCTTCCTCAAAGGCCTCCATCAGCTCCCGCGTCACGGCTTCCGTATAGGGGGTGAGGACGGAAAGGCGTCGCACGCCAAGGGCCCGGAAGGCCTCGAGCGCTCCGGAGACCGGGGTCACGCAGGCAGCCTCCGGCTTGGCTTGCCGGATCGCTCCCGCGACTCCGTCGTGCCCGAGCACCACCGATGCCGCCGTGCAGCCAAACGCCACCACGTCCAGAGGCTCGCCGGGGAGCAGGTTCTCGGCAGCGGCGGTCAAGCGGGGGCCCGTTTGCCGAAGGTTCTCCACCGTGGTCGGGTTTTCGTAGGTGATGCGGTTGACGTACACGCCCACCTCGTCGGGGTCACACAGGCGTGCAAAGTCGCGCTCCGAGGTGTGATCGGTCGCCAGGGCGATGAGTCCGATGCGCTTGGGAACCGGTCGAGGCTCCAGCGTGAACTCCCGAAAGGCACCATTCAGACTCATCTTCCTCCTGTGTTGATTATTGTGGAATGCGTGAGTAGCGGCGTTCCAGCCGACGCAGGGCCATGACGGCCGGAACCGAAATGATGAGGAAGAATGCGCCCACCAGGGTCATTGGCTCCAGGTACCGGTAGGTGTAATTGGCAATGCTCCGGGCCTGATTCATCAGCTCCAGCACCGTCACGGCAGAAAGCAGAGGCGTTTCCTTGAACATGGCCACAAAGTAGTTGGCCAACGCAGGAATCATCGGAGGCACCGCTTGGGGCAAAATGACATGAATCCACGTCTGCCGCTCGGTGAAGTTGCAGGCCTTGGCGGCTTCCCACTGCCCCCGGGAGACGTTCTCAATGCCCGCTCGGTACACCTCGGCCGTGTAGGCGCTGTAATGCAGCCCCAGCCCAATGACTCCGGTCACCAGCGGGCTGAGGATGATGCCCACGTCTGGGAGGACGTAAAAGAGGAAGTACAGCTGCACCAGCAACGGCGTCCCCCGGACAAACTCAAGGAACCACCAGGTGGCGGTCCGGATGCCGTAACTGCGGCTGCGGCGCAGGATCGCCAGCCCCAGCCCGAGGGCCATGGCCACGAGGCTTCCCAGCAGCGAGGCCTGAATGGTGATGACCACCCCTTCCAGCAGCTGCGGAAGGATTTCCTGCACAAAAGCCCAATCCCATTCCATCGTTGTGCGCTCCTAAACTCGAGACAGGTCCATTCCCTGAGACATCCGCTGCTCCAGAGCCCGGATGCTTCGAGAAATGACCAGAGAGATCAAAAAATACAGCAGGAGGATCGTCAGGAAGGGGAAGGTGGTGTCTCCTGTTTGAGAGCGGACCACCTGAGCCTGAAAGGTCATGTCGGCAATGGAGATCAAGGAAACCACTGCCGTGCCCTTGAGCAGCTCAATGGCATTGTTGCCAAAGGTGGGAAGCATGAGCAAGGTGGCCTGAGGCAGAATCACGTAACGCATCTTCTGCCAGCGACTCAGGTTGAGGGCCACACAGGCCTCATGCTGCTCCTTCGGAATGGTCAGAATCGCCCCCCGGACCACCTCGGCACCGTAGGCTCCGACGT
Source organism: Deltaproteobacteria bacterium (assembly GCA_038150265.1). Classification (GTDB taxonomy): domain Bacteria; phylum SAR324; class SAR324; order SAR324; family NAC60-12; genus JAYPUA01. Next base: position 46,759 of record JAYOTF010000019.1, on the reverse strand, counting down.
TCAGTCCCAGCGCCAGCACTCCGGCAAAAAACGGACTCAGCGGCAACCCGATCAGGGGCAACACAAAGTACGCCCAGAACAGCTGGACGAAGATGGACGTGCCCCGGAAGAACTCAATGTACATCGTGGCCAACCCCCGGAAGAGGCCCAGAGGCGACAGGCGCGCCAGTCCGGCCACAAAGGCCATCATCAGCGCCAGCAGGCATCCTGCCACCGTCAGCTGGACGGTGGTCAGAGCGCCCTGAAGGATCAATCCGAGGTAGCTTGAAGAGTTCATTGAGGTTCCGGAACAACCCGTGGGCGCCTCTCAGAGACGCCCAGAGGCCTTAGTTTTTGCCGGAGCAGAGATTGTCCATCGTCTGCATCTTGGCCAGTTGCGCATTGAAGCCGAACGGCTCAACAATCTTGTCGAACTCCCCACTGGCTTTCAGTGCGGCCAACTCCTTGTTGTAGGCGTCACGGAAGGCGGTGTCGTTCTTGTTGAACGCGGCACCCGCGCAGTAGATCGGCGTGTTGGGCAGCGGAGCCACCATCTCGAGGTTCGGATCGTTGGCCTTCTCCAGCAGGTCCGAAATGGACAGGAACGGCAGCGCGTACACGTCAATCCGCCCGTCTTGGAGCATGTTGATGCCAGACTGGGCATCCGGGACCACGATCACGCGGTTGCGCGGCACCCCGGCTTCGAGCGCCATGCGCTCCTCGGTTCCGCCACCAGGGGCGCCCACCTTGACGGAGCTGTGGTTGGCGAGGTCTTCGTAGCTCTTGATGCTGAGCGGGTTGCCCTTCTTCACCGCAAACGCCTCCCCGTCACACAGGTCTGGCTCCGAGAAGATCACGGCTGCACAGCGCTCCGGCTTGATGAACAGCCCGGCGGTGACCAGGTCAAAGCGACGGGCCTGGAGTCCCGGAATCATGGCGCCGTACTCCGAGATGCTGGCGCTCAGGTCGGAAACGCCGAGGCGCTTCATGACCGCTCGGGCCACTTCCGGAGCTGCGCCCGAAACGGTTCCGTCCGAGTTCACCGCCGTCCACGGGGGCTCATTTGCAATCGCGATGCGGACGAATCCCTGCTCACGAAGGCGCTCCAGGGTGTCGGCCTGCACCGGGTTGGCCGAGAACACGCTGGTCAGGCTTCCGACCAGCAGGGCCGCCACTGAGGCACGAAAGAAGGCGTGACTGATTTTTTTCAGAGTCTTCATGAGTCTCCATTGTCTTCAGGATTGACAGGCGCCACTGCGCTCAGACGGCAAGTCCGGCGGCAATGACTTTTTTCAAGAACGCTTGGGTGCGCTCTTCTTGGGGATCAGAAAAGATTTTCTCCGGAGGCCCTTGCTCCACAATCCGTCCTCCATCAAAGAAGAGGACGCGGTCGGCAAAGTCTCGGGCAAACTGCATCTCGTGAGTGACCAGCAGCATGGTCATGTCGGTTTCCTCGCCCAACCGGCGCAGGACGTTCAGCACCTCCTCCACCAACTCCGGATCCAGTGCAGAGGTCACTTCGTCAAAGAGCATGATCTTCGGACGCAGAGCAAGGGCTCGGGCAATGGCCACCCGTTGCTTCTGTCCTCCGGAAAGCTGAGCCGGCTTGGCGTCCGCCTTGTCAGCGAGCCCCACCAGCTCCAGCAGCTCGCGGGCCTTTTGCTCCGCCTCCGCCTGCGGCACGCCCTGCGTCAGCATCGGAGCAGCCGTGATGTTCCGGAGCACGGTCATGTGCGGGAAGAGGTTGAAGAGCTGAAACACCATTCCGATCTTGGACCGCATGTGGTGCAGGTGGGCTTCGCTGGCGGGAACCAGCTGTCCGCCAGCGCCCGGCATGTGCCAGAGGGGCTCGTCTTCCACCATGATCACTCCAGAGTCAATGCTCTCCAGTGTCATCAGAATGCGGAGGATGGTCGTTTTTCCGGAACCACTGGGACCAATCAACGCCAGCTTCTCTCCCGCCTTGACGTCAAAGCTGAGGTTATTGAGGACTTGAAGACTTCCGAAGGATTTGGAAACTTCCGAAATTCGGATCATGATGCAGGCGTTGGGTCAGACATTCGGTCGCGAGACAGCCTCGTCTATTTGAGAAGGGGATGCCTTCTGTTAGGACTAGGGGGGGATGATAACGGAGGGGGTTCAGAAAGTGTTTTCAAAGAAATCAGAACTCGCAGAAAAAATTTCTGGAGGGTCAAAAATGGCAGGAAAAGTGGGATTTTTGTCAGTTTAGTAAGCGTCCCACCACGCGCCTCCGGCGTGTTGACGCTGCAGTTCTTCCTCCATGCCCTGCAGGGTTTCTTCCAGGTCCGGACACTCGGGAGCCTCCAGACAGGCGTCAAAAGTCGTGGTCCGGAGTTCCCGGACACAAAAATCCATGTACAGCTTGGTCACCAGCACCGCATCCAGCTTGAGCAGCTCAGGCCAGCGCTCTGATGCGGTCGCCAGCAGCTTGAGGACCTGCGCCAGCAGCAGGGGCTGCCGTTGCACCTCGGCAGCGACCGCCTCATCGGAAAGCTCGTGGACAAACTGGTACGTCATGCGGGAATGGCGTCAAGGGATTCGGCACGGTGACACGCCACCCAGCTTTGCTGATACGGACGGAGCGCCGGAACGGCTTCACGGCAGGCGGCTTCAGCATAGGGGCACCGGGTGTGAAACGCGCACCCGGTCGGTGGGTTGAGCGGCGAGGGCAGCTCGCCTGAGAGGCGAATGCGGTTGCGCGTGCGCTCCGGATCGGCGACCGGTGTGGCAGAAAGCAGCGCCTGCGTGTAGGGGTGCCGGGGCCGTTCAAAGACCTCTTCCGCAGAGCCCTGCTCGACCACGTGGCCGAGGTACATGACCATCACCTCATCGGCAATGTGCTTGACCACGGAAAGGTCGTGGCTGATGAAGAGGTAGGCGAGGTCCAGCTCATTCTGCAAATCGGTGAGCAGGTTGAGCACCTGTGCCTGAATGGAGACATCCAGGGCGCTCACCGGCTCATCCAGCACCACCACCTTCGGACGCAGCATCAGCGCCCGGGCAATGGCGATCCGCTGTCGCTGTCCCCCGGAAAACATGTGCGGGTAGCGCTCCGCGTGTTCCGGACGGAGGCCAACGATCTCCATCATCTCTCGCACCGCCGCCTGACGCTGCTCAGGGGTCTGGTTCGTGTTGATCTTCAGCGGCTCCTCCAGCATGGTCCGGATCTTCTGCCGCGGATTGAGCGAGCCGTAGGGATCCTGAAAGACAATCTGCACCGACTGCCGCAGCATCCGGAGGGTCTCGGCATCAGGAGCCTGGACGGATTGGTTGACCAGCTTGAGCGTCCCGGCCGTGGGCTCTTCAATCAGCGTCACCAAGCGGGCCAGCGTGGACTTCCCGCATCCGGACTCTCCCACCACGGCCAGCGTCTTTCCCGACTCCAGCCGGAAGCTGGCGCCATCCAGGGCCTTCACCAGCGCCGGTGGCTCAAAGACCCCTTGCCGGACGGGGTAGTGCTTGCGGAGGTCTTCCGCTTCCAAAACGAGCGTCATGCCACCTCCTGCAGCGGAAAGTGGCAGAGGACTCCGTTGTGTGGCGCAGGCGACTCCTGCCGACAGCGCTCCTGCGCATGCGCACAGCGTGGGTGAAAGAGGCAGCCCTGTGGGCGGTCCAGTTGCCCTGGCACCACTCCTGGAATCGAGTGCAGGCGTTTGCCATCGGTCCGCTCCGGAAGGGCCTTGAGCAGCGCCTCGGTGTACGGGTGCCGTGGATTCTGAAAGAGGCTCCGGACCGGCTGGGACTCCACCTGCTGTCCTGCATACTGGACAAACACCCGCTGGGCCGTCTCGGCCACCACCCCCATGTCGTGCGTGATCAGCACCAGGCCCATGCCCTGCTCGCGCTGCAGGTCAAGGAGGAGTTCCAGGATTTGCGCCTGAATGGTCACATCCAGCGCTGTGGTCGGTTCATCGGCAATCAGCAGCTTGGGCCGACACGCAATGGCCATGGCGATCATCACCCGCTGGCTCATGCCACCGGAAAGCTGGTGCGGAAAGGCCTTCAGCCGGGCTTCCGGGCTCGGAATGCCCACGAGGCCCAGCAGCTCGACCGCTCGTTTCTGTCGCTCCGCAGCACTCAGCCCCAGGTGCGTCTTGAGCGCTTCCTTGATCTGAAAACCGACGGTGAAGCAGGGGTTCAGGCTGGTCATGGGCTCCTGGAAGATCATGGTGATGTCCTTGCCAATGATCTGGCGCCGGGCCTTTGCCGACAGCTGGCGGAGGTCCGTTCCGTTGAAGGACATCTCCTCTGCGGTGACCTTCGCGGTCCACGGCAGCAGTCCCATCAGGGCCAGCATGGCCACGCTTTTTCCCGAGCCGGATTCCCCCACCACGGCCACCACTTCTCCGGGTTCCATTTCCAGGCTCACGTCATCGACGGCTCGGAACCAGCCACTGGCGGTCCGGAACTCCACCGACAGGTGCTTGAGGCTCAGCATCATTCTTCGTCTTCCTCCTCCGGGGCGTCTTCAACCGGCTCCCAGGTGCTGTCACCCAGTTGCCGGACGGTCAATTGAAAGGCTCCATACGGGCAACCCGAAGGCCACTCGTCGGGACCAATCAGGGTCAGGGTCAACTCCCCCTTCTCATTTTCATACAGGTGGTACGGCTTGAGGAACACCGGCCGAAAGCTGTAGCGCGCCCGGTGGATGCGCTCCGCCAGGTGCATGCGTTCCTCAATCTGCTGGGCCTGCTGCACCAGCAGATCGGCCTGTTCCTGCAGATGCTCGAGTTGCTTCTGCGTGTGCTCACGCATCGAGGACAGGGAGTCGTCCCGCCCATCGGACTCCTTGGAGAAGGCGACCGATCCCAACTCGGTTGGGTTTTCGCGCAACCGGCGGTCCTTGACAAAAGAAAGGGGAGTTTCGTCACTCATTGTTTAGGGCACCTGTTTAGAGGAGAAGCCAGAGAAACGCGGTCGCAACCGCCACAAGCGCAAGGCCAGTGAAGCAGCCCATCGGAATGGGTGCTGGAACAGGGAATCGAGAAACCGTGTGAGTCGTCATGGTCTGTTTGAAGCAGAGGCATCAGGACGGACGTGCAATCCGATGCAAAAGTGGGAAGGAGGGAATCGACACATCCGGATGAGCAGCCAGCGTCAGGCTTGGGAGCGCCTCTGCGACCGCCAGGCGGACCCAGGCGATTCCTCGGTGAAAGTCCCCATCCTTCACAACCGAGAGGCTCCGGACTTCGCCACAGACCTCCCCTTCATGAAGCAAGGGGCTGGGGAGTTCCGGGTGAAGGGTCAGCGGAAGCTTCACTCCGGAAAGCTGCCAGTTCGGACGCCCGCGGTGATACATGCGTGCGTTCGGTTCCTGGCCAATGTAACATCCTTTGGTGTAGGAAATGTGGTCGCCCAAACCGGCTTCCTGGGCAAATTGTCCCGCGCCATACTCCACGCCAAAGCGCGGGAGGCCTTCGTGAATGCGAACCGCGTCCCAGGCCTCGTCTCCCGTCCAGGACGCCTGCGCCTGCAGGGCTTCCAGGAAGGACACTCCGGACTCAAGCGGCACCACGGCCACCTGCAGCGGCAGCGTCCCGAAGGTTCCAGCAAACCACGAGGCCGGGGCGTCCAGGCCCTGAGAAACTTCCGGAGCCCTGGGGCCCACCAGGTCGATGCGGAAATGCGTCTTCGACTTCAGTGAAAAGGAGACGTCTTCGCGAATGTGAAACTGATCCAGGAGTCGCCCAACGGCCATGCCTTCTCCAGGCTCACAGCTGATCCAGAACTCCGATGCCCTCGCCCGGAGCAGTTCAATCCGGTGCTGAATTTTTCCCTTGGTCTCACAAATGAGCGCGGGTTGGACCGTTCCCAGCGGCTGCGCAACAGCATCCTGGGTCACCAGCCCCTGCAGGTAAGTGGCCGCATCGGGCCCCTCCACCGCCAGTAACCAGCGGGCTTTTTGGTCCCGTGCGCCACAGGCATCCAACAAAGCGTTGATTTCTTCCGTGGAATTGCTACCGTAGCGCTGGATTACGTTGTAGCCATCCATCTCCTTGAGAACCGCACCTTGTTTGCGGTGCCACTCATCCAGTTGTTCCATTACCTGTTGCATTTCCTTCCCATACCATTTTGAGTGCAAGTCTAGCAGAGGGTCTGAAAAAAACCAAAAAACGAAACCGTATGGCTAAAATTGTTTCAGGAAAAGACATCAAGGAAAAGCTGCTCCTTGAAATCAGGGAAGAAGTGGCGCAGTTGCAGCAGCAAGGAGTCCGCCCCACCCTGGCCCTGGTTCAGGTGGGAGAGCATGCGGAATCGTCTCGCTTTGTGGCCTCCAAGCGCAAGCTCGCAGAATCGGTGGGCCTGCAGGTGGTCGATCACCACCTCCCTGCGACGGTTCCCCAAGCCCACCTTGAAGGCCTGCTCCAGGCGCTGGGAGCGGCTCCGGACGTCCACGGCGTCCTCTGCCAGTTGCCCCTGCCAGGGGGAATGGACACCGACCGGGTGCTCTCCCTGTTGCCTCCGGAGAAGGACGTCGATGGCCTGCACCCCATCAATGCCGGACTGCTCGCTCAGGGACGCCCACGCTTTGTCCCCTGCACCCCTCTCGGGGTCCTGAAGATTTTGGAACACCACGAGGTGGTGCTCCCGGGCGCACGGGTAACGGTCGTGGGGCGCAGCGCGCTGGTGGGACGTCCCCTGGCGCACCTGCTGACGAACCAGCACGCCACCGTGACGCTCTGCCACTCGCACACCCAAGACCTGGCCCTTCACACCCGAAACGCGGAAATCCTGATCAGTGCCACCGGCGTTCCCGGATTGATCCGGGGCCACATGATCCAGCCCGGAGCCGTTGTCATCGACGTGGGGCTGACGTACCTGGACGACCCCACTCAGCCCAAAGGGTACCGGCTCGCCGGAGATGTCGTTTTTGCAGAGGTCGAGCCCCTCGCCTCGCTCCTGACCCCCGTTCCTGGTGGAGTGGGTCCCCTTACCGTGACCCTGCTCCTGGCCAATACGGTCGAAGCGGCCAAGCGGCTTCATTCTGAATCATCCAGACGCTCGGGCTTGCCCACCTGAACGCATTTTCAGCACTTGATCATGGTTTACACTGGACGCCTTCCCTCCCGCTTTTGGGGAACCGTTAACTTCTTCCTGCCCCCTGATTTTTCGCAACACGACCGAGAACGGCAACGCCGCATCCGGGTCCAGCTGGTCATGAGCCTGGGGATGGTGGTGGTGTATGTGGCCATCGCCAGCATCCTGGCCTCTCAGGTGGGATACTTCACACCAGGATCGGTTGCGACCCTGTTCTTCGCGGGCCTCTACCTCGTTAGCCTGATCAGCGTCCGGAAGACGCGGCACGGGCAGTACCTTTTGGGGTGGGTGATGTTTTTCATTCCCCTGGTGACCTATGCGCTGCACTCCTGGCGCATCGGCGGAGAGCCCATTCCGGAACGCCTGATCACCTTTCCGCTCATGATGTCCCTGGCGTTGGGAGTCGGTTGGGGGCTGGTGGCGGTGTTTTCAATGGCAGGGGTGACCTATGGGTTTCAGATCTATGAAGCCACATGGGGAGAAATTCCGGTCACCCTGGTGAAGGGGGTGGAGACCGGCGTTGAGCAATTGCCCCTCATCTACATGCTGACGGTGATCGCGATCATCTGGTTTCTGGAAATTGAGCGACATGAGAACCAGAACCGTCTGAAGCGGGAGTATGAGAGGCGCCAGGAGGCCGAGTTGCAGAAGCAGCTCGCTGAAGCCCGGCGCGAGGATGAGCTGAAGATGATGGAGCAGTCGAAACTGGCCATGCTGGGGGAAACCTCTGCCAGCATTGCCCATGAGATCAACAACCCGATGGCCTACCTCCGGGGGGTGATGGACCTCTGGTCCCTGCGTCTGCAGCGTGGGAAGATGCCGGAGGAGCACGAGTTTCGCGAAAGCCTCCAGCAGGGACTGCAGCAGGCGGAGCGCATTTCAGACATTGTCCACCACCTGCGCAGCTTCGGACGCTCCGATTCCGGAGGCACGCAGGCCTACTCGCTTCGGCAGCCCATTGAGGGCGCTCTGCTCCTGCTCCGGCACTCCCTCCACCGCGCCAGCATTGCTCTGGAGCTGGAGATTCCCGACGACCTTCCCGAGCTGCAGGGCAACCCCGGACGCCTGGAGCAGGTGCTGTTGAACCTGCTGGGGAATGCGCGAGATGCGCTGGGAGAAAGCGGAGGTGGAGCCATTACGCTCTCCGCTCAGCTTCTGAAAACCGACCCGCCGCTGCTGGAGTTGCAGGTCCGTGACAACGGTCCCGGAATTCCGGAAGCCATCCGCGCTCACATCTTCACGGCTTTTTACACCACCAAACCGGTGGGCCAGGGCACCGGACTGGGCCTTTCCATCTGCCAGGGCATCGTCAAGAACCTCGGGGGCACCCTCACCTGCGAATCAGAAGTCGGCCAGGGCACCACCTTCCGGATTCAGGTTCCTCTCCAGCCTCCTGCTCAGGGCTAGAGCCGTTCCAGGTAGGATGTGAAGTCCGGAACCTCGCGCATCAGCTCCTGGTTGAAAAGCTCGGAGTGGATGAGGAAGTCGGCTGTGACGCTGTTGCAGGCCAGGGGGATGTTCCAAACCGCCGCCAGCCGCAGCAGCGCCTTGACGTCCGGATCATGCGGCTGCGCCTCCAGCGGATCCCAGAAGAACACGACCATGTCGATCTGCCCCTCTGTGATGGCCGCGCCAATCTGCTGATCGCCTCCCAGGGGGCCACTCTGAAAACGAAACACGGGCAGGCTCAGCTGCTTCTCAATGAGCTTGCCGGTGGTTCCCGTGGCACAGAGGTGGTGCTGCTCCAGTTGCGAACGATGCTGCGAGACCCAACTCAGCAGCTCCGGTTTTTTGGAATCATGGGCAATCAGGGCAATGTGCTTTTTGGCCGGTAGTTGGCGCTGAGGCATGGGTTCTCCGAAGGTAAGGACGCGGGCTCAGGTGGTTTCAGACGAGTCTTCCTGCTCAGGCACCCGGTAGCTCTGTCCATACAGGAAGTAGGGAATCCCGCCCAGCAGGTACACACCGAGCTGCACCACAATGAAGAGGTTGAAGACATCGGCGCCTCCGTTGAGGCCGACCAGGTGGTAGAGCGATTCAAATGCCGCATGCCCCACTCCCACGCCTCCGGGCGCAATCGGAAGGGACACCGTGATCAGGCCGATGGGCATGATGAAGAACTGGGTCGCCAGATCCAGCCCACCAATGCCCAGCAGCTGAGCGGCCTGGAAGAACAGCAGGGCAATCAGGGAATGAATCGCAATGGCCAGGAGCAACGTCGCCAGCAGGGTCGGCTTGCGGTACTGGTAGCTCTTGAAGGCGTGGTACACCTTGAGCGTGAAGGCGCTTCCGGGAAGCCGCTGCAGGAGGCGCACAAACGGATCCCGGCCCTCCCGAAAGGGAAAGAGCGCAATCGCATAAAACACCAGGGTTCCTCCAAACAGCCCGGTGATCAGCCAGGCCAACGAATGCAGCGATTGCCGCGCCAGGATCAGGTTCAGGTTCGCCACCAGGGCGCCAAATGCCATGAAGATCAGCCCAAACAGCCCCACGAATCGATCAATCAGGAGGGTCATGAAGGCACGAGTCCGGCCCTCTTCCTGCTGTGAGCGGATGATGTAGTACCCCTTGACCACATCTCCGGTCACCGCGCCGGGGAGGGTAGTGTTGAAGAAGTTCCCGATCCACGTCAGCAAAAACGTCCGCAGGGGCGGCACCTGCAGGCCAATCGCCCGGAGCAGCAGCCACCAGCGCATCGCCGTCATTGGCACCACCATCAGGGCCAGCACGGCCAGCATCAGCAGCAGCACCCCCGGAGCCTCTTGAAACAGCAGGAGGCGCTCAAAGTTCAGCCGTCCACTTTCCACCAGGTAGAACAGGATCGCGCCAACAAAGCCAATTTTTAGGAAGAGGAAGGCGATCCGTTTCATGAAGACGAGCGTGATTGGGTACGTACAAAGTGAGACTGGGCGGCCGCTACGAGCAAGTATCCGGCAATGAACAGAAATGAAAAGCCGAAGCTTCCCACCCACGCGCCCGGTAGCGCGCCAACGGCTCCGCCTCCGGCTCCCACCACAAGGTGCAGCCCCTCCACCCAGAGGGTCTTCCGGGAAAAGGACGCGCCACAGTGGCGACACCGGAACCGTTGCCGCCACGCACTCCACAGGGGCAGGTTCTCGTGCCACCGAATCGTTGCCCCGCAGGCAAAGCAGAAGGAACGCGCCGGGTGCCATGGCGACAGCTTCCCTGCCGCCAGCGCCACACGTAACACCTCTGGTGTCTCCGGATGCTCCAGCAGGCGCTGCTTCTCCTGGGGGCAAAACCACTGCAAGCGCCAGCGCTCAGCGGTCGCCTGCGCAAAGCTTCCCAGCACACTTCCCAATACCGCCCCCAGCAAGAGGCTGCTGATCAGCAGCACGGTGCCTCTGCGCGTCCGTCACCGGTGAATCCGTCTATTGTGTTCACCGGGAAGTGCGGTATGCTCGTTCGGTTACAGTCGACCTCAATGCAGGAAAGATTCATGAACAAGATTGCCCGGGTCTTGCGCATCCTTGGTGAAGAAACACGGCTTCGCATCCTTGTCCTGGTGTCTCGAACGCCTCTCAATGTGAGCGAATTAACCAGCATCCTCGGCATGGCCCAGTCCGGAATTTCCCGGCACCTCAGTCACTTGAGAAAGATGGGGCTACTCCAGGAACAGCGTGACGGCGTCTGGACCTATTACCAGCTCGCTCAGAAGGAGGCCCTCGATGAAGACCTGGGCACTCTGTGGGACTACCTCCACACGCAACTGGCGACGCTCAATGATCCCTACAACGACCTGGTCCGGCTCGAGACCATCTTGCGCCAGCGCCGGCCCAGCACCTCTGGCCTCAACGAGCGGCTCCTGGAGCCCGGACAGTCGTGGTATGCCTGGTCACGGCTCCTGGCCTTGCTGATGGCTCCCATGCCTGACGGAGAGCGAATGGTGCCGTCTGGAGTGGAGATTGCGGACCTCGGATGCGGAGACGGGACCCTGACGATTGAAATGGCCCGGTTTGCCTCGCGGGTGGTGGCAGTGGACTACAACCCCGCTGCCCTGGCCGCAACTCGACAGCGGGTTGAGCGCCTGCAGATGCCGCATGTCGAGTTGTTGGGGTGCAACGTCAATGCCCTGACGTTGGAATCGGAGAGCCTGGATGTGGTGGTATTTTCTCAGTCCCTGCATCACCTCCACGACCCCATGAGCGGGTTTCGCGAGGCGGCGCGGGTGCTGCGCCCGGGAGGGCGGGTGCTGGTCATGGAACTTGCTGCCCACCAGGAGCTGTGGGTTCAGGAAAAGCTGGGGCACCAGTGGCTCGGCTTCACAGAAGCCAACCTGACCCAGATGCTCGAGGAAGCCGGGCTGATTCCGCTCCACTCGGAAACCCTGATGCCCGGACGAGAAGACATCTTCCAGGTGCTGCTCTTCAGTGGCTACAAGCCGTGATCACGCGGCGTACTGCTGAGCATAGTACTCGCGGTAGGCTCCGGAGGTGACTTCACGGACCCAGTCCTGATGGTCGAGGTACCACCGGACGGTTTTGGCAATTCCGGACTCAAAGGTGTGCTGAGGCGCCCAACCCAGTTCCTGCTCAACCTTTGACGCATCAATCGCGTAGCGCTGATCGTGTCCGGGCCGGTCCTTGACGAAGGTAATCAGATTCAGGCAAGACTCGGCTCCGGAGCGTCCCAGCTCCTGGTCCAGCAGGCGGCAGACCAGCTTCACAATATCGAGGTTCTTCCACTCGTTATGCCCCCCAATCGCATAGGTCTCCCCCGCTGTTCCCTGATGGAACACCAGGTCGATCGCCGCACAGTGGTCTTCCACAAATAGCCAGTCCCGCACGTTGCTGCCGTCTCCATAAACCGGGATCGGTTTCTTCTCGAGGCAGTTGTTGATCAGCAGCGGAATCAGCTTCTCCGGAAAGTGATACGGCCCATAATTATTGGAGCAATTCGTGGTCACCACGTTCATGCCATAGGTGTGATGCCAGGCACGGACGAGGTGATCGGAAGCTGCTTTGGAGGCCGAGTAGGGGGAGTTGGGGGCATACGGTGTGGTTTCGTCAAAGAACCCTTCCGGACCGAGGGAGCCAAACACCTCGTCGGTGCTGACATGATGAAACCGATGGGCAGCCAGGTCGTCCTTCCAGAACGCCCGGGCCGTTTCCAGCAGATTGAAGGTTCCCTGGACGTTGGTCTCAATGAAGTCCGCTGGTCCGGAGATGCTCCGGTCCACATGAGACTCGGCCGCCAGGTGCACCACGCCTTCGATCTGATGCTGCTCAAACACCTGCTCCAGGCTGGCCCGCTGGCGCAGATCCCCCTGCACAAAGTGGTAGTTGGGCGCGGACTCAATGCTTTTCAGGTTGGCCAGATTACCGGCATAGGTGAGGGCGTCCAGGTTGATGACCTCGTCTTCCGGATGCTCCCGGAGCCAGTGGTGCACGAGGTTGCTGCCAATGAAGCCGGCTCCGCCGGTAATCAGAACCCGCATCAGAATTGACTCCGCAGGAGGGTGAGTTCATGGCGCGCCCCAGCTTGGGTCCACTGCGTCTGGGGCACCAGCGCTTCCGGGTGCCAGGCCCATTCGCCGTCGATCCCGTTCAGCAGTCCCGGAGCCTGAGCAAAGGGGTCGTTGCTGGCGTTGGCCACAAAGCCGTACAGCATGCCGCCGAGCACACCAATCGCAGCGCCTCGGACCATGTACTTGGAAAAGAGCTTGTCTTCCTTGTCCTCATCCTGAAGCGCCCAGGAAGCGGCGCCGACAACGCCTCCAATGGCTCCGCCCCAGAGGGTGTTTTGAAAGACACTCTTGAGTTCCTGAGCCTGGGCAGGACGCGAGGGGACTCCAGTCAGCAGGACGCTCAGGAGGGCTCCAGAAATCATCCATGTCTTCAATCGCAGCATCTCAACTCCATTTGAGAAGGTCGTTCTAGCAAAAGTACTTTTGAGGGTGAACCGTTAGGGTATCGGAAATTCGGAAGCGTCGCAACGCCCGTTGGCTCAGTACGCCAGTTCGGTGCCGGTGGCTCCATCTCGAAGCTCCCGGAGCGTCTCCGCTGCGCCGCTGGCCATGAAGCGTGCATCCGAGCCCACGGTAACCAGCCGGAAGCCCTGGGCCACCATGCGCCGGGCATAGGCGGTACTGCCACAGTGAATGCCCGCCTGCTTTCCCTGACTCCGAGCCGCCTTCAGGATGCGCTCAATGGCCTCCAGCATCAGCGGCTCCTCCGAATCAAAATGCGCCTCCAGGCCCAGGGAGAGCGCCAGGTCGTTCGGGCCAATGTAGAGCCCATCGATTCCCGGAACAGCGACAATCTCTTCAACTCGCTCCAGCGCGTCCCGGGTTTCGATCATGGCCAGGATGACCACCGTCGTGTTGGCCTGCGTGCCATAGTCCTTCCCCGCATAGAGGGAGGCGCGAATGGGTCCGTAGCTCCGGCTTCCCAGCGGTGGGTAACGTGTGGCCGCCACCAGCCTCTGGGCTTCCTCCACCGAGTTGATCATCGGACAGATGATGCCGTAGCATCCGGCGTCCAGCATCTTCATGAGGATGCCGGGGTCGTTCCAGGGCACCCGGCACATCGGAACCGTCTCGGTGGTCGAGAGCGACACCAGCATCGGGACAGCGTCCGAGTAGTCGATCATCCCATGCTGCAGGTCCAGCGTAATGGAGTCAAAGCCCTGGTGGGCCATGATTTCAGCAGAAAGGCTGTGGGGAATGCTGAGCCAGCCGTTGTAAACCGGTTGGTCGGCTTCCCACCGTTCTCGGAGGCGATTCGGACGCATGAAGGCTCCTTGTGCAAGGACAGGAAAAAGGGCATGGGCTAGGCCGCATGCGCCACCCGAAGGAGTTCCTCCGGGTCAGTCAATTTGAGACGCGGGCGACCCAGTGGTTCTCCTGCAGCCACCTCATGGGCGTCAATGCGCTTCCAGTCGTCAAAGCTGACAAACGAGAGGTTCCGCTCCTGCAGCAGCTCCACCACGTCTCGGGCCGCTTTCGGGCTCCACCCCTGCTCATTGATGGTTCGGAGCATCGTCTGCACCGACTCGACCGCACAGGGCTTGTTCGTTCCCACCACGCCGCTGGGGCCCCGCTTGATCCAGCCGGCAACGTACTCGCGCTGGTTGTTTTCCGGGTTGAGGACCCTCCCCTTTTCATGAGGAATGGTCGCGGAGCGCTCGTCAAATGCCACATCCGGAAGCGGGAGGCCCCGGTACCCCACGGCCCGGAAGACCAACTGGGCCGACAGGTCAAACGAGTCGTCAGTCGCAACCGCCCGGGTCCGTCCATTGGAGGCTTCCAGCCGGTTCCGGATGAGCCGGACGGTCTCCAGGGAGTCCTGCCCCAGCAGCTCCGTTGGAGACGCGCAGAAGACCAAATGCAGGCGCTTGGGCTTGCCCGTCAGGGAGCGGGTGGAGAGGGTCCGGAGGATCTCCAGGTTCTGCTCCGTCTGCCGGCCGGCCGTGGCCAGCTCAGCCTGAGACGCTTCATCCAGGTCCAGGTCCTTCGGGTCAACCACGGTGTCCACCAGAGGCAGCTCTCCCAGCTCCCGGGCTTCGGTGGGGGTGAAGGCCGCCTGAACGGGGCCTCGGCGCCCAATGAGGTAGATGTCTTCCAGCGCGTTGTGCTGCAGCGCCTCCAGGGCGTACGGGGCAATGTCCGTTTGGGCGAGTTCCTCGGGCGTGTGTGAAAGGATCCGGGCCACGTCCACAGCGACGTTTCCGACTCCGATCACCACCGCGGCCTTCGCCTGCAGGTTGAACGACAGGTTCCGGAAGTCCGGATGCCCGTTGTACCACGCCACAAACTCGGTGGCAGAATGCACCCCGGAGAGCGCTTCTCCCGGAATGCCCAGCTTGCGGTCGGCGCTGCTTCCCACGGCGTAGAGCACCGCATCGTAGTGCTCCAGCAGATCGGCGCGCGTGACGTCTTGCCCAAACTCCACATTTCCAAAAAACCGGAACCCGGGCTTGAGGGCAATCCGTTCAAAAATCTTGGTCACGGACTTGATCTTCTGGTGATCCGGAGCCACGCCGCCTCGGACGAGGCCATAGGGCGTTGGGAGGCGTTCAAACATATCCACAGCCAGGGTGCCTTCAGGCTGCTTGAGCAGTTCCTGCGCCGCATAAAAGGCAGACGGACCAGAACCCACAATTGCAATTTTCCAGGGAGATTCAGACATGGAGAGGCTTCAGGGAAAGAGAAAGTGGCGGGGGCAAGTCAAGCGTGTCCGGAAAACTGCTGCAGGAGGGCTGCGCCGCCTTGGTCCAGCAGCTGATGCGCCACCGCCCGGCCCAGTTCCACCGCCTGCTGACGCGGCGCCGTGGCCTGGGCCTTGAGCAGGGTGGTGCCATCCGGAGACCCCACCCGGGCTTCCAGGTGAAGCTGATCCTGGTGCAGCTCCGCAAAGCCGGCGAGTGGGACCTGACAGTTGCCTTCCAGCACGGCCAGCACCTCACGTTCCGCAAGAACACAGTCTCGGGTCGCCGCGTGCTCCAGGTGTTCCAGCCAGCGCAGGGTCTCGGCATCGCCGACACGCGTTTCAATTCCAATGGCCCCTTGAGCAATGGCAGGAAGCATCAGGCTTTGGGGCAAGACCGTGCGGATTTCATGGCCCAGCTCCAGACGCTTCAGTCCGGAAACCGCCAGGACAGCGGCATCATACTCCCCCTCATGGACCTTGCGGAGGCGGGTCTCCACGTTCCCACGCAGGGTTTTGATTTCCACGTCCGGACGCGCATGCTTGAGCTGCGCGGCGCGGCGCAGGGAGCTGGTTCCCACCACAGCCCCCTCCGGAAGCTCGTCGAGTGCCGCATAATTCGGAGACACCCACGCATCTCCGGGGTGGTCGCGTTCCGTGATGAGAGAAATTTCCAGGCCGTCTGGGAGAAACGCCATGACGTCTTTCATGCTATGGACGGCCAGGTCGGCCCGTCCGTCTAGCAGGGCGTCTTCGAGTTCCTTGATGAAGAGGCCCTTGCCTCCAATCGCGGCCAGGGGGCGGTCAAGGATCTGGTCCCCTCGGGTCGTGAGGGTCACCAGTTCCACGGTCAGGTGCGGGTGCGCTTGCAGGATGCCGGCGCGAACCCATTCTGCTTGCCAGAGGGCGAGGCGGCTCGCTCGGGTGGCAATGCGCAAGCAATCAGTCATGCAGGCTTTTGGATCAGGCGTAAGAGGGGTTCCGGAGCCTTCTTTTCCCCATCCGACTCCAGGTCGTGCAGGTCAAAGAGGTCTCGGACGGTGTCAACATAGACGGGGAACTCTTCAAGCTGGCTGCGTTCCCGGAGGGTCAAGGTGGGGGTGTGGAGGAGTTTGTTGATGAAGCTCCGCATGCCCTGCGTCAGGACCTCCTGGTCCTTTTCCGAGAGCGGGCCCATGCGCTTGAGGAGCTTCTCCAGCTCCTGCTGCCCCATCTCATGGTAGCTCTCTCGCAACGACCGGATCACCGGAACCGCTGAGAGGGACTGAAACCAGCGGTCCACCAAGCGCACCTCTTCTTCAACGATCTGCTCCGCCTGCTCTGCCTGCCGCTGCCGTTCCTGCTGGTTCTGGGTGACCACATTCTGCAGGTCGTCAATGTCGAAGCAGTACACGTCCGGAAGGCGGTTCACCTCTGGAGCCACGTCTCGCGGCACCGCGATGTCGATGAAGAACATGCGGCGGCCCTTGCGTTTCTTCAGGGACTGCCGGACCAGCGATTCGGTAATGACCGGCTCACGGGCGCCCGTGGAAGTGAGGATGATGTCGGCATCTGCGAGGTACTCGCCAATCTGGTCAAACCGGATGGCCGCCCCTCGGTAGTCTTCAGCGAGGCGGGCGGCATTTGCAAAGGTCCGGTTGGCCACCAACAGGCGACGGCACCCATTCCGGATCAGGTGCTTGACGGCCAACTCGGCCATCTCGCCGGCTCCCACGATCATCACCGTCTGCTCCGTCAGGTCATCAAAGATCTGGCGGGCCAGTTCCACTGCCGCGTAACTGATGGAGACCGCACTTCCCGCAATGGTGGTCTCGCTCCGGACCCGCTTGGCCGTGGCAAACACCTTCGCAAAGAGCGGATTGAGCAGCCGTCCCGTCCAGCCGGCTTCCTGAAAGCGATGGAACGCCTCCTTGACCTGCCCCAGGATCTGCGGCTCTCCCAGCACCATGGAGTCGAGGCTCGACGCCACTCGGAAGAGGTGCTCCACGGCCTGAAGGTTGGTCGCCGTGTAAGCCGTTTCCTGCAGCTCCGGCACGCCCCAGAAGCGGATCAGTTCCTCCAGCAGGGCTGAAGCCTCGGCTGGCATGCCGGCCACCACCACCTCGGTCCGGTTGCAGGTGCTGAGGATCACCACCTCCCGGGCCTGCAGTTTCTGACGAAGTTGGTGGGCCAGCTGCTCCTGCTGCTCCGCTGTCAATGCGAGGCGATCCCGGACTTCAACCGGGGTGGTTCGGTAGCTCCAGCCGATGAGAAAGAGGCGCATGAAGGGTTTCCGTTGGGAAAGGATTCTGCGGGCGTTTTGTTTTGACGAGGCTCAGAGAATGCCTCGACATTTGCGCGAAATGCGTGAGAATTGTCACTTTTCAGCCGAAAAACTCAAGCTCCGATCCTTCTCATGCTCAACTTCGTCTCTCGTTGGCTCACCGCCAACCACCTGACTGCCGCACGCGTTGTTCTGATTCTGCCAGTCGCCTTGGTGATGGAGCTGGCCCCTGAGTCGCCCAACTGGCTCTTTTTCGGATGGATCCTCTTCTTCATTGCCTGCCTGACGGACTGGTGGGACGGCATGCTGGCCCGGCACCAGGCCATGACCACCAAGCTGGGAAAGCTGCTGGACCCGGTGGCCGACAAGCTGCTGGTGGGCAGCCTCCTGATCCTGCTGGTGGACATGGGGCGGGCCTCTGCGTGGCTGGTGGCCTTGCTGATTGCCCGCGAGTTGACCGTTACCGGCCTGCGGGCAGTTGCCGCCGCCGATAACATTGTCATTGCGGCCAACACCGGGGGAAAGTGGAAGACGATCTCCCAGATGACCGCCACCGGGTTCCTCATCATCCACTACGAGACCCTCTGGCTGCCCTGTCACGAAATCGGCACCGCTCTGCTCTGGCTGGCGACGGCCCAGTCGGTTTGGACCGGTTGGGTTTACATCAAGGGCTACTTCGACGCCCTTCCGGCTCACAGCTGATCGACGCTGACCAACTCTGCCCGGTCGGCACGCTCCTCCTTCCGTGCCCCCACCGGGCGCCGCCTTGCCGCAGCTTCTCCTAGCGGGGAATGCGGATCCCCCGCTCATCAAAGTTTCCCTGATCCGCGCCCTGGTGACAGGCTGCACAGCGAGCAAACGTCTTCACCTTCGGGTTTTGCGTCACGTACCGGTCTGGAATTTCATGATGGATGGCCTGAAAGAAGCGGGTTTCTGTCACCCGGAGGGGCGTGCCGGGTGTGTCAAAACGACTTCCGTAGCGTTGCCGAATCCGGGAGTGGTCAAAGTTGTTCTTGCTCAAAAAGAGCTGCAGGCTCTGGAGCGTTCCCGAGTCAATCAATTCCGCATTCTGGCCAAAGTGATGATCCAGGTGCAGCAGCAGCTGGTCCCACGATTTTTGTGGCAAAAACACCGGAGGGTAAGCGGTGTGACACGCGCTGCACTCCTCCAGGTACACCTGTCCCGGAGCCCCGGCAGCGAAGGCTCCTGCACCGAAACCAACCGTCAGGAAAACAAATAAAAATACTATTTTTTGGAAAAACGAATTCATCACTACTTTCTTGGGTAAAGCGTACCCGCTCGTTACGAATGCAAGGGGTCAACAAGCACCCGTTCGTCACGGACGCTGATCAAAAAATGGTTATTTTTCAGGGAAAACGAGAGGGATCATCGGGGTGAGTGCATAGGCAGGAAGCGGCACGAGGAGTGGCGGAACAGATCTTTTCAATTTAACAGATCGCCTCAGACGATCAAGGGCCGATCTGCGCGTCAGGCCAGACCACCAGGCTCAGACCAGTTCGCTGGCGGTGATCCGGTCGGTCACCAAGACATCAATCAGGCCCCCGATCAAAGCGGCCCGAATTGATTCCACCTTGTCCAACCCTCCGGCCAAAGCCACCACACGAGGACACTGCTTGATTTGCTCCAGGCTCATGGAAACAACCGGGTCCTCGTGGTCCTCCAGAATCGCTTGACCCTGTGCGTCATAGTAATGGAGGCAGATGTCTCCCACAGCGCCCTGTTCCTTGAGGCGAGACACCATTTCCTGCAGGTAGTTGTTTCCGGAATCTCGGACCATGGAAGACGGTTCGGTGGACCCGACGCCCACAATGGCAATGTCAATGGAGCTGAACTTTTCCACCACGCTCCGGACTTCCCGTTCCTGGAGGATCCGCTCCTTCTCTTCCACCGAGCGCTCCACGCTGTGTGCAGGCAGCAGGTACGGTTCGCACCCCAGCAGGCGTGCCAGCGAGTAGGTCAGCATGGTCGCATGCAGGTTGCCATTCATGCCCACCCCCCCAAGGATCTGCACCACCCCTCCTGCAGGCGTCGGAGAAGGAGGCATGTGCTCCAGCATCGCTCGGATGGTCTCACTCCATGAAGAAATGCCAATCAGGTCGTCCTTCTTCAGCGTCATCCGGAGGTAGTGCATGGCCGCAGTGCCAATGGCCGACCGAATGATTCCCACCGGAGGATCATCTGGCACATCCACAATCACGGCCTGCGTGATGCCGTAGCGTTGCTGAATGTGTTCTTCAAGGGAGACAAAGATGTTGGACGGCTGGTGAACGCTGATCTTGACGATTCCCTCTGATAAGCACCGTCCAAGAAAGCGGGAAACCTGTGACTGAGAGAGGTCGAGTTTTTGGGCAATTTCCTTTTGTTTCAGTCCCTCATTGTAATACAGCGTTGCCACCTTCACCAACAGCCGAAGCTCATTTTGAGGAATCATAACGTTTCAAATCAAGGCGGTTCCAATGGACGAGGGGCCTCCCGGAAGCCTGGGCCTCCAGAAATTCGGGGGCACCGGTTCCTCGTCAAGGGTTCCTCCAAAACGAGGCCTCACTTTAGGGAGGCGTGCAGGGAGCGCAGTATATCAAGAAAATTGCAAAAATGCTTGAGGAGGAAGTTCCGGGCTCTGGGAGCGCCCATGCTCCCCCTGGCCGGGGGCACCGAGGCCACGAGTTCAGAAACCGGACCTTCCTCCTGAGCACTAGCCGTCGAAGAGGGTCCGGGCAACCGCCTGCTTCCAGCCGTCGTAGCTGGCCTCAAGCGCTCCCGGAGGCAAGGAGGGTTCAATGGTCTGCGTGTAGCGTTTCAGCAGCCCCAGGTCGTCTCGTGTGGGCCACCAGCCGAGCGCCTTGCCGGCCAGGTATCCGGCACCAATGGCGGAAACTTCAGCCGTGTTGTTGCGGATGAGGGGGCGTTGCAGAACGTTTGCCTGGAACTGCATGAGCCAGTCGTTGTGGGTGGCGCCTCCGTCCACCAGCACCGCGTCCAGCGAGGTTCCGGACATCTCTTCCATCAGGTAAAACACATCGGCCACCTGAAAGGCCATTGACTCGATGGCCGCCCGTGAGAGCGTTGCAGGGGTCACATGATCCGTGAGGCCCGTGATCAAACCGGTGGCATCCGCCTTCCAGTGCGGGGCGCCGAGTCCCGAAAGCGCCGGAACAAAGTAGACCCCGTCATTCCCCTCCTGTTCAGCAGCGAGCCGAGCCATTTCCTCAACGCTCTTTCCCAGCACCCGTGACATGAAGCCCACGCCCGCGCCCGTGTGGGTGATGTTCCCCTCCAGTGCATAAGTGAGTTGGCCGTCATTCCAGGCGATGGTCCGGGCGAGCCGGTAGTCGTCTCCGGACACCTGAGCGACGGGTGTCATCAACGAGCTACCGGTGCCGTAAGACGCCTTGATCATGCCCGGGAGAAACCCGCCCTGCCCGTAAAGCGAGGCATGCGAATCGCCAATCTGCGCCAGCACCGGAATTCCATCCGGAAGCCCGGGGAAGCCTCGGGTGACCCCGCGAGGAGCCGCAGACGGCTTGACCTCGGGCAGGCAGACCCGGGGAATGTCGAAGATGGCCAGCAACTCGTCATCCCACTGCTGGTCAAAGAGGTTGAGGAGTTGCGTCCGGGAGGCATTGGAGGCATCGGTCACAAACTCCTGCCCGCCCGTCAGGTTCCAGACCAGCCAGGTGTCAATGGTGCCACAGCACAGCTCTCCGTTTTCCGCCCGACTCCGGGCATCGGGAATCGTCTGAAGCAGCCACTGCACCTTGGCTGCCGGAAAGAGCGGATCCACGGGCAGTCCGGTTTTGTGCTGCACCACCGCGGCCTGTTCCGACTGTGCAAGCTGCTGGCAGATCTCCAGAGAGCGACGGCACTGCCAGATCACCACCGGAGACACGGGCTGCCCCGTGGAGCGCTCCCAGAGCAGAATCGACTCCCGCTGGTTGCTCACACCAATGCCGGCAAGGGGACGGTTTCCCACGCCTTCGAGTGCTTGTGCCACCGCAAGCTGCACCCCCTGCAAAATGGCCTGAGGGTCCTGCTCCGACCACGCCGGTTGCGGGTGCGACACGCTCAACGCGTGCGACCCCTTGGAAAGAATCTGCCCCTCTTGAGACAGGCAAATGGCCTTGGCGTTGGTGGTGCCTTCATCAATGGCAAGCAGGAGGGGGGCGGTGTCCATGGTTTTCTCCAAAACTTAGGGGCAGTCAGTTCATCCGTGACGCCAAACCCAAGGGGATTCGGCGTGAGGCAGGGGAACGGTAACCGTTCCGAAAATCGGGTGGTCCCGACGTGAAGCGCACCTGAGGCGGTAGGGAGGAAAAAGACCGCGTACAGCTCCGGTTTCACGACGGGGCCGGTAAACATGGGGGCGTCCGGGACGTCCGATTACGCAGGGACCAGCAGGGACTCGGCGACCTCCGCAATGCCCTGAGCGTCAATCTGGTGATGCCGTCGCGTGGAGGCTCGGTCTCCGGCAATGGCGTATCCGCCATCTTGAATGCCCAGGCGCTTCAACGTCGTCGAGAGGCCATACTCGGCAATCACCTCCGCCACCAGGCTTCCGGCACCTCCATTGACGTTGTGCTCTTCAACGGAAATCACCCGGGCGTACTTCTGAAGCTGAGCCGCCAGCGCGTCTCGGTCACACGGCCGAATGGAGGAAAGGCTCAGCACACCCGGAGGGTGCCCCTTTTCGGCAAGCAGCGCCGCAGCCTCAACCGTCTCATGAACCGTGGAGCCCAGCCCCACCAGCACCACGTCCTTCCCCTCGCGGAGCACATCCACCTTGCCGGGCTGGAACTGATACGCTTCCGGATGCAGCACAGGCAGCGGTTTGCCGTCCATCCGGATGTACGTGGGCGCACTGGAGCGCAGCGCGTAGGCGATGAGCTGCCGCGCTTCCCGGGGGCAAGACGGCGCATAGATTTCAATGTTGCCAAACCCTCGCATCACCGCAATGTCATCAATGCTGTGGTGCGTGCTGGCGAGGGGGCCATAGCTGGCTCCGGCGTTGAGGCCAAAGAGCTTCACGTTGGTATTGTTGTAACAGACGTCAATCTTGACCTGCTCATTGGCCCGTGAGACCAGAAACGGCGCGGCGTTGCAGGTACACGCAATTTTCCCGCCCAGGGCCAAGCCAGCCGCGGTTCCGACCATCACCTGCTCGGCAATGCCAACGTTGATGAGGCGGTCAGGAAACCGTTCCAGAAAGGGTTTGATCTTGGAGGTTGACGTGGAGTCCGCCACCACCGGCCAGAGGTCCAAGCCCTCTTCCACGGCCTCAATGAAGCATTGGACCATCACATTGGCTAAGTGCTCTCGGTTACTCATCTTTCAACTCCTCCAGGGCCAAAGTGACTTCCTCGCCTTTCGGAACCCGGTGGTGCCACTCCGGACGTCCCTCAATGAATGAAATGCCCGCTCCTTTCCTGGTGGTCGACACCACCACATTGGGCTTCCCGTTACGGGTCAACCGCTCCAGCGTCTGCACCACGGAGTGCATGTCGTTGCCGGAACACTCGGAGACCTCCAAACCAAAGGCCCGCCACTTGTCAGGAAGTGGATCGGTGTTCATGATCTCCCGGGTGGGTCCGGCGAGTTGCAGCTGGTTCCGGTCATTGATGATGACCAGGTTGTCGAGCTGATAGTGCGCGGCCACCAGCGCCGCTTCCCAGTTGCTGCCTTCCGCCAGCTCGCCGTCTCCTGTGAGGGCATACACCTTCCGGGGGCTGTTGCTGCGCTTGGCGGCCAGGGCGAGTCCCACGGCCACAGGCAGGCCGTGCCCGAGCGCGCCGGTGTTCAGCTCAATGCCTGGGGTCTTCTGGCGGACCGGGTGTCCGGGCAGTTTGGAGTCGCTGTGCTGGTACGTCTCGAGCCACGCCTCCGGGAAGTAGCCGGCCTCAGCCAGCACACAGTAGTAACCGCCCACGCCGTGGCCCTTCGACTGAATGTAAATGTCTCGGTCCGGATCGTTCAGGCGATCAGGCGCACAATCCAGCAGGCGAAAGTAAAGAGCCGTCAGGACCTCCACCTGGGACAGATCGGCCCCGGTGTGTCCTCCTGCTGGACTGTTCGCGTTCAGGTTGATGATGCGCCGACGAACCGCTCTCGCCTTTCGTTCCAGCTCCGGAACGGACAAAGAGAATGGGTTCATGTGCTCTCTTGGGAAAGAAAATTAATGAGGATCCTTACCAGCAGCAGAAGCCCCCATCCACCAGCAGATCCACGCCGGTGCAGTAGGAGGAGGCATCACTGGCCAGGAAGATGGCGGGTCCCACCATCTCGTTGACCGAAGCCATGCGTCCCATTGGGGTCTGTGCTTCAAATTCCTTGGTCTGATGGACCATCTCCGGGCGGGTGTTCATGGGAGTGGCCGTGTAACCTGGGCTGATCGAGTTGACGCGGATGCCCCGCTGGACCCACTCCATGGCCATGCTCTTGGTCATGTGAATCACCCCCGCCTTGGAGGAGTTGTAGTGCACCTGCTCCAGGCCTCGGTTGACAATCACGCCCGACATGGACGCAATGTTGATGATGCTTCCGGCTCCGTGTCGGAGCATCGCCCGGGCTTCCTCCTGACAGGAAAAGAAGACGCCCTTCATGTTGATGTCCATGAGGGTCTGGTACTGGTCTTCTTCCATGTCTTCACAGGGATTTGCGTTGGCAATGCCGGCGGAATTCACGGCAATCCGGAGGGCGCCCAACTCGGCTTCGGTTCGGGCAACCGCTTCCTGCAGCATCGCCTTTGAGGTCACATCGGCCTGCAGCGCCAGGCCCTTGCGTCCCGCTGCCGCAATCTGGGCCAGCGTGTCCTGCAGGCCGTCGTCTTCGCGCCGGTCGAGGCAGGCGATGTCGGCCCCACACTGGGCGAGTCCCACGGCAATGCGCTGGCCGATGCCACTTCCGGCACCCGTGACAAGTGCCACGCGTCCGGTGAGGTCAAAAAGCTGGGGGGCATTCAATGAGTCGTTTTGCATCTTCCTCCTGAAGGATAGGGGTATCGGTCAAAAACGGAGGTGAGGCGACCGCTCGCCCCCCTCCTTCCATTCATTGTGGAGCCAACTGGAGGGACAGGCCAGCAGTGAGCGCCTTCCCTTCAGGCTCACGGGGTCGATGAGGAGCGAGACCTGCTGCTTCAGGAGGCGCCTGAAGGTCATGAGGTGGCCAGTTCCATCACCGAGACGTCATTGAGTTGATCCTGCTCCAGAATCCCGGCCTGCCGTCCCTGGGCCATGACGAGGATCCGATTGGACACGCCCAGCACTTCCTCAAGGTCTGAGCTGACCACCACAACGGCCACGCCCTTTTCCGCAAGGCCGTGGATCAGTTCGTAAATGGAAGAGCGAGCCCCGACGTCAATTCCCCGCGTGGGCTCATCGAGGAACACCACAACGGGTTGGCTGGCGAGCCACTTGGCCAGCACCACCTTCTGCTGGTTGCCTCCGGAAAGCTCGTTGGCATCCTGATCCGGCCCCCCCTTGACCCCAAAACGGGTGATGTTGTCCTGAGCAAAGTTGCGGGCCTTTTTCTTAAAAATCCAACCCTTTTGGGCGATGCTCCCCAGGTTCGAGTAGGTGATGTTTTCCGCGATGCTGTGGGTGAGCACCAGGCCCTGGAGCTTGCGGTCTTCCGGAACCAGCACCATGCCCTCGGAGATGGCCATCTTCGGGTTTCGGGGAGTGATCTCCTTTCCCTTGAGGAAGACGCTTCCGGATTGAATCGGATCCGCGCCGGTGATGGCCCGAACCAGCTCGGTCCGCCCTGCGCCCACCAGTCCGGCAATGCCCAGGATTTCGCCCTGATGCACCTGAAAGTTGACGTTTTGGAAGGCATCATTGGCGCCAGAGAAGTTCTTGACCTCCAGAACCACGTCCCTTCCCGGGGTCGGCCGTGGAGGAAAGACCTGCTCCAGGCTCCGGCCCACCATGCTCTCCACGATGGTCCGAACCGGCAGGTCGGCAGAACCAAACTCCTTGACCTTCTCACCGTCTCGAAGAACGACGATGCGGTCGGCAACGCGCTTGATCTCCTCAAGCCGGTGCGAGATGTAGATGATCCCGACGCCCTCGGAGCGGAGCTTGTCGATCTGCTCAAAGAGGAGGGTCGTTTCCGCGCCCCCCAGGGCTGCAGTCGGCTCATCGAGGATCAGCAGCTTTGCATTCAGCGTCAGGGCCTTGGCAATTTCAATGAGCTGCTGGTTGGCAGTGGAAAGCCCGTCCACCTTTCGGTTTGCAGGCATCTTCAGGCCCAACCGGCGCATCTGCTCGGTGGCCTCCGCTTCCATCTGTTTGCGGTCGACCAGTCCTCGCTTCGTGGGATACCGGCCCACAAAGATGTTTTCGGCAATGGTCAGCTGGGGAAGGAGCCGCAATTCCTGGTGAATCAGGCCAATTCCCGCATCCATTGCCTCTCGGGGAGTCCCGGGCTGGTAAGGCGTGCCCAGCCAGCTCATGCTCCCGCGTGAAGGCTGAATGGAGCCAGCAATGATCCCGGAGAGAGTGGACTTGCCGGCTCCATTTTCCCCTAAAAGCGCCACAACCTCCCCGGCGTAGATCTCCAAATCCACTCCTTGTAAGACCGTTGTGGGGCCATACGTTTTCCCGACCTCTCGCAACGCGAGAATCGGTGCTTTTGCCGTGGAGGTCATGGGGCTAACAGGGATTACGGGTGATTCTTGGCGTAACCACCGGCTTGCTCCTGAGTCGTCAGGCGCGCAATGGTGATCTGGTCATCGGCGACCGGCTTGCCCTGGGCCACGGCAATGGCCGAGTCCACAGCAATGCGTCCCATGGCCTGGGTGCGCTGGGTCGCGGTGACCACAAAGGCCCCTTCGCCCTTGGCCAGGTACTCCAGTGCGGCGATGTCGCCATCGTAACCGCCAATGATCACATCATCGGTCATGCCGGCCACGTCCACGGCCTTGGCCGCTCCCATGGCAATGCCATCCGCCTGTCCGAAGATCATTTTGACATTCGGATGCGCCTGAATCAGGTTCTGCGTGATGGAGAAGCCCTCGTCCGGAGACCACATCTGGGTCCACTGCTCAGCGACGAGCTTCACGCCGGGATTTTCGTTGATTGCTCGCATGCAGCCAGCCGTCCGGTCGATCTCCGGGGTGGTTCCCTTTTGTCCATGGATCATGAACATTTCCCCGCTGCCGCCGGCGCGCTTGATGATCTCGGTGCACACCTGGTAGGAGGATTCAACGCTCTCGCCAGCAATGAACGTATCGCCACGGGCGCCTTCCGGATACCGGTCGACGTTGATCACCGGGATGCCTTCTGCACGAGCCAGACGGGTCGGAACTGCGGCCGCGGCTGCTCCTGCCGGAATGTAAATGAACGCGTCAATGTTCTGGGTCATCAGGTCCTGCACCTGGCTCACCTGAGTGGCCGTGTCATTCTTCGCGTCCACGGTGATCACTTCAATGCCCAACTCCTTGGCATAACCTTCCACACCCAGCTTGATCTGGTTGAAGAAGTCCGCCTGCAGGTTCGGAACGGCCAAGCCAATTTTCTTGACTTCCTGTGCAAATCCGGTCAGAGGAGAGAGGGTCAGTGCCGCAACGGCTGCTGCAGTGAATAAAGCTTTCAGTACTTTCATGTGAAGTCTCCTAAGTGAAGGAAAATCGTTTGTCCAGGTAACGTGTTACCGATGATTGCCCGGACCCCGCGAGGTACCCGGTTTCTCAAGTCAGAGCGTGATGCCTTCCTACCTCCTTCTGGATTGAGTTGACAATGCAGAGGCCAAAGCCCCTCCCCCTTATTTCTTGCGTTTCAGGTTTTCCGCCGAGACGGCGAGCACGATCACGGCTCCAATCACCACCTGTTGGGTGAAGGGTGAGATGCCCAGCAGGTTCAGTCCGTTCCGGAGCACGCCAATGATGAGGACCCCGACCAGCGTTCCCCCCACGCCTCCGGTGCCTCCCGTCAGGCTCGTTCCTCCAATGACCACTGCGGCAATCGTGTCCAGCTCATACGCAAATCCGGAGCTCGGCTGAACCGAGTCCAGACGTGCCGCCATGAGCACCCCAGCGACTCCGGCCAGCAGGCTGGAGAACACGTAAACCAGGATGGTGATCAGCTTGACGTTGATCCCGGCCAGGCGTGCCACCTCGGAGTTTCCGCCAATCGCATACAGCGTCCGCCCACCGGCCCGGTAGCGCTGGAACAGAAAGGCCAACAGAAAGATCACCAGCATCACCGCCACCGTAATCGTGAGGAACCCACCGTAGCGAATGATTGCGGACATGTTGAACCAGGGCGGAAAGCCAATGATCTGCTGACCGTTCGTGATCATGTTGGCGAGTCCGCGGGCAATCGACATCATCGCCAGCGTGGCAATGAAGGGCGGCACGTTGAAGCGGGTGATCAGCACCCCGGAAGTCAGCCCGGAAAGCGCCGAGGCCACCAGCGCCAGGACAATCGCCCAGCCCAGGTCAACCCCCATCTCAACGTTCAGGTACCCCAGCACCATCATCGAGAGCGCCAGCACCGAACCCACTGCCAGGTCGATCCCGGCAATCAGGATCACAAACGTCATCCCCACCGCCATCACCCCTAACACGGTGATCTGATCCAGAATGTTGAGGAAGTTGCGGATGGAGAGAAAGGAATCCGTCGCAAAGGTCAGGAAGACACACAGGCCGATGAGCCCGAGAAAGGGGCCGGCGCCTCCTATCATTGATATAATCGGCATGACGGAGCTCTGTCCGCTCCGCTGAGTCTGTTGCTCCACGTTCCTCCCGCTTCAAGGCTCCAAGGCGCTTGACCCTGGGCTCTCTTTTGAAAAATAAGGGCAACTCCGCGTTTGCCCCGGATGCCTAAACGCTGTCTCTAGTACCACCTCCCCGACCCGACCGTCGCCTCGCTGACGAGACGTGAGGCCTCCCCCCAAACTGGAGTTCCTCGCTCAGTCCGGCATTCTTATTTTTATTCTTTTTTGAATAAAAATTCAGAATGGAAACAATTCGGAGGTGGCTGTGCTCCCAAAACGAAATCTGAGCTGATTTGAATTTTTATTCAATAACGTTTATATATTCAGATCAACTGAAACGAAATTAACGCAGGGGTTTCCTGAAGTCAAACAAAAATCGTCATTATTTTTGGCTGGCCCCTCCTGAAGGTGAGCCAGCGCCGAGGCGCAAACCGAATTAAGTCAAACAAAAACAGTAATTTGATCTCAAATTCCGGAGCCAGTAAGAGGAGGAAAGATTCTTTCACGCCAGGGTCCGGAGCCGCTTGTGAAAGCGGAAGGGTGGAAAACGATCTGTCCGTTGAGTGAGGAAAAGGAAGGGAGTACGGTGGGGAAATTCAAAATTAAATTTACATAATATTATTATGATAAAGGCGCCAATGAGGGCGATTCGGAGGGTCGGTTGATTCGGGCTTTTTCGTGTGCTACGGTGCCCGGAGAACGTGCTCTTTAACTTTCATGGAACCCGCAGCCATTATCTGGATCGCTGTGACCTCCGGAATGACGTTTTTTCTGTTGTTTCTGGAGCGAGCTGTCATGGCCTGAACAACGCTCACAAAGCACCACCCCTCTCATTCCCTTGGACGTCGCCCGGATCTCCGGGCGATCTGATGGCACGGGCTCCGTGAACCTAGTCGAGCAGGCCCCACTTTTCCTTGAGTTCATCAAGGGTCCCGCGCTCCATCTGCAGCAGCAGCCAGTGGTTGACGAAGTTGATCCACTCCTGATCTCCTCGCGGAGTGAGCATCGCAATCGGAGTCGGGTTCTTCATTTCCATCACCGGGACCACAGCCAGCTGCGGGTGCTGACCGGTCAGGTTGGCGGCTTCGGTGTTGCTCGTCATGGACGCATCAGCCCGTCCGGACAGCACTTCCTGCCAGTCACGAGCCGGCTCTTCCACCTTACGGATCTTGGCATCCGGAAACAGCAGGGCTGCTCGCTTTTCCTGAACCGTCCCCAGGGTCACCGCCACCGTCACGTCTTCCTGGTTGAGGTCTTCCCAATCCTGGAAGCGTTCCTCGTTCTTCTTCAGCACAATCGGGACATCCGCCACGGCAAAGTACGGCGTCGTGTAGCCGGCGACCATCGCTCGCTGCGGGCTGATCGAGGCGCTCGTTGAGAGGTCGTACTTGCTGCCCACCGCGATGGCCACGGATTTCCAGTCGGTAGGAACAAACTCAATCTCCACGCCCATGTCCTGCGCCAGCAGCTTCACCAGGTCCACGTCAAAACCGACGTATTCGTTCGTCTGCGGATCCCGGTAGCTCATCGGCTTCCAGTTACCCGGCGTTCCTACACGGAGCTTGCCTTCGCTGGCAATTTGGTCCAGTCGTGATTCTCCCCAAACCGGGAGCGCCATGAGGGCGGTTGCCGCCCAAATCAGGAGCGTTTTTCCGAATTTACGCATCATCGTCTGCTTTCTCAAAAGTAGTAGGGGGTTCAGATCCAAACGGATCCCGAAGCGGCCTCCTCCAAAGGCCTAAAGCGGTCTTCCCGGCACCTGGATGCTCAGGGGAAGTTGAGGGTTAAGGGTCGGGTTTGCATCCGCAAACAGGGAAAAAATATGGTAGGAAGAATCGGGGGGAAGGTCAAATCTGCGACCAGACCGTCAACGCGCCGTGGGCGTGTGCTTGCTGGCGATCCACGCCTCAGTTGCGGCTTCCGCTTCCGCCAGGGTCTCTGCGACCGCCGGAACTGCCGTCAGCACTTCCATCCAGGGTTGGAGCGGCTCCGGAAGCCTCCACTCGCGCCCAAAGGCCTGCCACATCAGCCGGCCCAGCAGCAGCGTGGGGGCGTATCCCACGTCAGCCAAAGACAGGGTGGGGGTCAGCAGAAAGGGCTGTGGAGAGGCCAGGGTCGCCAGGAGTTGCAGCTGACGGTCCAGCTCCTGAGCCTTCTCATCGATCACCTCCGGCCTTCGGGTCGCAGGAGCCACTTCCCGGAACAGCGACCGAATCACGGGTTCCACCGCCAGATCATGATGCCGGGAAAGCTGCCGAACCCGTGCTCGCTGCGCCACGTCTTCCGGAAGCAGGGCGGGCTCCGGAAACCGTTCCTCGAGGTACTCATTGATGGTTTCCGACTCCGAAAGGGCCAGGGTTCCGTCCACCAGCCCCGGGATCTTTCCGGAGGGGACCGCTTGCTTGTAGGCGTCCGAGCCGTAGCCGTCTGGAGGGGGCACCACCTCGTGCGGGATGCCCTTGTAGCGCAGGACGATCCGGACCTTGCTGCAGTAGTTGCTGATGGGGAGGGCGTAAAGGATCATGAGGCCTTCAGCAACTCCGCCTGATGGTGCTGCAGCAGCGGTTCAATGACGGAGTCCAGGTCTCCAAGCAGGATTTCTTCCAGGCGGTAGAGCGTGAGGCCAATGCGGTGATCGGTCAGACGCCCCTGGGGGAAGTTGTAAGTCCGGATGCGCTCGCTGCGATCGCCAGAGCCGACCATGCTGCGGCGCTGCTCGGTGGCCGCTTCATGCTGAGAGGCCATGTGCTCCTCATACAGTCGGGCCCGGAGGACCTTCATCGCATGGCTGCGGTTCTTGTGCTGGGACTTCTCATTTTGGCAGGTCACCACAATCCCTGTCGGCAGGTGGGTGATCCGGACGGCAGAGTCGGTGGTATTGACGTGCTGGCCACCCGCGCCGCTGGAGCGGTAGACGTCCACGCGCAGGTCGGCAGGGTTGATGTCAATCTCCACATCTTCCGCCTCCGGCATCACGGCAACCGTGGCAGCTGAGGTGTGAATGCGTCCCTGGGTTTCGGTTTTCGGAACCCGCTGAACGCGATGCACGCCTCCTTCAAACTTGAGGCGGCTGTAAACGTTCTTGCCTTCCACTGAAACCGTCACCTCCTTGTACCCTCCAATGTCCGTGAGGCTCTCATCAAGGATGTTGAACTTCCAGCGTTGGGTCTCGGCATACCGGGCGTACATCCGGAAGAGGTCTCGGGCAAACAGGGCGGCTTCGTCTCCGCCAGTGCCTGCACGGATCTCCAGGATGATGTCGCGGCTGTCGTCAGGATGCTTGGGGATGAGCAGGAGGGAAACTTGCTGTTCCAGTTCCTCCAGTCGGGGGGCGAGTTCCTCGAGTTCGGCCTGCGCCAACTCGCGAAGTTCGGGGTCTTCCTTGGTGTCGGATGCCAAACGTTTGGCATCCTGAAGCTGGGCTTCCACTTGGAGGAGTTCCCGGTAGGGCAGGGTGATCTCCTCCAATTCGGCATGCTCACGGGTCAGCTTTTGGTAGTGTTCCTGATCAGCCAGAACCTCGGGGTCTCCGAGTTGTTCAGTCAGCCGATCGTAACGCTCACTGATGCCCGCAAGCTTGTCTCTCATTAGGCGCGCTGGTAGCGGCGTTTGAACTTCTCAATGCGCCCTGCCGTGTCCACGACCCGCTGCGCCTGCCCCGTGAAGAACGGGTGGCAGCCAGAGCAGATCTCCACGGTTTGCACGCCACCAAGAGTGGACTCTGCATTCCAGGTGGTCCCACAGGCACAGCGAAACTCCGTCGCCACGTAAGCCGGATGAATGCCTTCTTTCATTTCAGTCTCCTCAGTCCTTTAGCTGGTTAGGGTTACTTGTCCATCATGTTCAAAAATTCCGAGTTGCTCTTGAAGCGCGCCACCTTGTCGGTGAGGAACTCCATGGCCTCGACCACATTGAGCTGAGCGAGCACCTTGCGGAGGACCCAAATGCGGTCCAGATCGCCCTTTTCAATGAGCAGTTCTTCCTTCCGGGTTCCGGACTTGTTGATGTCGATTGACGGGAAGATGCGTTTCTCGACCAGCTTGCGGTCCAGGACCAGTTCCATATTACCGGTTCCCTTGAACTCTTCAAAGATGACTTCGTCCATTCGGCTTCCGGTATCAATCAGAGCCGTGGCAATGATCGTCAAAGAGCCCCCTTCCTCCACGTTCCGGGCAGCGCCAAAGAAGCGCTTCGGCTTGTGCAGGGCGTTGGAATCCACCCCACCCGAGAGGATCTTGCCGCTTGGCGGGACCACCGAGTTGTAGGCGCGAGCCAGACGGGTGATGGAGTCCAGCAGAATCACCACGTCCCGCTGATGCTCCACCAGGCGCTTGGCCTTCTCCAGCACCATCTCCGAGACCTGGACGTGCCGGGTGGCCGGCTCGTCAAAGGTGGAGCTGACCACCTCGCCTCGAACCGAGCGCTGCATGTCGGTCACCTCTTCCGGACGCTCGTCAATCAGCAACACGATCAGGTCCACCTCGGGGTGGTTGGCCGTGATGCTGTTGGCAATGGACTGCAGGATCATCGTCTTACCCGTCCGGGGTGGTGCCACAATCAGGCCCCGTTGCCCCTTGCCAATCGGAGTCGCCAGGTCAATGATCCGGGTCGTCAGGTCCGACTCACCGCGCTCCAGCCGGATGCGTTCCTGCGGATAAAGCGGGGTCAGGTTGTCAAAGAGGATCTTGTCAAACGCCACTTCCGGCGGTTGGAAGTTGACCGATTCCACCTTGAGCAGCGCATAGTAGCGCTCGCTTTCCTTCGGCGGACGGATCAGGCCTGAAATGGTGTCGCCGGTGCGGAGATTAAAGCGACGGATTTGCGAGGGAGAGACGTAAATGTCGTCAGGCCCAGGCAGGTAGTTGTAATCCGGAGCCCGGAGGAATCCAAACCCATCGGGAAGGGTTTCCAAAACGCCAGAGGCATAGATGGAGCCGTTCTGTTTGGTTTGGGCTTGCAGCAGCTCAAAAATCAGATCCTGCACCCGCATGCTGTTCGCGTTCTCAATGTCGTACTCGCGAGCAACTTTAATGAGCGCGGTGATGTCTTTTTTCTTAAGTTCTACAAGATTCAGGGTATCGGGAGAATCTTTGGCTGGCATTTCCGTATTGGTATCGCGGTTGCGGGAGGAGGATCTGCGGGAGGTCGCTGCTTGTGCCTTCATTCGACGTTGGGGTTCGGGTTGGTGAGCTGGCGTTGAGCCGGCAGGATCGTGATGGAAAGGGGAAAACAGAAATCGAAGTTGATCGAAAACGGAAACGCTGTGACAGTTGGCTCGACGCCTTGCTTGTTTGCTGTCAGGGGGTAGAGGGTGCCTTAAGGTAAAGCAGGGGTGTGCTTTGTGGCAGGTAAATCCTAAACCTTAAAATTCCACGACTGCGTTGGTTTGTCAAGGAATTAAATGCGGGCTCCGGAATTCCGGAACCCGCCACAGGCTTTATTCGACCACCGGGTTGTCGAAGAAGGCATTCCGAATGAATTTGCGGAGCAAATCAATGGGAACGATGATGATGGCAAAGAGCAGGATGTACACCCACTCCATCAGGTTCAGCCCCACGGTTCGCAGGATCTCTCCTCCGAGGTAGGTGAAGGTGATCTGCAGAATGAAGATCAGCGCCACCACCTCCATGAAGTTCTTGTTGTCCCGGAGGTGCTCAAAGAGGTTGATCCCATCGGTCCGGGAGTTGAACTTGTTGAAGTTGTTGATGAAGACGAAGAACCCAAAGAAGGCCGTCAGGTGCACCAGCTGGATCGTCTCTCCCTTCGCATTGGTTGGGCAGCGCGAAACGCCGTCCACTTCACACGGGAAGAGGTTGATGATCCAGTCCTGGGTCAGGAACAGCAGGCTCAGGGTGGCGACCGCAAAGCCGTTGACCAGGATCGCCGACCACATGTCTCCTGTAATCAGAGGAGCATTCTTCGGAATGGGTTTTTCCTTCATGTACCGCTGCAAGGCGGCCTCCCCTGAGAAGGCAAACGCGGCCAGGGTGTCCATGACAATGTTGATCCAGAGCAGCTGGGTCATGGTCAGCGGCAAATCGGTTCCAAAGAACGGCCCCAGGAATGCGACCAGGATCGCAGCGACGTTCACTGAAAGCTGGAACACCAGGAACTTCCGGATCGACTTCAGCAGGGTCCGTCCGTAGAGAACCGCATTGGTCAGAGACAGGAAGTTGTTGTCCAGAATCACGATGTGCCCCGACTCCTTGGTCAGGTCGGTTCCGGACCCCATCGCAAAGCCGACGTCTGCGTTCTTGACCGCAGGCGCATCGTTCACCCCGTCTCCGGTCATGCCGACGACCCAGTTCATGTCCTTCGCCAGCTTGACCAGGCGGCTCTTGTCTGTCGGCAGGGCGCGTGCCACCACCCGCAGTTTCGGCAGGGTCCGCTTCACCTCGTCGTCCGACATCTCGCCCAGCTCCTTGGAGGTCATCACGATCTCCTCTTCTGAGCGAATGATGTCCACCTCCCGGGCGATCGCCTGAGCCGTTTCCTTGGAGTCTCCCGTAATCATGACCACCTGGATGCCAGCGGCATGCGCACTTTCCACAGCAGGGCGAGATTCCTTGCGCATCTCATCCCGGAGGCCAAACAGCGCCACCAGCGTCAACTCCGGTGGCAACGTCGGGTCGCTGCCCAAGGGTTGGTCGGACACAGCCAGGCCGATCAGGCGCATGGCCCGCGCCGCCAGGCCACTCATTTCCCCCAAAAGGGCCTCATGGCTGGGAAGCGGCTGCCGGTTGCCGTCGGCATCCAGGTAATGCGTACAGCCCGCCAGGATCACTTCACCCGCTCCCTTGACCAGGGTCAGGGAACGCTCTCCCTCGACCTGAGCTGCAGAAAACTTGTAGGCCGAATTGAAGGGGATGCTGGCCACCTGACGCACGTCGCTCTTCTCGGCCAGCTTGGTGCCGAGGAACTGCAGCATCGCCTTTTCTGTCGGGTTGGCTCCGACAATCTGCGGATGCTCCGGATTGCTCGCATCAATGGAAGCGCTGGTGTTGTTGCGCAGCGCAAACACGACCTCGTGACTCAGGGCGCCCGACAGCTCGGACAGGTCCTTGTAGTGGGTGGCGTCCCCCGTGATGATCTCGGCCACCTGCAGGCGTCCCTCAGTCAGCGTGCCCGTCTTGTCCGTAAACAGAACGGTCAGGCTTCCGGAGGTTTCAATTCCCAACAGCTTCCGGACCAGCACGTTGGCTCGGAGGAGCTTGCGCATGTTCAGCGCCAGCACCACCGCAATCATCATCGGCAGCCCTTCCGGAACCGCCACCACGATGATGATGATGGCCAGGACAATTGCGGTCACGACGTGGTGAATGATCTCGCCTGTCGCAAAGGTCGCCAGGTAGTCGCTCCAGCCGTTGGCTTCAATGAAGATGTGGTTGAACATGAAGGAAAGGGCAATGAAGGTTGCCCCAAAGTACCCAAACTGGCTGATCTTGGTGCCGAGGTCCGAAAGCTTCTCCTGCAGCGGCGACATCCGGGTTTCCGCCTGAGCAATGTCCTTGACGCTGGCGCCATACTTGGTCTGCTCACCGACCGCTTGCACCCGCATGACGCCTTCGCCATCATCAATCAGGGCCGCGCGTCCCAGTCCATTCTTTTCCTCATTGAAGGCCTCCCCTTCCATCGGGACCTTCTTGAGGGGCTCGGACTCCCCCGTCAGGGCGGACTCGTTGACCTCCAGCCTCCCGGCAATGAGCGCCCCGTCAGCGGGAATCGTGTCCCCGGGCTGCAGCAGGATGTGATCGCCCACGACGACCTCGTCGATGAGGATCTCTTCCAGAATCCCGCCTCGGAAGATCTTCACCCGGACCTTGGAGGCTTCCTCCATGAGCCGCTGAAATTCATTTTCGTTGCTGTACTCTGACCAGGTGGCCACCAGGGTTGCCAGCACCACGGCAATGGCAATGCCCAGGCCCTCGTACCAGGGCGCAAATCCCAGAACGGCCAGCAGCACCGTCACCCCGAGGGCCACAATCAAAATGATGATGATCGGGTCCTTGAGGTTTTCAAGGAGCTTGTCCCCAAAGGTCTCTACCTGACCCTGAGTCAGGACGTTTGAGCCATGTCGACTTCTTGATTCCTGCACCTCGCTGGCGCTTAGACCTGGGTACTCAAATTTCATCGTTGACTCCTTGTAACACAGTCCGATTGTTTTCGAAGAAGGACATCATCCCCATGAACTACCTACCTTGAAATGAGAAACGCCATTTTTAGCAAAACCACGGGCTTTCGCAAGCATTCTCGGAAAATTACCGGCTTTACCCTGGTTGAGGTGCTCGTGAGCATCACGCTCTTTAGTGTTGCTGCTCTGAGCGCAATGCAAAGCATCGACCACTTGCAGGGACAAAAGACCAAAGCGGAGCAAGCTCAGTTCCTGTCCCGAAACCTGCTGATGTGGCAGCAGGAGATCCGGGCAATTGTCGCCACAACGGGGCAGACTTCCGGAAGAAATGACCACCTCTTTCTCCAGCAGCCGATCACCATGGAGTGGTCACTTCTTCGGCAAACGCCCACCACTCGCCTCCTACGGGTGCAGTTGGTCTCCGAGGCGCCCCTGGAGGCCGATCACCAGTGGTACTGGGTGCTTCCGGAGCCACCATGAGGCGGCCGGCTTTTACGCTGCTGGAAGTCCTGATCGCGCTCACAGCCGGACTCATCTTGCTGGCAGCAGTGCTTCCGGCCTGGCAGGAACTGAATCGCCTCGTTCTCAGCGACACCATGCAGGAAGAAGCCGACTCCGACGCCCTCCGCTTCCTGTCTCTGCTCCGGATGGAAGTGTTTCAGGCGGGTTATGGCCTCCGCACCGGCCCCTCCCTTGAGGTCGCCCCGGAGCTGCTGCAGCTTTACGCCGATTTCAACCACGATGGAGACCTTGACGATCCTCGGGAGTGGCTGCGGTACCGCTTTGACTCCGCCACCCACCGCCTCAGCCGCAGCTCGGGTGGCTCCAGCTTCCAGACGCTGCTGCCTGCCGTGGAAGCCCTGGAGTTTCAAACCGCCGCAGAAGGCTGCTTCACGCTTCATGCGCAGTGGAATCCGGAGGACGCCGTGGAGGTCAGTACGTTTTGCCCAAACACCTTTCAGGTCCTCCCGTAAGTTGGCTCAAAACGCGTCCAGCTGCCGCAAGGCGTCATAAACGACAATCGCCGTGGAAGAACTGAGGTTGAGGCTCCGGACGTTGCGTTCCCACATGGGGATGGTGAAGCCGCGTTCCGGATGCTCCGCCAGCCACTCCTTCGGAAGCCCCGTGGTTTCCTTCCCCATGAAGAGGTAGTCTCCGGGTTGCGGATTCATCCGCGTGTAGGGCTTCTCGGCATGCGCTGAAATGAGGTGCGTTCGCTCCGGAGGGAGCCCTCGAAAAAACGCCTCGGCATCCGGCAGGTGCTCCCAGCTGACCCACTTCCAGTAGTCGAGCCCCGCTCGCTTGAGCTGCGCGTCACTGAGGTCGAACCCCAATTGGCCGAGCAGAATCAGGTGGCACCGAACAGCAGCACAGAGGCGGGCAATGTTTCCGGTATTCGGGGGAATCTGAGGCTCATAGAGCACCACGTTGAGCGGAGGCTCCGGGAAGAGCCTCATGACGCCTCCCGAGCCAGGTCAATCAGGCGGCTGAGGAGTTCCGGATACGGAACCCCGGACTCAATCCACAGGCGAGGATACATGCTGATGTTCGTGAAGCCCGGAAGCGTGTTCAGCTCATTGAGGATGAAGCTCCCGTCCTCGCGCAAGAAGAAGTCCACCCGTGCCATGCCCCGACATTCCGTCACCGTGAAGGCCTGCACCGCTGCGGCTCGAATCTGCTCGGCAACGGCAGGCTCAACCGGTGCGGGCACCACCAGCTCGGCGCCATTTTCATCAACGTACTTGGCCTCATACGAATAAAACTCGTGACGGGAGCGGATTTCTCCCAGCACCGGAGCGGCCTGTGGGTCGGCGTTTCCCAGCACCGAGCATTCAATTTCTCGCCCCACCACAGCTTCTTCCACCAACACCTTCCGGTCCAGCTCAAACGCCTGGCGCAACGCCTCGTCATAACCGGCGGCATCCCGGACCTTTGACACCCCGAGAGACGATCCCTCGCGGGCAGGTTTGATGAAGAGCGTGGCTCCGAGTTCGGCCGCTGCCGCTTCATAGCTCCATGCCTCTCCGAACCGCAGGGTCCGGGACCGCGCCACAGGCACCCCGACGCTCCGCAGCAGCCGCTTGGTCAGGTCCTTGTCCATGCCCACCGCTGAGCCGGCAATGGGGCACCCCACATACGGCTTGCCCAGCAGCTCCAGCAGCCCCTGCAGCGCCCCGTCTTCCCCGTACCGCCCGTGGGTGATCGGAAAGAAAACATCCACCTCCTGCAACGCCCGCTTGAGCGAACCCGGCAACAGGTCGGCGCTTTGTCCCTCAACCTGTGGAGCCTGCGCCGTCAGGTGCGCCTTCCGGACGTCCTGGGCGTCAGCAATGAGGGCCTCGTCGTCTCCCCAACACCAGTTTCCCTGCTTGTCAATTCCCAGCAAACGCGCCCGGAACCGCGTCCGGTCCAGTGCCCGAAAGATGTTGAAGGCAGACAGCAGCGACACTTCGTGTTCGCCACTGACCCCGCCACAGATGATCCCAATGGTGAGTTTGGAGGAAGGCATGAATGCGTGAACCAACAGGGTGAATCCGGGTGAAGGCGGGGCCATCGATCGGATGAAGGAGGAAAAGCGATACCTTATCAATCTTCCGGGACAGAGGCAATGACGAGACCGCTCCGCTCGCCTCAAACTTGTTCAATATAATCTAAAAAATTCATTAAATAGAATTTAAGTTTGATAAAAATGATAAATTTCACTATAAAGTAACAGAACCCGGGTCGTTCTCCGGACGACCGTTCCTCTTCCCCCGAGCTGAGACTGAGATGATGAAACGAACCGCCTTCTTAATGGGAATCCTGCTTCTGCTGGCTCCGCTGGCCGGAGCCGTTCCGTTCAGTGGCTGGAAGCCCCTGCTGGCGCCCGCCGAATTGCAGCAGCTTCTGCAAGCGCACCCGGATGCCATCACCCTGGTGGACATCCGCGCCCTGCAGGCCTCCACTCCGGAGGCTTCGTACCAGGCGGGGCACCTGCCCTTCGCGGTTTCCTCGCCCTACGCCACCTGGCGGGGTCAGCCCGACAACCCCGGAAAGTTCGTCAGCCAGGAAAAGCTCACCTGGCTGGTACAGGCGCTGGGCGTTGAAGCAGAGACTCCGGTCGTGATCATTCACCAGGGTCACAACTTCAGTGACTTCGGCGCAGCGGCCCGGGTGTACTGGTCGTTGAAAACCGCGGGGCTCCAGAACCTGGCCATCCTCAACGGCGGTTTCGTGGCCTGGAAGGCGGCGGGGCTCCCCATCAGTCAGGACACCTTCACTCCCCTGCCCAGCGACTACCCGGCACAGATCCAGCCGCAGTGGCTCGCCACCACCGATGACGTGGAGCTGCTGCTGGGGCAAGCAGAGGTGCAGCTGCTGGATGCCCGCCCAGCTTCCTTTTATGAAGGGAAGCGCTGGCATGCAGCGGCAGCGCGTCCGGGGACGATCGCGGGCGCTGACGACTTTGACAACCAGCTGTGGTTTCAGGAAGGAGGCCCACGGCTGGCAGCCCCAGAAACCCTGCGGGCGCTGATTGAAACGCACCGCCTTGGGCAGACGTCCACCACCGTTTCGTTCTGCAACACCGGGCACTGGGCGGCCACCAACTGGTTTGTCCTCAGCGAGCTCGGAGGCGTCTCCGGCGTCAAGCTCTATCCGGACTCCCTCGTTGAGTGGTCGGCCCAGAACCGCCCAATGGACCACGTCCCCGGACGCCTCGAGTGGGCCTGGCTTTCCACGCAAAAGTGGCTCGCCCAGCGCTTCAACTGACTCCGAGGGCTCTCATGACTGTGCTTCTGACCGCCTCTGCGGCTCCGGCCCCCCCAACCTCTCGGATCCGTCTGCCCCTTGCGCTTTCGGCCCTGCTGCTCGTCCTCAGCCTGTCGATCTACGCGGGGGTCCGCCAGGGGCTGTTGCTCCTCATTGGGCTGGGGCTGGGGGCCACGCTGGAGGGCCTCCGGTTTGGTTTTGCGGGTCCATGGCGCCGTGTGATCCTGCACCGCGACACCCGTGGGCTCCGGGCCCAGCTGCTCGCAATTGCCCTGACCGCTCTCTTCAGCCTGCCCCTGCTTGCCCACGCCAACGGTGAACTCATGGGCGCTGCGGCCCCCATCGGCTTCTCCATGGTCTTCGGCGCCTTTTTGTTTGGCGCTGCCATGCAGGTGATCCTGGGGTGCGGTTCCGGAACCCTTGTCAACGCTGGGAGCGGCAACCTGATGGGGCTCTGGGCCCTGCCGTTTTTCATCGCCGGCAGCTTTCTGGGCACCCTGCATCTGCCGGAATGGGAGCGTCTGGGCACGTTCGCTCCGATTGCCCTCAGTGCACGCCTTGGCTCAGAGGGCGCGACCGTTGTGACGGTCACCGGACTGCTGGCCCTGGTTCTGGGGCTCCGGGCCCTTGCGCCACGAGACGAGCAGGCCTTGCCCCATCGGCTGTGGCTCGCAGTGGGATTGCTGGCGGGTCTGGCCACCCTGAACCTGCTGGTGTCCGGACAGCCCTGGGGCGTGGTCTATGGGTTGGGACTCTGGGGCGCCAAGGCCGCGACCTGGGCGGGTGCCGACCTGAGCGGGTTTGCGTTTTGGAGTGCTGCCGGAAATGCGGAGCGCCTCACCACCAGCCTTCTGCTGGATGTGACCTCTGTCACCGACCTCGGCCTGCTGGTGGGCGCGGCCCTCGCTGCCCGCTGGAAGGGGCCTCTGCCGGAGGCGGCTCCCCTGCCTCCTCGCTTCTGGAGCATCGGCGCCGGAGCCGCACTGGTCATGGGCTATGCCTCGCGGATGGCCTACGGCTGCAACGTCGGGGCGTTCTTCAGCGGCATCGCCACCGGGAGCCTCCACGGCTGGGTTTGGTTCGTCGCGGCCTTTGCCGGATCCCTGGTTGGAGTCCGGATGCGGGACACCCTCTTGGGAGGAGGACGATGAGGCTGAACCGCGCTCATGCGATGCTGATCCTCCTGGTGGTGCTGGGAGGCTTCATTGGGGCAGACCTGGTCCAGAGCCTCCCGATCGATCCCTTTCAGGCGCCCCCTCCGCTGGCCTGGGGCTCGGGAGCTGCCGCCTCCGGAGGCTTCTGTGCGGTCCCCCTGCCGTAGCCGTGCCCGGTCAGTTTACGGAAATCGCTGCGGCAACGGCCTTCCGGTTTTCCCGGTACCAGACAAAGACCCCCGCGACCACAATCACGATGGCCCCCAGGTAGGTGGGGCCGTCTGGAATTTCCGCAAAGAACCACCACCCCCACACGCTGTTGAACATCAGGCCAAAGTACGAAAAGGGCGCAATCACTGACGCCTGGGTGTAACGCAACGCAAAGATGAGCACGAGGTGCCCGATGCCACCGATGACCCCAAAGGTGGCCAGCACCGGCAGGTCGGGTGCTTCCACAGGGGTCCAGTGAAAGGGCACCATGAACGACGCAAACACCGTCCCGATCAGCGAGGTGTAGAGGAAGCTCGTCCACGCCGGCTCCTCTGAGCCCAGAAACCGGGTGGCAATGGAGTACCCCGCAAAGCAGCAGGCAGCCAGCACCGGGAGCAGCGCATAAGGCGTGAAGACTTCGCTGCCCGGACGGATGATGATCAACGCTCCCAGGAGTCCGGCGGTGACCCCTAGCCAGCGGGACCGCCCCACTTCCTCCTTCAGCAAAAGAAACGAAAACACCGTAATGACCAACGGAGCCACCTCAAAGATGGCCGTCATCTCTGCGAGCTTCAGGTAGCGGAACCCACTGAAGAACAGCAGCGTCGCCCCAAAGAGCAGGGCGGAGCGCAGGAGCTGCAACTTGAAGTAACGGGTCCGGAGCAACCGCTTCAGGAAGGGAGACAGCAGGAGGAAGGACCAGAAGGTCTGGCTGGAGTACCGTGCCCACACCACCTGCACGGGGTCGTAACGCTGCGAAAGGGCCTTGGCCAGGGCATCCATGCAGCTGAAGGAAAAGACCGCCAGGATCATCAGCACAATGCCCTTGGCCACAGGGTGGACGGTTGTCCAGCGAGAGGTGAGCGTTGCCAAACCAGGACTCCGGGAGAGTAAGAAAAAGGTCAAGGAGGAGCGTGGGCTCATCAGACCACAGGTCCGGAGGCAGTTGCAACGAAACTCCTTCCTCCGGGTCAAATAAGTTGCTTGACCCGGAAGGGGCCGGAAAGTAGGCTTGTCGCTTCTCTCGTGATCAACCTCCGCTGTGTCCCCACCTGCGGAGGAGTGGTGTGTCATCTCGTTCTCTGCTTGAGGCTCCCGTGACCGCACAGGCCACCGTGCCGCGCCTGCTTTCCGACAAGACCAAGGGCATCCTGCTCATGCTGCTGGGCATGGTGCTGGTGCCCATGCTGGACGTGTGCGCCAAGTTGCTTTCTGACACCATTCCGTTGCCCCAGATCGTCTGGGCCCGCTTTGCCACCAGCACGGTGCTGCTGCTTCCGCTGGTGATGTGGCGGCACCCGCGGCTCAACTACCGCCAACTGGCGTGGCGCTGGCAGCTGCCCCGGGCGGTGTTCATGGTGGCCTCCACCTTCTGCTTCTTCGGGGCCATCCGGGGCATGAACATTCCCGATGCCCTCGCCCTGGCCTTCATCTACCCGATTCTGGTCACCCTTGGCGCAGCGTTTTTGCTCAAGGAGGCCGTCGGCTGGCCCCGCTGGCTCGCCTCGGCAGTCGGCTTCTCGGGGGTCCTCATCATCCTCCGGCCCGGCTTCAACCACTTCCAGCCCGAGATGCTCTTTGCCCTGGGCACCGGATTGAGCTTTGCGGCATACGTCATGATCACCCGGCGCATGACGGGGAAGGATCAGCCGCTGGTGACCCTGCTGTGCACCTCCATCCTCTGCACCCTCGGCTTCCTGGTGACGTTCCCGCTCGGGTGGGTCTGGCCCACCGGCGAGGAGCTGCTGCTGATGGTCGGTGTCGGGTTCTTCGGCTCTGCCGGACACTACTGCCTCATCCGGGCGCTGGACTTTGCTCCCGCCTCGCTGATGGCGCCCTTTGGGTACTTCGAAATGCTCTCCTCCGTGATGTGGAGCTTCCTGATCTTCCAGACGCTTCCGGATCTCATCACCTTCCTGGGAATTGCCATCATCATGGCCTCCGGAATCGTCCTCTCCCGACTCGATGCGTCTCCCCCTTGATCCCTTGACCCAGACCACCATGACGGCACTCACTCCGCCTGCGGGCTCTCCGCCAGACACCTTCCTCGTTGGCCTCATCGGTCGGGGCATTCAGCTGTCCCGAACGCCAGCCATGCATGAAGCCGAGGGCCACGCCCTGGGGCTCCGCTACCTGTACCAGCTGCTCGACCTTGATCAGATGGCGCCCGACCTGACGTTTGAAGACGTGCTCCGGGCTGCAGAAATTGTTGGGTT
Source organism: Deltaproteobacteria bacterium (assembly GCA_038150265.1). Classification (GTDB taxonomy): domain Bacteria; phylum SAR324; class SAR324; order SAR324; family NAC60-12; genus JAYPUA01. Next base: position 3,101 of record JAYOTF010000019.1, on the reverse strand, counting down.
TTCCGGTGTCAATGTCACGTATCCCTACAAACGGAAGGCGCTGGAATGCCTCGACGAAGTTGCTGAGGAGGCCCTGGCGATTGGAGCCGTCAACACGATTGTGCTGAAAGACGGGAAGCGCCGGGGCTACAACACCGACTACGGTGGATTTGCCCAGAGCTTTCGGGAAGGGCTGCCTGAGGTGCCTCGGGAAAACGTGCTGCTGCTCGGAGCCGGAGGCGCCGGAGGAGCGGTGGCCCAGGCGCTGCTGGATGCCGGAGTCGCCCACCTCCATCTGCTTGATCCGGATGACGAAGCCGCCCAGCTCCTGGCCACTCGACTGCGCGAACGCAACAGCGCCACCGTTCAGGTGGTCACGGCTCCTGCAGAGACCGTCCGGAAGGTGGACGGCCTCGTCAACGCCAGCCCCGTCGGCATGGCCAAGCTCCCGGGGAGCCCGCTTCCAGAGCCGTGGCTGGAACCGCGCCACTGGGTCGCTGACATTGTCTACTTTCCACTGGAGACCCCGCTTCTGAAAGCGGCTCGCCGGCTCGGCTGCCAAACGCTTCCCGGATCCGGGATGGCGTTGCACCAGGCCGCCCAGGCCTTTCAGCTGTTCAGTGGCTGCACGCCCGACCCGGCCCGCATGCAGCAGACCTTCGACCGTTTTGATGCGCCAGCGACGGCTTCCTGAGCAGGCGCCCGCATTCAGGAACTCCGGGGCCTCCACCGACGGCCCCCGGCTTCCAGCACCCGTCCATCCACCACCATCAGCCCCAGGGCCAGCAGGCCCAGTCCACTGACTTCTGTCAGCGAAAGCGACTCCCCCAGCAGGGTGACGCCCAGCAGGTTGGCGTTCACCGGAACAATCATGGTGACCAGCAGCAGGTTGGAAGGCCCGGCCAGGGCAAGCACCCGGAAGAAGATCAGGTACGCAAAGCTCGTGCTGAACAGGGCAAGCGCCAGCAGCGCTGCGAGGGTTTCCGGTGACGGCACCTGAGCTGGCACGCCTTCCACCACGAGTACCGGAACCACCAACCACAGCGATGACGCGCAGAGCATGCCCGTCGCCGCCTGCAGCGGAGGGATGCTCCTGAGGCGTAGCTTCCCGAAGCTCCCAGCGATGCCGTAGCTCACCGTTGCCACAAAGACGGCCACCTCGGCCAGCAGGTGGCTGCCGACGTCTTCCAGCGCCGTGGTGCCCATCATCAGCACAATCCCGGAAAGCCCCACCAGCACCCCCACCACCTTGCGGAAGCGCATCGGCTCATCAGGCAGCACAAAGTGCGCAATGACGATTCCGGAAAGAGGCGTGGCAGCATTGATGATGGACGCCAGACCACTGTCAATCGACTGCTGACCAAAGGTGATCAGGCCAAAGGGGATGACATTGTTGAAGAGGCCGAGGACGGCAAAGGTGGGCAGGTTCTGCCAGAAGTGAAGCGACTCCCGACGCAGCCGCAGCACCACGAGCAGCACCAGCGCAGCCAGCGACAGCCGCAGGAAGACCGTGGTCAGAACCGGCAGCTCGCGGAGGATCACCGCGACAAAGAAGAACGATCCGCCCCAGATGCCTCCCAGCAACAGGAGAAAGCCCCACACGCGTAGGCTCACTTGCCTCCGTCACCGTCAGAGCATGTTGGGGAAGGCCTCCAGACGGAGGTCATCCGTCAGGCCGGCAGCAAACCTGTAAGACGCCCGACAGGTGATCATGGCGGCATTGTCTGTACAGAGACGAGGAGGAGGGTAGTAGAGCGTGACCTGACGCCGCTCGGCTTCTGCCTCAAAGGCGGCCCGGAGCTTGCGGCTTGCCGCCAGGCCTCCGGACACCGAGAGCCGGGTCAGCTTGCGCTCTTCCAGGGTCCGGAAGGTCTTCTGCACCAACACGTCCACCACCGCCTGAAAGAAGGACGCCAGCACCGCCGGCTCGTCTTCCGCCACCGCCTGAGGGTGCTCCTCGCGGAAGCGCAGCATCGCCGTTTTCAGGCCACTGAAGGAAAACTCGGCCCCGGGTTTGTTGAGCAGGGGACGCGGAAAGTCGTAGGCTGTTCCGTCGGCTTCCAGAGCAAAACGGTCCACAATCGGTCCACCCGGCATGGGGTGCCCAAACATCTTGGCCACCTTGTCCACACACTCTCCGGCAGCATCGTCCATGGTGCGGCCCACCACCTCGGCCTGAAAGTGATCCTGGGCCTCCAGCAGCAGCGTGTGGCCTCCAGCCACGACCAGGTGCAGGAGGGGAAACTCCAGCTCACCATGCGTCAGCCAGTTCGCGTAAGGGTGCGATTCAACGTGATTGACGCCCACCAGCGGACGGTTGAGGGACCACGCCAGCGACTTCGCCGTCATCAGCCCGACCAGCAATGAGCCCAGCAGCCCCGGCAGGTTTGACACGGCAATGTAGTCCAACTCTTCCTGCTGAACCTCTGCCTGCTGCAGCGCCTCGGCCATCAAGCGGTGGATCACTTCCAGGTGCTTGCGAGAGGCCCGTTCCGGAACCACTCCGCCAAACTCCTCATGCTCCTTGTACTGCGACAGCGTCAGGTTCGCCAGCACATCATGGTGCCCCCGCAAAATGGCCACGGAGGTGTCGTCAAAGGTCGTGTCAAGGCCAAGGCCCAAGGCATTCATCGCAAACGGCAGCTGGGGGAAGTCCGGACGCCGAGGCTTCCGGAGGAGCAGTGGATTCCAGAGGACTTCATCTTGGCGAGTTCCGGGGGCAAGAGCAAGGACTCAGCGAGCATCAGCAGAAAGAGCAGAATTGCCCACGCCCCCAACGCTGAGCCGACGGAGGGAAATCACAAAAGATCGGCGTGGCCTGAGGCCTCCTTTTTCAAAGCACCAAAGGGTCCAATGCCCCAGTCACCTGTCCCGAACGCAGCGCACAGAGTAGTTTTTGCTCTTACTGTAGCCGTACACTTTGCCATCGGTGAAGTACACGCCCCAGGCACTGGATGCGCTGTATACAGGAGTAGTGGACGACCAATAGCTCGAGGAATGGATATCCGGAAACATGCGCTTCAGCTCCGCTTGGGAATAATGTCCACCTTCATCGTAAGCAAACATTTGCTGCAAGGTCTCCTTATCCGGAAGTTGCCAATCCGTGTAACCTGCTAACGAAA
>JAYOTF010000018.1:0-66968 GCA_038150265.1 Deltaproteobacteria bacterium | reverse complement strand
GTTGCCTTCGCTTCCTTGACTGGATTCTCGCCTTCGCGAGAATGACGGACCTTTCGATCCATTCCTGATTCCAGCGAGGGAACCGATCCAGCGAGTCACTCCTGTTTTTTCAAGATGAGCCGGTTGCTTCCCTTCATGCGATTGCCCTGACACGGAACCCAAGCCGATGCTCTCCGCCGCACGTATTGCCGTCTACTTCCTGGTCCTGCTCCTCAGTGGGGTGACCCACTGCCCGGAAAGCTGGGCGAAGGAGCCTTCGGCACACGACTGCCCCATGCAGACCGACTGTCTGGAGTGGGGAGAGCGCCTGTGCCCGGGATCCTGGGATGCCGGATTGACCTCACCCAGCCCCATCAAGCTGAGGCCTGCGTCTTCATTCTGGACGGTTCCTCCAAACCCGGAAGTTCCGGTCCCTGCCGTTCTGGAGCATCCTCCAGAAAATCGTGCCACTCCTCCAAGATACCTGACCTTCCAAGCGTTCCTGATTTGAGAACCGGACCGTTCCGGGTTGTGCAGCACGTCCTGCACCTTTTTCAACTCAGTCCTCCTCTTGGATCATGTCTCACAAACAAAATCGCCAGCCGCGGCGATCGCCGTGGGCTGCAGGCCCCCTGTTGCTTCCGGTGGTCGATGGGCGGATGTACCTTCAACTGAGCCCCTCCGTTCCGCTGGAAGCTCTCGCTCAACCTTCAACCTCCACACAGTTGGGGCAAGGCCGCACTGACGTCAAGTCACTCTGGCCAGCAACCATTCGGGAGTGGCCCCTTGGAGGGGTCATGAAGCGAACGTTACTCCTTGGAGGGCTCCTGCTCTGGGGCTTAAGTGTCTGGGGACACGGAGATGAGAAACACGAGCCCAAAATCGTTCCGGAGGTTCCGGAGGCCCCAGCAGAAGCGCTCTCACAGCAGCTTGAACCAGAGCAGGCTCCAGTGGTTCCGGTGGAGGAAGAAGAGCCAGCCCCAGAGGCTGAAACCCTGCCTCCCGTAGAAGCGGTTCCGAAAGTGGCCCCAGTTCTTCAGGCTCCGAAGAGTTCTGAACTGGAAGACGCGCCCGAAGCACCGAGCAGCGCTGTTTGGGCCTCGCTGGAAGACTTTCCGACGCTGCACCCGTTGGTGGTTCATGTTCCTGTGGTGCTGCTGCCCTTTGCCTTCCTTTTGCTCCTGTTGGAGTTGCGGAGGCGTTCGGAGCCTCCACAGTGGGCCACCACGTTGGCGACGCTCGGAGGAACGGTTGGCGCACTCGGAGCCAGCTTCGGATTTCATCCGCATGTGGCGTCGCTGTCTCCGCAGGCCTTTGCGGTTCTGGAAGCCCACGACCTCTCGGCCTACACCACAACCGGGCTGGCAGTGGGAGCTTCCCTGGTGCTGCTGATTCGTCAGGTCCAGGGGCCGACGCCGGCTCGTCCGTGGTGGACCGCCCTGGGGCTGCTTCTGCTTCTGGGAGCAAGCATCGCCGTAGCGGTCACCGGACACCTCGGTGCCACCCTGACCCACCTTCATGAGCTTCAACTGGAGTCTTCACCATGAAACTCAACTCAACCATGAACGTCCTGCTGGCGAGGCAATCAAAATTAAACTGAAAGATCCGTGTCTTAATTTTTCAGAGGATTCACAAGGCGCCGGCACTGCGTGGCGACGACCTTCTCGATGCGTTGCAATGCCGGATAGGCGCCGTAATGGGCCTCGAATTTTTCTCGTTCCGGGCCGATCTTCTCCTGTAGCGCATCTGCGGTCTCACGCACCAGATTGCCGAGAAATTGTGGCCGCACGTCGCACGCCTTGGCAAGTGCCTCCCAGTGGGCTGAAGTGATCACACTGGGGTTGCGCTCTCCGCCGACATCGAAGGCGAGGCGGTTGTCGATGCGTTCGATGGCGCGTGTGCATACCAGGTCATAGAATGGTGCCAGACGGGTTGCGTCATCCGGCAAATGCAACAGGGAGAGGTTCTTGGCGTGACCGTCCGAGTTGCCCGCGAGCACATTGAAAATCTGCCAGCGCAACAGGCGCTGCACATCAATGGCGGGCTCGCTGGAGGTCTCCTGCACCATACGGTAACACTGCGCGAAGGAGGGGCCACCGTGTTCCTGATACTTCTTCTCGTGACCGTAACCCAAGGCCTGGCAGAAATCCTCCTGGTGCAGTCGCTGCACTTCGCCGCGTTCATCCGAAAGCCGATCATAGCGCGCAATCTGTGCGTACCGAGTTTTTCCGATGGACTGCAAAGTGATATCGACCACCGGCAGGCCGATGGCCGCGGCCAACTGTGTGGTGAAGGTCTCGTAGGCGGGCAGGTGCCGGTAGTCGGCCAACTCGAACTTCAGGATGTGACTGGAAGGTGCTTCGCCCTGCGGCAGAAAAACCTGATCGTCGCGCATCAGTACCGGGCACTTGTCCTGGGCGCCGGCGAGCGACAATCGCGGGCGCTCTTCCACTGACCCGACCGCGTAGACCTGTCCCCGGCGTGCCGCGAGGTCGGCCAGATCCTTCTCCGTCAATGGACGGTACTGCCGCTGGCCCGAGGGGTGTCGGTCTACAGGGAGAATTGACAGCGCGCCGGCACACTCGCCGCCGATGGCGCGCAGCAGGTCGAAATCCGTATCCGGCAGTTTGAGGTCGCGGACGATGTGGTCACGCACCGTCCCCTCAGGCAAAAGATTGGCGAACCAGAGCTGCGCGGTGCCTTCCTCCGGGGCGAATTCCCGGACCGCCAGCGGCAGGGAGCGGGACACAGCGAAGCCGCCAGTGAGCCACTCGGGATCGTAGCGAAATCCGATGGCCCCAGTCGTCTTGCGCCAGAGCTGACCGACCCGGCGCTGTTCGTGCCAGACGTTGAGGGTGTCGGAATCGCTCATGGGGCTTCCTCACGGGGCCTGCCGGTACGGTGAACCGGCGTTGCCCGCCCACGCGGTTGGATGATGACCTCCAGGCCCAGGGTGCGCAGGGCCTTCAGGACCTTGCCGACCTCTGCCGTCTCCTTGCCGCGTTCAAACTCTGAAAGGAAGCGCGTGCTCAGGTTGCCGAGCCCGGAGACCGTTTCCAGGGTCAGGTGCCGGTGCTTGCGATGGGCACGCACCAAGCGGCCGAGCTCCTCGACGGTCAGGACCGCGCCGTAAATGTTGTCTTCATTGGTCATGGCGATGCCTCTAAAAAGATACCGTACGGTAAAAAATAACGACTCAATCGGCCGATGACAAGAAAAAATTACCGTACGTGATAAAGGGGCTAGCTGAGGCGAGGAGCGGCCGGAAGGGAGCGGCCGGGGTCGGGATCTGCCCGTTTTTGCTGGGCTTCGAGGATGGTTTGCTGGATGCGGGGGTCGCGCTGGAGGGTCTCGATGATCTGCTCGAGGTTCCGGTACTCCAGGTAACGGCAGAAGATGGAGAGGTAGAGGCGGTTGATGCGCTGCTCCGCATACGGCTCATTCCCGGTCTCGGCCTCAACAATCCGGCGCGCCAGGTAGGAGATCAGCCAGGGCTGGCTCTCAATCTTTTTCCGGAAGCTGCCGAAGATTTCCTGGTTGAAGACCTCAATGAGGGCGGTAGAGAACTCGTCGGTGAGGTCCTCCGGGGCAATGCCATAGTGCTCGCTGACCCGGGCCTTGAGGTGCTCCAGCATCCGCCCCTGCAGCATGTTGGTCAGCAAATGCCCGACGGGACATTTGGAGTCGATCTCCTCGGGCGGATCATCTTCCATTTCGGAGAGACAATCACACATCACCCGTGTGTACGGGCTGAGTTCCGGCATGTTGGGTGGCCAAAGCCGAGACGAGCAACGCCTCGGGTTGAGGGTCAGAAAGGGCGAACCGTATACAGGTTCCCTTTTTAACAAATTTGTCCGAAAACCTACAAGATTTTCCGTCTCATTGTCAACGAGATGACTCAAGCAGAGTTCATGCCTCCTGAATCACCGGGAAGGCGGATTCCTGTTCCTGAATCCGGGCGTGCTCGGATTCCGTCCAGGGCTGGCGGTGCCACTCCACCTCAAAGGCTTCTGCGAGGCTGTCGAGAAAGAGCGCCCGCAGGCTGGCTTCCGAATGCTGCTCCAGGGCTCCGCAGGACTCAAGGGAGTGCATCTCCTGCCGCAACTCGGTTTCTGAGGCATGGGGAAAGATCTGGTGCAGCAGCGGCACCGAGTCGGTCAGGGGGATGGAGCCATGCTGCATGAAGACGCGTTGCGGTCCGGCTTCCGTCCGGACGGAGCGGACGCGTTGGGCGTTGCCAATGAGCTTGCGCCCCTCAACGAGGATTTCATACGCCGCCGGGTCGGTGAAGCAGATGTGGGCGTCGCTGTCTTTGGAAAGGCGCTCTCCCTGCAACTCCGGCTGCAGCCCAAGTGCGGCAAAGAAGCGCAGGAAGCCCTGGGCCAGGAAGCGGTAGTTGTCCAGAACCCCACCGGCAAACTCCGGATGCAAGACGGCTCCACTGACGGAATAGGTCAGGTCAAACCCATGCAACACGGCCTTTCCGCCGGTCACCCGACGGATGACCGGGATGCCGAGCTGTTGCAGTCGCGTCAGGTTCAGGTGGGCATCAAGGGGCTCATTCCGCCCAATGGAAAGCGTGGGCTGGCTCCAGGCATAGAGCCGGAGCGTCGGAGGAGCATCTGGAGCACAGGCCTCCAGCAGCACCTGATCCGCTGCCATGTTGAAGGAGCCCGACCGAGGCCCCTCCTCAATCAGTCGCCACTTCCGCACCGGAGTCGTCAGCTCTGGTTGCTGCCGCCGCCTCCGGGAAAGCCCCCCGGAAAGAAGTTCTGCAGGTTCATGCCGCCGGTCATGTTGCCGAACTGTTGCCCCAGCATGCTCTTCATGCGTTCCTGAGCCTGCCGGATGCCTTCGTTGGCTGCAGAGCGGATGAGGTCCTGAAGGGTCTCCACGTCGGTGGGGTCCACGACTTCCGGATCAATGGACACGGCCAGCAGCTCCATTTTTCCGTTGAAGGTCATCTTGACCATCTCTCCCCCGACGGACACCTCAAAGGTTTCCTGGGCCAGCTCCTCCTGCTTCTGCTGCATGGAAGAAGACAGCTCCTGGGCTTTTTTCATCAACTCGTTCATGTCAAACATGGCAACTCCTCAAGGCAAAGGAAAAAAGGGGGGCTACGCGAGCCGAACCGTAAAGTGACTTCCCGGAAACACCTTCAACAGCGTCTGCACCAAAGGCAAGTTTTCTGCGTCCCGACGCTTGCGCTCCAACTCCTCTTGCTCCAGAAACTGCTGCTGCTCGCTCAGGGTCCGCCACGGGCCTTCCGGAGCCTGCTGAACAATGGACACCGGGCGTGAAAGAAAGGCGCTGGCGACCTCGGTGAGGGTGCTCAGGTGCTGAGGGGTGAGCATCTGCTCCAGACCCGATGGCCGGAAGGCGAGGTGCACCACCCCTCCTTCCAGCGTGTCGGGAAGGGCATTCCGCAGCATCCCCCCAAGGCGGGAGGACTGCCTTCCGACCTCTTCAACAAACCGGGTCCACAGTTCCGGAGGCGGTTGCGTGGGAGCCGGGTGGAGCGCAGGGGCGGGTTCGGCGACGGCCGCCACGGTTTCCGGGGGGGCGGTCGCGGGAGGCGTGGCCGGAGCAATCGTTGGCCCTTCCGGGGCTGGGGGCATTCGGGAGGGCGGTGGGGCTTCCGGAGCTGGGGGACGAACCGCAACCGGGGCCGCTGGAGGCGCTTCCCCTGAGGGAGCCTGCGGAGCCGTGACCGCTGCAGCCGGGGCCGGTGCTGAAGCACCGGGAGCCGCCACACGGGCGGACGATTCCCCCTTCAGAACCGAGGTGATCGAGCGTGCTGGAGAAACCGAAGGCGCGGGCGCCGCCGGTGGGGTTCCCGAGGCGGGCGGACTGGAGGGCGGCGCAGAACGTGGGGGCGCCGCTGCTCCGGAAGGTCCGGGCGTTCCTCCGGGCTGGGCAGGAAGCGCCTGGACCTGACGAATCAGCTCCGGAATGCCAATGAGCGGATGCACCGATGCCAGTTGCAGAATCGCCATCTCAAAGCAGATCCGGGCATACGCGCTGCGCTTCATGCGCTCCTCCAGCTCAAGGAGGATCTGGAACATCTGCTGAAGCTCATCTGCTGAAGCCTGGGTGCCCAACTCCGCGAGCGCCTCCCGTTCCTCGGTGGGGAGGTTTTCAAAGAGCCCCGGGTCCGGACCAAGGGTTTGCATCAGCGAAATCGTCTTCACCGCATCCAGCAGCTCCGCCAGCAGGTCGTGCAGGTCATGGCCCCGGGATTGGACGTCCTGGAAGCACCGCATGGCGCCAGCGGTGTCTTTGCGCAGGAGGGCCTGCAGCAGCGTCAGGCGCCCCTGTGCATCCATCAACCCAAGCGCCTGAGCGACCTCTTCTTCCGAGGCCGAGGTGCCAACGGAGCTCAGGACCTGGTCAATGGCCGTCAGGGCGTCTCGCATGCCACCAACGGAGTTCCGGGCGATCAACTCCAGCGACTTCCGGGGGAGGTCAATGCCTTCGTTCTGGACCACGCCTTCCAGGTAGTCCGCCATCTTCTGGACCGGAATGCGGAGGAAGTCGTAACGCTGGCAGCGCGAGAGGATCGTCTGTGGGACCTTGTGAGGGTCGGTGGTCGCCAGGATGAACTTGACGTGCGGGGGCGGTTCCTCAAGGGTCTTGAGCAACGCATTGAACGACTCCAGCGTCAGCATGTGCGCTTCGTCGATGATGTAGACCTTGTAGCGGCAGCGGGCGGGGGTGTAGTTGACGTTTTCTCGCAGTTCCCGGATGTTCTCAATGCCTCGGTTGGAAGCGGCATCGATCTCAAAGACATCCGGAGAGGCATTCGAGGCAATCTCCCGGCAGTTGTCGCAACGGCCACAGGGGTCGCCGTCTTCCGGCGTCAGGCAGTTGAGGGCCCGGGTGAGGATGCGGGCAGCGCTGGTCTTGCCGGTTCCGCGGGAGCCGCAGAACAGGAAGGCGTGGGCCACCCGGTCGTGCAGCAGCGCATTCCGGAGGATGCGGGCAGTGGTTTCCTGGCCAATGAGGTCGGCAAAGCGGGCTGGACGCAGCTTGCGCGCCAGAACAACGTAGCTCATGTGGGGAGTTTCCGGGAGACCGGGAGTTTGCGGCACATCTCCAAAATCTTAGTGCTGCTTCCGCTAGGACCTGACACGGTTCGAAATCTTCAATTGCGCAATTCCCGGCCATCAGGACAGAGCCCGTTTGGAGGGCGCTGCAAGGATCGGCATCCGGGCTCAAGGAAACGGGATCCCTTGAGGGACTGGTCAGCCAGTATCCCCTTCCGGACGTGGCATTGCAAGCGGAATCCGGATCGCCCTCAGCGGTCTCGCTGCTGGATCAGCTCTTCCATGACCGTCAGGAAGTGGGTGGCCGCGATGGAGGGCTTGCGGCGCTTGGAGTGCATGATGCCGATCTGCATGCAGAAGTCGACCTCCACCGGACGGAACACGAGCCCGGAGATGGCGCTGTCCCCAAACTGGTCGAAGGGAAAGACGAGGGAGATGCCCGCCCCATGCTTGACGTACTGGTAGATGTCTGAGGTGGAGCGGGCCGACAGCTTGAAGCGGCACTTGACCTGGTTCTTCTCCAGCAACTCCTCGACCTGGTGCCGGACGTAGGTCCCCAGCGGAAAGGTGACCAGGCTCTCGTCGCTGAGGTCCTTCAGCAGCAGCCGCTCCTTCTGGGCAAACCGGTGGTGCTCTGGCATCACGCACATCATGCTGACGTCAAAGGTGAGGCCGACCTGGATTTCGTGGCTGTCAATCGGAAGGTTGGCGATGCCAATGTCAAACTGCTTGGAGTGGATCCAATCCACCACCACCGTCCGGGGGTGGCTTTCGATTTCGACATTGATGTTGGGGAAGTGTTCCCAGAAGTGCTCCATGACACTCGGAAGCATCAGGTGCGTGACCCCCGGCATGGCGATGATGCGGAGCACCCCGCGCCGGAGTTCCCGGATGGAGTCTGCCGTTTGAGAAAGCTCCCGGAGCCCCACAAAGGACTTCTCCACCTCCTCATAGAGCAGCTCGCCCTCCACCGTGGGGCTCAGGCCGTTCTTGCGGCGCTCAAAAAGCTTGAACCCCACCTCCTGCTCCAGCTCAAGGATGAGCCGGCTCACAGCAGGCTGGCTGATGTAAAGGAGCTTCCCGGCAAGGGTCATGCTCCCGGTTTTCATGACGGCGTCGAACGCCTCCATTTGTCGAAAATTCATGGATCAACCTGAAACACTCCGGACCGCCCCCAAGGCTGGGACGGGGTGGGTCAATCCAGTCCAGCCAGCTGAGCGAGGGTCACGGGCTTGATGGGGGAGCGGATGCGGAAGTAGCCGACGTCTTCGGGAGACAGCTGGCGCTCATCGGCAATCACCTCGGAAACCGTCAGGCCACACATCCGGGCCTGGCAGGGCCCCATGCCACAACGGATCATGGACTTGACGCGGTCCGGTCCCTGAACTCCGTGCTGAACGACGGTCCGGAGGTCCCGGACCCGCACTTCCTCGCAGCGGCACACGACGGTGTCTTCATTTTCGGGAACCAGCCACGGCTGTGCCGGAGCAAAGAGGGCATCCAGAAAGGGGCGGACGGCCTTCTGCCTGGCCAGCTGGGTCCGGAAGGGCGCGGCGGCCGCATCCCGACCCGTTGGCGAAAGCCGGCCCAGCGCCCGGGCGGTTTCCAGTGCAGCGAGGTGTCCGGAGAGTTCGGAAACGGCTGCGCCACAGACCCGTCCACAGTCTCCGGCGACCGCGACGTTGTCAAGAGTGGTGTTTCCCCACTCGTCCAGCACGGGCTCCCAGTAGCGCTGCGGTTCATACCAGCGGTGTTCGCAGCCCAGCTGCCGGGTGATCTGCACATTGGGCACCACGCCATGATGCAGCAAAAAGAGGTCGGTTTCCACTTCGTGCCACTGGCCTTCCTTGCGGAACCGGACCTTCTTCACCTGTTCGTCTCCCACCGCTTCCAGGCCATCGACCCCGGAGTGGACCGGGATTCCGGACGTGTAGAGCTTCCACAGCATTCCGGCCCCCTTGGTCAGGTAGCCTGCGGCCTTCAGGGCATCCGGCAGCAGCGGCAGCGCCTTGAGCAACGAGCCTCGTGGATTGGTGTCCAGGAAGGCCCCGATCGACACACCGGCATCCAGGAGGCGGCAGGCAATGAGCAGGAGCAGGGGCCCGCTTCCTGCCAGCACCACCTGTCCGCTGGGCAAGAGCCCGGAGCTTTTGTAAAGCACATCCGCCGCGGTGCAGGCCATGACGCCCGGAAGCGTCCATCCGGGCAGCGGCATCGGACGTTCCATGGCACCAATGGCGATGAGGAGCCGCTTGGCCCGGCATCCGGAGGGGACCGTTGTGCCAGAGTCCACCAGCCCGAGGTGCCGGATGGTCAGGTCGGGATCAATCTGCCAAACGGAGCGGCCCCTCAGGTGCTCCGCGCCACTCTGCCGGAACGCCCGGACCAGTTCGCTGGCGGTTTGGTACTCGGCGCCAAGCTTGCGGAACTCGTCCGGACGGTCTGACTCCAGGGCTTCCAGGTTCCGGTAGATCTGCCCCCCCACGGCCGGTTGTTCGTCCAGAACCAGCACCGACAGGCCCTGCTGCCTCGCCGTGACCGCAGCGGCCATGCCGGCAGGGCCGGACCCGATGATGACGTAATCGTATTCCGGATAAGAAGGCATGTCACTCTCCAAGTGGGCGAGATTGTCGTTTGATCTGCATGCCCTCGCGGATCAGGACCATGCAGGCCTGCTGGTTGGGGTGCCCGTCGATTTCCACGAGGCACTCAAAGCAGACCCCCATCATGCAGTAGGCAGCCCGTGGGGAGCCGCTGACGATGGACTCCCGGAGGGTGAGGTGCCCGGCGCCCATCAGGGCAGCAGCCACGGTTTGGCCAGCAGTGGCCTCGCAGGCCTGGCCCTCAAACGTGAAGGGGACAGACGGACTCCGCGGGTCACGCGGCTGGTGAAACATCGAACCTCCTCGGGTGAAAGGCGTCAAAACCGGGCTGCGTCTGCCCGTTGAGGATCCACTCCGGAAGGTAGGTGGAGTGGAGGGAAGCCAGGCTGACCCCGCTATGACTGGTGACGGCATAGGCGCCGGGGCAGGCTTCAGACTCAACGTACACGGGTTTCTGGTCTGGAGTCAGCACCCTCAGGGCTCCCCAGCTGCGGATGAGCTGCAGCTGCTTGAGCGCCGGAAACACCTCAATGGCATGAGTGGCAATTTCCTGCATCACCTCGTTGGTTGTGGCCAGGTCGTAGCCCACGTCTTCATGAGAGGCGCCCAGCATGAAGCTGCCGTCGGCATTCTGACGGATGCGTCCGGTGGCAAAGGGGAAGATCCGCTCGGTCCGCTCCGTTACCAGCACCTGCCCGCGCTGCGGGGCCACGGGCACCTGCAGGCCCACGAGGCCGGCCAGCTGGGTGGTGGCCAGGCCCGAAGCAAAGACGAGCTTGGCGGCCTCATAGCGCTGGGTCTCGGTTTCGATCTGAAAGCCCCGGCCGGTGGGCCGGATGGTCTGGACGGTGTGTCCGGGATGAAACTCCCCGCCCTGTTGGGCAAACCCCTCGTGGAGGGCCTTGAGCAGGTGCAGGGGGTTGACGATGCCATCGTACGCACAAAAGGAGCCGCCACTGACCCTGGGGCCCAGCTCAATCCGGGGCATGCGCTCCTGCATCGCCTCGCGGGTCATCATGGTGCAGGGGTAGGTGCCGGTGAGGGACTGCTGCCGCATCTGCTCCAGGAAGGCCTCGCGCTGGGCAAACTCCTCTTCGCCGAGGCACATCTCAAAGCCCCCGGTTTGCTGGTAGCTGAGGGCCAGGCCGGTTTCGCTCTCGAGTTGCTCTGAAAACGCAGGCCAGCGCTCCGCTGCCTCCTGGCTCCATTGGGCGTACCGAGGCATGCCAAAGCCCTTGCTCTGGACCCAAACGAGCCCAAAATTGCCCCGGGAGGCCGTCAGGCGGAAGTCCTCGCGGTCCAGGATGATGACCCGGGCCTGGCGCTTGGTGAGGCCGTAGCCCAGTGACGCCCCAATGACGCCTCCGCCGATGATGACGACGTCTGCTTGTTCCTGGTTCATGCCTTACGAACAGAAAGAAGGGTTACAGGTCAAGGGCCTCCAGGCGGTGACAGGCGGCCTGATGCGATACGGCTGAGTGACGTTCCAGCGGCAAGAAGGTTTCGCGGCAAGACGCATCGGCATACGGGCAGCGTGGGGCAAAGCGGCACCCCGGAGGCGGATCAATGGGACGAGACAGGTCGCCTGAAATGTTGGGCACCGGCCGGCGAGTCCGAGGATCCGGAACCGGAACCGCATGGATGAGGGCACGGGTGTACGGGTGCTTCGGGTGGCGGATGACCTCGTGGGCCGGACCAATTTCCATGGCCTGCCCGAGGTACATGATCATCAGCCGGTCGGCAATGTGTCCCAGGATCGACAGGTCGTGGGAGACGTAGATGCAGGAGAAGTGGCGCTGCCGGGCCAGGTCCTTGAGGAGGTCGAGGATGCCAGCCCGGATGGACACGTCCAGCATCGACAGCGGCTCATCGGCCACCACCATCCGGGGCTCCATCACGAGCGCACTGGCGATGCCGACGCGTTGGCGTTCGCCACCACTGAGTTCGTGCGGGTAGCGCTCGGCATACTTGGCCGGAGGCAGCCCCACGCTCTGCAGCATCTCCTCCACCCGGCGGGCAATCTCGGGCTCGGGCCACATCTTCAGCGCCCGGGGCCCTTCAGCCACCGTGTCAAAGACCCGGAACCGCGGGTTGAGCGACTCATACGGATCCTGAAAGATCATCTGCACCTGGCTCCGGTACCACTGGCGGTCGGAGGCGCTGAACTGGCTGAGGGCCCGGCCCTCGTAAAGGATGTCTCCAGACGAGGGTTGCAGGAGTCCGGCGATCATCAGGCAGGTGGTGGACTTGCCACATCCGGATTCGCCAGCAATGCCAAGGACCTCATCTTCCGCGAGGGTGAAGTTGACGCTTTCCACCGCCTTGATCTTGCGGTCGGGCTTTCCCTGCACCACGCGTCCGAACAGGCCGGCCTTGACGTCAAAGTGCCGGGAAACGTCTTTCAGTTCAAGGAGCGCCACGTTGCCTTCTCGGTTGCCTGTTCTCGTAATGTCGGAGCCTCCGGATGCCGGAAGCAGCGGACCTCATGCTGGTCGGCCAGCGCCGTCACCTCCGGAAGCGTGGTGCGGCAGCGGTCGATGCGAAACGGACACCGCTCCTGAAACGGGCAGTGGGTCAGCTCGCCCAGCAGCGTCGGAGGAGAGCCCGGAATGGAAATCAGCTCCTGCCCGAGGTTCCGGATGGAAGGAAAGGCGTTCTTGAGTCCCAGGGTATAGGGGTGATGCGGTGCTTCAAAGAGGTCAATCGCCGGGGCCTGCTCCATGATCTGCCCGCCGTACATGATGGCAATGCGGTTGCTCATTTCGGCAATCACCGCGATGTCGTGGGTGATGAGGATGATGGAGCTGGAGATCTGCTCCCGGATCTCCCGGATGCGGCGGAGGATGCGCTCCTGCACCAGGACGTCCAGTCCGGTGGTCGGCTCATCCATGATGATCAGTCCGGGATCAAGTGCCAGGGACATGGCGATCATGGCCCGCTGGCGCATGCCTCCCGAAAATTCGTGTGGGTAGTTGTGCATCAGATCGGCCTGCAGGCCCACCACATCAAACAGCTCTGCCACGCGTTCCTGAGCCTCTGCTTTGGATTTCCGGGAGTGCGCCTGGATCGCTTCCACCACCTGGTCCCCCACGCGGTAAACCGGGTTCAGCGAATTCATGGCACTCTGTGGCACCAGCGACATGCGCGACCAGAGCACCTGCTCCCGGAAGGCCGCGTCCGACAGCCCCTGGAGGTCCTGCTCCTCATAGGAAATCTCGTCGGCGGTGACGGTGGCATTGTCGGCATGCAGGCGCATCAGGGCCCGGATCAGGGTCGACTTGCCGCATCCGGACTCGCCGGCGATGCCGAAGACCTCATTTTCAAAGACATCAAACGAAACGTCACTGACCGCATGCACGGCTCCCGCCTGGGTCTGGTAGCGGACGCTCAGGTTCCGGACGCCCAAAACGCGCTTCTGGTTCATCGTTTCCTCAGGCGGGGGTTGGCCACTTCCTCATACGCCCGGCTGACAAACACGAGGGACGTGACCAGGAGCACGATGCAGAGAGAGGGCGCTGTGAACCACCACCAGGCGACCCGGGTCTTTCCGGAAAGCCACAGCTCATACAGCATGCCTCCCCAGCTGATCGTCTCGCCATCGCCAAAGCCGAGGAAGCTGGCGCTGGCCTCTGTGATGATCGACCACGCGATGTTGAACGCGGCATAGAGCAGGAGCAGCGGGAGGACGTTGGGGAGGATGTGCCGGTAGATGATCCGGAAGTCGCTGCAGCCTCGGGCCCGGGCGGCGGCAATGAACTGACGCTGCTTGATCGAGATCGTCTGCGCCCGGATGACGCGGGCCGAGGTTCGCCAGATGATGAGGACAATTGCCAGAATCACGAACTCCAGCTGACGCCCAAACAGGGAAATGAGGACGATGATGAACGGCAGGAACGGCATGCCGTAGAGGATGTCCGTGAAGCGCATCAGGGCTTCATCGATCTTGCCACCGTAGTAGCCGGCAATGAGGCCAATGTTGGCTCCGATGACAATGGAGATGCCGCCGGAGATTGCCCCGATGAGGAGCGTCGTCCGGGTCGCAAGGATCAGCTGGGAAAACAGGTCGTACCCGAGGTGCGTGGTACCCACGGGAAACTCCCAGGAAGGGGGCCGGAGCGAGGCAAAGTTGCCCTCGCTGTCGTACAGCATCTCCCATGGGTCATGGGGCGCCAGCCATGGCGCAAAGAGGGCCACGATCACAAACACGACAATGAATCCGAACCCGGTGGCGCTGAGTCGGTTCGAGGTGATGATCCGGTAGTGTTCCTGCAGCCCGCGCCGCAGGTTCCGGAAGGGGGCGTGCTCAGCGGCGGCCATGGTGCTCCTCCACAAGGTACTGCTGAACCCGGGCCTCATCGACGGTCACACCCAGCCCCGGCGCGTCCGGAAGGGTGGCGGTGCCGTTGCGGATCCAGCTGGAAAAATCGGTGATGTCGTCTGCCATCCTCAGGGTGGACATGTAGGCGTGTCCGCAGTCCATGAGCCCGTCGAGCACACAGCCCAGGTGCAGGGAGGCGCTTTGGGTCAGGCCGAGTTCGATCATGCTGTTCATGAGGATGCGCTTGCCCTGCGCCGCAACGGTCTGGCCGATGGCAAGGCTGTTCTGGAGTCCGCCGTTTTTGGAAATCTTGATGCTGAACACATCTGCTGCCTCCGCCGCCAGAATCGCCTGGACGCTGGCCAGGTCCTGCAGGCTCTCATCCACAGAGACCGGGACCGTGCCTCCGGCAAGCGACTGGAGCCCTTCCAGGTCATCGGCAGCGACCGGCTGTTCCACCAGCAAGACCGGAAGCTCCCGGACCCCGGCCATGAACGCCTGCGCTTCTTCACGGGTCCAGCCCTGGTTTGCATCCGCCATGACGCGGACGCCTTCCGGGGCCTCAGCGACCACCTGACGGATGCGGGCCAGGTCTTCTGCAATCGGACGGTCGCCCATCTTCAGCATGAAGGTCCGGAAGCCCTGGGCGGCATAGTCGCGGATGAGGGCGAGGTCCGCTTCGGCGGAGCCGCTGGAGGTGGGCCAGAGGAGGTCGATCTGCTGGCGCTTTTGGGGGCCGAGCAGCTGCCACACCGGCCGCTGGGTGGCCCGTCCGAAGGCATCGTGAATGGCCACGTCGCGCATCGCGCCGAGCGTGCCCGCGTGGCGGCGGCCGTGGCTCTGTTCCACCCAGGTCGCCAGGTCCACCCCGAGGAGGTCATCCAGCGCGCCCGCCCGCACGGCCTCCATGACAGAAGCCGGGGTGTCGCCGGTGAAGCGCTTGCCTCCGGGGTCGCCTTCGCCCCAGCCGATGGTGCCGTTGGCGGTTTCAATCCGGAGGAGGATCGAGTCACTGTGGGTGAGCGTGCCATAGACCTTCGAGAGGTGGTAAGGCGTCCGGAGTGGAATGCGGATGCGGTAGGCGGAGTAGGCCGTGATGGCAGAAGCGTGAGGCATGCGGGAGTCCGTCAGGCGATTCCTTCCGAGGACATCTTGATCCTCGGGTCCAGGTAGCTGTAGAGAATATCGGTCAGGAAGTTGAGGCCGATGACGAGGATCGCCAGCATCAGGAAGGTCCCCTGTGCAACCGGGTAGTCATGGGCGGCGGCTGATTCGACCATGAGCTGCCCCATGCCGGGCCATGAAAACAGGGATTCGACCACCACCTGTCCTCCAACGGCAAAGCCCACCATGATCGAGGCCAGGGTGACGACGCCAAGCAGGGCGTTCCGGGCAGCATGCCGAAACATCACCCGGCTGGGACGAAGCCCCTTGGCGCGGGCGAGTTCAATGTAGTCGCTCCCGAGGACTTCCAGCATGCTGTCGCGCATCACCAGCATCGGGGTCGCCAGGTAGTACATCCCCACGGTGATCGTCGGCAGCACAATGCGTTCCCAGAAGGCCGGCATGAAGAGCAGGTCCAGCAGGGTGTCCGGACGCTGTCCGGGCGGGTACATGCCTCCGGTGGGAAAGAGCCCCAGCCGGTAGCTGAGGACCATCAGCAGGAGCAGCCCGGTAATGAACGGCGGGGCCGCCTGAAAGATGAGGCTGACGATGGTGCCCCCCACATCCAGCGGACCATTGCGGCGCCAGGCCATCCAGATGCCCAGGCCAATGCCGAGCGCCAGCGTCAGGCAGAGCCCGGTGAGCATGAGCAAGAGGGTGTTCCAGAAGCGGTAGGCGATGATGGCGGTGACCTCCTGCGCCGAGACAAAGGACCGTCCCCACTCGAGGGTGACGAGGTTCTTGAGGTACACGAAGTACTGCTGCCACAGGGGCAGATCGAGCCCAAAGGCCGCCTTCATGCGCTTCTGCACTGCCTCATCCATCGCAGGACTGATGACCTGCATGGTGGCCTCTCCCGGAAGGAGTCGGAACAGCAGGAACAGGATGGACGCCACCGCAAAGAGGGTGATGAGCATGTACAGCAGGCGTCGGAGGACGTAGTCAAGCATGAAGCAGAACCCTTGGGGAAACAGAGCGAACCCCTGAAGGCCCCGGTTCGAAAACCAGCACCTCCAGAGGCGAGAGGAGTCAGGCTGGGTAGAGCAGGGTGCCGTTGCTGTCCCAGGAGTAGCCTCCGCTTTGAAGAACCTCGCGGGCCATCTTGATGTTCGACGGCCGGGCCTTGAGGTCGGCGTTGTGCCAGAACTCGTTGGCCGGGGCAATCACGGACCCGCCCTTTTCGGCAAATCCGGACATGACCACCATCTGAATGACGTCACGTGGCACCACGTGGTCGAGGGCCTTCCGGAAGACCGGATCCTGGAGTGGCCCCCGGAGGTGATTGAACATGAAGCCGTACCAGCCGTGGCTGGCGTAGCCGCGTCCGACGATGCCGTTGATCTTGTTGAGGTCCTCCACAAGTGCCGGCTTGAGGATGTAGCGCGTGCGGTCGCACTCGCCTGCCTCAATCGCTGCGGCCATGGCATCGTGGCTGCCGTAGGTCACCCGGATGATGCCGGCACACTTGGGGGCCCGGAAGTGGTCCTTGTTGGCGCTGACCTTCAGCTCCTTGCCGCGGTCCCAGTAGTCAAACTTGAAGGGGCCGCTGCCGACCGGGTTTTCGTTGGCAAACTTGAGGACGTCATCGACGTTGACCTTCTCCGGAATGTCCTTCCAGATGTGCTGCGGCAGGATGAAGATCTGGGCAAAGAAGTTGATCATCAGCGGGGCATGCGGTGCCGTCAGCTTGATGCGCAGGGTGTTCTTGCCCGTGATCTCCACCGACTCGAACTTCTCCAGCGAGGAGATGAAGAACGGAGCCTTCCACTGCTTGTGGTAGTCAAAGGTGAACTTGACGTCTTCCACCGTCACCGGCTGACCATCATGGAACTTCATGCCGTCCCGGAGGGTGATGTCGATGGTGGTGGCGTCCACGGCATTGATGGACGTGGCCGCCCAGGGCTCCAGGCTGCCGTCCGGACCGACCTGCAGGAGGCGGTCGTAGATCATCCGCAGCTCCTTGAACTCGTTGGAGTCGGTCACCGAGACCGGGTTGAGGTTCTTGAGGGGAGACGTCTGACCCGTCCGGATGTAGCCGTCGCCTCCGGTCGTGTAGGCCGAGAGGTCGGTCCAGAGGCTGCCAATGCCTTCTCCCACCTGCGGAACGAGGCCCTTGAGGCGGTCCTCGCGGTAGGCGTTTGTCATGCTCGGGTAGACGATGGGGCTGCTGGCGGCATCGGTGTAGATCAGCTCCTGAATGTTCCGGACGATGTCCCGTCGCTTGTTCGGGTCCATCTCCACCTGCTGGGCGTCACTGAGTTCGTTGACCCGAGCGTTGTTGTAGCCCCACTTGTTGTAGTTCCCGTCTCGGTGATGCATCATCGCCGTGAAGGTCTCCGGATCAATCCGGTTGGCGCGTCCGGTCCAGCGGACGATGAACATGTCGAAGTCCTTCTCGTTGAAGACCTTCCCGATGCCCATGTTGTAGTCCTCTGCCGCCAGAGTGACGTCCCAGCCGATCTTCTTGCAAGCCTGGGTGATCAGGCGTCCCATTTCCGGACGAACCGGGTCAAAGCTGGCGTTTGAGGTCAGGAGCGTCATTGGCTCCACCGGCTTTCCTGCGGCAAATCCGGTGCCCGGCAACCATGTGGTAGCCGATGCCCCAGCCACGATTCCTGCTCGCTTTAAGAAGTCCCTTCGTTTCATACGTCTCCTCTGATGGATGTTCCGAACTCGACAGCGCGCTTTTTGCACGGGGCGATCTTCCATTCAATCAAGGTATAATGTCAAATTTGAATTTATCATTGTATTATTCATAAATGTTATGATTGAGGCGCTGGAAGGAGCCCCGGAGCCCTCGATTTCGATTTTTTCATGAATGGTTCCAGTTGGTTACTGAAAAGTAACTGATTTTGATTTCTTTTTGGAACAGGCCTCACGGAGGAGACGGTTGGGGAGCGTCTGGTGTTTTTTCCGGTTTTTCCCGGTTGGCAGAGGCTCCGGAAGCCGGTGAGCGCAGGGGTGGAACCCCATCCGTCACTTGAGCCGGTCGCGGCTCCGTGTCAAACTGACCTGTTTGTCCGGATTCAAGAGCGGAATTTCGTGAACGGAATTTTGGACGCCTCCTTAACCTTCCTGGTGGACCCTCAGCATGAGCCAGCGCGAATCGGCCGAGCAACTGATCATTGTCGGAGCAGCCGAGCACAACTTAAAGAATGTGGACCTGACCCTTCCGCGGAATGCCCTCACGGTGTTCACGGGGGTGAGCGGCTCCGGGAAGTCCTCCCTGGCCTTTGACACCATCTTCAAGGAGGGACAGCGCCGCTTCGTGGAGTCGCTGTCTCCTTACGCCCGGCAGTTTTTGGGACAGATGGACAAGCCGAAGGTGGAGCACATGGCGGGGCTGAGTCCCACGATTTCGGTGGACCAGAAGACCGTCAACCGGAACCCGCGTTCAACCGTGGGGACGATCACGGAGGTGTACGACCACCTGCGCCTGCTCTTTGCGCGGCTGGGCACCCCGCACTGTCCCAGCTGCGAGGTCCCGATCACCACCCAGACGCCGGAACAGATCACGGATTTTGCCTTTATCGAAGCAGCTGGAGAGGCGTGCCTCGTGCTCGCCCCGATGATCCGCGAACGCAAGGGCGAGTACCGCAAGGAGCTGACGGGCTGGGCCCGGGAAGGGTACGTCCGGGCTCGCATTGACGGCGAAATCCGGCGCCTGGACGAAGAGATCAGCCTGGCCCGCTACGAGAAGCACACCATTGAGCTGGTGCTCGACCGCCTGACGCTGCTTCCGGAAGAGAAGAGCCGCTTCACCGAGAGCGTTGAAAAAGCCCTGCAGCTCTCTGAAGGACTGGTGGTGCTGCACTACCAGGAAGCGGACCACCTCTTCAGTCAACTGCTCGCCTGCCCCCAGTGCCAGCTGGCGCTTCCGGAAATGGAGCCCCGGCTCTTTTCCTTCAATGCGCCTCAGGGAGCCTGCGAAACCTGCAATGGTCTTGGAACGCTGCACACCTTTGTGGAGAGCAAGCTCATTGACCCTGATCTTTCGCTGGAGGGAGGCTGCCTGAAGTGCCTCACGGGAAACGGCAACCTGACCTTTACCCGCATTGATGAGTCGCACCTGCACCTGATGGCGAAGACGTTCAAGATTCCGTGGAAAGCCCGCTGGCGCGACCTCACCCCGGAGCAGCAACGCCTTGTTCTGGAAGGCCAGGGGACGGTTGCGCTGGGGGTGTCAAACGTCTTCCGCTTCCCGGGGCAGATGCGCAAGAAGATCGAGAGCGGACACTGGCCCGGCATCATTCCCCTGCTGGAGTTCGTCTTCCGCTTCGTCAAGGGGCCGCTCGAGCGGTTTCAGGACTCGGCCACCTGCCCCACCTGTCAGGGGCACCGCCTCAACGCCATGGCGCGCGCCGTGAAGTTTCATGAGCGGGGCATTGTGGACCTCACCAGCACTTCCATTGAAGAAGCCCTGGGCTTCTTTGAAACCCTTGGGCTCTCGGCCACGGAAGAGAAAATCGGCCGGGACCTCTTCCGGGAGCTGCGGGAGCGGCTGGGCTTTCTCGCTGATGTGGGGGTGGGGTACCTCACCCTGGACCGCTCTGCGGGCACCCTCTCCGGAGGCGAGGGGCAGCGCATCCGCCTGGCGTCACAGCTGGGGGCCGGGCTGCAGGGGGTGCTTTATGTGCTGGACGAGCCTTCCATCGGCCTGCACCAGAGTGACAACCAGAAGCTGATCCGGACCCTGCACAAGCTCCGGGACCGAGGCAACACCGTGCTGGTGGTGGAGCATGATGAAGAGACCATTGAGGCTGCAGATCACCTGGTGGACGTGGGACCGCTTGCTGGCAGTCACGGCGGGTACATCACGGCGGAGGGCTCTGTGGCGCACATCCGGAACGCCGAGGCGTCGCTGACCGGGAGCTTCCTCGCCGGACGGGAGCGGATCGCCGTTCCGGAGACGCGTCGTCCCCTGACCGGGCAGCGCCTGACGGTTCATGGCGCGCAGCTCAACAACCTGCAGAATGTGACCGTTGAGTTCCCCCTCGGCGTCTTCACCGCAGTCGCCGGAGTGTCGGGGTCGGGAAAGTCCTCGCTCATTGACGGCATCCTCAAGAAGGCCCTTGCGCAGCACCTCATTCCGAACAGTGTCGCGGTTCCGGGACCACATGACCGCATTTCCGGACTGAAGCACATCGATCGCGTGATCGAGATCGATCAGTCTCCCATCGGACGGACCCCACGCTCCAACCCGGCGACCTACACGAAGCTGCTGGACCCGATCCGGGATCTGTTCACGGCGCTTCCGGAATCGAAGGTCCGGGGCTACAAGAAGGGACGCTTCTCGTTCAACGTCAAGGGCGGACGCTGTGAAGACTGCCAGGGCAACGGCGTTCAGACGATTGAGATGCAGTTTCTGGCAGATGTGCAGATTCCCTGCGACACGTGTCAGGGCAAGCGCTTCAACCAGGAAACCCTGCAGATCCGTTACAAGCACCAGAGCATCTTTGATGTGCTGGAGATGACCGTGGATGAGGCGGTGGCGTTCTTTGCGAGCCAGCCCAAGATCCTGCCGACGCTGGAGACGCTGCAGAACATTGGGCTGGGGTACGTGAAGCTGGGGCAGCCCTCCACAACGCTTTCCGGAGGCGAGGCCCAGCGCGTCAAGCTGGCGTCGGAGCTACGCAAGAAGGCGACAGGGAAGACGCTCTACATTCTGGATGAGCCGACCACAGGCCTGCACTTTCACGACATCCGCATCTTGCTGAAGGCCCTCAACGCCCTGGTGGAGCAGGGGAACACGGTGCTGGTCATTGAACACAACCTGGACGTCCTCAAGGTGGCGGACCACCTCATTGAGCTGGGACCCGGAGGTGGAAAGTACGGCGGACAGGTGGTGGCCACCGGAACGCCTGAAGCGGTGGCAGCCCAGGGAACGCTGACCGGGCAGTTCCTGGGACCGCTTCTGCAGCCAACCGTGGTCACGCCGGCACAGCCTGCAGAGGCGGCTCGGGAAGCATCGGTTTCCTTCCGGACCGAGCAGCGTGACCTGGTGGTGAAGGGCGCCTCGAAGAACAACCTGCGGCACATCGATGTGCGCCTCCCCGGCAACCAGCTGACCGTCATCACCGGCCTGTCTGGCTCCGGGAAGACGAGCCTGGCGTTTGACACCATCTTTGCCGAAGGGCAGGCACGTTACGTGGAGTCGCTCTCCACGTACGCCCGGCGCTTTCTGGGACGCATGGACAAGCCTCCGGTGGACTCGATCGATGGCCTCTCGCCTGCCATTGCCATTGATCAGAAGACCGCCAGCCGCAACCCGCGCTCCACGGTGGCCACTACAACGGAGATTTACGACTACCTGCGCCTGCTCTTTGCTCGCATCGGCACCCCGCACTCACCCGAGTCCGGACGCCCGCTCCGGCACTTCACCCCAACGCGAGCCGCCCAGCACCTGGTCGCCGAGCATCCGGATGAGCGCGTGGAGGTGCTGGCGCCGCTCTTCCTGCCCCGCTCCTCGAAGACGCTGCTGCTCGACCGTCCGGATCACCTCAAGAATGTCATCAGCCTGCTGAAGGAACGGGGCTTTGTTCGCCTGGCCATCAACAACAAGCCGTTCCTGCTGGAAGACTGGGACGACGAAAGCCTGCGCCCTCGGCTGACCAAGGCCACCAGTGTGGACCTCGTGGTGGACCGCATCCGCGTGGAGGCCGATGAGCAGAAGCGTCTCGCCGAGGCCTTTGAGGTGGCGTTCCAGCAGGGGCATGGCTTGCTGAAGCTGCACTTTCCTGATCGGAAGCAGACCGAGTTTCTTTCGGAGGTGCCGGCGGATGTGGCCGATGACTTCTTCCTGGAGGAGGAGCTGACGCCCCGGATGTTCTCCTTCAACTCGCATGTGGGCGCGTGCCCGACTTGTGACGGCCTGGGGGTCCGGGAGGGGCGCCAGGGCGTGGTGTGCCCCGCGTGCGAGGGCGAACGCCTCAAGCCCCTGGTTCGGGCGGTGAAGATTCACGGACGCAACATCAGCCAGTTCTGCACCCTCAGTGTCCGGAAGGCGCGGGCGGAGTTGGCGGCATGGACGCTCTCTGCAAGTGAGGCCCGGGTGGCGGAGCAGCCGCTGCAGGAGATTCAAACGCGCCTGGAGTTTCTGGAAAGCGTTGGGCTGGACTACCTGACCCTGGACCAGCGGGCCTCGACCCTCTCCGGAGGCGAGGCGCAGCGCATCCGGCTGGCGTCTCAGATTGGCTCCGGACTGGTGGGGGTGCTGTATGTGCTGGATGAGCCGACGATTGGCCTGCACCCGCGAGACACCGAACGGCTGATTCAGACCCTCAAGCGACTCCGGGACCTTGGAAATACGGTGTTGCTGGTGGAGCACGACCTGGACGTCATTCAGCAGGCCGACCACCTACTGGAGATTGGTCCGGGTGCCGGACACTACGGAGGCAAGGTGGTCGTCACCGGAACGCCTCAGCAGGTGGCACAGAGTGAGTCTCTGACGGGGAAGTACCTCAGCGGTGCCCTGGGCATTGAGGTCCCGGAGCGCCGGCGGCCCGTCAATCACCAGCGCCTGCTCACGGTTCACGGCGCCGCTGAGAACAACCTCAAGGACCTGACGGTGACGTTTCCGCTGGAAACCCTGACGGTGGTCAGTGGCGTGTCCGGTTCCGGAAAGTCGTCGCTGGTGGTGGATGTGCTGCAGAAGGCGGTGCAGCAGAAGCTGACGAAGAATGCCGGACGCGTGGGAACGCATCAGCGCCTGACCGGGGTGGAGTACGTCAGCCAGCTGATGGTGATCGATCAGGAGCCGATTGGGCGGACCCCGCGCTCCAACCCGGCGACCTACTCCAAGGTGCTGGATCCGATCCGGGATGTCTTTGCGTCCATGAATGAGGCCAAGGCCCGGGGGTTCACCAAGCGGCGCTTCTCATTCAATGCCAGCGAGGGGCGCTGTGCCGTCTGCGAGGGGCAGGGCTTTCACCTCATTGAGATGCACTTCCTCTCCGATGTCTGGATTCCGTGTGATGCCTGCAAGGGGAAGCGGTTCAACCGCGAAACCCTGGCGGTGACGTACCGGGGAAAGTCGATTGCGGATGTGCTGGAGATGGAGATTGTGGAGGCGCTGGAGCTGTTTGACGCGCAACCGAAGATCAAACGCATCCTGCAGACGCTGGTGGATGTGGGCCTGGGGTACATGCAACTCGGGCAGGCGGGGCATACCTTCTCCGGAGGCGAGGCGCAGCGCATCAAGCTTGCCGCCGAGCTGGCCAAGCGCTCCCGGGGCGGAACGCTGTACATCCTTGATGAGCCCACCACCGGCCTGCATGTGGATGACGTCGCGCGGCTGCTGAAGGTCCTGCACCGGTTGGTGGAGGAGGGCAACACGGTGGTGATGATTGAGCACAACCTGGAGGTGATCAAGACGGCCGACTGGGTGGTGGACCTGGGCCCTGCTGGAGGCGTCGGTGGCGGGGAGTTGCTCTTTGAGGGCACACCGGAGGCGTGTGTGGCCTGTGAGGCCAGCGCCACCGGTCGCTTTCTGGGGCCGCTGCTGGGCATTGCGCCCGGGGCCGCCTTTCAGAAAAGTGTGGCGTAACGTGAAAGGAGAGGCCCTGTCTGGAACAGAGCCTCGGTGGGGTCAGACGGCGAGGTACTGCTCGCGCAGTTCCTTGTTGTCCCGGACCTCTGAGGCGGTGCCGTTGAAGACGACCTCGCCCATGTCCATGATGATGGCCCGGTCGGAGAACTTGAGGACGGCCATGGCGTCTTGTTCCACGATGATGGTGGTGATGCCCAGGTCCCGGATGTCGGAGACGATGCGGGCGATCTCCTCCCGGATCACGGGAGCGAGGCCCTCGTAAGGCTCATCCAGCATGAGGAGCTTGATGTCACGCGCCAGCGCCCGGGCGACCGCCAGCATCTGCTGCTCGCCTCCGGACATGGTGACGGCCTCTTGCTTGCGACGCTCGGCCAGCCGGGGAAACGACTCGTAGATGCGCTCGAGGCTCCAGCCGTGAGGCGGCTCAATCTGGGCCAGCTTGAGGTTTTCCTCAACGGTGAGGCCGGCAATGATCCGCCGGTCTTCCGGAACCAGAGCGACCCCGAGCTGGGAGGCCTGGTAGGACTGCATCTCATGGAGGGGCTGGTGGTCGAGCCAGATCTCGCCATGCTTGAGCTGCGGGTCGGCCATGCGGGCAATGGTCCGGAGCGTGGACGTCTTCCCGGCTCCGTTCCGGCCCAGCAGGGCCAGGACCTCGCCTTCCCGGATGTCGAATCCCACACCCTGGACGATGTAGCTCTCGCCGTAGTAGGCATGGACGTCCCAGCAAGAAAAGAACGCATACTGGTGGCGTCGTTCTTCTGCGGCCTGATCCGCAGGGGAGAGGGTGGTGTCGCTCATTCGTGTTCTCCTCCAAGGTAAGCTTCCTGAACTTTCGGATTCCCGCGGATCTGGTCCGGGGTTCCTTCGGCAATAACAGTCCCCTGCGCCAGGACGGTGATCTTGTCGGCGAGGGAAAACACGACGTGCATGTCGTGTTCAATGATGACCTTGGTCATGCCTCGGGCCTTGATGCGCTGGAGCGTTTCAACCGTCCGGTTGGTGTCCATGCGCGACATCCCGGCAGTGGGCTCATCGAGGAGGAGCAGTTCCGGACGCTGAATGAGGGACATGGCGATTTCCATGCGCCGCTTGTCTCCTCGGGAGAGGCTTCCGGCTTCCTCGTGCATGAGGCTTTCGAGGTTCAGGTCCTCCAGCACGGCCTCACATTCCTGCTGGAGCTGAGCTTCTTCATGGAGGCGGGTGAAGCCGTTGAAGGTGAAGTGCCCGTCGCGCTTGGCGAAGGCGGCAATCATCACATTCTGCAGGATCGAGAGGTCGGGGAAGATCTCGGGAGTCTGGAAGACCCGGACCATGCCGGCCTGGTTGATCTCATGGGGCTGCAGGCCGGTCATCGTCGCGCCGTTCAGCTTGACGTATCCGGTATCGGGCACAATGCGCCCGATGCAGACGTTGAGGAGGGTGGACTTTCCGGCACCGTTTGGGCCAATGATGGCGTGGGTGGTGCCCCGCTGGACCTGGAGGATGACGTTGTTGAGGGCCTGGAGTCCGCCAAAGCTCTTGTTGACGCCGTTGACGTCGAGGACGTAGTTGTTGGAATCACTCATGGCGGGCAGCCTCCTCCTCGGCTTTCTTGCGGATCAGGTCCGGTGAATAGGGGTAGTCGCCCACAGCAGAGCGGCGAATCCGTTTCGAGAGCTTCTCAATGCCCTCCATCAGTCCTCCGGGGAGGAAGATGACGATGGCCATGAACAGCGCCCCGAGGGTCAGGTGCCAGCCCTCTCCCATGAACAGGCCCAGGAACCCGGCAATCGGGTGGGCGAGGAAGTCGGGCAGGAAGTCGAACGTGTTGAGCAGGTCGTTTTCGTTGATGGCCGAGAAGATGTTCTCGAAGTACTTGATCAACCCGGCGCCCAGCAGCGGCCCAAAGAGGGTGCCCACGCCACCGAGGATGGTCATCAGCACGACTTCTCCCGAGGCGGTCCACTGCATGCGCTCGGCCCCGGCGAGGGGGTCGGTGACAGCCAGGAGGCTTCCGGCGAGTCCCGCATAGATGCCGGAGATCACAAAAACCGTCAGCATGTACGGCCGGGTGTTGAACCCGGTGTAGCTCATGCGGACCTGGTTCGACTTGATGGCCTTGAGCGCCAGCCCGAACGGCGAGTTCGTCAACCGCAGGGCCACGTAGAAGCCGATGATCAGCATGACGGCACAGAAGTAGAACCCGCCCATGCCGTTCATCTCCACACCAAACAGGGTGGTGGAGGGCAAGCCGGCGACCTCGGTTGCCCCGTCAAGGATCCGGGGATCCTCCAGGGTGAGCTGCAGTCCGGTTTCTCCGTTGGTGATGGGCGTCAGCACGGAGTAAGCGAGGTTGTAGGACATCTGCGCAAAGGCGAGGGTCAGGATCGAGAAGTAGATCCCGGTTCGACGCAGGCTGACGTACCCGATCAGGGCGGCAAAGGCGCCTGAGAGGATCATGGCAAACAGAACGGCCGGGAGGACGTTCATGGTGAGCAGCTTGAAGGACCAGACGGCCGCATACGACCCCACCCCCAGGAAAGCGGCGTGCCCAAACGACAGGTAACCCGTGAGGCCGAACAGCAGATTGAAGCCCACGGCAAAGAGGCCGTAGATGGCAAACTTCTGGAGCAGGGCCGGGTAGGAGGCGCCAAAGGGCGTCAGCCAGAGGGGCATGGTCAGGATGACCACCGAAAAGATGGCCATCAGTTTGAGTTCACTTTGATTTTTCATCTTACCCCTCCATCACGCCTTTGCGTCCCAGCAATCCGCGAGGACGAACCAAGAGAATGATCACCGCCACGAGGTAGATGATGATCTGGTCAATGCCGGGGATGATGCTCTTGATCTCGTTCATGGAAGCAAACGACTGGAGGATGCCGAGAAGGAATCCAGCGGCCACGGCGCCTTCCAGAGACCCCATGCCTCCAACCACGACGACCACGAAGGAGAGGACCAGGAAGTCCATCCCCATGTGGTAGTCAGGGGGGAGGATGGGCACATACATCACCCCGGCCAGCCCGGCCACAATCGAAGCCAGCCCAAAGACAATGGTGAAGCGTCGCTCAATGTTGATGCCCAGCAGCCCCACGGTTTCCCGGTCCTGCATGCCGGCCCGGACCACCATTCCGTAGGTGGTGTAATTCAGGAAGGCAAACACGGCCCAGACGACCAGGAGCGCAAAGAGCAGGTAGACCAGACGCCACCAGGGATAGACCACCACGTTTTCCGCAATCCCCATCCAGGCGCCGACGTCGGCGCTGCCCTGCACCACTGCGGGGGCCGGCGTGGGAATCGGATTGGCGCCATAGAGCGACTTGACGACTTCCTGCACCACAATGGCAAGGCCGAAGGTCACCAGGATCTGCTCAGCATGCGTGCGCTTGTAGAAGAAACGAACCAGACCCCGCTCCATGGCGAGTCCGATGAGAAGCATGATGGGGATGGAAACCAGGAGGGAGATGGGTACCGCGAGGTCAATGATGACCTTCCCGGTTTCTCCAAACCAGACTTCCAGGTAGGGGACCTCCTTGAAGGCCTCGAAGAAGGTGACGCTTTCGTCCTTGATTTTCATGGAGAGGGTGAGCAGCTTCTGGACACTGACGGCACAGAAGGCTCCCAACATGAACAAAGCGCCATGGGCAAAGTTGACCACCCCAAGGGTCCCGAACACGAGCGTGAGGCCCAACGCAATCAGTGCGTAGGCGCCGCCCTTGTCCAGACCATTGAGGATCTGCAGCAGAATGGCTTCCATGTGAGCTTGTGGGAGAGAGTCGGGGGGAATCGGCCCAGCCGAAGGAGGCCGCCTCAAGAAGAAGCGGCCTGGGCTTTAGAGAGGAAGGGTCAGCCTCAGATGGGGCCGAGGTTTCCTCCGAAGATGGCCGGATCGTAGGTCAACGTGTCCCGATCCACAACCTCCACCACCTCCAGCAGATCGAACTGGCTGGTGGGGTTCATGTTTCCACGCACCACCAACGCGCTCTTCATGCACTGGTGGTCGGAGCCGCGGTAGAGGGTCTTGCCGTTCCCCATGCCTTCAAACTCGAAGTCTTCCAGCGCCGGGATCACGCCCTTCGGATTGAAGGTGCCCGCCATCTCACAGGCGTTGGCATAGAGGATGGCCTGGCAGTAGCAGGTGTGGGCTGCCATGGAGGGCGGGAAGCCATACTCTTGACCAAAGGACTTCACAAAGGCCTGAGACGCTGCATCGGTGAGCTTCCAGTTCCAGTTGGTGGAACCGAGGATGCCCTTGATGTTTGCCCCTGCCCCTTGAGCCATGAGGCGGGAGAACAGCGGAACGATGATTTCAAAGTTCTTGCCGTTCACCTGCTTGTCCCGGAGTCCAAACGAAATGGCCTGGCTCAGGGAGTTGACCATGTCCTTCCCGTAGTGGTTGAGGATCAGGACATCCGCTCCGGAGTTGAGGACCGGTGTGATGTACTGAGAGAAGTCCCCTGCCCCCACCGGAGTCCGGACGGTCTGGACGGTCTCCCAGCCCAGCGCCTCGGTGGTGTTCTTGATGGACTCTTCCTGGGTCCAGCCCCAGGTGTAGTCGGCGGTGAGGTGGTAGGCCCGTCGCTGCGTGCCATACTCCTTCTTCAGCACCGGACCCAGCGCCACCCCCGACTGGTAGGCGTTGAAGAAGTGCCGGAAGCCGTAGCGCTTCTTGTCCTTCCCGGTGGTGTCATTGGAGTGCGTGAGGCCTGCCATGAAGATCACCTTGTTCTCGTTGCAGAGGCCCTGCACCGCGACGGCGACGCCAGAGGAGGATCCGCCGGTGATCATGATGGCGCCATCGGACTCGATCATCTTCCGTGCCGACGCGCGAGCCGCATCCGACTTGGTCTGCGTGTCGCCGGTCACGAAGGTGACCTTCTTGCCCAGAACGCCATTCCCCTTCAGGGAGAGCGGCTTCATGGTGTTCAACAGACCACCGTCTCCTTCGCCGTTGATGTGCTTGACCGCCAACTGGTAGGCGCGCAGCTCATCCGCACCCTCGTCGGCATAAGGGCCACTCTGGGGAACGTTGAAGCCAAACACCACATTGGGCTTGCTTCCCGGGTCGTTCCGGAAGGAATGACTGGCGGCCGTGAGGATGGTCGGGAACCCCGCAGCGACGGTGGCAGCGGAGCCTGCCTTGATCAGATTTCTGCGGGTGAGGTTCTTGTCTGCCATGAGTTCTCTCCTGACTGGGTGTATGAATAAGGAATGATCCCCCTTGTGCCTGGCCCGGGCTTCCCCCCGGACGGTTCAGAGCGTGCGAATTTTCGCAAAATCCGTTCAAAAGTCAATCAGAAAGCACTTCTTCCATGAGAAGCCCCTCTGGCAGACTCGGCCTGCTGCGGAATCCTCCCGCAGCAGGGAAGGCGAAGTCAGGGGAGATTGAAAAAATTTGCTTGCATCCGGAACCGGAGCCGAATATATTAGCGGTTTGCATTAGCTCACTCCCCGATAGCTCAGTTGGTAGAGCAGGTGACTGTTAATCACCGGGTCGCTGGTTCGAGTCCGGCTCGGGGAGCCAGCTGCTGCATCCTCTGCACGCCCCCTTCGTTCAAATCCCCCTCTTTTCTGCATCTGCTTTCTTCGGTCAGAACCGGTCCTCCTCTGGATTGCCTGTCGTTTTGAGGAATGAGTGGGTTCCGCTCATCACGAGGCAAGCCCCTTCTCAGGCGCCGGACGCGCTGGAGGGCGCAGAGTGGTCAAACCGCCCTGCAAGCTTGGCATGCTGGAGCAAGAGGATCGTCTTGCCATCCTTGATGCGTCCGGAGGCAACGAGGTCAAAGGCTTCGTCAAAGCCGACCTCCACGATCTCAATGAACTCCTGTTCTTCCTTCAGCCCTCCCCCGGCGTGGACCTTCATGGCATCCGTGTACTCGGCCAGGTAGAAGTGGACGAGCTCGGTGATGGTGCCAGGCGACATGTAGGCCTCAAAAATCTTTTCCACCTCCGGCACCCGGTACCCCGTTTCTTCCTCGACCTCCCGCTTGATCGTCTCCTCCGGGTCTCCCTCAATCAGGCCGCCGGGAGCTTCCAGCATCAGGCCGTCGGGGTTGCCGTTCACAAAGGTGGGAAGGCGGAACTGCCGGGTGAGCAAGATGGTGCTCCGGGTCCGGTTGTACAGCAGAACCGTGCTGCCGTTCCCGTGGTCATGCGTCTCTCGCTCCATGAGCTGCCAGGAGCCGTCTGGAAGCTGCAGCTCAAAGGTGTTCTTCTTGAGGATGGACCAGTTGTCCGAGAGCAGCTGAGACTGGAGGTGGCGAATGTTGACTGGCATGACAGGAACTCGGCGGAGCATCCCCTGCATCAAGGGAGGGCTCTGAGGAAAAGAAGGGAGGCACACAAGGCGAGGCAAAACGAGGGCCTCACGGCATCCGGAGAGAGTGAGCCACATTTCAAACCATCAGCCTCAAAGACGCCACTCCTTTTTGGAAGGAAACCGGCCTCCTCCAGTGGCCCCGAACCCGAAGCAAAGTCTGGACTTCACAAAGGCACGGAATGACCGTATCCTGATCAGTTAACCGATTCCTGCCAACCCTGACACCACTCCTGGGAAGATGCTGACCCCTGAAACCGAAGAACTGGCGGAAAGCCGCCTCCTGACCTTTATTGATGAAGCCCGGATCTTTGCCCTGTACTTCCTGGAGGGGCAGCGGCTCATCCGGGACCTGGCCCTGATTCACCCCGTGCAAGGTGCCGGTTTTGCGTACTTCCGGGAAGTGGTTCTGAGCGTGCAGCCGATGATTGCCCTGCTGAAGGGGCGCGAACAGCTGGGCTTCTACCTGGATAGCGAGGCGCCCTACTTTCGCCTGAAGCTGGAGACGGGGCACCAGGGGTCGTCGCGCTGCATGCTGCTACCGGAGGACTTCCACGAATTTCCGGAGCACCTGACGGGAACCGTCCGGGTGCAGAAGCTGTTCAATGACAACCGGAAGCCGTATCAGTCGATTCTGGAAGCCCGGGAGCTGCCGCTGCGAGAGGTGATCAACCAGGTGCTGCGAGAGTCGTATCAGGTCAACAGCGTGGTCACGGTGTCCCCCCACAGTGACCAGAGCGTGATGCTGCACCAGCTGCCGCCCCTGCCCAATGACCCGGATGAGTATGAGTACTCGCCCGAAGCGCTGGAACAGCGTCGGCAGGAGCTCGCCAAGGGCATTGAGGACGTGTTTGCCCAAGCGCTCACGGGGTCCCAGGCCCTGGCCACCGCCCTGCAGCCGCTGGGCTTCCGACTGCTGGCGGAGCGGACCGTCACCTTTGCGTGTCCGTGTTCCAGGGACCAGATGATCCGGAACATCCACCTCGTTTATGCAGGAGAGCACAAGAGCCTGTTTGAGCCCGGAGAGGACCACCTGGAGGTGACCTGTGAGTACTGCAAGACCCGCTATGAGATCAGCCGGATGGACCTGGAACAGTCCGGAAACCCGATCAACTGAAAGCCGGGCCTCGGAGATCAGCGCTGAAAGGTCAGGGAGGCCCAAAAGCTCTTCCAGACCGCATCGTTGCTGCCATCCAGCTCAATGAGGTGGACGGCGCTGAGCAGGAAGAATCCTCCGCCGGAGAGGTCGATCTCGGCGCGCCCTGAAGCATCGGTCCGGAGGGTCCGTTCCTCAACCTCGCTGGTCTTCTGAAAGACCCGGATCTGTGTATCTGCCAGCGGCTTTCCTTCCCAGAAGAGGCGGACCGGAAGGCGGTCGGCTTCCAGCGTGTACGGGTTTTTTTCAGCAAGCAGCTCAATGGGCAGGCCAATCAGGCGGTCCGCGCCCTCTGGGGTCTCGACCGGCACCAGGGCCTTGGCGCAACGGACGTAATCCTCCTCAAAACCGACCAGCGGGAGCCCACGGGCTTCATGCCGGGCCTTGAGGCCGGTGAGGCCTTCGTAGTCGATGAAGCGAGCAAATTGCTCCTCCGAGGCATACTTGAGGCGATCCGGAGTGGACCAATAGTGAATGATCTGCAATCCTGAAACACGAGGTTTCATGGAGAAGGCTGGAATGTCGCCCATCATCCCGGTGACGGGTTGGGTGCCCTGGGCATCATGAAGCGCAAAGGCCTCAAACCACGAGGTGATGTAAGGCTGCTGATTGCCCCGCAGGTGCTGTCCCACATACAGGCGAACCCTGAGCGGTTCCCCCACCTGAGGAGAGAACGACTCGGGCTCAATCCAGAATTCATGAGCGTGTCCCACCGAGGCAAGTGCCGGGAACAGAACCCCTCCCAGAAGGAGCAACCCAATGATTGTTTTCATGAAGACTCTTTTCCGTACGGCCTGGGGCCGGTGTGTTGGCAAGGGAGGCTGGCTGCTGGTCCTCTTCCTCCTGGGAAGTCAGGTCAGTTGGGGACACGAGATCCGCCCGGCCATTGCGACCCTGCAGGTGCAGCCCACAGGAGAATACTCCATCACGATCAGCCTCAATCTGGAAGCCCTACTTTCAGGCATCGGCTCCAGTCATGAAGACACCGACGACTCTCCCAACGCGAACCAGTACAACCAGCTCCGGGAACTGCCTCCGGATGCACTCCGGGGCGAGTTTGATGCCTTTACCCCCCGCTTTCTGGAAGGCGTGTCGCTGCAATTTGGAGAAACGCCCGGGGCTCCGGAAGTCGCCGAGGTGCGGATTCCGGAGGTGGGAGACCTCGCCATTGCCCGCATCACCGAGGTGGTGCTGACGGGAACCGTCCCCTCCGGAGCAACCGATTTTGTGTGGCAGTGGGAGGCGGCGTTCGGGTCCAGCGTGATCCGGGTGCTTCCTGTTTCCGGAGCCGGAGAGGGCTACTCGGCGTGGCTGCAAGAGGGCACTCCCAGCGAACGGGTGGCGCTGGAAGGCGTGGACCCCCGGAGCCGGGCCGAGCGCTTCTGGGAGTACGTCAAGATCGGGTTTGAGCACATTCTTCCGGAGGGGCTGGACCACATCCTCTTTGTGGTGGGCATCTTTTTGCTCAGCACCCACTGGAAGCCCCTGCTGAGTCAGGTGACCGCCTTCACCGTGGCGCACTCCATTACACTGGGTCTGAGCATTTACGGGCTGGTGCAGCTGCCTTCCAGCATTGTGGAGCCCCTCATTGCCGCATCCATTGTGTACGTTGGTGTCGAGAACCTGCTGACCGACCACCTGCAGAAGTGGCGGCCGCTGGTGGTGTTCGTGTTTGGCCTGCTCCACGGCCTGGGCTTTGCGAGCGTCCTCTTCGAGATCGGGCTCCCTCGCGATGCCTACCTGGAAGGGCTCCTTGCCTTCAACCTGGGCGTGGAGCTTGGGCAACTGACCGTCATTGCCCTGGCCTTTGCGCTGGTCGGCGCCTGGGGCCGAGGCAAGGCCTGGTACCGTCCACGGGTGATCATTCCGGGCTCGCTTGCCGTGTCCGTCGTGGGCGCCTGGTGGCTGGTCGAGCGGACGCTTCTGTCCTGATGCCGAACCCGCTGATTCCTTCTGTCCGGACGGTCGGGAGCGTCGTGAGGTTGACAAAAAATCTTGCTTTCCCAAAAACCGTCCCCTAAGTTGAACCAAAACTGATATCCTTCCCCCCATTTTGCGAAAGAGAGAAGTGACCATGAGTGAGGAGAAAAAAGAAGAGTCTCCAGAAAGTGCCGGGCTTGCTGCCAAACTGCTGAAATCACGGACCATTGTGGTCTCACAGCAGGTGAATTCGGAGCTGGCGGCCAAGGTGCTGAACCAGCTGGTGGTGTTGGAGCAAGAAGACCCGGACGCGGGAGTCACGATGTTCATCAACTCTCCCGGAGGCGAGATCTACTCCGGTTTTGCCATTTTTGACACCCTGCGTTTCATCTCCTGCCCGGTCACCACGATTGTGACCGGATTTGCTGCCAGCATGGGGTCGCTGCTGAGCCTGGCCGCTGATCCCGGACGGCGGTTTGCCATGCCGCAGGCCAAGATCATGATCCACCAGCCGCTGCTCATGGGCTACCAGGGGCGGGCCACCGATTGTGAGATCCAGGCCCGCGAGATCCTGAAGATGCGCGACCACATCATCAATATCTACTCGGAACACACGGGTCGCGACTATGATGAAATCAAGAAGGCCATTGACCGCGACAACTGGTTTACCGCCACTGAGGCGCTGGACTTTGGTCTGCTCGACCGTGTCATCAAGACCCGGGCGGAGCTGAACAGCCTCGACTGAGTCCACCGGAACCCATGACGTCTGTCGAGATCCTGGTCATTGGAGGAGGGCTGATCGGCGCAGCTGCCGCCAAACACCTGGCGCACGCCGGGAAGGCGGTTGCCGTGGCGGCTCCGCCTGAACCGGCAGACTGGTCTCGGCACTCCGGCGTCTTCGCCAGTCACTATGATGAGGCCCGGATTACCCGGAAGCTTGATGCCGACCCCTTCTGGGCCGAACTGGCGCGGCGGTCGGTCGATCGCTATGCCGAGCTGGAAGCTGCCAGTGGCGTGACCTTCTTTCATCCGGGAAGCTGCTTGCAACTGGCGCCCGATGCCCCTACCTTTCAGGCGCATCACCAGGCGCTCCAGGAGGTCGCTCGCTCGCTGCACCTGCCGCTGGAGACGCTGCAGGCTCCGGAACTGGCCCAACGCTTTCCGTGGCTCAACCCTGAGGCGCTGCGGGGGCACCTGGAAACAGGAACCGCCGGGTGGATCAACCCACGTCGCTTGATTGACGCTCAGGCGTTGCTGGCCCAACAGGCGGGCGCCACATGGATTCCGGAGCAAGCGGAAGCGCTGGAGCCGGCACGCTCCGGATGGAACGTCACGCTTGCTGGTGGCTCGCGTTGGCACGCCGATCAGGTGCTGCTGACGGGAGGCGCGTTTGTCAATGAACTCCTGCCTCAGCCGCTGCCGCTTCAGCTCCGGACCCGCATTGTCGTCCTGGCAGAGCTATCGGAAGCCCTGCAGGACACGTTGCGGGACATGCCGTCGCTGCTTGTGGATTATGAACAGCACCCGCGGTTGGAAGACACCTACCTCCTTCCGCCGGTGCCGTATCCGGATGGGAAGGTGTATGTCAAGATTGGCGGCAGCAACCTCCCGCTGCGGACTGCTGCTTCCGGAACCGAATTGAGACGCTGGTTTCAGAGTGGAGGCAGCCGGGAAGACGAAGCGCCCCTCCGCCAGGCCCTGGTGGACCTGATTCCCGGAGTGGCCGAGGCTCCGATGCACCACAAACCCTGCGTCACCGTTTACACCCAGACCGGAAAGCCCCTGGTTCATCACGTGGCCCCCGGTCTTTCTGTCGCCACAGGAGGATGCGGCAAAGCGGCCAAGTCCTCAGAAGCCCTTGGAGAACTGGCCGCTCGTCTGGTGCTGGGCCAGGACGATCCGCTCCTGGACCCCTGTCAGGCCCCCTGAGGGCACTCCTTATCCTTGCGCCCCGGACGGCTTCCGGAAGCAAGTCACCTGTGACACTATTCTGATGCCAAGCTCGCTGATCATCGTTGAATCTCCGGCCAAGGCCCGGACCATAAGCAAGTTCCTGGGAGAGGACTACGCCGTTGTCGCCTCCATGGGACACGTACGCGACCTCCCTGAGCGGAAACTCGGATTTGATCCCGAACAGGGGTTTATCCCCGACTATGAGGTTTCCAAAGATAAAGAGAAGGTCATCAAGGACATTCGCAAGCACCTGAAGAAGGACACCCTGGTCTACCTCGCAACCGACGAGGACCGTGAAGGGGAGTCGATTTCCTGGCACCTCATGCATGCGCTGGGACTGGAAGAGGAGCGGGTGAAGCGAATCGTCTTTCATGAGATCACCAAAACGGCCATCTTGCAGGCGCTCAACAATCCCCGGCAGGTCGACCGGCACCTCGTGGACGCCCAGCAGGCGCGTCGGTTGCTCGACCGTGCCGTGGGGTACGAGCTGTCACCCCTGCTGTGGAAGAAGGTGCGGCCCGGGCTTTCGGCTGGACGGGTCCAGAGCGTTGCGGTTCGGCTCATTGCCGACCGGGAGAAGGAGATCCGCAAGTTTGTCCCGGAGGAGTACTGGAAGCTCTCTGCCACCTTCGACGGCTTTTCTGCAGAGCTGACCAAGCTGCAGGGCAAGGCGGCGAAGATTGGTTCTGAGGCCGAAGCGACCGCTGTGGAGGAAAGCCTGAAAGCCGGAGCATTTGCGGTCCAGAGCGTGGATGAGCGTGAAGCCCTCCGGCAGCCTCCGGCCCCCTTTACCACGTCGACCCTGCAGCAGGAGGCAGCCAACAAGCTGAGCTACTCCGTCAAGCGCACCATGACGCTGGCCCAACAGCTCTATGAGGGGAACTTCGAGATCCCGGACTACAGCGGGGGCCTGATCACCTACATGCGGACCGACTCGGTGACCCTGGCCGAAGAGGCGGTCACTCAGATCCGGGAAGTGATTGGGAAGCGCTTTGGCGAGGACCATGTGGCCAAGGAGCCCCGGCGCTTCAAGAATCGCTCGAAAAATGCCCAGGAAGCGCACGAGGCCATCCGTCCGGTGGATGTCTCTTATACGCCAGAGATCGTGCAGGCCCACCTCAGCCGCGACCTGTTCCGGCTTTATGAGCTGATCTGGCGCCGCGCGGTGGCGTGTCAGATGGCGCCTGCTCGCTTTGCGCGCAGCACCGTTCGCATTGCCGCCGGCACCGATCAGGAATGCCTGCTGGAAGCCAAGGGGCAGCGCATCCTCTTTCCGGGCTTCCTCAGCGCCTACCTCAAGGCGAAGGAAGATCCGAATCAGGTGCTTGGCGAAAAAGATGTGCTGCTGCCTCCACTCAAGGAGGGCCAGGCCCTCACCCTGGTGCCTCCGCAGCCCAGGGACGACGGCACGCCCCAGACGAACCCGACCAAGGAGCAGCACTTCACCAAGCCGCCAGCCCGCTTCACGGAGGCGACCCTGGTGAAGAAGCTGGAAGCCGAAGGCATTGGGCGACCTTCCACCTATGCGCCGACCATTTCTGTCATTCAGGACCGCAAGTATGTGGAAAAGACCGAGGACGGCAAGCTCCGGCCCACAGACATTGGAGAGGTGGTCAATGACTTCCTGACCAATCACTTTGCCGAAATCGTCAACCCGGGCTTCACGGCCAAGATGGAGCGGAACTTCGACCGGATTGCAAACGGTGAGGAAGACTGGGTCGCGACCATGGGCGGGTTCTACTTCCCCTTCCACCAGCGCATTGACGAGAAGGAAAAGTCGGTGACCCGCGCTGAGGCCATTCAGGCTCGGGTGCTGGGCGTGGATCCGAAGTCCGGACGCGAGGTCAGTGTCCGGATTGGACGCTTTGGTCCGATGGTGCAGATTGGGACAAAAGACGATGAGGAAAAGCCCAAGTTTGCCTCCATTCCGGAAGGCCGGAGCATGCACGAGTTGACGCTGGAGGACGCCCTCGGGTGCTTCGCGTTGCCCCGGGACCTGGGAGAGAACCCCGAGGGGCAGCTCATTTCGGTGGGACGTGGGCGCTTTGGCCCCTATGTGAAGACCGGGAGCGCGTACCACTCGTTGCCCAAAGGCGAGGATCCCTTCTCCGTGGACCTGGAGCGGGCGCTGGAGATCATCAAGGAAAGCGAGGAAGCCAAGGCCAAGAAGACCATCCACGACTTCGGCGAAGTTCAGGTCCTCAATGGCCCTTATGGCCCGTACATCAAGTTCAACAAGCGCAACTACAAGATCCCGAAGGATGTGGAAGCCGCGTCGCTTGATGAGCCGGCCTGCCGGAAGATCATTGAAGAGGCCCCGCCTCCGGGCACCAAGAAGCGCTTCACCCGCAAACGTGCCAAGGCGGAGGACTGATGGAAGCGCCCCGCATGATCACGGAAACCTTTCCCGTTGGCCCCCTGCAGTGCAACTGCACGATTCTGGGAGACCCGATCACGCGCAAGGCCGTGGTCATTGATCCCGGAGGAGATGCGGAGCAGATTCTGGAACGCCTGCGGCAGCACCAGCTGGAGGTGGTCCACATCCTCCACACCCACGCGCACCTCGACCACTTCATGGCATCTGGAAAGATGAAGGAAGCCACGGGCGCCACCCTGTCGCTGCATCCGGAGGACCGCATGCTCTGGGATCATCTGGAGGATCAGTGCCGCTTCTTCGGCATTCCGTATGAGCCCGTTCCGGCGCCAGACAAGGAGCTGGAGCATGAGGAGGAAGTGACGCTGCCCAACTGCTGTGGGGTCGCCATTCATACCCCTGGGCACACGCCCGGCTCCATGTGCTTTCACTTTGAAAGCGAGCAGCTGCTGGTCGCCGGCGATACCCTCTTTCAGGGCTCCATCGGTCGTACCGACCTCTGGGGAGGCGATTACTCCACCATTGAGCGCTCCATCCGTGAGCGGCTTTATACCCTCGACGAAGCCACCCAGGTGGTCACGGGACATGGCGATCCCACCAGCATCGGTCGCGAGATGCGCTTCAACGCCTTCATCCGGGCCTGATCCTCCGAGCAGTTTGGCTTGCCTGCGGGTCCGTTCCTCCCTAAAATGATCGGTTTGCACGGATTTTCCGCCACACTGGGGAGCCCTCCCCAAACCACCTGATTTGATTGAACCAAGGCAAACGCATGGCAACCAAGAAGAAGATCGCCGTTACTCCGGGTGACGGCATTGGACAAGAAGTCACAGAACAGGCAATTCAGGTCATGAAGGCGGTGGCCTCGCGCTTTGACCTGGAACTGGAGCTGAGTGAGCATCCGGTGGGGGGCACCGCCTACGACCTGGCTGGAACAC
Organism: Deltaproteobacteria bacterium; assembly: GCA_038150265.1. GTDB lineage: Bacteria > SAR324 > SAR324 > SAR324 > NAC60-12 > JAYPUA01. Next base: position 28,677 of record JAYOTF010000018.1, on the reverse strand, counting down.
CGATTCCGGACGAGACCCTGGACGCCTGCAAGGAGGCCGACGCGGTGCTGCTGGGCGCAGTGGGAGGACCCAAGTGGGAGCCGCTCGACTTCTCCGTCCGTCCGGAGCGGGGGCTGCTCAAGCTGCGTTCGGAACTGCAGCTGTTTGCCAACCTGCGTCCGGCCGTGATTTACGGAGACCTGGTGGATGCCTCCACCCTGAAGCGCGAGGTGGTGGAAGGGGCGGACATCATGGTCATCCGGGAGCTGACCGGAGGGATCTACTTTGGACACCCCCGAGGAGTGGCTGAAGAGAACGGCGAGCGCGTGGGACGGAACACCCTGGTCTACTCAGAGTCGGAGATTCGGCGGATTGCCAAGATGGGCTTCGAGATTGCGATGAAGCGCAACAAGCGCCTGACCTCTGTGGACAAGGCCAACGTGCTGGAGTCGACTGAGCTGTGGCGAGACGTGGTGGTGGAAGTGTCGCAGGATTATCCTGACGTGGAGCTGAACCACATGTATGTCGACAACGCCGCCATGCAGCTCATCCGGGCGCCCAAGCAGTTTGACACCGTCGTGACCACCAACATGTTTGGAGACATCCTCAGTGACGCGGCAGCGATGATGACCGGCTCCATCGGCATGCTCCCGTCCGCGAGCATCGGAGGCACCATCGGCATGTACGAGCCCGTTCACGGCAGCGCCCCCGACATTGCCGGACAGGACAAGGCCAACCCGCTGGCAACGATCCTCTCAGTGGGCATGATGTTCCGTTACTCCTTTGACCTGACGGCAGCAGATGAGCTGATCCAGCAAGCAGTGGTGAAGACCCTGGAGACGCACCGGACTGGCGACATCATGGCCCCCGGAAAAGAAGCCGTTGGCTGCAAAGCCATGGGCGAGCAGGTGCTCAAGGCCCTCGACGCGCTCTAAGCCCTACCCCTGCGCCCGGGCTCCTGCGGCTCGGGCCTCGTCAATGAAGGCCTGGACCTTCACCAGGTCCTTCACGCCTGGCGCCGACTCGACGCCGCTGGCGACATCCACCCCCCACGGACGAACCGCCTCAATCGCCGTCCCGACGTTTTCCGGATTCAGCCCCCCTGCCAGAAGGACCTGAGTGGCTGCCGCACAGCGCTGGGCCACTGCGAGGTCGGTCTGCAAGCCGGTCCCCCCATATTCCCCCGGATGCCACGCATCCAGCAGAACGGGCTCGTGCCCGTATGCCGCAAGGTCTGTCTCCTGAAACTGAGGCCCCACCCGAAAGGCCCGGAACCACGGCACCTTGAGGGCCTGGGCAAACTCCGGTGTTTCGTCTCCATGCAACTGAGCCCAGTGGAGCCCCCCCTGCTGAACGGTTTCCTCAATTTCGGTGTGGGAGGCATTCACAAAGACCCCCACGGTGACCACGTGTTCCGGAAGCGCAGACGTGATGCCCCGAACCGTTTCCAGCGGAATGTAGCGCTTGGAGCCGGGCCAGCAGTTGAGGCCCAGCCAATCGGCGCCCAGCTGGGCACAGGCCAGCGCCTGCTGAGGGGACGTGAGGCCACAGATTTTGATGATCATGAGCGGGCTGCTTCCGGAGGTCGAACCGGCAGGCCGGCTGCAGCAAGGAAGTCCTTGACCTGCGAGACGGTGTACTTGCCGTAATGGAACACCGAGGCCGCCAAAACGGCGTCGGCCTTGCCAACGGTGAGGGCATCTCGGAAGTGCTCCAGCGTGCCCCCGCCTCCGGAGGCGATCACGGGAATGCCCACCCGGTCGCTGACAGCAGCATTGAGCGTGTTGTCGAAGCCATCCTGGTGGCCGTCGGCATCCATGCTGGTGAGGAGAATCTCACCAGCCCCCCGGTCGTAGGCTTCCTGAGCCCACTCCAGGGCGTCCCGTCCGGTGGAGCGACGCCCACCGTGGGTAAAGATTTCCCAACGGAGCGGGTCGTCCGAAACGCGCTTGGCGTCAATGGCGACCACAATGCACTGGCTTCCAAACCGTTTGGCGCCTTCCGTGATGAGGGCTGGATTCTTGAGGGCCGAGGAGTTGACCGAGATCTTGTCGGCGCCTGCGCTGACGAGGGCGTGGATCTGGTCGAGGGTCGAGATGCCTCCTCCGATGGTGAAGGGAATGAACAGCTCTCGGGCCAGGCGTGCCGCAAGTTCGAGGGTGGTGCCCCGGTTTTCGTGGGTGGCCGCAATGTCGAGGAAGACCAACTCATCAGCCGACTGCTCATTGTAGCGCTGAGCCAGTTCCACGGGGTCTCCGGCATCCCGGAGGCCGACAAAGCTGGTGCCCTTGACCACGCGTCCGTCCTTGATGTCGAGGCAGGGGATGATGCGGCGAGCTAGCATGCGAGGGCCTCCGCAACGCTGAAGCGTCCCTCATAGATGGCTTTCCCGACAATCACATGGTCCACGCCAGAGGCTTCCAGGGGCTTGAGCTGCCGCAGGTCTTCCAGCGAGGAAACCCCTCCGGAGGCCGTGACCCTGAGTCCGGAACGCTCCGCCATGTCCTGCAGGGCCTCAAGGTTGGGGCCGGTCAGCATGCCGTCTCGGGCAATGTCGGTGAAGATGACCCGTGTGGCGCCCCGTTCCTTCCAGTGCTGGGCAAACTGAACATCGGCAAGCTCCGTCCCTTCCTGCCAGCCTTCCACGGCCACCTGTCGGTTCCGGGAGTCCACCCCCAGGATGACGCGGTCTCCTCCGAATTCCTGCAGCGCGGCTTCCAGGTCGTCCGGACGCTTGACGGCCATGGTTCCCACAATGGCCGCGGTTGCACCGAGGTCCAGCACCCGCGCCACGTCTTCTCGAGTCCGGATGCCTCCCCCCACCTGCACCGGAATCGACAGGGCCTTGACGATGGCGGCAATGGAGGTCTGGTTGGCCCCGGCGCCCTGAAAGGCTCCGTCGAGGTCCACCACGTGGAGGCGTTGGGCGCCCTCGGCTTCAAACTTCTGGGCCATGGCAACGGGGTCGTCGGAGTAGACGGTTTCTGCCGCCGCCGCGCCTTGCAGCAGGCGGACGCACCGCCCTTGTTTCAGATCAATTGCAGGAAGAATCAACACGTGTGGGCCTGAAAAAGAGGTGATGGGTTTTCAAGGGAGCCATTATTCCGAGTCCCCCCTCCGTGTTCAAGCCGGAAAGCCTGTGGCCCATTCCTTGAATTTCTCTGGGAAGCGTACCTAAAATTATCGAGGAACCATGCAAATCAGCACACAGACCCCAGGCACATCAGAGAGCCCGAAAAAACCGGAACTCCTTGCGTCCAAAGGCGCGCCTCCTGCGACTCCGGAGGCCGCGGTTCCGGTGGCCGGCGACACGGCGAACCGGACCTCGGAGTACCTCAAAATCTTGACCCGCATGGAAGCCATGATCACCGACGAGGGGCTTCCGGAGGTGCTGGTTGAGGGATTTGGGAAGGCGGTGACCAAGGAGCTGAAACCGCTGGACGAGCGGGCCCTGAGCGCCCTGAAGCAGCTGAACGAGGTCAAGCGACTGGACCTGGATCCGGAGCAGCCATTTGTGGATCAGCTGGTTGCAACGATCAAGAAGGGGCTGCAGGAATCAGACAAGCGCGGTGAGGTGCTGCAGCTGCTCCGGCATCCGGAGTTTGCCAAGCTGATGCGCGGAGCCAACCAGAGCGCAGGGACCTACTCGCGCACCGCCTCCGTCCCGGCAACTTCTTCCGGAGTGAAGCCCAGCGGAGCCCAGGCAGAGCCTGCGGGCGCCCCGCCGTTGACCTCTGTGACGGTCAACCCGATGGCCAACCTGGCGCCACAAGCCGCTGCTGCTCCACAAGCTGCTGCCGCTCCGCAAGGAGGCGCTTCGGCTCCGAAGCCGGTGGCCACCACCGCCTGAGTCCGGAAGGCGTCACGCCTCTGGGTCTTCTTCCTTGGGGGTGGGAACGTCTCTCATGACGAAGCCCCCCTCAAAGCGTCCCCCATTGTCCATGCTCAGCCCCCCGGGTCGGGTAATCAAGGTGCCCTTGACCTGAGCCTGCCGCAACACGGTCAGGCGTTGTGATGCCAGAACCTCCCCTTCAATGTGCCCGCTCACCTGCACCGTCTCCCCATGAATGGTGCCCCGTACCACCGCCGAAGCGCCCACGTCCACGTTGCTTTCGCAGGTGATGGTGCCCACGCAGGTTCCATCAATTCGGGTTCCCTGCTTGGAAAACAGGCTTCCTTCGATCAAGATGTCAGAGCCGAGGTAACCTTCGACGATTTTCATAGTGCCTACCGTTTGTAATGCCGTTCAAGGGGCAGATCAGCGGATGTCCGATCAACCTTCAGTTAGGAGATGTATATGTCTCAAGAGCAGGTGGCCACCCTGGGAGGTGGATGCTTCTGGTGCCTGGAAGCGGTTTATGAGCAACAGCCTGGGGTCGAGCGAGTGGTCTCGGGGTACGCCGGAGGAGCCGTGGAACACCCGACGTATGAGCAGGTCTGTACCGGTGCCACCGGACATGCCGAAGTCGTTCAGGTGCACTTTGATCCGGAACAGACGTCGTATGAGGCGCTGCTGGAGCTCTTCTGGCGCTGTCATGACCCCACCACGCTCAATCGCCAGGGCGCCGATGTGGGCACCCAGTACCGCTCGGTGATCTTTTATCACGATGACAGCCAGCAGGCTCAGGCCCAGGCCTCTCGGGAAAAAGCCTCCGCGGCCTTTGCGGATCCGATTGTGACCGAGCTTGCTCCCGCTCCAGAATTCTATCCGGCTGAGGAGTACCATCAAGGGTATTATCGTCGCAATCCGGGAGCCGGCTACTGTGGCTTTGTGATCCGTCCCAAACTGCAGAAGCTCGGGCTGGCTTACTGAGGCAGCAGGCGGTAGTGCAGCATCGGGGGCTGTTTGGGCATCTGGGCCTCCAGCGCCATCCCCACGCCCAGCAGCAGGGCCTCTTGCCAAGGCGCAGCCATGAGCTGCAGCCCCACGGGCATCCCGCCCGGCGTGTATCCGACCGGAAGCGTCAGGGCGGGGTAGCCGCTGAGGCTTGCAGGAGGCATGAACTGAATCAGCTGCGATGCGGTGGCCAGGTCGGACTCTCCCGACTCCTGAACGTCTTCCCGGATCCTGGGAGCCGTGATCGCGGTGGACGGCGTAACCAGGAGGTCGATGTCTTCAAACAACTCGGCCAGCTCTTCCAGCAAAGCCGTCCGGACGCGTTGGGCCTGAAGGTAGTCCCCCGAGCGCAGCCAGCGGGTCAGGTGGAGGTTCATCAGCGCCTCTCGGTTCAGGTGCTTCCACTGCTTCCGGAAGGTCTGGGCCAGCGCCGAGGTTTCGGAGAGCAACGTGACCAGCAAGGCGCTGCGGACCGTGTCCAGTGACGTAATCCGGACCTCGCGGCGTTCGGCCCCCAGCTCTTCCAGCTGCTGCAGTGCGCCCTGGCACTGGTCCAGCACATCGGTGTGGGCGCTCTCAAACCAGGGGGGGAAGACGCCCAGGCGAAGCGGTTGGGGCATCAGCTGTTCCGGATCCGGGAGGGTGATCGGTGGCTGAAACCGGGTCCAGGGGTCCTCGGTAGACGCTCCGCCAATGAGCGCGTACGCCAGCGCCGTGTCGCGGACCGTTGCTCCAATGGGGCCCACGTGTCCCAGGGTCCACCCTAGCTGAACCTTTCCGTGGGTGCTCACTCGGCCCCAGGTTGGCTTCAATCCGGCCAGACCACACAGGCTCGCCGGCACCCGAATGGATCCGCCAGCATCCGCCGAAAGCGCAACCGGGCAGAGCCCCGCGGCCACAGCGACAGCAGAGCCTCCGGAGGAGCCGCCGGGGAAGCATTCGGGGTTGTAGGGGTTCCGGGGAATGCCTGAAGCCGAGGAGTACCCGTTGACGCCCAGCCCCAGCTCCTGCATGTGCGCCTTGCCGATCAGCAGCGCGCCTTCCTTACGGAACGTCCCCACCACGGACGTGTCTCGGCGGACGACGTCTTCAAAGAGCCGGGTTCCCACCTGAGTGGGAAGGCCGTTGAGGTGAAACTCATCCTTGATGGCCACCGGAACACCATCCCACAGGCCAAACGGCGTGCCGGCTTCCAGGCGCTGGGTCGCGTCATGAGCCTGCCGGAGCAGGTTTTCCTCATCCCATGCGACCAGCGGCCGCAGCGGAACGGCGCTGCTTTCGAGGTTCCGGATGACATCCAGGAGGCGCTGGGCGACCTTCAGGGGCGTGGTCCTTCCGGAACGGTAGGCGTGAGCAAAGTCAGCCACGGTCTCTGGGAAGAAACCGGAATCAGACGGAGAAATCGCCTGGGCACACCAGTCCTGAAAGCGGGTCCGGGAAGCGGTGGCTTTGGCTTCGTCAGGCGCCTCTGAAGGCGGGGGGTGGACCGAACGGAACGTCGGCGCCTGCGTGAGGGATCGCTTCCGGAGCCGCCCAAGGCCGATGTTTTTCAGGAGGATCAGGGAAAGGATTCGGCCAATTCCGGGAGTCCGAGACAGGTAATAGGCCCAGCGCAGGGACCGCCGTGCCAGGCGAGGCGCGCGGATGGGCTGAAGGTCGTAGCCGTTTTCCGGGCGACGCTTCCAGGCAAAGAGGCTAGGGAGCATGACGGACCGGAAGGGAGAAGGTGAAGCGAGCGCCTTCGGTGTAGGACGAGTCCACCCAGATGGCGCCTCCGTGGGCCTGCAGGATGCGCTGAACCGTGGCGAGGCCAATGCCGCGTCCATCCACCGAGTCCTCACCCCGTACAAAGGGCTCGAAGATCCGCTCATGATTATCCGGAGCCACGCCGGGGCCGTTGTCCTGGACCCAGAAGTGGTGCCCGTCTTCCTGCACCTCGTGTCCAATGCGGATCTGCACCGGCTGACGCTCACCGCGGTACTTGATCGCATTGGCAATCAGGTTCTGCCAGACCTGCGCCATGCGGACGACGTCGCAGTCAACTTCCGGAAGCGTGGCACTCCACTCGATCTCAGCCAGCCCTTCCTGCCGGGCGTACTCAAAGTTCTGCACCACCATGGCCACCACACGGCTCATGTCTGTGGGCTGCAGCTCTCCAATCACCTGCCCCGCCTCTGCATAGGCCAGGAGGGTGTCAATGAAGCGGAGCATCTTCTTGAAGGTGTCCGGAATGCGGTTCAGCAGCTCCTGAAAGTCCTCCACGCCCCAGACATCGGGATACTCGTCCTTGAGGCGGTAGAGAAACAGGTTGTAGAGGCTGGCCGCGCCAACGACGGGGGACTTGAGGTCGTGGCTGACCATGTGGGTGAAGTTGCTCAGCTCCTGCTTTTGCGCCATCAGGTCCCGCGAGAGGCGGCGGATTTCGTCAAAGGCGTGTTTGGTCCGGAGGGCCGAGCGGACCCGTGCGGTGAGCGTGACCGGGTCAATCGGCTTGACGATGTAATCGACGGCGCCCGCGTCAAACGCATCCTGGAGGGTCGCGGTGTCGCTCTTGGCCGTGACCATGAGGATGGGGACCTGGTCGAAGTCCGGAAGTTGCTTCAGGCGTGCAACGGTCTCCACCCCACTCAGCCCCGGCATCATCTGGTCCATGAGGATCAGGTCCGGACGCCAGGCCTGTGCGAGGGCCAGGGCCTCTTCTCCGGATTCCGCATGATGAACTTCGCAACGGAGGCGGCGCAGCATGTCTTCCAGCACCAGTCGATTGTCTTCCTGATCGTCCACCAAGAGGATTCGATCGCGTTGCGCCATGAGGTTACAGGGTCTGAGAGGAAAGAGATCGTTTGAGCAAGAGCCAGGTCAGCAGGGCCAGGGTGGCGCCAATGGCATTGGCCCCGGCGTCGAGCCACTCGGCAGATCGCCAGGGCAACAGACGCTGCAGGCCTTCTGTGAGCCCTCCCATCAGCACCGTGGCGCCCCACCCCACGAACAAGCGGGTGCGGGCAGGGCCCGCAAGGCTCCGGAAGGACGCATTCAGGTACGTCCAGCCCAACGCGCAGAACAACACAAAGTGCGTCCACTTGTCAAGCAACGGCGTTTCCTGAAAGGGGTGCTCCGGAACCGGAACGGCCAGGATCAGGACCAGCAGGCCCGTGGCTCCCAGCGCCACACGGCGGGGCTGGGTGTGCCAGAACAGGAGCATCCGGACCCGGAACTAGAGGTGGATGGGACGCTTCTCGGTCGCATCCAGCGCCGCTTCCTTGACGGCCTCGGCAAAGGTGGGATGCGCGTGAGACATGCGGGAGAGGTCCTCGGCGCTCGCCCGGTACTCCAGGGCCACCACGGCTTCTGCAATCAGGTCGGCGACTCGGGCACCGACCATGTGGATGCCGAGGATCTCATCCGTTTCCTGATCCGCCAGGATCTTGACGAGTCCGTCGGTGTCCATGGCCGCGCGAGCCCGTCCCAGCGCCTTGAAGGGGAAGGCGCCTGACTTGAAGGCCCGTCCTTCAGCTTGAAGCTCCTCCTCGGTGTAGCCGACCCCTGCGGCCTCTGGCCAGGTGTAGAGGACGCTTGGGATGTTCCGGTAATTGATGTGGGGCTTCTGACCTGCAATGATCTCCGCCACCAGTGTGCCCTCTTCTTCCGCCTTGTGAGCCAGCATGGCGCCCCGGATGACGTCTCCGATGGCGTACACGCCCGGGACCGCGGTTTCGAGGTGCTCATTGACCGGAATCTGGCCACGGTCGGTTGGCGCAAGCCCAATGTTTTCCAGCCCCAGGCCTTCGGTGTAGGGGCGGCGTCCCACCGCAACCAGGCAGTAGTCGCCTTCGAAGGTGACGTCTTCGCCCTTCTTGTTCCGGGCCACAACCCTGACGGAGTCCCCTTCCACCTGAGCGCTCTGGACCGCGTGGCTGAGGAAGAATTCAAGGCCCTGACGCTTGAGGACCCGAAGCATCTCCTTGCCGAGGGCGCCATCCATGCTCGGGATGATGCGGTCGAGGTACTCCACCACCTGCACCTGCGCTCCCAGACGGGCGTAGACCGAACCCAGCTCGAGTCCAATGATGCCTCCTCCAATGACGACCATCCGCTTCGGGACTTCCGGAAGCTGCAGGGCTTCAGTGGAGGTGATGATGCGCTGCTTGTCGAGGGGGATGCCCGGCAGGCTCGAAGGCTTGGAGCCGGTGGCAATGATCACCTTGGCGGTGCTGAAGGTTTCCTGGGTGCCGTCGTCCTTGGCCACCTGAATGGTCTGGGCATCCCGAAAGCTGCCGTGCCCATGAAAAACGGTGATCTTGTTCTTGTCCATCAGGTACTTCACGCCGGCGCAGGTTTGCGAGACCACGTCGTCCTTGCGGCTCCGCATCCGGGGCCAGTCCAGCTGCAGGTTGGCGACCCCGATGCCATGGGCTTCAAAGTGCTTGGTGGCATTGTGGAAGTGCTCCGATGAGTCGAGCAGTGCCTTGGACGGGATGCAGCCCACGTTCAGGCAGGTGCCCCCGAGGGTGGCGTATCGCTCAACCAGAGCCGTCTTGAGGCCGAGTTGGGCACAACGGATGGCGGCCACGTAGCCTCCGGGGCCAGAACCAATAACAGTGACATCAAATGCGGACATAACGGTTTCGTATGGAGTTGTTCCTGCGGGTGGGCAGGGAGGGTTGCGAGGAAGACCAGACGGGAAGCCTCCGCTGGAAGGAGGAAGCCGGAGCCTCCTCCTGACACCAGCTTAGACGCTCAGGAGCATCCGGGCAGGGTTCTCAAGGTACTCCTTGACCCGGTAGAGGAAGCTGACGGACTGCTGGCCATCGATGATGCGGTGGTCGTAGGACAGCGCCAGGTACATGACGGGACGGATGACGACCTCGCCGTTGACCGCAAGGGGGCGCTCCACAATGTTGTGCATGCCCAGGATGGCGCTCTGCGGAGGGTTGATGATCGGTGTGGACAGCATGGACCCAAACACCCCCCCGTTGGTGATGGAGAAGGTGCCCCCGTCCATTTCTTCAATGGACAGCTTGTTGTCCCGGGCTCGCTTGGCCAACCGAACAATCTCGGTCTCAATTTCCGGAATCGTCAGGGTTTCAGCATTCCGGATGACCGGAACCACCAGGCCCTTCGGCGCGCTGACAGCAATCCCCATGTCCACGTAGTCGAAGGTAACGAGGTCGTCGCCATCGATCTGTCCATTGACCAGGGGGAACTCCATCAGGGCCTGGGAGCAGGCCTTGACGAAGAAGCCCATGAAGCCCAGCCGCACCCCGTGCTTCTTCTCAAATTGCCCCTTGTGGGCATTCCGGAGGTCAAAGATGGCCTTCATGTCGACCTCATTGAAGGTCGTCAGCATGGCGGTTTCATTCTTGACCGAAACCAGCCGCTCAGCGAGCTTGCGACGCAGGCGACTCATGCGCTCACGGCTCTGGGCCCGCGGTTCTGTGGGGGCCGCAACCGGAGCTGGAGCCTCGGCTTCTGGAGTTGGGGCGCTGGGAGCTGCTTCCGGAGGCGCCGCTTTCAGGTGCTCCTGAACGTCCTGCTTGGTCACGCGCCCTCCCGGACCGGAGCCGGCGACGCTTCCGGAGGCGACGTTTTGCTCAGCCATCAGCTTGGCTGCCGCCGGAGCCGGGTGGCCGGCCGCATAGGAGTCCCGGGCTGGAGCTTCCGGAGCCGGTGCGGAGGGTGCCGGTGCTTCTGCCGCCGGAGCGCTGGGGGCTTCCGGGGCCGCGCCCGCCGCATCGGTGTCAATCTGAGCCGCGACGTCTCCCACGGCAGCAGTGGCCCCGGATTCGAGAACAATGCGGAGGACCCCCGTGGATTCGGCCATCAGCGGCAGGGTGGCCTTGTCGGTCTCAATTTCGCAGAGTGGCTCATCCACCTGAACCAGATCACCATCGGCCTTGAGCCAGGTTCCAATTTCCACTTCGGTGATGGATTCGCCAGGGCTCGGGATTTTTACGTCTACAATCGGCATAGTCGGTTTTCTTGACTTGAGGGGTTGGGGTTCGGTCGTGGCTCAGGGCGGCAGAGCCGCCCCCGGGTTCAGGCGGCAAAGGCCTTGTCGATGAGTTCCTTTTGCTCAATGGCGTGGATTTTGGCAAATCCGGTGGCAGGCGTGCTGCTCTCGCGTCGGGCGATCAGGCGCAGAGGTGCCGGTGTGAGTTGCCGTTTGCCAAACTGGCGAGCAATGAAGGACAGGGCCCCCATGTTCTCCGGCTCCTCCTGAACCCAAACCCACTGTTCCGCGTTGCTGTACCGCCGGACCACCTCCCGGAGCTGGACTTCAGGCACCGGGTAGAGCTGCTCCAGGCGCACAATGGCGGTGTTGAGGTGCTGCTGCTCCTGTTGGCGGGCCAGCAGTTCGTAATAGATCTTTCCGGTACAGAAGAGCACCCGCCGGACCTGAGAGGCCTCCACTCCCGCATCATCAATGACCTCCCGGAACCGGGTGCCTTCAGTGAACTCGGCCACCGAGCTGACGCACTGCGGATGCCGGAGGAGGTCCTTGGGCGAGAAGATGACCAGCGGCTTCCGGAAGTCTCGGACGAGCTGGCGCCGGAGGATGTGGAAGAGGTTCGCGGGCGTGGTGCAGTTGGCCACCTGCATGTTGTTGTCGGCGCAGAGCTCCATGTAGCGCTCCACACGTGCCGAGGAGTGCTCCGGACCCTGCCCCATGTATCCGTGCGGAAGGAGCATGACCAGGCCGTTCATGCGCTGCCACTTGGTTTCCGAGCAGCTGATGAACTGGTCGATGATGATCTGGGCGCCGTTGGCGAAGTCCCCAAACTGGGCCTCCCAGATCGCCAGGCCGGTGGGCGTGGAGTAGGAGTAGCCAAACTCGAATCCCAGCACGCCGTACTCCGAAAGCAGGGAGTTGTAGATGGAGAAACGTTCCTGGTGATCGTTGAGGTGGTTGAGTGGAACGTACTTGACGTCGTCTTCAGAGGTGACCACGGCGTGTCGATGGGCGAAGGTGCCGCGTCCCACGTCCTGACCGCTGATCCGGACGGGGCGGCCTTCATCCAGCATGGTGGCGTAGGCCATGTTTTCTGCCATTCCCCAGTCCAACCGGTCGGTGTCGGCAACCATCTTCCAGCGGTCTTCGTAGAGCTTCCGGATCTTCGGGAAGAACTGCATGTCTTCCGGAAGGGTGGTCATGCGCTGGGCCAGTTCCCGGAAGCGGGGCTCCTCGACTCCCGTCTCCGGAGAGTAGTCGAAGTCTTCATTCAGGGCCCGCCGAATGCCCGACCACTCACCCTCCAGGAAGGACATGACCTTGGCGGATTCTCGTTGCTTGGATTCTTCAAAACGGTCGGTCAGGAAGGACTTGAACTCCTGCTCCATCTTGCGGATGTCTGCCTCTTCCATCTTGCCGGTTTCCACCAGCTTGTTGCTGTAGACCTGCAGCGGATTCGGGTGCTTCCCGATGAGTTTGTAGAGGGTCGGTTGCGTGAAGCGGGGCTCGTCGGACTCGTTGTGCCCGTGCTTGCGGTACCCGAGGATGTCGACAAACACGTCACGGTGGAAGCGTTGTCGGAACTCGAGCGCGAGCTGAGTCACGTAGACGACGGCTTCAATGTCATCCGCATTGACGTGGAAGACCGGAGAGAGGGTGGTCTTGGCAATGTCGGTGCAGTAGGTGCTGGAGCGCCCCTCGATGTAGTCGGTGGTGAAGCCGACCTGGTTGTTGAGGACCACGTGGACGGTCCCTCCGGTGCGGTAGCCTGCCAGCTGCGACATCTGCAGCACTTCGTAAATGATGCCCTGTCCGGCAATGGAGGCGTCGCCGTGGATGAGGATCGGGACAATCTGCTTCTCGTCTCCGCCGTAACGGTGGTCGATCTTGGCCCGGACGATTCCTTCCACCACCGGGTTCACGGCCTCAAGGTGCGACGGATTCGGGGTGAGGCTGAGGTGGACGTTTTCGCCGTTGCGGGTGCTCTTGTCGCTGGAGAAGCCCATGTGGTACTTCACGTCACCCGCAAAGCCGTCAATGCCAAAGGCCTTGCCTTCAAACTCGGTGAAGATGTCGTCGTAGGTTTTTCCCAGGATGTTCGCCAGGACGTTCAGGCGTCCCCGGTGAGCCATGCCAATGACGTACTCCTTGATGCCGTGTTCGGAGCCGTGCTCAACAATGGTATCAAGCGCTGGAATGATGGCCTCGCATCCCTCAAGCGAGAAGCGCTTCTGGCCCACGAACTTGGTGTGGAGGAAGTTCTCGAACGCCACGGCCTCATGGATCTTGCGGAGGATGTGGTTGCGGTCTTCAGGGCCAAAGTCCGGAGTGTTCCGGCAGGCCTCCATGCGTGACTCCAGCCACTCGATCACTTCCGGAGTCCGGACAAACTTGTACTCGACCCCGATGCTGCCGCAGTAGGTCTGCTCAAGGTGCGCCACAATGTCCCGGAGCGTTGCCGGGCCCAGCCCAATCCGGGCTCCCGCCTGAAAGGTGGTGTCGAGGTCTGCCTCTCCCAGCCCAAAGCTTTCCAGCAGAATCGGGGCTTCGTGCTTGCGGCGTTCCCGGACGGGGTTGGTCTTCGCAAAGAGGTGTCCGCGCTGCCGGTAGGCGCCAATCAGGTTGCTGACGGCGATCTCCTTCTGGAACTTCTCCGGAGCCACCGCCTCAGCGGCACCACCGCCCTCGGAAGGGGCGTCATAATCCGTCCGCGCAAACTCAAAGCCCTCAAAGAACTTGCGCCAGTCTGGAGAGACGGAGTTGGGGTCTTGCCGAAATTGCTGATACAGGTCGTCGTAGGCACCGAGATCGGCGTTGCTCAGGAAGGAGTAGGAATCCATGATCTTTTCGCGATGGGGGCGGTTGAGTTTGCGGACTCTTCAAACAGCGGAGATGAAAGACGAAAATATAGCAGGGTTTCTCATGAAATTAAACACAAAACGGTTGGTTTGCCGCACAGGGGAACCCCCCGAAAGCGAAGCCTCCATGGGGGAAAGCAGAGGCCAGGGCCCCTCTGGAACCCATCGCCTTCTGGGGGACCGGAAACCCGGAAGAATCCAGATTCGTGAGAAAATTATCTTTGAAGTGACTCAAAAAGAGCGGATGACGGGGCGGTCCGGAGAATTTCTCACGGTTTCCTTGGAGAATTGGTTACACCTTCCTCCTTCCAGGGGGTGGGGGCGCCGGGAATTTTTTGGGGGGCTGAGGCCGTCAGCCTTAGAGAAAACGGAGTGGGAAATTGATACAGATCATTTGATACACGAAAGCGCTCCTGAAATTTTTTTGATGGTGGGGCCCCTGCAGTTGGAAAGGCGAGGGCTCCGAAATGGTTCAGGGCCTGTTTTCTTTTTTGGAATTGTTGATGAGATGGAGAAGCAAATGTTTCGTAAAGCTTTGATGCTGGTGGCCGCGACCCTGATCAGCGCGCACTCCCTGTTCGCAATGGGGCATGGAGGCAAGAACCTGGTGGAAGTCGCCGTGGGAGCGGGTTCCTTCAACACGCTGGTGGCTGCGGCTCAGGCTGCTGGGCTGGCAGACACGCTGGCCAATGGGGGGCCCTTCACCGTGTTTGCTCCCACCGATGCGGCCTTTGCGGCGCTTCCGGAAGGCACTGTGGAAAATCTGCTGAAGCCAGAAAATCAGGATCAGCTCAAGAGCATCCTGCTGTACCATGTCCTGGACGGGAAGGTGATGTCCTCGGCCGTGGTTGGGAAGTCGCTCTCGCCGGCGACCCTGAATGGGCAGACCTTTGACGTCAAGACGCAGATGGGCAAGGTCATGGTCAATGATGCTCAGGTGACCCAAACCGACATCGAGGCGTCCAATGGCGTGATCCACGTCATTGACAAGGTCATCCTGCCCTCTTCCTGAAGGCAGTCCCGGGAGCTGCGGATCTCGGATTGAATGTGATGTTTGCCTCACGTTTCAGGTGCGGGCTGAACCGGTAGCACGGGGCGGCCCGCTCTTTTTTCGAGGGGAGTCCGGGTCTCGAGCTTGTGTCGGGAGACGGATCCGCAATAATGGTGGCTGTTAACGTGTGTGCATGATGAACGCCCCCGGCCGCCGAGGTCGTGTGAAGGGGCCGATCCTTCCTTTTGGTTTTTGTGAAATTGCGACTCTCCGGACTGCTCCTGGTGCTCCTCTTTGGGGCTGCCGGATGCAGTTCCAGCTACACCTGGGCCTGGCACGTGGTGTCGCCAACCCATCCTCAAGGTCAAACCAACCTCAAATTCCTCCTTGCCGGGCTTCAGGACACGCTGCTCCTTGCGGTGCTCGCCAATGTGTTTTCCATTGCCCTCGGGCTGTTGGTGGCGCTTCCCGGGCTCTCCAAAAATCCCCGAGCCCGGGCGTTCAATCGGGTGTATGTGGAGATCTTCCGCTCGGTTCCGGTGCTGGTGATGATCCTCTGGGTCTATTATGGGCTCCCGGTGCTGCTCGATGTGTCGCTGGAATCGTTTGCGGCAGGGGTGCTGGCGCTGGCGATCTGTGACAGTCCGTTTGAGGCGGAGATCTTCCGGGCAGGCATTCAGTCGATTGAGCGGGGGCAGCATGACGCGGCGAGTTCCCTCGGGCTCAATTACTGGCAGAAGATGCGCCTGATCATTTTGCCCCAGGCCGTCAAGCGGGTGTTGCCGGCCATCGGCAACCAGTTTGTGTACATGATCAAGATGTCTTCCCTGGTGTCGGTGATTGGCATGACGGAGCTGACGCGCCGGGCCAACGAGCTGGTAGTGAGCCAGTACCGCCCTCTGGAAATCTACACGTTTTTGGTGCTGGAGTACTTCCTGCTCATCGTGGTGGTTTCCCAAGGTGTCCGGTGGATGGAGCAGCGCATGCAGCAGGCGGGAAGTTACTGAGGCGCCACCTGATTTCTGGAGTTGCTTCCGGATTGGAATCTGATAGCTTGGAAGCGCTTCCCTCCCGGGGAGCGTACCTCCACCTTCCATCAGGCCTCACATGAAAAAGGGCATCAGCGCGTTCCCGGACCCGGTGGTCCTCAAGATCGACCGCGCCATCCAGAAAGCCGGGCGTCACACCGACCTCCTCCGCTTTGTCACCCCCGTCAACCTTGAATCCGAACGGCGTCGCTTCTTCTCCTCCCACTACCGGCATGAGCCCGAGTTCCGCTACCGTCCCATTGTGCTGGATCCGTTTGAGTTCAAGCGGACGCTGCATCGGGTCCCCGTGGAGCGGATTGATGACCCGCTGGTGCAGGAGCTTTATGGGGACGTGGTGCAGTCGAACTCAGACCGGGCGGACCTGCTCTTCAGCATTGGAACCGAGCGCTTCATGTACAGCAGCATGCGCTACTTCGGAGAGCCCAGTGCCGCAGACATCGACAACGCCGAGTTCCTGCTTCATGCCGCACCCCTGCATGATCCGGAAGAGCACCACCTCCTCTCTGCTGCCGAGATGGAGGCGCTGTTTCACACCACCTCCGAGGGCTATGGCTTCCGGTGTCCCATTGAACACAGCACCCAGATCATTGCGAAGGCCCTCGCGGGCTCGAAGGGGCTGAAGATCCGCAAGGGGGTCACGCTGTCGCGTCGTGAAGCTCAGGCGCTGGCAAATCACGAGATTGGCATCCACTTCCTCACCACGACCAATGCCCGCCTGCAGCCCCTGAATGTCTTTCAGAGTGGCCTGCCGGTGAACACGACGACGCAGGAGGGGCTGGCCATTTTGAGCGAGTTCCTCTCCGGAAACCTGACCGTGACGCGCTTGCGTGAGATGGCGCTGCGGGTGGTGGCCATTTCGTCGATGCTCCGTGCGAACCCGTTCAGCCGGACCTTTCAGCGCCTGGTGGAGCAGCATCACATTGACCCGCACCATGCGTTTGACGTCACGGCCCGGGCGTACCGAGGAGGCGGCTTTACCAAGGATCACGTCTACCTGAGCGGCTTCCGGATGATGCTCGAGCACTTCCGGAGTGGCAAGAGCCTGGAAACGCTGCTGGTGGGAAAGACCCACCTGCCGTACCAGCACATCATTGAGCACATGATGGAGCGCGGCATGGTGCTTCCTCCACGCTTCATTCCGGAGGCGTTTGTGAACCCCCAGGAGCCTCACCCCGTGCTGGACTACCTGACCCAATCCATCCGTTAACCCCAACCCCCTTGTCCCATGAGTGACCTGCTTTACTTTGCCTACGGATCCAACATGAACGCGGCCCGCATGCACGAACGTGTGGGCTGGGAGGCCCCTCGATTTGCGGTGTACCTCCCGGACTACGAGCTGCGCTTCAACAAGGAAATTCCCAGTTACGGCTGGTGTGCAGCCAACATTGTGCCGGCGCCCGGAAAGCAGGTCGAGGGCATTGCCTATGAAGTGCAAGAGCGGGAATTGGCGATTTTGGACGGCTATGAGAAGGTGGCAGAGGGGCACTACGAGCGCCAGCCGATGACGGTCTTCCGGGTGGCCGATGACACCCCATGCGCCGTCATCGGGTACGTCGCGCTACAAACGGGGCCAGACAAGCCGCCGACGCGGGAGTACCTCAACCATTTGCTGGCAGGCGCACCGCTCCTTTCTGAAGGGTACGTTGCAAACCTCCAGAAAGTGCGTACTCTGGAATGAGCCTTGTTGCTGATTCCCCCCAACCTTACTGGAGCCTCCAGATGTCACAGCACCTGCTCAAGCCTTATCCCCTCCTCCCTCCTCATGAAACGGGCTTCCTGGATGTCTCCTCGCTGCATCGGGTCTACTACGAAGTTTCCGGCAACCCCAAGGGCAAGCCGGTGGTGGTGGTGCATGGGGGGCCCGGAGGCGGGTCACAGCCCGAATACCGCCGGTACTTTGACGCCAGGCAGTACCGGATTGTGCAGTTTGACCAGCGGGGGTGTGGGCAGAGCACGCCCAACGCCGAGCTGCGAGAGAACACCACCTGGGACCTTGTGGCCGACATGGAGCAGCTCCGGGAACACCTGGGGATTGAGCAGTGGATGGTGTTTGGCGGGTCCTGGGGCAGCACGCTTTCCCTGACGTATGCCGAGACGCATCCAGACCGGGTTTCCGAGCTCATCCTCCGTGGCATCTTCCTCCTCCGCAAGAAGGAGATCCGGTGGTTCTACCAGGAAGGGGCCAGCTTCATCTATCCGGACACGTGGGAAAACTACCTCGCGCCCATTCCCGAGGAAGAGCGGGGCAACCTGCTGGAAGCCTACCACCGGCGCCTGACTTCAGAAGAGGCCGAGGTCCGGATTCAGGCGGCGCGCGCCTGGGCCTCCTGGGAAGGGAGCGCCCTGTCGCTCTACCCCAATGTGCAACGGGTGGAGTCGTTTGGAAATCCGGAATTCGCTGTCGCCTTTGCCCGGATCGAGTGCCACTACTTCATGAATGGCGGCTTCTTTGAAACCGACGGGCAACTGCTGGAAAACGTGGACCGCATCCGCCACATCCCGGCGGTGATCATTCAGGGACGTTACGACATTTGCACCCCGATGCGGAGTGCGTGGGATCTGCACCAGGCTTGGCCTGAAGCCGACTTCCGGGTGATTCCGGATGCGGGGCATGCGGCCTCTGAGCCCGGCATCGTTCACGAGTTCATCCGCTCCACCCGCGAGTTTGCCGCCTCGTCTCAGTAGAGCTCCTGAGACAGGTACAGCTTCCAGTCCAGGTAGTAGGCCCACTGGACTCCGAAGTCAAACACCTGGGCCAGCAAGTCCGGAGCCTCCTGAAGCTCCGGATGCCCCTCCAACTGCTCAAAGAGTCCGGCCACATCTTCCAGAATCCGGGGGATCGGCTCCACGTGCCGGAGGTCCTCTCGGCGCATGTGCCGCTCAGACAGTCCCCACGCATACCCCAACAGCACCTGCTGAAACCACGGCCGGAGCCGCTCGGACGTCGCTTCCGGAACCTGGCCTTGCGCCCAGTGCCGCAGCGTGAGGGCGTCCGGATGCTCCTGGAGCAGAGCGTCCGGTTCCGGGAGGGGTTCCAGAAGCGGGAGGTGCGGACGTAGCGCAGGGGGGTGCATCAGAATCCTGCTCCGGGAGGCCAGAGGGACTGGCCAAGGTCCGTCCGGTAGTAGCTCCCGAGGCAATGGACCTTCCGGATGTCCGCATACACCTGGGCAATCGCGGCCTCCAGCTCGGGAGCGCAGGCGTTCAGGTCGGCAATGCGGTGCCCCATGCTCAGGTTGTCATGCGACACCATGGACAGCCCGTCTCCTTCGAGGTCCACCTCGTTCCACCACAAATCACCTCCGATTGCTTCACGAACCGTCACGGGGAGCTTGGGCGCCAGCGGAATGACGTAGGGGTAGCCGTAGCCGGCCAGGGTCAGGGAGCATCCGATTCGGTGCTCCGGACGCCACTGGGGCGCCAGGGGTTGGTTCTGGACCAACGCGGTGAGCACTTCCAGCGGGTTGGCCAGCATCCGCATCATCAGGGCTCCTGTGGTCACACCGAGGCGGACGTTGTACTCAATGGCATGCCAGCGTCCGGCGTGCTGCATCGCGGTGACCTGCAAGATGCCCTGAAAGCCGGTTGCTTCCAGCCACGGCTGCAGGGGGTGAATCAGCTCTGCCGCCAGCCCATACCGGTCGTCCGGATCCTGCTCCACAATTCCGGCAAGCGGGGCGCCGGCGACGGGCCCGAGGTTTCCGGTGTAGGCCCGCTTGTACTCCTGATTCGTCACCAGGCTGACGACCTTCCCACCGCTGACGGCAACAAAATGCCCGGCTTCCACCGTGCCGAGGTACTCCTGCAGAAAGACGCCCTCTGCGTAGTCCACCCGCTCGAGCCACCCGAGCGTGTCTTCCACGGTTTCACAGACGATCGTGTGCACCGGACTGAACGGCGAACAAATCGGATTCTTGATGACATAGGGGCGAGGGTCGCGGCGCATCAGCTCCCGGGCTTCCAGGCGGTTGGAGACCTGGTGAAACTGCGGAACCGGCACCCCGTGTTCCCGGCAGCGGAGGGACGCGTATTCGCGGGACGCTTCAATGTTCAGCGCCTCTCCCCACGGTGAGAGAAGGGGCAGGCGCCGGGCGATGGCTTCTGCGGCCCAGGGCTGTTCTCGCCAGGAGATCGCCATGGGGATGATCACGTCCGGGGCAAAGTCATCAATCAGTGGCAGCGGAGACGGGTGCTCCTTGCGGGTCCAGGTGGGGCCCACGAGGGAGGGGCCGTAGTGGCCGTAATCTCGGTCCAGGTAGCCGGCCACTTCGGCACCGGCATCCCGGAGGGTTTGCATCATGGCGTGGGCAAAGGCGCCAATGCCCATGACCAGAATTCGGGGGGGCATAAGAGGGTGATTCAGCAGTTCGATGGGGTTGGGCGGTTGATGCGGCTCGGTGAGCCCGTTCTGCAATTGTAGAGACGGATCGCCTGAGGGGGCAAGCCATCAATCCGGAGGACTTGCAAATCCGGCGTGCGGCCCCGCCCCAAACCGGAGGAGCGAGCGAGCGGCGGCGGTTCAGACAGAGCCCTCATGGAGTCTTCATCAAGCCTTAACACCTCATGGGCATGATGCGAGGCTGATTGGGCCTGTTCCTCCTGCTTTTGTCTGCAAAGCCATGAGTCCTTCTTCGATCGCATCCCAACAAGAGCGGTTCTCCAGCCACACGGAAACCCGCCGTCTGCAGTGGCCGATGCTGCTGTTGATCCTGACCGCTCCGCTCTGGGGCAGCCTTTATGGGTACTTGGGCATGTGGTTGCACTCCGAAGTCCTGGCCCCGCTCTTTGGCTGGCCTGACTGGTTTCCGGAAGCCACACGGTTGGCGTTTCGGGAGTGGCTTGGTCAGGGGCGTTCCTTACTGTTTCTTCCCCAAGGGTGAGGCTCCATCTGGTCTGGACCCTGCGCTTGATTTCCTGAAGCCCCATGGGCTTTTGAACCTTTTCACCAACGGTAAACGTGATCTCACCCCGCGTGTCCAATAGCATTCAGCACATGGCGAGCTTTTCCTTCATTGAGGGAGACATGCCCTGGTGGGAACGGCTTCTGGTTACGGGCGCCGAGGAGTTGCTGGGGAAGCGGCAGCTGGCCCGGATTTATGAGCAGGTGGTTGAGGCGCAGAGCAGCGGGAAGACGTTTTGGCACCGGACGGTGGAACAGCTGGAGCTCGCGATTGAAACCAACGGGTTGCCCTTGCTGGAAGTTCCCCGTCAGGGACCGCTGCTGGTGGTGGCCAATCACCCTTATGGGCAGATCGATGGCGTGGTGCTGTCGCACCTCGTGGAGACGCTACGTCCGGATTATCAGGTCATTGCCTGGGAGATCCTCAATGCTGCTGATCAACTGGAAGATGTGGTGCTGCCCATTTCCTTTAAGGACGACTACCGGGCTCGCCGGAACAATCTGTTGACGCTGCGCCGCTCCATTCAGTCGCTGCAAAATGGGCGAACGGTGATTCTGTTTCCAGCAGGGTCCACCTCCGTGAGCAAGGGGTGGTGGGGCCTCGCTGAGGATGCTCCGTGGCAGAAGTTCCTGGCCAAGCTGATCTCTGCCGCCAACCCGACGGTGCTGCCGGTGTACGTGCATGGGCAAAACAGCCGGCTGTTCCAGATTGCCAGCCACCTCAACTACAACCTCAAGCTCAGCCTCTTCTTCCATGAGATGATCCGCATGCGTGGGCAGTCGGTGCGCCTGACCCTCGGGAGCCCGCTGATGGACCTGCACGCCATGGCAAAGCACCAGGAGGCCCAATTGCTGGAACACCTTTACGCGTCCACCATGCGCCTCCGGAAGCACCACGCTGATGCCTTCCATGCCTTTCGGTCGGAAGACTTCGCCCCACCCACTCCGGTGCTTCAGGCTGCCTGAACGCAGGCGCAATCGGCCTGCAGCGGCTCGTCAACCTCCCCATCTCACGCCACCCGCCGCCTCACGCCCTCTTCCACAGAGGTTTGCGGGCGGCCCCCTCCAGCCCAGGTCAACCGGCTCCAGTTTCCGGGTCGTGGCCTCTGCCCTGAACCCGTATTCAACGCTTGCAGGAGGGGGCTTTCCTAGTGGGAAGGCAAAATAGAGCACAAAAAACGCCGTTTGTGCGTGAATCCTCATCATTCCTGAACAAACCTCAAGGATCCTTAAATTTTTTGATAATTTGGGAAACATGGAAATAAAAGAGGCGGTCACCAAACTGGCGGGGCTGGCCCAGGAGACGCGTCTGGAGGTCTTCCGGATGCTGGTGCAAGAAGGGCCTTCGGGGCTTCCGGCGGGAGAGATCGCCCTGCGCCTTCAGGTGCCTGCGCCCACTCTCTCTGCGCACCTGTCTCGTCTGGAGCGCGCCGGGCTCCTCCGGTCCACGCGTCAGCAGCGCCAGATCCTGTATGCGGTCGAGGATCAGGGCATTCAGGAGCTGCTGGCTTATTTGGTGGAAGACTGCTGCCAGGGAAATCCGGAGCTGTGTGGCTTTCCGCCTTCCCCTCCTCCTCAAACGAAAGAAGAGCCTTCATGAACGTGCTTTTTCTCTGTACGGGCAACTCGGCCCGCAGCATTTTGGCGGAAGTGATCCTGAACCAGGCGGGCGCGGGGCGTTTTCATGCCTACAGCGCCGGAAGCCAGCCGGCAGGAAAGGTGAACCCCCTGACCCTGGAGCTGCTGCAGGCGCTGGGGCATGAAACACAAAATTTGCGATCCAAGAGCTGGGACGACTTCCGAGAGGGCCCAGCCTTTGACTTCGTCTTCACCGTCTGCGATCAGGCGGCTCAGGAGACGTGTCCGGTGTGGCCAGGACAGCCGCTGACGGCGCACTGGGGCATCCCGGACCCTGCAGCCGCAGAGGGGTCACTTCCGGAGCGCATGCAGGCCTTTCAACAGGCGTATGGCCAGTTGCGGCGGCGAATCGAAATTTTCCTGAACCTGCCCCTGGCGTCGCTGGAACGCCTGAGCCTGCAGGCCAAACTGGAAGAGATTGGAAAGGTAGATGGGACGCTTTGAACGTTACCTGACCCTCTGGGTGGGGCTGGCCATTGTGGTGGGAGTGGGCGCCGGCTGGATGAGTCCAGACGCATTTTCCCGGGTGGCAACCTGGGAAGTGGCCCACGTCAACCTGGTCGTGGCGGGGCTGATCTGGGTCATGATTTATCCGATGATGGTGCAGATTGACTTTGCCGCAGTCCGGGAGGTGGGGCGGCGTCCGAAGGGGCTGCTGCTGACCCTCGGGATCAATTGGGTGGTCAAGCCCTTCAGCATGGCCTTACTGGGGACCCTGTTCTTTGAGGGGGTGTTTGCGGATTGGGTGGATCCGGTGAGTGCTCAGGAATACATTGCCGGAATGATCCTGCTCGGTGTGGCGCCCTGCACCGCGATGGTGTTTGTCTGGAGCCAGTTGACGTCCGGAGACCCCAACTACACCCTGGTGCAGGTGTCCGTCAATGACCTGATCATGGTGGTGGCGTTTGCTCCGATTGCGGCCTTTCTGTTGGGCGTTACCGAAATTTCGGTGCCGTGGGAGACCCTGCTGCTGTCAGTGGCGCTCTATGTGGTCATTCCGCTGCTGGCCGGTGTCAGCACCCGGAAGGTCCTGGCGCGCCAAGGGGGCGAGGCGGCGGTTGCCGCGTGGGTGCAGTGGCTGAAGCCCTGGTCGGTGGTGGGCCTGTTGGGAACCGTGGTGCTGCTGTTTGGCTTTCAGGCGGAAACCCTGATGGAGCAGCCTGAAACGATTGGGCTCATTGCGGTTCCGTTGCTCCTGCAGACCTATGGCATCTTTGCCCTGGCCTATGCCCTGGCGAGGCTCCTCAACCTGCCCCACCGCATTGCTGCTCCTGCTTGCCTGATTGGAACCTCGAACTTTTTTGAGCTGGCGGTGGCCGTCGCCATCAGCCTGTTTGGCCTGCATTCCGGCGCCGCGTTGGCCACGGTGGTCGGCGTGTTGGTGGAGGTGCCGGTGATGCTGTCCCTGGTCGCCTTCGTCAACCGCACCCGGGGCTGGTTCCCCGCTTCCTGAGTCCGCACCCGGAGGCGCCTTCAGGGAGAGCGAGCCGGTTGCACGGCCACGTTCCGTCCCCTTTTCTGAAGTTTTTGCTTGTAATGCGCACGGGGCTTGTTCCAAGGTGTGGCAGAATCGGGTTCATCCGGAACCCGGCTTGTCTGCAACCGTCAGTGAGGCCAAACCCCCTTCTTCGTCATGCCCCCCTCTGTCTCCACAGACTACCGCATTGATGCCCTCCAGTATGCCAACTGGTCGGAAACGATCTTCCGCCAGATGCGTGAAGGGCAGCTCGATGGCGTCCATGTCACCATCACCTACCATGAAACCTTCCGGGAGACCGTGGCGGTGATGGAAGCGTGGAACCGCTGGTTTGAGCGCTTCCCGGACCTGATCTTCCCGGGCTTCACGGCCGCTGATCTGGAAACCGCACGGGCCAGCAACCGGACCGCGATCTTCTTCGGCTCACAGAATCCGAGCTGCATGGAAGACGACCTGGGGCTGGTGGAGATCCTCCACCGCCTTGGCCTGCGGTTCATGCAGCTGACCTACAACAACCAGTCGCTGCTGGCCACCGGATGCTACGAAGCGGAAGACCCGGGCCTGACCCGTATGGGAAAGGAGGTGATCCGCGAGATGAACCGCGTGGGGCTGGTCATTGACATGAGTCACTCGGCGGAGCGCTCCACCCTGGAGGCGATGGAGCACTCGACGCGTCCAATCGCCCTGACCCATGCCAACCCTGCGAGCTGGCACCCGGCCCTCCGGAACAAATCGGAAACCGTCCTCCGCGCGCTGGCTGCGTCCGGAGGCATGCTCGGCTTCTCGCTTTACCCGCATCACCTCAAGGAGGGCAGCGCCTGCACGCTGGCGTCCTTTTGTGAAATGGTGGCCCGGACTGCTGAAGTCATGGGCGTGACGCACCTCGGCATTGGTTCAGACCTCTGTCAGGATCAGCCCGACTCGGTGGTGGAGTGGATGCGCAACGGGCGCTGGACCAGGTCCCGCGACTTCGGGGAGGGCAGTGCGGCGGCTCCCGGATTTCCTCCAATGCCCGCGTGGTACCCAGACAGCCGAGCGTTTGGCACCCTGGCTTCCGGCCTCCGAGAGGTCGGGTTTTCCGAGTCCGAGGTTGCCGGAATCCTGGGCAACAACTGGGCCCGGTTTTTTGCCAACAGCTTCAGCCCTGCCCCCTTCATGTCGTGAGGATCCCATGAGCCAGACCTCCCCCTTTGCCCCGTCATCGACGGCTCCCTTCCGGCGCTCGCCCGGGGCGGTCATGCGTCTGGCCCGCATGGGCAGCAGTCACCCCACCCGCCTCTCCTTCCTCCGCCAGCTCCTCCGGCGCCTGCAAACCGAACAGTGGACGTTTGACCGCCCCGTCTGGAACCTGGATGCGCGCGGCGTGGGGCAGGCCGTTTACCGCATGTCGGGTCCGGAACGCTGCTACAGCCTGGTCGTCTTCTCGCATGACCTTCCGGATGAGCAGCGCTCCGACCGCGTCATCGCGACCGCCTGGGACGCGACCTTTACGCTGTTTGATGGCACCCCCACTCCGGAAGACCTGCAGCGTCTTTCCACGCAGGTGCCCCTTCAGGAGGCGGGACGGGTGAGCTCCCGGGAGCTGTCCCTCAGCCGTGCCAACCGGTCGGTCCGGCTCTTCAATCAGGTCGTGGAGGCGCTGGCACAGGGAAGGCAACCGGACGCAGCGCAGCTGGAAGCGACGGGTTACCTGATGCGGACCACCGCCGTTTATGGCAACGGCAAGTTTGGAGCGGCTGACCGGGGGCTGCTTGCCGACCGTCCGGAGCTGAAGGCGCCGTTTCAGGCGGAATTGCTGTCGGTGTGGCTGACGCGGTCCTTCTCGATTGACCTCGTGGAGCACCTTGCCGCCTCTCGGGGCGGAGCTCGGGCGACGCGGCTGGCTCCGGAGTTGAAGCGTCTGCTGGGCGTGGGGAACTCAACCGGACTCGGCATGGCGCCGTTTCTGATTCGGCACCCCGTGCTGATCCACCGCTGGATGGCGGCTCGGGAATCGGCCCTGGCGCAGGTCCGGGCGCAGCCAGCCCTGTTGCCCGGAACCCGGGAGGCCTTCCTGCAGGCGCTGGAGGCCGCACAGGAAAACGCCAGGCTGTGGCACAGCGAGCACCCGCTGCAAACCGTCAAGATCCAGGAGCTGCTGGAGGGGCTCACGGCGCTGGAGCACTACGTCCGGAACTCATGGGATCCTCAGGTGCCGCACCCTTGGGATGCCCTGTGGCGCTGGGGGGAAGCACACCTGCCACTGGAAGCCCAGGAGGCCCTGCTGGCGTTGCTGCTGGAACCGCATGGCGCCCTCGTGGACCCGTGGGGAGAGGAAATGGACGCAGATGAAGAACAGGCCTTTTGCCTGCAGGGGAAGATGCCGGTGCAAGCCCTTCGGGACCTGCTGCACGAGCACTACGGGTGGGCGCTGGAGATTGACTACACGAATCCGCAGCACAGCGCTCGGTTCTGGTACGTCTCCGAGGAGAAGCTGGAGCCTCGGTTGGGAGAGCGTTACGAGGAGCCCGGCGCTGAGCGGGAGCAACCCCTGGACGTGGGGCGGCAGGCGGCAGCGTTGAATGAGGAGCTGCGTCAGTGGTCCGAGGGAGAGCCTGTGGCGACGCTGCTGCTGGCGCGTCCGCACCTGAGGTCCATTGTCCGGAGGGTGCAGCTGACGGCGGCGTATCCCTTTGCCGAAGTGCACGACAACCTCATTGCGGCAGATCTGTTGCCGATTGACCTGCTTCGCTGCAAGCTGGCATTCTTTGGCGCCACCCGCTTCGACCCACGATCCGATCGGTGGGTCCGGATCAGCCTCTTTCAGAACTGCCCCTATCCGGAAGACCTGCCCCAGGCTGAACGCTTATGAAGGCTGCGGCTCCGACGCCTTCCCTCCCGGCGTTTTCGCTGTCGGAGATCATGGCCCTGGCCACCAAGGCGGCTCGGGGAGCCGGGCTGAGCTGGGGAGAAGCAGAGGAAGCGGGGTGGGCTGCCATGTGGCTGACGCGTGAAGGGCTGGCGGGAGCCGAGTTGTTGCGGTTGGTGCTGGAGACCCCGGATCGGTCGGTGCCCCGACTGTCTCAGTACCTGTGGACCTCGACCACGGCAGCCCTTTGCCCCCTCCGGACCGGGCTGACGCTGGTGGATTGCGCCGAGTTGGATCTGGGCCTCAAGAGCCTTCCCCTGACCCTGCAGGCGGTCGCGTGTCCCGGACTGCTCCTGCCCTTTGTGTCCCGGGCTGCACGGCAAATTGAGCAGCCCTTGCAGGTCCGGGCCGCCACCTTCACCTGCCGCTTCCTGGCTGATGGACGCCTGGCGTCTTCGCTCCCTCCTGCCGAGCTGTCGTCCCGGTCGTCCGTGACCCTCGTGTTGGCACCGGAAGACAGCCTGCCCCGCTTCCCGAAAACCGTCACCTTTGCGGCTCCCCTCCTTCCGGAAACCTGGGAAGGCCTGAACGCCTTCGCCCGCCTGACGGCTGTTCCCGCCTCAGCTCAGTCACAAACACGAGCCGGCGCCCCAGGCAGCGACAACGACTGAGGGCGGCTTCTAGCATAGAAAGGGGGAGGAACCCTTCTGGCCTGATGATTCAATCTCATCATTCCCCCTCAGTTTTGACCGCAAATTGCCCCCTCCTGAAGGCTAAATCCCTGATTTTACTGACTCAGGCCTGAAAACCCTCCCGATATTTTTGACCGCAATCGGAGAGGTAAAGCACTGATTTTTCGATCTGATTTGCTTGAGAGTGCCTGAAGAAGGGAGTAGGGTGAGCCTGAACAATCCGCCTCCTGGAACTCAAGCTTGGTCAGTGCCATGCTCAACAAGTTCATCCGAATTCCTCTCGCACTCCTCCTGTTTCTGCTGCTGCCTTCACTCCTCTGGTCCAACACGAGAGGCATCACTCAAGTAGACCTCCAGCTCCCCCAAGGAGAACGCATCTCCCTCTACAAGGGGAGTTATGCCCTGGTCATTGGTGCCAGTGACTACCAAGACCCAGCCTGGGGGGACCTCACCAGTGTTCCTCAGGACGTGACTGCGGTGAAGGAAGCCCTGGAGCAGCAAGGCTTCCTGGTCCAGACAGTGATGGATCCCACAGAGTCGATCCTTCTGGAGCGGATCAACGAGTTCATTGACAACTACGGGTACGAAAAGGACAACCGACTCCTCTTCTACTATGCGGGACATGGGTACACCCGGGAACGAAACGGAAGGAAGTTCGGGTACCTCGTCCCCGTAGATGCTCCCAGTCCGCTTGACAACGAGCGAGACTTCAACAGAACGTCCGTCAAGATGGAGCAGATCCTCTCGTGGGCCAAGCAGATCGAGTCCAAGCATGCCCTGTTTCTCTTTGACTCCTGCTTCTCCGGTTCCGTCCTTCAGTCCAGAGCAATCACGGTCCCGGAAGACATCACTTACTCCACCAGCAAACCCGTCCGTCAGTTCATCTCGGCAGGAAGTGCGAACCAGACCGTTCCTGCGGTGAGTGTCTTCCGCCCCTTGTTCATCCGTGGAATCAACGGAGCAGCAGATCTGGATGAAGATGGGTATGTGACGGGAGTGGAGTTGGGCATGTACCTCCAGAAGCAAGTCCCCTACTACGAGCCAGGGCAGACTCCTCAGTACGGGAAGATCCGTGACCCTTACCTGGACGAGGGAAACTTCGTGTTTCAGGTTGGAGTCAACAGACCTGAGGTCAGGAAGAAGAAAGAGACTGGGGTCCTGTATGTACTGACGGAGGATTATGTGAACTATGCCCTCAACAGGCGAGACTCACTTACTTGGGTCAAAACGGGAAACACAACAGAGTACGTCAAATACGAAGGAAAAATTTCAGGAGGAGTGCCCAATGGTCAAGGCACCCTCACTTTACCTAATGGAGTAAAGTACGTAGGGGAGTTCAAGGACGGCAAGAGCCATGGTCAAGGGACCTTCACTTTCCCTAATGGATCAAAGTACGAAGGAGAGTACAAGGATGGTCTATTTAATGGTCAAGGGACCTTCACTTTCCCTGATGGAGCA
>JAYOTF010000017.1:0-67204 GCA_038150265.1 Deltaproteobacteria bacterium | reverse complement strand
GCCTTGCCGCCCTTCCGGCGCCACCCGTACCGACTGGATCCTCGTCGGAGACATGCCCCGACCCTTCGCCGGGATGACCGGTGGAGCGGCAGCCATCCTAAAACCTAGTGATAAGGAGTCTCATGCCACAGCCTCTATTAAAATCCGACCTTTCAGTGGAAGACTACCTGGCCGGAGAAAAAATCGCGGAAGTCCGTCATGAGCTGATTGACGGGGAAACCTGGGCAATGAGCGGAGCCAGTGAAGCTCACACCCTGATCACGGGGAATGTCTACGCGGAGCTGAGGCAACGTTTACGTGGAAATCCGTGTATCCCCTTCGTTCTGGATATGAAGCTGCGGGTGGCCGACAATTTTTACTACCCGGATGTGATGGTCTGTTGCCAGGAAGACGATCGGAAGGACCCTTATTATCGTGAATCTCCAATCCTGTTGATTGAAGTCCTTTCCAAAAGCACCCGCCATTACGATTGCAACCATAAAGCCGAGGTTTATCGGACCCTTCCTTCCTTGCAGGAGTATGTTCTGATTGAGCAGGATTTTGTGGATGTGGAGGTGCAACGCCGCAGTGAAGGTTGGATTTCCCGGCACTTCTACCTGGGGGATTCGGTTCCCATTCAGTCCCTGAATGCGACCCTTCCCGTCAGTGACATTTATGACCGGGTGGACAATGAGGACGTGCGGGAGTGGTTGGCCGCACAGGCCGAGGCGGCCTCCTGATCAAAGGTCCGTTTTTCCCCTCTGAGGCCGCTCCGGGTGCTTGGCTGAAGGGAGCGCCGACGGCAGGGGGGACGCGTCGCGGCTGCAGGAGCCTCCCTTCTGGTCCCGGCGGGGTCTGGGGTCCGTTAAGATCTGAAACACATTTTTGAGAGCCGGGTGCTTGGGAAAGGGGGGGCAATCCGTTACGCTGGGAGGGGTGTATTTTTTCCTCAACGGATACGGACATGGAACGGATTGCGATCATCGGAAGTGGCATGGCCGGACTGGCGGCGGGCTGGTTGTGCCAACAGGGCGGACACGCGGTCACGGTGTTTGAGGCCCAGCCGCAGCGGGGCATGGATGCACACACCCTGGACGTGGCGCATGCGGCTGGATCTGGACATGTGGATGTGCCGCTGCGGGTGATGAGCCCTCACGCCTGGTCCAACGTCCTCAGCCTCTGTGAGCAGGTGGGCGTGGAGACGTTTGCCGTGGACACCTTTGCCGCCTGCAGCTGGGTGTCGGGCGACACCTGGTTCCGCAGCGACAAGCTCCGGCTGGGCACCTGGGGCATCCCGTGGGCCAAGAGCCGCTTCCTCTTCACCCCAGAGGCCCGGACCCTCCTCAAGGGCTTCTGGCAGCTCTGGCAGGGGTCCCGGACCCTGGACGATCCGCAGCTGACGCTCCGGGAGTTTGCGGATCAGCAGCAGTTTCCTCCGCTCTTCTGGAAGGGCCTCGTCCTTCCCCTCCTCACGACCATCTGCACCTGTGACGTGGAGACGCTGGAGCGCTGGCCTGCTCAGCACCTGTTGCGGTTGCTCCAGCAGATTGTGCATGGCAAGCACCTCGTCCGCCTCCGAGGCGGCACCCGCGCCCTGGTTTCCGGGCTGGCGGAGTCGCTCGAGTTTGTCAGCGGCAGCCCGGTTGCTTCCGTGACGGTGTCCGGAGAGGCGGTGACCGTGCGGAACGAGGCCGGCGTTGAAGGCACCTTCGACCGCGTCATTTCGGCCGTCCAGGCGAACCAACTGGGCTTCCTCGGGGACGCCTTTGCGGAAGAGCGGGCCCTGCTGAGCCGCTTCCCCTACGCCTCCGGGACGCTGTGGGTGCATCAGGATCCGCGCTTCATGCCGAAGGAGCCCGACGACTGGGCCGCGCTGCACTACCAGATGGCGCCAGACTTTACGGACTCCATGTTTACGGTGTGGGTCAATCCGGTGGAGCCCAGCCTTGGACCGGCCGACCCGGTGTTTCAGACCTGGGACCCGCTTTTTGAGCCGGATCCGGACTCGGTCCTGTCGGTGGTGCCGTTGCAGCGCGCGGTGGTGGGGCCTGAGAATGCCGACCTGCTCAAGCGTCTGGACCACCTGCAGCAGGCGCCTGGGCGGAGGGTGTTCTTCTGTGGCTCCTACGCCTCAGCCGGGGTGCCGCTGCTGGAATCGGCAGTGCGCTCCGCCCTCAGCGTCACGGGGCAATTCGGCGTCTCGCCCAGCTGGAATCCGGTCTGGAACTGAGCCGTGCGGGCGTCTGAAGCAGACCTGGCCATTGACGTCTCCCTGCTTCAGGACTGGCCTCCGGAAGCGTCCGGACGTCCTTCCGGGGCGCCGCTGCTTCCGTGGAGCAACCTCGGGCTCTGGACCGCAGGGCCGGAGTACCGAACCGCGGCGGCCGCACTGGCCCGGGACCTCGCTGCTGCCGTGAACCTGCAGGCCGGTGACCGGGTGCTGGACCTCGCCTGTGGCTATGGCGCCAGCCTGGCGCTTTGGGGAACGGAGTTTGGGGTGCAGGCGTGCGATGCCGTGGAGGCGCAGCGCCGCTGCACCGATGCCCTGCAGCACCCTCCTCCGGAAGCGCTGCAGCACCTCTACACGGGGTGGCTGGAAGACCTGGTGCTTCCGGAAGCCGCGTATGACGTGGTCCTCAGCGTTGACGCCGCCTACCACTTTGCCGATCCGGCGACCTTTCCTACCTTCCTGCAGCACCGGCTCCGGCCTCAGGGGCGCTTTGCCTTCCACACCCTGGCGCTTGCCGAGGACGTTCGCTCCACCCGCTGGGCTCCCGTGCTGCGGCAGGCCGCGATCCGGAATCCGGCGCCCGTTTCCGTGTGGCAGCAGGCGTGGGCGTCAGACGTGTGGGACAAAATCGAGGTGGTGGATCAGACGGATGCGGTGCTGGGAGGATTCCCGGATTTTGTCCGCAGACGGGCGCAGCAGCTACCGTGGCGACGGAAGGTGTCGAAGGGCTGGAGCAAGGTGGTCCTCACCGCGTGGCTCTGCCGTGCGCTCCGGAAGGAGGGGCAGGTGCGGTACGTGCGGATTGCCGGAAGGCGGACTCAGGCCCGGGCGAGGTGAACGAGTTCTGCCTCGGGGCGGTAGAGGTGGGGGTTGGGGCAGAGCCGCACATTGAGGTAGTGTGCCGCCCCATGCTGGAAGAGGCCCCGGACCTCGTAGCAGGCTCCTTCAATGCGGAGGAGGGACAGTTCATTGATCTGCTCCCAGACTTCGGGGCACACCTCCATGCGGAGGCCGTTGTGAAACCCATAGAGTCCGTAGATCGCAATCTGTACTGGCATGTCTGATCTGCTTGGAGGAAGCTTTGATGGAAGTCGAAACCACTAAAACTGTGCCATGAAAGCACTGGTTAAAAGCGGGTGTCAAGCTTTTTTTAGAATTGGGGCGAGTTCACTTGGAAAGGTGAGGAAAACCGTGTTACACTAACCGCCTGAAGCACCCCCGGAGGCGCTCCCAGAGGTTCTTTATCGGATGCGTTTTTGGGGCAAAACCTTCTCATTTCATTCGGGAAATTTTTTCATGCAAACACTCTCAGCAGCGGCTTTTGCTCAAGACAGCACTGAGGCCTTAGCCAACCCGCAACTGCGTCGCAATTTCCGCAGGGCAATGGACGGGCTCATGACCAAGCGGCAGGTTCAGTTTTCTCAGGCAGAGGAGACGGAAGCGTTTCGTGAGTTGAGCTATCGCATTCGCAAAAATGCGTTGCGGCAGCTTCCGGAACTGCTGGAGCGTCTGGAGGCCCGCTGTGAGGCGAATGGGATTCAGGTGCACTGGGCGGAGACGCCGGAGGAGGCGAACGAGCTGGTTTATGCCATTGCCCAGAAGCACCAGGCCCGGACGTTTGTGAAGGGCAAGTCGATGGTGTCCGAGGAGATGGAGCTGAACCACTTCCTGGAGGCGAAGGGGCTGGAGTCGCTGGAGTCGGACCTGGGCGAGTACATTGTGCAGCTCCGGCGGGAGCTGCCGTCTCACATCATCATGCCCGCCATTCACCTCAATGCGGATCAGATCTCGGGAACGTTTCAGGACCTGAAGGTCAGCGACACCCGGACCGAAAGCGCCGAGGAGATGACGGCGCTGGCGCGGGAAGCCCTGCGGAAAAAATTCCATGAGGCGGACATCGGAATTTCCGGAGTGAACTTTGCGGTGGCAGAGACCGGGACGCTGTGCCTGGTGGAGAATGAAGGCAACGGACGCTTCTGCACCACGCTGCCGCCTGTGCACATTGCGCTGATGGGGATTGAGAAGGTGGTGGAGCACCTGACGGATGTGCCCCCCCTTCTGCATGTGCTGACCCGCTCAGCGACCGGACAGCCCATCACGACCTACTTCAACCTGATCTCCTCTCCGCGCCAGGAGGGCGAGCAAGACGGTCCCCGGGAGGTGCACCTGGTGTTGCTGGACAACGGGCGCTCCCGGATGCATGCGGATGAGCTGATGCAGGACACGCTGCTGTGCATCCGCTGCGGCGCCTGCATGAATCACTGCCCGGTGTACAGTCGCATCGGCGGACACGCCTACAGCAGCGTGTACCCTGGGCCGATTGGCAAGATCCTCACGCCGCAGATGCAGGGCCTGCATGACGCTGGACACCTGGCCTCGGCCTCCAGCCTCTGTGGCGCCTGTGTCGAGGTCTGCCCCGTCAAGGTTCCGATCACCGACATCCTCCTCCACCTCCGGGAACGCAAGGCCCAGGAGGCTCAGCAGGAGCCCTGGAACAGCGCAACGGGCGCCAGGGCGCGGGTGGAGCAGCTGGTCTGGAAGGGCTGGAAGGCGGTCTTTGCGAATCCCACCGCCTACCGGCTGCAGGCGCAGGCCGTGGCGCGGCTCGGGAAGGTGATTCCGGCGCAGGCTCCCCTTCTGAAGGCCTGGACCCAGGTCCGGACCAAGCCTCGGTTTGCCGAAAAGTCCCTCCACGAGCTGGCTGCAGAAGCGGGGGTCCCGGAGCGCTAGCCCCGGCGTTTTTCCTCAGACGCCATGGCTCCGGAACCACTGGAGCATGGCCTTCCAGCCCTGGCGAGCGGCCTCCTGGTGGTAAGACGGGCGGTAGTCGGCATGAAAGCCGTGCTCGGCTCCCGGATAGACCACCAGCTCACAAGGGTGGGGAGCCGCCTGCAGCTCGGCTCGCATCGCCTCCACGGTATCCAGCGGAATCCCCGCGTCTCGCTCCCCATACAGTCCCAGCACCGGCGCCTTCAGGGTGCCTGCCACCTCGACCGGGGACTGCGGCATGGCGTCGGTCGCCTCGCCGGCCAGCTTCCCATACCAGGCGACTCCGGCGCGAATCCGGTTGCTCTGCGCGGCATACATCCACACCGCTCGTCCTCCCCAGCAGAACCCGGTCACGCCGACCCGCTCAAGGTCGCCCAGGCCAGAGGCGTGGGCCCAGTCGAGCGCCGCGTCGAGGTCGCCGCACATCTGTGAGTCCGGGACGGCGTAGGCGATGTCGCGGATGGGGGCAATTTCGGTGAACTGGGTCACGTCTCCCTGACGGATCAGCAGGTCCGGAGCAAGGGCGAGGTACCCGGCTTTCGCCAGGCGTCGGCAGGTGTCGCGGATGTACTCGTGGAGTCCGAAGATCTCCATGGCCACCAGCACCACGGGAAAGGGCCCCGACCCGACGGGCCGGGCAAAGTAGGCGGGAATGGTGGCGTCTCCCACCGGCAGCTCAAATTCTCCGCAGCCGAGTCCAATGGAGTCGGTACGGATGGCTTGAGTCAGCACAGGGGTCGCCGCCAGATGATGGGAAGCCGCGCTGGTCGCGGACGCGGGTGGGGTCATGTTTTCTCCTGAGGCTCGAAGTGCAAAGAGACCGAATTGATGCAGTAGCGCAATCCGGTTGGTTGGGGTCCATCTTCAAACACGTGTCCCAGGTGGGACTCACAGCGGCTGCAGTGGACTTCGGTCCGGCGCATGAAGAGGCTGTTATCGACCTCCGTCTCCACGGCATCTGCGGCCTGAGGCTGCCAAAAACTTGGCCACCCGCTTCCAGAATCATACTTGTGGCTGGCGTCAAACAGCTCCTGGCCACACGCCACGCAACGGTACCGTCCCGGACGCTTTTCCGTGTTGTACGGTCCGGTGAAGGCCCGCTCCGTGCCCTTCTTCCGGCAGACGTCATACTGCTCCGGAGTCAGTTCCGCCTGCCACTCCGCTTCGGATTTCTTGAGTTTCTCAACCATTTTTTTCTCGTTTGATCAGCATTGAGGGTCTGCAAAAGCTGTTACAAAATGACAAAACAGTTGAATTCCCTCTCCTCGGGGACTCGACTATGATTGATTTTTGCCGATTTTGTACTCCTCCCAAAAAACAACACACAACTGGTCCAGCATGATGTTCTGCTCTCGCTTTCTGCGCAAGTCCTCCCTGACACTTTTTCTGCTCTTTCTGGGTGCTTCGCAGCTGTGGGCTCTGGATCGTCGCCGGGATCAATTTCCGACGGATTTCGGGTACCTCGTTGCGCCCATTCCCTACATCCTTCCAGGCGCTGGCGCCGGGTTGGGCATTTTGGGCGGCTTCAACAACATCCCCTTTGGCAGCGTTGAAACCACCGTGGACGTCTTTGCTGTGGGCATCGGGGGCGGAGACATTACCGGAACCATTGCCGGCATCACCGACATCCCACTTTGGCCCGAAACCTTACTGCTTGATCTAACCAGCGTCAACTTCAATAAGGGCACTCAGAAGGTTTATCGCTCCCGGAGCATGGATGAGGACTCTGACCCAAAGGACTTTTTCTACACGGAGCTGACGGACACGCACCTGCAGGGAGGACGGCTGACCCTCACCCTGGCGGAGCGGATGTTTGAGGTCTTTACCATTCAGTATGACATTGATGCGGCCACGAGTGGCATCCTCGACAACGAAGGCGAGCGGCTCTACACATACGACCCGCCCCAGCGCTTCAAGTTTCAGAGCCGCTCCTACGGAACCCAACTCGACTGGACCGACGACCGGACGGATCCGCACAAGGGCTTCCGCTTCGTCTACACCCGCTCCGAAACCCCCCGTAACGACGAATCCACCAGCGCCCTCCAGCAAGTCGAGTACTACACCCAGGACTACAACAGCACCGCCTACCTGCCGCTCTGGGGCAGCAGCAACCTGGCCCTCAACTACTACCGGTCCATGGCCGTGGTGACCCAGCAGGGCGAGACCGACGTCACGACCATCTACAATGAATTGCAGAGTGAACAGTGCGCTTCCGGGTGTTCGGCCGTCGAACTGGCCGCGCTTTATGACACCGCGCAGGATCAGGCGACCCAGAACCGCTACGGCACCGCGGGCTCGCTGGGTGGGTCGTCTCGGCTCCGCTCCTTTGCCGGGGGACGCTTCAGTGGCGCTCAGGTTGGGTTCCGGGCGGCCGAGTTCCGCTGGAACCTCACTGATGAAAACACCCCCTTTGACCTCTACTTCATCCGGGACGTCCGGACCGGCTTCCAGCTCGCCTTCTTCTATGAGGAAGGGTCGGTGGCCGAGACCGAGAGCGACCTGTGGGCGCAGAAGCGCACCTCCACCGGCGTCGGCGCCCGCCTGGTCACCAGCTCCGGATTTGTGTACCGCTTCGATGTGGCCAACGGCGAGGAGGGGAGCGAAGTGATCCTCTTCATCGACTACCCGTGGGGCACCATTTCGCAGTAACGCCCCGGCTTCCGGAAAGCTGACAAAACGATACAACTCTATACGTTTGGGAGATGCGCCGTTTGGGGTTTCCTGCCATGCTAATGATTACCGAAACCGCCACTGCACTCCTTCTGAAAGTCAGCCTGCATGAACCGTTGTCGTCTTCTCCTGATTGCCCTGCTTGTTGCTGCCTCCGGCTTCCCGTTGGCCTCCTCTGCCCAGACGCTCAAACAGGATGAGGTCGATGCCCTCCTGAAGCAGGTGGAGCTGGAAGAGATCGACGGCCGCCGTTACGCCCGGGTGGAGCTGGGGCTGATCCTTCAGCTGGCCCAGGAGCGGGGCACGAACCTCCTCAGCGCTCGACGCGGAGTGGAGATTGCCCGCAGAGGCGTGGTGGCAGCAGAAGCCCGCAATGAGCCGGTCTGGGTCAACGCGGTGCAGCAGGGCGAGAGTGTGAGCCTGGGCGCCTCCTCGAACTACCAAACGAGCTACACGACCCTCAGCTCGACCCTCCGCAAAGCCACCTCCACCGGCATCGTCTACAACCTCAACTACACCGATACCACCAGCCGCACGGCGCTGATGACGCGCTCGGATTCCGGAGACCTCACCACCGGAGATTACAGCGACCCGGCCAACTCGGTGAAGCTGACGGTTTCTGCCGACATTCCGTTGATTCAGGACTGGGGCTCCGACGTCAATGACCTCCCGGTTCGCCTGGCCGAGGTGGGCGTCCGGCGCAGCGAGCTGGGGGTTCGGCAAACAGAGGACCTGACGCTGAAGCAGATTGCTTCTATCTACTGGGATCTGGTAGGGCTGGTGGAGACGAACGAGGTCCAGAAGCAGGCGGTGACGCTGTCGGAGCGGTTGCTCCGGGACAACAAGGCCCGTCTGGGCGCCGGCATCCTCAAGCCCATTGACGTGTCTCAGGCGGAGACGCAGCTGCTCCGCGACCAGCAAGCGCTGCGTTCCACAGAAAACAGCCGGCTTGGGGTGGAGGATCAGGTCCGGGCTGCCCTGAACCTTCCGGAGCTTCCGGTGGGGCTGCTTCCTGAAGATCGCCCGGGCATCCGCAAGCTGACGCTCTCTTCCAAGGAGTTGCTGAAGCGGGCGTATGCCGAGGATGTGCAGCTGGCTCAGCTGGAAGCCGCGCAGCAGCAAACCGGATACGAGCTGCTGCAGGCAGAAAACCGAGATGCCACGAACCTGGACCTCAACCTGAGCTACGTCCTCAATGGCTACTCCGCCGACGGCAGCGCGACTTCCGACCTCAGCAACGCCAACCTGCATGGGTACAGCGCGTCCCTGACCTGGACCCTGCCGCTGGGAGGAACCGCCACGGAGGAAGGCATTGCGCAGAAGCGCCTGGCCGCCGAGCAGAACCAGCTGCAGATCGACCAGCGCCGCTCCGAGGTGCAGGTGGCGCTTCAGGCCACCCTCCGGGCCCTGGAGCTGAGCAAGATCGAGATCAACACCACTCAGTCCCTGCTCCAGCTGACGCAGGACCAGCTTCAAAATGAACTGGAGCGCTTTCGCCTGGGCCAGAGCACCAGCTTTCAGGTGGCTCAGTTTCAACAGGAAGTGGCCAAGGCCCAGCAAAACGAGATTCTGGCACGAATCCGTTACGAAAAGACCTACCTGGAACTGCTGACTCTCACAGGTAGCCTTCACTCTGAATATCAACTTTCCCGCTAAGGACCCGATGATGCGAACCTTTGCTGTTTTGATTTCCCTCCTGAGCCTGCTGCTGCTGACGGCTTCCTGCCAGCGGGGCGGAGGGGCCCAGTCTGCGCCTCCGGGCCTGAAGGCCAATGAGGCCAATGCGGCCACTCAGGAAGCGACTGGAGGAGAACCTGCCGCGGCTCCCGAAGCAGCGGCCATGGCCGCGCCCGGCAGCACCCGGGCTTCCGGAGTCAATGTCCGGGTGCAGGTGCTGGAACCCAGCAGCATTGCTGCTGAGCTGACCTACGTCGGCAACGTCTTGCCGCAGGAGCGCCTGATGCTCAAGTCTGAAGCCGAGGGCATTGTGGAAGACCTCAAGTTTGACGAAGGCGATGCGGTCAAGAAGGGCCAGATCCTGGCGCACATTTCCACGAAGGAGCAGCAGGTCCGGCTCGACATGGCTCGTGCCGACTACAAGCTGGCGCAGGTGAATTTTGACCGGGACGAGCAGCTGTCTCGCCGCAGCCTCATTCCTCAGGCCCAGTACGATCAGAGCGAGGCACGCCGCGACAGCGCCAAGCTGGCGGCCCAACTGGCAGAGATCAACCTCAAGAAATCGGTGGTGCAGGCCCCCATGCAGGGAGCCATCAAGACCCGCTTCATCAAGCTGGGCGAGTTTGTCCGCAAGGGAGAGCCCATTGCCGAAATTCTGGACATGCGGAAGATCAAGGTGGAGCTGAACATTCCGGAGCGTGACATCATTGGCCTCAAGGTGGGACAGTCGGTGCAGGTGGAGCCCTACGTCATGGAGGGCACCTTCCTCGAAGGGACCATCGCCCAAATTGGCCTGGAAGCCGACGCCCGGAACCGGAGCTTCCCGGTCGAAGTCTCGGTGGACAACACGCACCAGAACCTGCGATCGGGCATGCTCGCTCGCGTCCTCATCAACCGGGGCGAGCAGAAGAATCAGGTGGTGATTCCCCGGAATGCCATCATTGAACGAGAGAAGGGACGGGTGGTCTTTCTGGAAGACTCCGGAAGGGCTGTGGAACGCATGATTGAAACCGGCATCACCGACCGGGATCGGGTGCAGGTGACCTCGGGGCTGGCCCTGGGAGACCGTTTGATTGTCGAGGGGCACACCAAGCTGACCAACCGGGAGACCGTTGTCGTCCGGTAACCGCCCTGGCACCTCCTGCCGCCTGCTTGCTCCCAGAACCCTGAATTAGCCTCCGACGATGCATCCCAGTCATATTGCGATCCGCAACCCTGTCTTCGTCTTCCTGATGGTCCTCATGATCATCGTGGCGGGGACCATTTCCTACCGCAACATCCCCCGAGAGGCGGCTCCGGACATCCAGATTCCGCTCCTCATTGTCACCATCCCCTTCCCGGGCGCCTCTCCTGAAGACGTCGAGAGCCTCATCACCAACAAAGCCGAGCTGGAACTCCAGACCCTCAAGAACCTCAAGGAGATCAAGTCGACCTCCTCGGAAGGGGTCTCGGCGATCACCCTGGAGTTTACCTCCGACTTTGACATCAGCGAGGCCCGGACCAAGGTTCGGGAGGTGATGGACCAGATCAAGCCGGACTTTCCGGATGATGTGGAAGATTACGTGGTCACCGAGATCAACCTTTCGGAGCAGCCGCTGCTGATTGTGAACCTCTCGGGCCAGATGGGCACGCTGCAGCTGACCAACATTGCTGATGACCTCAAGGACGAGATTGAGTCGATCCCGGGCATCCTCGAAGTCCGACGTGCCGGAGGCCTGGAGCGGGAAATCCGCGTGTACGTCAACCCGGACAAGCTCAGCTACTACCAGCTCGACCTGAATCAGGTCAACGCCGCAATCAGCAGCGAGAACATGAACCTCCCGGGCGGCACCGTGACCATGGGCCCCACGAAGTACCTGATCCGGGTGCCCGGCGAGTTTGAGACTCCGGAAGGCATCAATGATGCGCTCATTTCGGCACCCGGACAGGTGCCGGTGCGGGTCCGCGATGTCGCAAACGTGGTGTTTGGCTTCAAGGAGATCACCAGCAAGTCCCGCCTTGATGGCATGGAGTCGATCTCGCTGAGCGTCATCAAGCGCAGCGGCGAGAACCTGCTGGCCATCCGGGATGACGTCAAGACCCTGGTGGCCGACCTGGAGCAGCAGTACGGAGGCGAGCTCAAGACGAGCATCCTTTCAGACAAGGGACGGCAGGTGCAGCGCATCGTCCGGGACCTGGAGAACAACATTGTCACGGGCTTCATCCTCGTCTTCCTGGTGCTGCTGGTGGTGATGGGCGTGAGCAACGCGCTGCTGGTTGCGGTCGCAATTCCGCTCTCGTTCCTCGTGAGCATCGTCATCATGCAGCTCCTCGGGTTCACGCTCAACATCGTCGTCCTCTTCAGCCTGATCCTGGCGTTGGGGATGCTGGTGGATAATGCGATCGTGGTCGTGGAGAACATCTTCCGGCACCGGCAGGCGGGGCAGCGCCGTCGGGAAGCCGCCTTCAAGGGCGTCAAGGAGGTGGCCATTCCGGTGCTGACCTCAACAATGACAACCGTCGCGGCCTTCTTTCCGCTGATCTACATGCCTGGCATTGCGGGGGAGTTCATCAGCTACATGCCGAAGACGGTGATCATCACCCTCTTCTCCTCGCTCTTTGTGGCCCTGTTCATCAACCCGGTGCTGGCCTCAACCCTGATGCGCGCCAAGAAGCGGCCACATGGCACCGGAGACCTGGATGCCGATGACCTGGAGCAGGTGAAGCACTCCCGGATCCTGATGGGGTACCAGTCGGTGCTGCAGAAGGCCTTCCGGTTCCGGATCCTCATCCTGTTGGGCTTTCTGGGCATCTTTGTGGGCACCTTCATGCTCTACGCCAACACCACCCTGAAGAGCCGGGGCGTGGAGTTCTTTCCAAAGACGGAGCCCGAAGAGGCGGTGGTGAACGTGACGGCCCCGATGGGGACCACCCTGGAGGTGTCGGATGAGTACGTTCAGCAGATTGAGGGCTTTGTGCAGCCGCATGCCAGTGCCCTGGATGCGACCGTTGCCAACGTGGGACAGCGCCGTGGATTTGGAGGAAGCTCTTCCGGAAGCACAACGACCTACCTGAGCCACGTGGTGCTGTCGTTCCCGGGGTGGGAAGACTGGACCGAGAAGCCGTCTGCGATCATCCGGGATCTGCGGGACAAGCTGCAGAACATGGTGGGCGTCGAGGTCAAGGTCTCGGAGGCCCAGAATGGTCCCCCAACGGGCAACCCGCTCAACATTGAGGTCCGGGGAGAAGACTACACCGCCATGATGGGCGCGGTGGAAGAGATCAAGCGCCGCATCAAGGACACGCCCGGACTGGTGGACATGACGGATGACTTTGACCGGAGCCGTCCGGAGATCAAGGTCATGATTGACCGCGAAAAGGCTGCTCGGCTGGGGTTGCGAGCCCAGAGCATTGCCACCACCGTCCGGACCGCCTTCAACGGCAAGAAGGTGTCGGTCTTCCGAGACGGACAGGATGAGTACGACATCATCGTCCAGCTCGATCAGACCTTCCGGAAGACCTCCGCAGATCTGGAGTCGCTGTTCATCAGCACCCCAGTTGGGGAGCTGGTGCGCCTGAGCGAGATTGCCCGTGTGGACACCGGACCTTCCTATGGGTCGATCCGGCACGTGGGCACCGACCGGGTGATCACGATCTCCGGAGACGCCTCTGGCATTCCGGGACCCGTACTGGTCTCCCGGGCGCGGGAGCAGCTGAAGGACCTCACGTTGCCTGCTGGGGTGAGCTACTCCTTCACCGGGGAAAACAAGGAGCAGCGCGAGACGCAGCAGTTCATCGGCAACGCGATGCTGATCGCCGTCTTCCTCATCTTCCTGACGCTGGTGGCTCAGTTCAACTCCATTTCGCAGCCCCTGATCATCCTCAGCGCCGTCTTCATGTCCATCATGGGCGTGCTGGTCGGCCTGATGGTGCACGATCGTCCGTTCGGGATCATCATGAGCGGCGTCGGGACGGTCTCGCTGGCGGGGATTGTGGTCAACAACGCCATCGTGATGCTCGACTTTGTGAAGGACCTCCGGAACCGCGGTTACAAG
The DNA here is from genome assembly GCA_038150265.1 of Deltaproteobacteria bacterium. Lineage (GTDB taxonomy): Bacteria > SAR324 > SAR324 > SAR324 > NAC60-12 > JAYPUA01. The sequence goes on along the minus strand of JAYOTF010000017.1, from coordinate 53,845 downwards.
CGCAACGAGGCCATGATCCTGGCCGCTACCGTTCGCTTCCGTCCGGTGATGCTGACGGCCATCACCACGGTGTTGGGGTTGATCCCCATGGCTGCGGGGCTCGACATCAGCTTCTCGCGAGATCCGATAGTGGTGGTGGGCGCGGCCGGAGCCGTGTTCTGGCAATCGATGGCCTTTGCCATCATGTACGGGTTGGGAGTGGCCACGTTCCTGACGCTGGTCATTGTGCCCGTGCTGTACTCTCTTGTGGAAGGGTTCAAAGAACGGTTCGTCGGCTGGGTGTCCCGGTTGACGTCTTCGAAATCCAAAGACCTTGCTGAGGCGACCTAACTCATGAAAGTTGCAATTACAGGTTCATCAGGACTGTTGGGGCGGGCTCTGTGCCAGCGCTTTACAGAAGAAGGCCATACGGTGTTCCGCATGGTCCGGTCCAACCGGGAGTTGGCTCCGGATACCATTTACTGGAACCCTGCTCGTCAGGAGATTGAAGGCGGGCAGCTTGCCGGAATGGACGCGGTGGTGCACCTTGCCGGAGAAACCGTGGATGGCCGCTGGTGTGCGGCCAAGAAGCAACGCATCCGGGGCAGCCGGGTGGACGCAACCCGCTTCCTCGCCGAAACGCTGGCCCAGCTTCCCAAACCCCCTCAGACGCTCGTCTGTGCCTCGGCCATCGGTTTTTACGGGACCACTCGGAGCGAGGTGCTGAGTGAATCCAGTTCCCTCGGAGGAGGCTTTCTGGCAGAAGTGGTCCGAGACTGGGAAGCCGCGCTGGCTCCCCTTGAAGGGAACTCCATCCGGCAGGTGCAGTTTCGCATTGGCGTGGTGCTCGACCCGGAAGGAGGGGCGCTTTCGAAGCTCCTGCTGCCCTTCCGGCTTGGAGTCGGCGGCCCCATTGGAGATGGCTCGCAGATGATGAGCTGGGTTTCCAAACGAGATGCCGTGGAGGCCTTCTTTGCGGCTGCGACCGAGGAGCGTTACCAGGGGCTCTACAACCTGGTGTCGCCCAATCCGGTCAGCAACCACGAGTTTGCGAAGGTGCTGGCGAAGGTGCTGAACCGCCCGGCGCTGTTTCCGGTTCCGGCCCCGGCGCTCAAGCTGGTGTTTGGACAAATGGCAGAGGAAACGATCCTCTCCAGCCTGCAGGTGGAGCCCCAGCGTTTGCGAGAAGCCGGGTTTGCCTTCCGGGATCCGGACCTCGCCATGGCATTGCGGTCCATGCTGAACCTCAAGCCGGAAGCCGCGGAGGCGCCTGCCTTCAAGGACGCGTTTCAGAGCAAGTCCACCGGGTCCACGTCCACCTGAACCAACTCATCCTTCAAGGGCTTCGGGGCCGGCGTCTGCCGCAAGGCGTGTCGCAAGAGGGCCCCTTGCTCGGCCCGTAGCAGCACCTGCCAGCGGAACCGATTCCTCAGCTTCTTCAGCGGCGCCTCCAGGGGGCCGATCAGCGTGAGCTGCTTCCGGAAGGGCTGCAGGGCCTGGGCGTACTCTGTTGCCAGCTGAGCCGCCCGCTCCTCATGGGGGCTGGAGCAGGTGATCAGCACCAGTGACTGAAACGGCGGCAGGTGCAGCTGGCTCCGTTGGGCCAGCTCCTGTTTCCGGAACCCGGGGGCATCGTGGTTCTGGGCAAACTGGAGGCTGTGGTGCCGCGGGTTGTAGGTCTGCACCAGCACCTCTCCGGGCTTGGCCGACCGTCCGGCGCGTCCGGCTACCTGGGTGAGGAGCTGAAAGGTCCGCTCGCTTGACCGGAAGTCCGGGAGGTTCAGGCCCAGGTCGGCCAGCAGCACCCCGACGAGGGTCATGTCGGGGAAGTCATGCCCCTTGGTGACCAGCTGCGTGCCCACCAGAATGTCGACCTCCCTGGCCCGGACCGCCTCCTGCATCTTCGAGAGGGCATGCTTGCCGTGCAACGCATCCCGATCCATCCGCAGCACCCGGGCTTCCGGGAAAATCTTCTGCAGCTCTCCCTCCACCTGTTCCGTTCCCACACCGATCACCTGCAGGGTGCCCTGGCTGAAGCACGAGGGGCACTCCACCGGCGGCGCAATGGCATGGTCGCACTGGTGACAGCGCAGCTGCCGAGCCGCCTGATGCAGCACCAGACTGAGGCTGCAGTAGGGGCAGGTCACCGACTCCTGACACGCCTCACAGGTCAGCAGCGGAGCATAGCCCCGGCGGTTGAGGAAGACGATGCTCTGTTCCTTCCTGAGCAGCCGCTGGCGCAGCGCCTCCACCAGGTCGGTGGTGAAGAACGTGCTCCCGGACTGACGTTTGGCCCCTCGGAGGTCCAGCAGCCGCACCTGAGGCAGCGTCGCCGCCTGCACCCGAGCCTTCATTGTGAGCCCCCGGTACTTTCCAGACGCCACGTTGGCGGCCGATTCCAGAGACGGGGTCGCCGAGCCGAGCAAGGCCACCGCTCCGTTTTGCCAGGCCCGGACAACAGCGATGTCCCGTCCGTGGTACCGTGGGGCTTCCCCCTGCTTGTAAGAGGCATCGTGTTCCTCATCCACAATCACCAGCCCAAGCTGCTGCAGCGGCGCAAAGATCGCGCTCCGGGCCCCCACGGCAATCGTTGCCTGCCCTTCCTGAAGCCGAGACCACTCGTCAAACCGCTCCCCATCGTCCATGCCACTGTGCAGCACCGCCACGGCATCGCCAAAGCGTGACTGAAAGCGGTGGACCAGCTGGGGCGTCAGGGCAATTTCCGGAACCAGCACCAGGCTCGTCTTGCCCTGGGCCTGAGCCGCCTGAACCGCGTGCAGGTACACTTCGGTCTTTCCCGACCCGGTGACGCCTTCCAGCAAGAAAGCCGCGTACTGGTCTTCCTGCAGAGCCGTGTGGACGGAGCCGAACGCGGCCTGCTGCTCGGCATTGAGCGTCAGGAACGGCTCCGGATCAGGCAGGCTCTGAGAGAGGAAGCGCCGGAAGACGCGCCGCTCTTCCAGCACCACCACCTGCTCTTCGGTGAGTTGGCGGAGGGCATCCGCCGGAGCGTTGATGCGGCTCCGGATGTCTCGCCACGCCATCTCCGGATGCTGCTCCAGCAGCTCCAGCAGGCGGTCGCGCTTCGTCTTGCGACGTCCTCGCTGCCGAGGCGGTTCCGGACGCTGCGGATTGAGCCGCACCCACCGCTCGTACTTGGGCTTGGCCCCGCGCTTCTGAAGCGACTCGGCTGTTGAACCGAGTCCCCCGGGAATGGCCGCGCTGAGCACCTCGCCCCACCCGCACAGGTAGTACTCGGCCACCCAACGCGTGAAACGCAGCAGCTCCTCCGAAAAGGCAGGCTCGGGTTCGAGCGGCTGCAGCACCCGCCGGAGTTTGCGATGCTCGGAGTGCTCCTTGACCGTGGTGATGACGCCTCCGAGCGTCCGGGGGCCAAAGGGAACCAGCACCCGCATTCCCGGAAGCGGAGCCGAGAACTCCTCTGGCCACTGGTAGTCAAACTGCTGAGGCAGGGGCAGGTTGACGGCGACTTCAACAATCACGGCGTTATTTTTGCAGGGTAACGTAGGTTAAATGGAACGGAATGGGAGGAGCCCATCCGCAAGCATGGAAGAGATCAGACCGAGTCTTCAGGACAGGAGAAGAGATGCGTTGGACTGTTTGGATGTTTGGAGCATCGGCGTTTTTGATTGCCGGAGCATCCACCATGGCATGGAAGCCTGAAACTCAACCGACCCTGGCGCCCGTGGCCCCCCCGGCGCTGGTGACCCCCACCCCAGCCCAGCCGGCCCGGTCCTTCCGGGTGGAAGTCGTGGACGCCCAGGGACAGCCGGTGCCGGCCCTCATTACGGACTGGACCGGGACCGAGATCTGGGAGGTGACGCCTGATGGGCTCGCCTTTGTGCAGCTGGATCAGGTCTCGCAGCCGCTGAGGATTGCGGCCCCCGGGTTCATCACCGAGACCTTCATTCCCCCGCTGACCACCGACGAAACCCTGCCATCGGTGCTGCAGATTCGCCTGCGGCGCAATCCGCTTCTGGTCGGCGACGGCTCTCAGGGCTGAGCCCCACGTGGCGCGGAGCGCAGGACCGTCACTGCAGCGGATCCTTCGTTCCGGACCTCGTAGCGTCCCAGACACGCGGGCAGAAAGTAGGCGTCCAGGGCGTCAGCCTTTTCCTCAAATCCCTCCCCTCTCACGATCACTTCCCCTCCCACCGGAATCACGAGGTGGTACTGCAGGCCCAGCTCTTCCTGCCAGGAAGCCCCGGGTTCAAGCGTGACCCGATGGGCCGTGAAGTCCGGAAAGTCCACAAATTGCTCCACTCGAGCCCCGGCGTTTTGAGCCTGAAGCACCGGTGCTGGCGGATCATAAGGAGCGGGATCGAGCTTCTCGAGCGCGGCCTCGGTGTCCCAGTGGTCCTGCGTGAGGACCTTTTGGGCAAACATGACGATGCACCGCTCGTAGTGCGGGGTCTGGAACTCCACCACCCGGATGCCATGCCGGAGGGAGTGCATGTTGAACGCCGGGAAGGTGACGACGTCTCCCACCCGAACCGGGTGATCGCCCACAAAGGCCTCCACCTGCTGGCGGAGGGTCTGCTCTTCCTGAGCCAGCGGCTCCGGAACCGTTTCCAGCAACGCGGCGACCCTCGCGGTCTCAAGGGCTTCCTTCGGAGACCAGCCGCGCCGGATCTTTTCTTCATCCAGAAAGGCGTCAATGCGGCGTCGCACCGTCTCGTAGGCCTGCACTGCGGCCCGGAAGTCATGCTTGAGGTGAGCCAGCCCAGCGTCGCCATGCTGAGCCTGATACGCGGCCAGTCGGTCGGGATGAAAGCCTGCCTTGATGATGCCAACGCCTTCCGGCCAGGCCTGGGGGTCCACTTCAGTGACCACGTAGACCTCCCACTTTTCCTCATGCATCTCCAGGTACAGGTCGCCGAGGACTTCTTCTGGAACCGGGTTGAGGGTCTTGAGCAAAATGAGCTGCTCCGGTGCCCCCGCCAGCCAGCTCTCTCGGAAGAGGCTGAGGGCATGCGGCAGTTCCGTGTGGGTGGCCTCGGAGCCGACCTGCACGACGCCACGCTTTTCGACACCGGTGTACCAGCCTTCAAATCCCCACGGCTTGGGAATGTCGAGGCGCTTCAGCCGGAGCGGACGCTGCAGGTGGAGGACCTCGGCGCGTTTACGAGCCGCAATCGCCTGGAGCGAAAAGGGGGCGTCGGTGTCTTCGCTGATCCACTGCTGAACGGTCTCTGGCACCTCAGCCCCCTTCCAGGTGCAGCCCTGCAGCTGGGTTCCCTTCCAGTGCAGCAGCTCCTGAATCTCAACCGGCTCCGCCTCACCGGTCCAGGGCTCGGGACGGAGCCGCGTCAGGAGGAGGCATCCGGATTCCGGACGGTGGGGGAGGGTTCGCCAGACGGCTTCTGCCGAGGTGGGGTCGGTTGCAAGGTCACGGTGGTGAAAAAACATGGCAGCTGGTTTTTCAGGAAAGCGGTTTGACCAGATCCGGAGCCACCTGAAGCCTTCCCAGGGCATCGCGCAGCAGCGGGCTCAGGGACGTCAGGTAGGTGGCCAGGGTGCGCTGTTCAGGCGCCGGAAGCTCATAAGGCGAGTAGCATAACGCACCTGGAGCCCGACCTGCCAGTGGCTTTTCAGCGCGTGTTTGAAAAGCGTCCAGCAGGGCTTCTGCGGCAGACTGATTCGGGCTCAGCAGGGTCAGTTCCTCAAGGCCGAGGCTCCGGAGTTCGGACAGAAATTGGCTGGCCTGAAAGGCGTAGTGGGTGCAGCCGAGAAAGACCTGGGCGGCAGAGGGACGTCCGGTGGCCTCCCACGCGGCGTGGGTGTACTCACGGATGAGAGGCGCCGCGACCTTCCCGGAGGCATCGGCTGAAATGGCTGAGGCCAACTCGGGACAGGGCTGCCCCCACACGGGCCCAGACGCTGGAAGGTGCTGCTGGAGGAAGTGGGTGTAGGTGCCCTCTTCATGGGTGGAGGGCGTGGTGAAGAGCAGCTTGAGCCCCGCCGGTGCCTGCTTCAGCAGCGCCTGGCTGAGCGGGACCATTCCGGTGACCTGGTCCGGGTGCTGTTGGACAAAATCCACCTCGGGCAAGAGGACCGAGAGGGAGTGGCAGGCAACAAAGATGTGGTCCGGAGCCAGCTGCTCCTGAATGCGGTGCAGGACGGTGTTGAAGACGGCCAGGCGCTCTTCCCGGTGCGGCATGGCGTTGTAGCCCCGGTCATCGGAAGGCACGGCGTTGACGTACACGACCTCCAGCGGAAGGGGGGCGTGCGCCAGGTGCTGCAGCAGCAGCCCGGCGACATGAAGGCCTCCCAGTCCGGAGTCGGTAATGACCAGGCGGGACCCCTGCGGCATGTCAGGCAGCAGCCGGCGGGTTCAGCAGTTCGTTCAGGCGTCCGTCGGCCATCAGGCGCTCCAGGTCCTGCGCTCCTCCGACGAGGGCGCCGTTCACAAAGACCTGCGGGAAGGTGGGCCAGCCGCTCCACATCTTGATGGCCAGCCGGGGCTTCCACTGCGAAAAGTAACCGCCGTATTCCAGGTAGGTGTAGGAGATGCCAGCGTCATCCAGCGCCTTGCGGGCCTTCTTGACAAAGGGGTTGACCGTCATGCCCACCACCACCACCGAGCTTTGACTCAGGGCTTGTTCAATTTCGCTGAGCACACTCCGGTGGTAGCCGGCGACGGTGTCATTCAGTTCCGGGAGGACGTTTGAGAGGGTGAGGCGCTTCATACAGGGTTCCACAAAAGGGTGAGGGACAGGAAACTCCTCAGTCTAAGCCAATGGGCTGAGGGCAACAAGCCAAACCCTGCGCCGCAGGGCAACCGCATGAAGGGAAGAAACCGGCTGATCTTGAAAAAAGAGTCGTGACTCGCTGGAGAGGTTCCGTCGCTGGAGTCATGAATGGATCGAGAGGTCCGTCATTCTCGCGAAGGCGAGAATCCAGTCAAGGAAGCGAAGGCACTCGGTTCGGTCTCTGTCAAGGGCTGGATCCCAGCCTGCGCTGGGAGGACCACCAAGCGGCAGGCCACACCAACCGTTCAGCCCATTCTGCCAATTATTTGTTTCAAGCGATTGCCCTGCCCGGAGCCGCTTCCCCCACCCGGTGGTTTCAGGAAGAGGAGGAGCTTCCGGATTCCTCAAACAGCTCGCGCCCAATGAGCATGCGGCGGATTTCGTTGGTGCCGGCGCCGATGTCATAGAGCTTGGCATCACGGAGCAGGCGTCCGGCTGGGTAATCGTTGATGTAGCCGTTGCCGCCCAGCGTCTGGATGGCTTCCAGGGCGACCTTGACGGCGCTTTCCGAGGAGTAGAGCAGGCAGGCGGCGGTGTCTCGCCGAGACGCGGTGCCCTGGTCGGCATTTTGAGCCACCCGGTAGGCAAAGGCTCGGCTGCTCTGCAGAGCGACGTACATGTCAGCAAGCTTGCCCTGCATCAGCTCGAAGGTGCCAATGGGGCGATCAAACTGCCAGCGGTCGTGGACGTACGGGAGGACCAGGTCCAGTGCCGCCTGCATGATGCCGATGGGACCTCCGGAGAGCACCAGCCGCTCATAGTTGAGTCCGGACATGAGCACCCGGACGCCCTGGTTGACGGCGCCCATCACCTGCGTGTCAGCAATGGGGCAGTCTTCAAACACCAGCTCACAGGTGTTGGAGCCCCGCATCCCGAGTTTGTCGAGCTTCTGGGCAGTGGAGAAGCCGGGTTGCCCCTTTTCGATGAGGAAGGTGGTCATGGCCCGGGAGCCTGCGTCCCTGGGGGCGGTTCGCATGTACACCACCAGCACATCCGCATCCGGGCCGTTGGTGATCCACATCTTGTTGCCGTTGGCGACCCAGTGGTCTCCACGACGCTCCGCCCGGCAGCTCATGGAGCCCACGACGTCAGAGCCGGCCCCAGGCTCAGACATGGCCAGCGCGCCGACGAACTCTCCGGAACAGAGCCGGGGCAGGTACTTCTGGCGCTGTTCCTCAGTACCATTGAGGAAGATCTGATTGACACAGAGGTTCGAGTGCGCGCCATACGAAAGCCCAACGGACGCCGAGGCCCGGGAGATTTCTTCCATGGCAACGAGGTGGGCCAGGTAGCTCATTCCGGAGCCCCCGTATTCCTCGGGAATCGTCAGGCCGAGCAGGCCGAGGCTCCCCATCTTTTTCCAGAGGGCGCTGGGAAACTCATTGGCGCGGTCCACTTCTTCTGCAAGTGGCGCAATTTCACGGTCAGCAAACTCCCGGACGCTTTCGCGCAGGAGGTCCACTTCCTCGTTCAGGTGGGTGTCCCAGATCATGATGTCCTCATAAGAAGTGAAGCAACGGAGCCTTCGTCCGTTGCCGGTTACGCGATGAGCGGGATCTCGCACTCGGGGGTCTGAAATGCGGCGCCTCCTTCCAGCTCGGTCAGGCGCCGGAGGATTTCCTCGCCGGTGGCCGGAAGATGAAGCCGGGGGATCCTTCCCGGACGAACGCAGGAGAGCGCGTGCTTGACTGCCATCCAGACGGAGAGGCAGAGCATCAGCGGGGGCTCGCCCACCGCTTTGGAGCGCCGGACGTTGAGGTGATGATGCGGGTTCTGGATGAAGCGGACGTTGAGGGCATCCGGAAGGTCCTGGATGTTTGGAATCTTGTAGGTCGTGGGCGAGTACGAAAGCAGGGCTCCGGATGCGGAGTAGCGCAGCTCTTCGTTGGTGACCCAGCCCACGCCCTGGATGAAGCCTCCAATGACCTGGCCGCGGTCAATTCCGGGATTGATCGACTCGCCAATGTCCATGAGCAGGTCGGAGCGGACCAGCGTCAGGTTGCCGGTGAAGCGGTCGATGGACACCTCAGAGACCGCAGCGCCCGTGGTGTAGTAAAAGAACGGGGTGCCCTGTCCGGTGTCTCGGTTGAAGTCCACCCCCGGAGTGCGGTAGAAGCCCCGCTCACCGAGGCTGATGCGCTCCATGTAGGCCTGCTTCACCAATTCCGGGAACGACATCCGGCGTCCGGGGTTCCGGGTGTCCCAGACCTCATCATCGGCAAAGGTGATCAGCTCCGGTTCGGGGGCAATGCCGGCTTCCGGGTCAGCCAGTTGCTGGGCGGCAAACGCTGCCAGTCGGGTCCGGATCTTCTCGCAGGCGTCCACTGCCGCCATGCCGTTGAGGTCGGTGCCGGCAGAGGCGGCAGTGGGAGAGGCGTTGTTGTTCTTCTCGGTGGACGTGGTCATCACCCGGATGCGGGAATACCCCACGCCGAGGGCATCGGAGACCAGCTGCCGGATTTTGGTGTTCAGGCCCTGGCCCATTTCGGTGCCGCCGGTGGACACCTGAACGGTGCCATCCTTGTAGAGGTTGACGAGGGCGTTGCCCTGGTTGAGGAACTTGGTGGTGAAGGAAATCCCAAACTTCACAGGCGTCAGCGCCAGCCCCCGGAGGGTGGTCGCCGAGGACTGGTTGAAGGCCTCGATTTCTGTGAGCCGTTTCCGGTACTGCGACTCCTCCACCAGCTGATCCATGATCTCGGGAAGGACATGAGTGGTGAGGCGCTGCCCATACGGAGCCTGGTTCTGCTGCTCACGGTCGTAGAGGTTCAGGCGCCGGATGTCATACGGATCCCGTCCAAGCGTGAGGGCGACTTCCTGGAGGACGTTTTCAACGTTGGCCATGCCCTGCGGTCCGCCAAAGCCCCGGAAGGCGGTGTTCGGAGGCAGGTTGGTTCGGCAGACGGTTCCCCGGAAGCGGACGTTGGGGATGGCATAGGCGTTATCGGAGTGGAGCAGGGTGCGCTCCATAATCGAAGTCGACAGGTCGGCTGTGGCGCCAGCGTTGGAGTAGATGTCGAAGTCGAGCCCGGTGACCCGTCCCTCAGCGGTGAAGGTGGCACGGTAGCGGATCTGATACGGGTGCCGCTTCCCGGTGGTCTTCATGTCATCATCCTTGGTCCAGGCGACGCGGGCGGCCTTTTGGGTGTGGTGGGCCACAAGGGCGGCCATCACCGCCGGAATGGCGGCTTGCGTTTCCTTGCCCCCAAAGCCTCCGCCCATGCGCTTGCAGATGCAGACGACCTCATGGAAGCCGATGCCCAGAGCTTCTGCAACCACCTGCTGGATCTCCGTCGGGTTCTGGGTGGACGAGTGGAGGTGAATCTGCCCCTCTTCGGCAGGAACCGCCAGCGCGGCCTGGGACTCGAGGTAAAACTGTTCCTGCCCGTTGCAGAAGAAGGTCCCTTCGAGCCGGTGTTCCGCCTGCTGCCACTCGGCCTCCACGTCTCCTTTCGCAATGGTCCGGGTGGGGCCAATGAACTGCTGCGCGGCAATCGCCTGGTCAATGGTCAGGACGGGCTCCTGCTCCTCAATGTCCCAGCGGACGCGCTGCTTGGCCTCCCGGAGGGCCCGGAAGTTCTGGGCGGCGATCACGGCGATGGGCTGCCCAATGTACTCCACGGTGCCCTCGGCGAGGAAGCGCTCATCGGCGATGACGGGTCCGAAGAGGTTATGACCGGGCAGGTCGGCTGCGGTGTAAAGCGCCACCACGCCCGGAAGGGCGCGCAGCTCGTCATAATTGGCGCCTCGCAGCACCCCTCGGGCGACGGGGCTGGCCAGGTAGTCCACCACCAGCTCACCTCGGAGCGGGGGGAGGTCGTCGAGGTAGTGGGCTTCTCCGGTGACATGCCCAACGGCAGAGTCATGAGGAACGGTTTGGCCAACGGAAGTCATGCGTCTCTTTGCTGAAAAAGGAAGGGGCCGACGGCAACTCGGGAGCCGATCGCACTTAGGCGACAGGAGCCGGTTCCGCCTCCAAATCGTGGTAGAGCTTGCGGAAGAGGTTTTCGGTGACCTGCAGGCGGTAATCCTGTGAGGCCCGGACATCCGAGATGGGGGTGATCTCGGCCCGGGCGAGCCTTCCGGCTTCAGCCAGGGCTTCTGGCGTCAGGGGGCGTCCCTGCAGGTGGGCCTCTGTTTTCGGAAGCCGCAGAACGGTGGGCCCCACGCCCCCCACCGCAATGCGGATGTCAGCCACCTGGTGATCCTGAAGCCTCAGCCGGAAGCCAGCGGTCACGGTGGAGATGTCGAGGTCCTTGCGCTTGGAGACCTTGTAAAGCTTCATCTGCTCTTCCGGATGGGGAAGGGGCAGCCAGAGCGCAGAGATCAACTCATCCGGAGCCAGATCGAGCTGCTTGTAGCCACGGTAAAACTGGTTGATGTTGACCCGTCGGGTTCCGGAGGGTCCGGTGAGTTCAACCTCGGTCTCCATGATGTAGAGGAAGGGCATCGAGTCCGCAATCGGCGAGCCGTTTCCGACGTTTCCGGCAAGGGTCCCGGCGTTCCTGATCTGCGGAGAGGCGAACACCTGAATGATGCGGTGAAACTCCGGAAGGTGTTCTGCCGCAAAGGTGTCCACTTCCGACCAGGTGGCTTTGGCTCCAATCCGGAGGTGATCGCCACGAACTTCCAGGCCTTCCAACTCCTTGAGGTGGGTGAGGCTGAGGATGAATTTGGGGGCAAGCCGGCCCTTGTTCATCTGGACGGAAAGGTCGGTTCCTCCGGAAACGACCACGGCGCGGGGCGTACGGGCCTTGAAGCTGATGGCGTCTTCGAGGCTGACCGGAAGGCTGATGACCACGGCGTGTCGCTCCGGCGTGTGGCTCTCGGCATAGGTCAGGGTCGCGGGGTCATCGGCACAGGCGAGCAGGTCCTGCCGCATGGCCTCGCTGTGGTAGCGTTCGGCGATGGGGCGGATGGTTTGTCCGTTCAGGAGCAGGGCGGCATCGATGATCTGCTCGTAGCCGGTGCAGCGGCAGAGGTTTCCCGTGAGGCCCTCCTTGACGCTCTGGCGGGTCAGGGGCTGTTGCTGCTCAACCATCCCGGTCAGGGCCATCACAAAGCCGGGGGTGCAGTACCCGCACTGGGATCCAAAGGAGTCAACCATCGCCTGCTGAACCGGATGCAGGGCTTCTGCTTCCCGGAGGCCTTCGACGGTGACCACGTGACGGCCATCCAGTTGCCAGAGGTACTGAATGCAGCCATCAATGGGACGGTAAATGAGGCGGTCGCCTTCTGGAACCCCAATGAGCACGGTGCAGGAACCACAGTCTCCTTCTGCACACACCACTTTGGTTCCGGTGAGGCCCAGGTCGTAGCGGAGGAAATCCGTCAGAGACTGGAAGGCCTGCTCGCCATGAACCTGATATCGTGAGCCATTGACATAGAAGAGGAGGTAATTGCGCATCAAGCCACTAGATCAGACAAGGTCAAGAATTCCGGAAGCCCGGAGTGAAGAGAGTCTGTTGTGGTTTTTAGAACAAAGTGCTTCGGAAGGCAAGGGAAATGCGGGAAAACGGCTGCTGGTCGGAGTCAGGTGGCGCCACGTCCAAGGCGTTTCTGCAGCTCGTCGTGGGTCAGCAGGAAGCCGGCGCGTTGCCCCTTTTCCGGAGCCAGCAGGTCTGGAAGCTGCTGCACCTGTTCGAGCCAGGGGGGCCAGCCGTCTGGCGATTCCGGAGGCCTCACCTGCTGGGCCGCGTAGTGAGCAATGACCTCAATGGCGTCTTGCCGGATCTCACTGGGACGGGCGCGTTTGCCAAAGAGGCTCAGGCGCTGGAGGACCTCCTTCAGCACCGGTTCCGCCTGGGCCTCTGCGAGCATCTGAGGCAGGGTTTGGATGGAGAAGCTGTTTTTGCCAAACGGCTCGAGTTGAATGCCCAGCCTTTGGAAGGTCGGGAGGTGCTGTTCCAGCAGCAGGCCTTCCTGCGGGGGAAGATCCAGCAGCAAGGGAACCTCAAAATTCTGCACCTCCGGAGGTTCCTCCTGTGCGAGGACACGGGCCTTGAGGCGCTGCTCGGTCTGTTGGAAATCCAGCAGCAGCAGCCCCTCCGGATGGTCCACGAGGACCCAGCCCTGTGGGTGCCGTCCCAGCACCTGCCACCCGGAAGTGTGCGGAGCCGCCACCGGTGTGGGCTCTGGAACTTCCGGAGGAGGGGGCGCGTGGGAAACCGGTTTTTCCTCGGCGGGGAACTCACCCGACTGCACCGGGGCTTCCGGAGGCGGAGGCCTGCGAGGAGGCTCCGGACGTGCTGAGCGCGGCGTTGATGAGCGTTTGGAGGCGCGGCGTTGGGAAGGTGCTGTTGGCGCCTCTGCGTCGAGAAGAGGCATCTCAAACTGTCCGGAAGGCTCTGGAAGCGACTGCTCTCCAATGCGGGAGCCAAAGAACCGCTGGGCGGCGCCCTCCTTCAGGGTACGGGCGAGGTGGTCGGCCAAAATGGCATGGATGACGCGGGCGTTCCGGAAGCGGATCTCGGTCTTGGCCGGGTGGACGTTGACGTCAATTTCACTGGGAGCCACCCGCAGGTTCAGGAAAAACGCCGGGTGCTGGCTTTTGCTCAGAAAGCCGCGGTAGCCATCATAAATGGCATGCGTGACCGGGGGACACTTGACGTGACGGCCATTCACAAAGAGGTACTGCCAACGCTTGGATGACTGCGTTTGTGACGGAAACGAGACGAGTCCGGAGTACTGGAGGTAATTTTCCTGGTGAGTCACCTCAAGCAAGCCGCTCGCAAATTCGTAGCCAAAGAGCTGCTGAATCCGCGATTCCAGCGTCTGTCCGGACCCGACGTTGAGGAGGAGCTTCTGGTCGTGGGTCAGGCGAAACTGCAGAGTGGGATTGGCCAGCGCCAGTTGTGTGAGGAGCTGCTGGATGTGCTGCAGCTCGGTGGCGGTGCTCTTGAGAAACTTGAGGCGGGCTGGTGTGTTGAAGAAGAGGCGCTCCACGGTGATCTTGGTGCCCTGAGGAAATCCGGCTCGCCCCTGATGCTCCAGAATGCCGCCCTTGATGGTGAGGCGGGTTCCGCTTTCCGAGGCGTCTTCGCAGCTCAGCAGCTCAAAGTGCGACACCGACGCAATGGACGCCAGCGCCTCTCCCCGGAAGCCGAGGGTGTCGATGCGGAAGAGGTCGTCTTCCTCATAAATCTTGCTGGTGGCATGCCGCTCCACGGCAAAACGGGCATCGGTCTCGTTCATGCCACAGCCGTTGTCGAGGACGCTAATGAGGTCCTTCCCACCATTTTTGAGCGTCACCTGGATCTGCGTGGCGCCGGAGTCGATGGCGTTTTCCACCAACTCCTTTACCACCGAAGCCGGGCGTTCCACGACTTCTCCGGCGGCGATCTTGTTGATCAGGAGCTCCGGGAGAAGCCGGACCTTGCTGGTGATCACGGAGGCCTAAAAGTAGAGCGAGATGTCCCGGTGGGACGATTTGCAGACCGAGATGTCCTTGGCCAGCTCCAGTGACAAGCGGGGCTGGAGCCGGACCCCAACGGTGGGCTTGAGCGCATCGTCATAGGCCAGCAGGGCCGGGAGGACCTCGGCCTGGGCCTGCTTCCGCCAGGTCACTTCTGCCCGGAACTCGCTGAGGCTGTCGTCGAGAAGCGCGAGGGCCTCGTTGCGGTCCACGTCATCCTTCTTGAAGAGCCGCCGCGCCTTGGACAGCGGAGACTTGATCTTGCTCACGCCAGAGAGGTCGCTAAAGGCGCCTTCTGCCTCCTTGATGCGCTCCATGACGTCATCGTTGGGTGCGGTCTCAATCACGCTACGGAGGCCTTGCAGCGTCGGCTCCAGTTGCTCGAGCGCCGCCGTTTGCTGGAGGACCTCTTCAACATCGAGGAGGGGCTGGTAGGCGTCATCCACGCTGCGGCGGTACAGCAGCCGGGCCATTTTTTCCTCCTTGGCCAGCTTCTCAAACTGGGCCCGCTGTTCCTTCCATTCGCTGGGAATGGTGGTCGCCAGGGTGGCTTTCTCTTCCTGGAGCCGCTCAATATCCTGCTCAAACTGCTTCATCCGGGCAGGAGCGTCTGGGGCTTCGGAGAACTTCAGGCGCTGAATGGCCTGTTCAAAGGCCTTGATGTCGGCATCGTGCTTCTGGATGTCCTGCTCAATGTCCCGAACCCGGTAATGCAGAGGCGCATAACCTTCGGCAAAGGCGGCGAGGTTGGCTTCGGCCTGACGAACGGCTGCGACCTTGTCTGCGATCGTCGGCACGAGCTTCAGGGAGCCTTCGAGCTTCGATTGGTAGCTGTCGGGCAGTCCGCCCAGGTTGCTTTGCCGGAAGGTGGCAACGGCTTCATTGAGGCGGGGCTGTTCCGTTTCATAAAGCGGGAAGAGGTTTTCCTCCAGACACTCCTGAATCTTGGGGTTGACTGGCGGGGGCGCGTTGTCGGAAGTCAGGTACGTCCGGTTCGGGAGGTAGTTCACGAGAGGGGGCAGGTACGCGACAATCATCATGCCGAGCAGCTGGAGCATGATGAAGGCGATGGCCCCTTTGTAGATGTGTGTCGTTTTGACCTCCGGTGGAGCGACCCCACGCAGGTAGAAGAGGGCAAAGCCAAAGGGCGGTGTCAGGAACGACGTCTGGAGGTTCAGGCCGAGCATCACCCCGAGCCAGACGGCGGTGATGTTGGCGCCCGGATCCGAAAGCAGGATCGGCGCGACAATTGGGACCACGACCACGGAAATTTCAATGAAGTCGATGAAGAAGCCCAGCACAAAGATCACGAGCATGACGACCAGGAACTGGGTCCAGAATCCGCCCGGAAGGCTGGTCAGGAACTCCTTGACGAGGTGCTCGCCTCCGAACCCCCGGAAGGCGGCGGTCAGCATGGCCGCGCCGAGGAGGATGATGAAGACCATGGAGGTCGTCTTGGCGGTTTCAACCATCACGCCCTGCAGGGTGTTGTTGATGGTGTGAGCGCGCCAGATGCTCCAGGTGACCCCGACCATCATGCACACGGATGCGAGGGACGCGATGATCAGTCCGGTGGATTCTGCAGAGCTGGTGATGTTCTTGATGTTGAGGGGGACAACGGTCAGGACGACGGCAAGGACCACGGTGGAGGCAAGGGTGATGAGCGCCGGAGTGTAGGCGTGTCGCTTTCCCTCAGCCAGGCGGTAGCTTCCCATGACGAGGGCGCCGATGGCCCCAATTGCACCCGCCTGGTTGACCGTGGCAATTCCCAGAATGATGGAACCCAGGACGACAAAGATGAGCGCCAGGGGCGGAATCAGGGCGAGGAAGACCTGAAAGAAGAAGTTGAGGTCGTACTTGCCATCATGCGGAACCGGCGGTGCCGACTCGGGCTTCAGCAGGGCATTGATGAGGATGTACAGCATGTACAGTCCCACCAGCACCATGCCCGGAATGAACGCGCCGACAAACATGTCTCCGGCACTGGCGGAGACCACATCAAACTCGCTGGGCATCATGCCCTGCCCGGTCGCAACGCGGTAGTCGGCCCGGCGCATGTTGTTGGCCACATCTGCCGCGTTTGAGAGCTGGTCAGCCAGGATGATGAGGACAATCGACGGGGGAATGATCTGCCCAAGGGTTCCGGACGCACAGATGGTTCCGGTGGCAAGGGACTTGTCGTAATTGTGCCGGAGCATGGCCGGCAGAGAGATCATGCCCATGGCAATCACGGTGGCGCCCACGATTCCGGTGGTGGCTGCCAACAGCGCCCCGACGAAGACAACCGAGATGCCCAGGCCGCCTGGAATGGGACCAAAGAGCTGGGCCATGGCGACCAGCAGGTCTTCCGCAATGCGCGACCGCTGGAGCATGATCCCCATGAAGACGAACAGGGGGATGGCAATGAGGGTGTCCCGATCGACCTCCCAGTACACGCTCCGGAAGTTGGTGACCCCGGAACTGAGCCACTGCAGCGGGCCATCCTGAGAGAAGTAGGCCGACGGGTCTCCGGCGAAGATGTACCCGGAGGCAGCGGCGATGCCAATGGTCAGGATGGCAGAGCCCGGCAGCGAGAAGGCGACGGGGAATCCCGAGATGAGCGCCGCCCCCATCAGGAAGACGAGTAAGAGCAGGAAAAAGGAGTCCATAAAGCGGTCCGAGGGCTGAGGTCAGTGGGCGGCGTGCGCGGTGTCGAAGAGGCTGCCCGGTTCTTCTTGCAGGTCGGCCATGCTGTGCAGGAAGTAGCTGCAGAATTGGATCAGCATGGTCAGGGCAAAGACGGCAAGGTAGGCGACCATCAGGTACTTGATGTACATCCCAAAGCCTTGCTGGGAGACCTCAAAGCTCCGGAGCGGACTGTTGATGCTGCTGCCTCGGTCCCACATGCCAATGGTCAGGATGACCCAGCAGAGGGGGAGTCCCAGCACCACGGAGCCCACCGCGTTGGAGAGGGCCTTGCGCGGGCCGGGGAAGTTGGTGTAGAAGACGTCCACTCGGACGTGTCCTTCGGTGATGAGGGTGTCGGCACTGGCGAAGAGGAACAGCCCGGCGTACCACATCCGGACCAGATCTCCCATGAAGGCCTGCTCGTAAGAGAAGACAAAACGGGAGATGACGATCAGGAATTCTGCCACCACGACCATCAGGGTCAGCCAGGTGAACCCGAGGCCTTTGGTGAACCGAGCCAGCACAAACCCCAAGATGACCAACGGGTAGTGAACATAGGTTCCTCGGAAGATGGAGCGCCCCAAATTGAGGGCGGTTTCATCGCCAAAGAGAACCTCCAGCCCTCCTTCGACTCGGAGAAAGGAAATGGTGACGTCAACAAACCCGACCAGGAAGATGGCCCAGAAGCAGGCTCGGCAGATGTAAGCGGCGAGTGAGCTGAGGCGTTCCGCATCATTCCGGAGGGGAGCGTTGGCGTTTTGGAGAGAAAAGAGGATGACGCCCAAAGCGACCAGGAAGAGGACCAGCAACTGGATCCAGCCGAACAGCAGGGCGTCTTCAGAAAGGGGACGGTTCAGGGCCTCAAAGCCCAGCCACTCGTGGTGGTGCAGGAAGTCCACCACGCCCGGCCAGTCTTGCCAGAAGATGAGGTAGTTGTTGAAGAGGAAGTAGAAAGCGAACGCAGTGCACCCAAACGCGAAGATTCGCGAAGCAATGCGGACGCGTCGGTTACGCGCTGCAGGGGTCATCGGTCGTCAGGAGCTGAGGTGAAGCCCGGGGGGCGGAGCCTCGGGACGGTGCTCCTGCCAGAGCAGGCAGGAGCGTGTTGGTGGGTCAGCAGGTCAACCTTCGAGGAAGGTCAGACGCCCAGCACCCGGTTCCGTTGGGCCACATAGGCCTGGTCGGAAATCTTCACCCATCCTCCCACTTCGCGACGGGCGGTCAGGAAGCTTTCATGGACCCGATTGGCCAGCTCGCTGTGGGCCCGGGTCTCCTCAAACACCTCTTCAGAGGCCTCTCCAAAGGCGTCATAGACGTCATCGTTGAACTGCTTGAGCTGCACGCCCTGCTCGTTGATGAGCTTGGCCAGCGACGCGCCGTTCTTGGCATTGTACTCAGACATCATGACGTCATTTTCCGTTGACGCAGCGGCTTCAATGATCATCTGGTCAGACCGAGACAGGCCTTCCCACCAGGACTTGTTCATGCCAAGGGCGAGCATCGATCCAGGCTCGTGCATGCCTGGGTAGTAGTAGTACTTCGCTGCTTCGTAGAACTTGAGGTAGGCGTCGTTCCAGGGGCCCACCCACTCGGTGGCATCAATGGCTCCGGAGATGAGGTTTTCGTAAATCTGGCCACCGGGGAGAGACACCGTTGAGACTCCCAGCTTGGTCATCACGTTTCCACCCAGCCCCGGAATCCGCATCTTCAGGCCCTTGAGGTCGTCTGGAGAATTGATTTCCTTACGGAACCAGCCTCCCATCTGCACGCCGGTGTTGCCACACGGAAGGCTCTTGAGGCCAAAGTTGCCCGCGAGTTCGTCCCACAGCTCCTGGCCTCCTCCGAAGCGGATCCAGGCATTGATTTCGGAGCAGGTCAGGCCGAACGGCACTGCGGTGAAGTAACCCCAGGCCGGATGCTTGCCCACCCAGTAGTACTCGGCGCCGTGGTACATCTGGGCGTTTCCGGAGGCGACTTCATCGAAGGAGTCAAACGCACCCACCCGCTCGCCAGCGGCAAAGTACTGGACGTTGATGCGACCGTCGGTCATGTCGGTCAGGCGCTTGGCAAAACGCTGGGCGCCGGTTCCCAGCCCCGGGAAGTCACGTCCCCACGTGGAAACCATCACCACGTCCATGCGCTTTTGAGCAAATGCCGGGGCCGGAAAATTGGAGGCTGCAACGGTTGCAGCGCCCCCAGCAACCGCACTGTTCTTGAGGAATTTTCGTCGGTTCATGTTCTCTCCTGAGTCGTAGATGTGAACAGCTGGGCTTCCCCGTGAAGCCGGTCGTCAATCTGTTCAACGCTGTGATCCAACTTAGCGCGCTTCTGATGCTTGTCAAGCTTCGCAATCCCGGAGGGTCAAGTTTGGGACGATTCGCTGGGAGGTGGCTGGGGAGGAAGTGGGATCTCAGTCGCATTCTGTCAGGAATCGGCTTACACTTGAGGGCCAAGTACTTGTTCCGGAACCGAGCTGGTGCCGGTCCCCAGGGGCCGGAGAGGCGGTTCCTTCCCCCAACCCAAGATCAAACCACTAACATGACGGAAGCAGCAGGACCATTGGCCGGACTGAGGGTGCTGGACTTGAGCCGAATTTTGGCTGGGCCGGTGTGTACACAACTCCTCGGAGACCTGGGAGCCGACGTCCTGAAGATCGAAAAGCCGGGCGCCGGAGACGATACCCGAACCTGGGGCCCGCCGTACCTGAAAGACGCTTCAGGAGTCGATACTTCGGAGAGCGCGTATTACCTCAGTGCCAACCGCAACAAGCGCTCCGTGGCGATTGATCTGGCGCATCCCGAAGGACAGGCGCTGATTCGGCGGCTGGCGGGCACCTGTGACGTGCTGGTGGAGAACTTCAAGGTGGGAGGCCTGAAGAAGTATGGCCTCGACTACGCCTCTCTGCATGCGGAGCATCCGGATCTGGTCTATTGCTCAATCACCGGATTTGGACAGACCGGACCTTATGCCCAGCGAGCCGGGTATGACTTCATGATTCAGGGCATGGGCGGCATCATGAGCCTGACTGGAGAACCGGAGGGCGAGCCCGTGAAGGTGGGAGTCGCAGTCGCCGATGTCATGTGCGGGATGTATGCGTCCACGGCGATCCTGGCCGCGATCCGGCACCGTGATCAAGGTGGCGGCGGACAGCACATTGACCTGGCATTGCTGGACACGCAAGCGGCGTGGCTGGTGAATGTCGGACTCAACTACCTCACTTCCGGAGCCACGCCTCAGCGCTACGGGAACGCGCACGCCAACATTGTTCCGTATCAGGTGTTTCCCGCGAGCGATGGCTACTTCATCCTGGCGGTGGGGAATGATTCGCAGTTTCAGAAATTCTGCACCTTTGCCGGTTGTCCGGAGCTGGCAAGCGAGCCTCGGTTTGCGACCAATCCGGAGCGGGTCCGCAATCGAGAGGAGCTGATTGAACAACTGAAGGCGGTCACCCAGCAGGAGCCCAAGTCACATTGGCTGGATGGGCTTGCACGGATTGGGGTGCCGGTGGGACCCGTGAATACGGTTCCGGAGGTCTTTGCTGATCCTCAAATTCAGCACCGAGGGATGCGTCAGGAGATGAATCACCCGCTGAGTCCGGACCCCATTGCCTTGATCGGCAACCCGATCCGGTTTTCCGAGACGCCGGTTCAGTACCGGCGGGCGCCTCCTCTTGCGGGAGCACATACCCGAGAAGTCCTTGAGGCTGATTTAGGTCTGAGCGAAGCGGAGCTTGCTCACTTGCGAGGGACCGGAGTGATTGAAGAAGGGCAGGCGGGCGCACCAGACGCGGGTTAGCGGGGCTGGGCGTGCTTCTGAAAGAGGGCGCTGCTTTGGAAGTTGCGCAGGGAGACGCGGTCGTAGGCCTGCAGGGTTTGGCGCCGGGACTGGGTGTGGTGCTCGCGTTTGAGGTACTGCTGGAGCAACTCCTGATAGGCCGTGTCGTGCTTACGGCCCCGGAGGCGCTTCCACCACGGACGCTGCCCAACGTACACAAAGAGCCTGCGCCAGGAGTCGCGCTGTTGCTGGGCTGCTTCCTGAAAAGGCGCCCGGGCGGTCTCCCATTCGTCCTTAAATTCGGTGTACCAGCGGGCGAGTCGGTCCTGCTCGTCTTCCAGGGGGGCGTGTTCTTCCGGAGGAGCTTGCTGGAGGTGAAGCCGGACCCTGCCCAAAAGCCGCTCCATTTCCCGGAGGGTCTCTGATTCGGGAGGATCAAGGTCTGGCACCAGAGCCAACGGATTCGGGCCGTCCGTCAGCCAGCGCCAGAAGGCGACGGCGAGAGCGACCGCAATGAGGAGGAGGAGGAGGAAGCCGTAGAGGGAGTATTCCAGCGCCAGGGAATACCAATTCAAAGCTGGTTCCGGGGGCATGCCGGATCACCTACAGGTCAGGAAAGCGGCGGGCCGCTGTCAATCGGCGGTTGTGGGTTCCTGTGCCGATTTCCGGAGGTTCTGGACAAACTCAATGAAGAACACGAGGAAGATGCTGCCAAACAGCGCAACCACTGCAGCCAGGGCAATGATGAGTCGGGAGCGGGGGCTGGAGGGCTCTTCCGGAGGTCGGGCAACACTGAGCAGTTCCACCGTTTGGGCCTGCCGGGAAACAAGCTCGGATTTTTTGGCTTCCAGCTGCTTGGACACATCGATGGCAACCTCGACCGTTGATTCCAGATCCTTTTGTTTCTGGAAAAACTCTTGCTGATCAAGGGCCTCCTGGTGCTGTGCCAACTGGAGCTCGGCAATCCGAGCCGTGAGTCGTCCACGTTGGGCTTCCAGCGTCGCTCGATTACCGTCGCCAAGCGCCAGGTTGACGTTAATTTCTGCCAGACGTTCCTGCATGCTGATCAGAGTCGGATTGGTGTAATCCTGGTTCACCACATTCGGGTGCTCTTGCAAAAAGGCAAGGATCTCTTCCAGCTTTTGGGCCCGTTGCTGATTCTGCTTTTCAACCTGTGCTTCGAGCAAACGGATCTCATTTTGGTACCGCCCTGAAAGGGAGGTCATGGCCCACTGCTCGGCCCGCTGAAGGAAGGTATTCGCCAGGTCTGCCGCTTTCTGGGCATCGGGGAGGGTAACGGTGAGCAAGAGGTTGCCGCGGGAATCCTCGTCAAAGACGATGACGTCTGATTTTTCATCCAGCAGGACTTCCACCGAGGCTTCAAGTGGGGTGATCGGAGAGGGCTCCAGGAATTGCCCGGACGCGTCCAGTCCAGAAGGGATCAGCAAGGGAACTAGGCCTTCTTCTTCAATGAGTACCTTGAGGAAGCGAGGATCCCCGGCCACCCGCTGAATTTCGTTTTGAAGCTGAAAGGTGTCTTTGGCAGACTGCGCGTCTCCAGCGACGTAAATGACCTCGGCCGTGTATTGCTTGGGAAGCACCTGCACGACTCCATAGCTGCCAATGACGCCAAGCAGCGTCAGCGCAATGATCAGCCCTTTCCAGCGCCAGAGCGTCTGGAACAACTCCACCAAGTCAATGGTGTCGTCTTCCGGAGGCGCCCAGTAAACAGGTGGAAGCTGGGGCGGAGGAGGATCAAAACTGGAGGTGGGTTTGGGCAAATTGGCGGACATGGTTTGTGTTTAGGTTAATTAAGCGAAGCAGAACTATAACCAGAACTCGTGCAAGAACTGGGACCAGCAATGGGTTTGAGGGAAGAATCAGGATCAGGAAGCACGCGCAAGCAGCAGCTCTCCAATCTGAATGGCATTGAGAGCCGCGCCTTTGTACAACTGATCCGCAACCACCCAGAACGTCAGTCCATTCGGGTGTGAGAGGTCTTCCCGGATGCGTCCGACGAAGGTATCAAAGGTCTCCGCGACGTCCCACGGCATTGGGTAACCTCCGGCTCGTGGCTCATCAAGCACCTGCAGACCGGGCGCTTGCTGGAGGACTTCACGGGCTTCCGCAGGCGAAAGAGGGCGCTCGGTTTCAATCCAAACCGCCTCCGAGTGGGCTCGCAGCACAGGCACCCGCACACAGGTTGCCGAGACCGGAAGGTCCGGAAGGCTCATGATCTTTTGAGTCTCCAGCACCATCTTCATCTCTTCCTTGGTGTATCCGTTTTCCTGGAAGACGTCAATGTGGGGAAAGAGGTTGAACGCGATCTGTGCCGGAAAGGCCTGCGCTTCCATCGGCTGACCCTTGACCCAGGCACGGACCTGCTCCTGCAACTCCTCCATGCCCTTGGCCCCGGCTCCGGAAACGGCCTGGTAGGTTGAAACGATGACCCGCTTCAGTCCTGCTGCCTGGTGCAGCGGATTGAGGGCCACCACCATTTGAATCGTGGAGCAGTTCGGGTTGGCAATGATGCCCTTGTGCTTGAAGGCCTCCTCCGGGTTGATCTCGGGAACGACCAGGGGCACCTCGGGGTCCATCCGGAAGGCGCTGGAGTTGTCAATGACGACGGCACCCGCTTGAGCGGCATGGGGCGCAAACTCCTTGCTGCGGTCACCTCCTGCAGAAAAGAACGCAATGTCGATTCCGGAAAAGGAATCAGCCGTCAGTTCTTCAACCGGAAGGGCTTCTCCCCGAAACGTCAGGGTGGTTCCGGCGGAGCGAGCAGAGGCCAGGAGCCGCAGTTGGTTGATTGGGAAGTCTCGAGCTTCGAGCAGCTTCAGAAATTCTGCACCAACAGCACCGGTTGCTCCGGCAATGGCCACATTCGGTTTCATGAGGTCGATGTCGTATGAGAAGAGGGTTCGGCACAGCGTGCCTTGAAGTGCCGGCGGCACACGGAAACGTATCGGTCGTTTCCGCCAATTTCAATTTGATCTCCGAGGGAAACCGGTTGCCCAGACTCATCAAGGCGCAGGACCATGGTGGCCTTGCTGCCACAGTGACAGATGGTCTTGATTTCACGTAGCTCATCGGCCCACGCCAACAGGTGTTGGCTGCCTTCAAACAGCTTTCCCTGAAAGTCTGTCCGGAGGCCATAGGCAAGCACCGGAATGCGCTGCTGATCAACGACTTCAGTCAACTCCAGAACCTGGGCTTCGGTCAAAAACTGGGCCTCATCAACGAGCACACAGTGCAGAGGCTGCTTCCGCTGAAACGAGTCGACCAGTGGCGCCAGTTCATCCGTCCGCTCAAAGTTGACCGCCGCGGCTTCCAGTCCAATCCGGGAGCGGACAACAGCGCCATAGCGCTGATCCAGCAGTGGTTTCAGCACCAGCGTGTTCATGCCCCGCTCCTGGTAGTTGTAGTTCGACTGCAAGAGGGTCGTCGTCTTCCCCGCGTTCATTGCGGAATAATAGAAGTACAACTTAGCCATGAACCAGGGAGGAGGGCGGACAAAAGATGAGGGGTGCCGGGCACACTTGTTGCTGTGTTTTCACAAAGACCCTGGGGAGCGGCTTCCTGCTGCTTGAATGTAAAAATTCATGAATACAATCTCGGAACCCTTAGCCTGTTGCGGGATCGTCCATTTTCACCCCAGGGCAACGTCCAATCATATGAGCTTCCCCAGTCAAAACTCAAGGCTCTGATCTCAATTCCTGCATTTTCGTGATCCCTTCCTCGCCCGCCAAGTGTTGGGAGTTCCTCCTGTTGTGTTTTTAAAATCATGCTCATCGGTGAGTTGGCTGCTGTAGGAGCAGCGTTGTGTTGGGCCCTTGGCGGCATTGTGGCCGTGGGCCCCATCCGGCAGTTAGGGCCTCTTGCCTTCAATCGGGTCCGGATGGCGTTGGTCTTTGTCATGCTCGCCGGAGTCGCCTGGGGAACCCAAGGATGGCAGGGCCTCACGCGGGAGACCACTCAGGCGCTGATGCTCTCCGGATTCGTGGGAATCTTCTTGGGAGATACGGCGCTGTTTGCGTCCCTGCAGCGGCTGGGACCGAGCCGTTCAGCGGTGGTCTTTGCCCTGAATGCTCCTCTGACGGTTGCGCTGAGCTGGTTCTTTCTTGAAGAACACCTGCTGCCGTTGACTCTGGTCGGCTGCGCGCTGGTTCCTTCCGGAGTCATGCTGGCCATCCTGGGACGTCGACAAACGGAGCCGACGACCCTGGACTCGACAGAGGGACGGTTGCGCTACGGCATTCTGCTGGGCCTGCTCGCAGCGCTTGGGCAATCCATTGGGTCGGTGATTGCGCGCCCGGTGATGGCCTCAGGGCTGGATCCGGTGACCGCCTCCGCTTTACGAGTCGGAACGGCTGCAGTTGGGCTCAATCTGCTGGGCCTGCTGCCGAACCCGGTCTTCCGGGCCAAAACGGCACTGAATCGCGAATTGCTCGGAGGCATTGTCCTCAGTGGTCTGCTGGGGATGGGGCTGGGCATGACGCTGTTGCTCTTTGCGCTGGGGCAGGGAGATGCAGGAGTGGTGGCAACCCTCTCAGCGACGACCCCCGTGCTGATCCTGCCGCTTGTGTGGGCCCGAACCAGGGTCCGCCCGCCCGCAATGGCGTGGGCTGGTGCAGCAGTGGCTGTGGTGGGCACCGCTTTGATCGCCATTGCACGGGCCGGGTGAGCCTATCGGGGCTCAATGAGAATTGCCCGGAAGTCGTTGACGTTGGTGAAGGTGGGGCCTGACTCCACGAGTCCACCGAGGGCCTCAAAGAAGCAGTAGGCGTCGTTTTCTGCGAGAAAGGCTCCCGCGGACAGCCCCTGTGCCTGAGCCTGTGCAAAGGCCTGATCGTCAAAGCAGGCCCCAGCGTTGGTTTCAGTGCCATCAATTCCGTCGGTGTCGCACGCCAGTGCCGCGATTCCGGGGCACCCCCGCAGGGCCTCCAGCAACGCCAGGGCAAATTCGGTGTTGCGCCCCCCCTTTCCCTTTCCTCGAACCGTCACCGTGGTTTCCCCTCCGGAGAGCAGCACAACGGGAGGCGCAATCGGTTGCGAACGGCGTTGAATCTGTTCCGCAAGGGCCGCATGAACCTTGGCCACCTCGCGGGCTTCTCCTTCCATGCGATCACTGAGAATCCAGGGCGTCCAGCCCCATTCCCGGGCCTGAGCCGCAGCAGCTTCGAGCATGTCCTGAGGGGTGGCCACCAAGCGAGCTTCGGTGTTGATCGGAACCTCGGTTCCGGGTTTGAGCGTTTCCACTGTGGCGGCGTCCAGGTGCTGCCGGATCGACTCGGGTGGAAGGACCTGGTACCGAGCCAGCACTTCCCGGGCTTCTGCAAATGTGGACTCATCCGGAACCGTTGGGCCGGAGGCAATGACGGAGAGGTCGTCTCCCGGCACATCCGAAATGGCAAGGGTCCGGAGTGGAGCCGGAAAGATCGCCTGGGCCAAGCGTCCGCCCTTGACGGCGGAGAGGTGCTTCCGGACGCGATTCATTTCGTGGATGGTGGCTCCGGAGCGCAGCAGCTGGCGGTTGACGGCCTGCTTGTCTTCAAGGCTGATGCCGGGCGCAGGAAGCGTCAGCAAGGCGGAGCCTCCTCCGGAGATGAGGCAGAGGGCAAAGTCAGCTTCGGTGAGGGAGTCGGCCAGCGTGAGCATCCGCTGAGTGCCCTGCAGGCCTTGCCGATCTGGAACCGGATGGCCCGCTTCGAGGATTTCCAGACGCTCACAGGGCACCTGGTAGCCATAGCGGGTGAGGACGAGCCCTTCCAGGCGAGCAAAAAGGTCAGGGCGGTGGTCCCGGAGGAAAACCTCAACGGCCCGCGCCATGGCGGCAGAAGCCTTGCCAGCGCCCAGCACCACAAAGCGACCGGAGATGGAGGGGAGATCGTGCAGGTGAGGAGGCAGGCAAACCGAAGGCTGAGCGCGGGCAACCGCTACTTCAAAGAGACGGTTCAGAAGAGTGAGGGCCTGCATCCGGAGGTAAGGAAGAGGGGGAGCCTAGCGGTTCAGCTCGTCGCGCCAGACCTTGGAAGGGTGAAAGGTCACAATCCGTCGCGCTGAAATGACGTAGTCCTTTTTGGACTTCGGGTCCCGGCCTGGGCGCATTTTTTTGTCCCGAAGCGCAAACTTGCCCAGCCCCGTGATCAGGACATCTTCCCCTTCTTCCAAGCAGTCCTTGACGAGATCGAGGAGGATGTTGACCAGCTTTTCGGCTTCGCCAAACTGGATTTCAGCTTTCAATTGAACGGCGCGAATGATGTCAACCTTGACCATGAGAAAGGACAGTCTGAGTTTGAGCAGTAATGAAGACGTTCGGGAGTCCCACAGGCATGAGGTCGGTACGAACGTGGCATGCGAAGGAATTAATATAGCGCTGTCATGGAGGATTACAACACTATTTTTCTCATGAAATCAGTTGATTTCTTCGATGCCGCCGGTTGCAGAGGCTTCACTCCCCTGCTTCTGGAAGAGGGGAAGGCGGCTCGGGTGAGGGGGGAACCGCTGGAACGTCTTCAGGAGTGTTCCGCCCCTGATGCGCATCATAGACCTTCTGCAGCACCCGGTTGACCAGCCCGTGAAAGCTCTCATCCACAAACTCCTTGCACAGCTCAAGCGCCTCGTCAAAGACGACATGCCGGGGCAGGTCCGGACCGTAACACAGCTCGTAAGTGGCCAGGCGCAGAATATTCCGAGTGGTGACCGAGAGGCGCTCCAGCCGCCACTTTTCCAGGTTGTTCCGGAGGCGTTCGTCGATCTCAGCGCGCTGCTTCAGCGTCCCCGCGATCATCTCGAGAGCAAAGGACTCCACTTCTTCCGGGAGTTGCAGTTCGTGCAGCAGCTTGGCGGCCTGTTGAGGACTGGTATGCCCCCAGATGTCTGCTTGATACAGCGCCTGCAGGGCGTGCATCCGGGCTCGGTGGCGCATGGTCAGTTGAGGGCGTGGTGGATTTTTTGAGCCAGGGCCTGGTTGTAGCCATGGGAGGTCATGTTGGCAACGACACGTCCCCGCAAGGGGTAGCCAATGAGGTAGAGGTCGCCAATCAGGTCCAGCACCTTGTGTCGGACGAACTCATCCGGAAAGTGCAGGGTGGTGTTGATGACCTTGCCCTCGTGGAGGATGATGTGGGAATTCAGGTAGCCGCTTCCGACCTTGCCCAGCTTCTGGGCCATGTCGATGTTTTCAAACGTGTTGAACGAGCGGGCCGGAGCAATTTCTGCTTCAAAGGAGTGCTGGGCGGCATTGAAGGTAAACTGCTGCTCCAGAATCGGAGCAGGGTAGTCCACGCGCATCTGCACCTCAAAGCCGTCGTAGGGTTCCACATAAAGAAACTTCTGGGCCAAATCTTCGGGGCCGACCTGAATGCGTTTCCGGATCCGGACCTCCTGGCGCCGAGCCGCCTGTTCCTGAACACCGGTCTCATGGATCATGCGGGTGAAGTCTGCCGCCGAGCCGTCGATGTTGGGAATCTCTTCATCGGCCTTGATGAGGACGTTGGTCAGTCCGGCCATGCCGACTGCTGCAAGGAGGTGTTCAACGGTCCGGATGCGTCGGCTGCCGCTGGTCAGCACCGTGGAGTTGGCGGTGAAGGTCTGGGAAGCCGTGGCCTGGGCAAAGCCCTCCAGCGAGGTGATGGTTCCGGGAATGGTGGTGCCATCAAGGGCCTGGAAGACGATTCCGGAGCCTTCATCAAGCGGGCTGAGGATGATGCCCGTGTTCCGGCCACTGAGGAGCCCGGTTCCATTGAGGACCACGTTGCTCTTGAGTGTTCGCTGAGGCTGCTCGCCCTCCACCAATTCGGCTGCTCCGGAGGGAACGTCATCTTCGTAGCGCGCAATTTCCAGCCGGGTGTCGGAAGGAAGGGCCTGTTCCACCCGTCGCTTCCGTTGGGCGAGTCCGGCCACCTTGTCCAGCAGAACCTCCAGGTGCAGCGGCTTTTCCAGGAAGTCCGAGGCGCCCAGCTTGATCGAATTGACGGCTGCCTCAATGCCGGCATGCCCACTCATCATGATCACGGGCAGGTGGGGGCGCTGCTCCCGGAGGCGCGCCAGAACGGCCATGCCGTCCATGCCCGGAAGCCAGATGTCCAGCAGCACCAGCGCGGGCTCCTGCGTGTCCAGGGCTTCGAGAAAGCTGGAGGCATCGGCAAAGGCCTGGGCCTGGTAGCCCTCGTCTTCCAGGACCCCCACCAGGGTTTCCCGGATGCCGGGCTCATCATCGACAATGCTGATCAGCGGAGAGGTTTCCATAGCGTCTTTCAGGCCACGCGTTTGCGGGGTTGATCAGGAGGAGTGGGATTTTCAACCTTGAGGACCTCCACCTTGAAGATCAGGTCCGACTGAGGCGGAATGCCCAACTGCGGCACCCCTTCGCGTCCGTAAGCCAGCGCCGCCGGAATCTTGACCTGCAGCTTGGTGCCTTCCCGGACGTCCTTCAGGGCCTCTTCCCAGCCCTTGATGACGGTGCCCTTGCCAAACTCGAACTGGAAGGGCTTGCGCTTCTTGCGGCTGCTGTCAAACAGGGTGTAGTCCTTGGCCAGCCAGCCTTCGTAGTGAACCTTGACCTGGGCGCCCTCTTCAATGCGTGGACCGTCTCCCGGACGCTCGGTGTAGAGGGCAATGCCGGAACGCTCGGTCTTGAAGGCGTTGTCCAGAGCCAGCTTGGGACGGGGGTTCGGCTCTTTTTTGGCGTCTGCTGCGTTGGGGTTTGAGGAAGAAACTTTCATCGACACTGGAAGGGTTGAGGTTGATTTTCCATTGCAATGGTCACTTCGATCGGGGCCATTTCATCGCCTTGTGCGACTCCTCGGTTCACATCCAGAAACAGGGTAATGGAGTTGCCCTTGAGGATGTAGCTTCCGGAGTACACCTCGGCGGTGCCCTCAAGACGAATGGTCTGGGCAATGTCATTGAAGTAGGCCTGATCTGCGCGGGCCAGGCGTCCGGGCTGCTCAATGCACACCCCACGCTCGGCCTGGGCGGAGTTGATCTGCTGCCGCTCGTTGAAGCGGATTTCAATGCGCCCGCTCCGGACGTACACGCCTTGAGGCTGCCGCTCCATCTCGACGTCTCCTTCAAAGATGGCCCGGCGTTCCTCGCCGTTCAAC
Source organism: Deltaproteobacteria bacterium (assembly GCA_038150265.1). Taxonomy (GTDB): domain Bacteria; phylum SAR324; class SAR324; order SAR324; family NAC60-12; genus JAYPUA01. The sequence continues at coordinate 24,131 of JAYOTF010000017.1, read as the reverse complement.
TCGGCCCGGTAGGCCTGCAGGAGCAGGCTGGGCGGCTCCCCCGGCGCGCGAAGCTGAGGCTCGGTTTCCAGCAGGTCGGGCCGGACTTCGAGGCGAATGCGACCCTGGGCCGAGTTCTGTCCCTCGAGCACCACAATCTGCCGAGACAGGTCCGCGTTCACGAGGTGGGCGCTGAGGCTGCCCTGTTCGGCTTCAATGAGGACGTTGCCCTCCATCCGGAACTTCCGGCCTTCCGAAGTGCTTCCGGGCGTGAGGCCTCGCTCATAGGTCACGTAATCCATGCGAGCCAGGCGCTCCCACTGCTTGAACTCGACTCCACCCTCGCCAATGAGTCGCTCCTGCTTGGCGCCTGCCTGACGCAGCACCCGGAGCTTGGCCATGTGGAAGTCGAGGTTTTCCCGCGCGACCCGCCCCCGGACGTTTCCCCGGAAGATGGCCTCGCCTTCCGAAAGGTTGCTGAGGAATTCCTCGGCCTCAATCTTGAGCCGCTCCTGTCCGGAGTAGCGCAGAATCAGCTCCAGCTCTTCCGGCTCCTCTGGAGGAATGGGCAGCTCGCGCAGAACCTGGGTAAAGACTTCCCGGGAGCCAAACTCCTTGCCGGTCAGCGGAATCAGGTTTCCCAACAGGGACTCGGGCAGGCCTTCTCGCTGGAGGTGGTTGAGCGTGCTTTGGCTGATCTGGAACGTCTCCACCGCGATCTGTTGCTGCGCATGCAGCAGCGACGCGCTGAAGAGGAGCACCACGAGAAGGAACCGTACCATCGGCAGGGCTAGGTTGCGGGGTGAGCGACCCGATACGCGTGAGCCGCTGCGACAAAGGACGCGAACAACGGGTGCGGCTTCAGGGGCTTGGATTGCAATTCGGGGTGATACTGACAACCAACGAACCAGGGGTGATCTGAAAGCTCAATGGCTTCCACAAGGTGACGTTCCGGGTGCCGCCCAGCGATGATGAGCCCAGCAGCTTCCAGTTGGGGAACAAAGCGTTCCATGACTTCGTAGCGGTGCCGGTGCCGCTCTTCAATCTCAGTGGCACCATAAATTTTGGCCAGCAGGGAGTCTGCCTTCAGCTGAGTCGGGTAGGCCCCCAGGCGCATGGATCCTCCGGTGGCTTCCATGCCTTCTTGCTCAGGCATCAGGTCAATGACGTTGTCCGGATTCCCCGGGCGGATCTCTCCGGTATGAGCATCCTTCAGGCCCGCGACGTTGCGGGCAAACTCGATGATGGCCATCTGCATGCCAAGGCAGATGCCGAGGAAGGGGATGCCGTTTTCCCGCGCATAGCGGACGGCGTCAATCTTTCCCTCAATGCCTCGCTCCCCAAATCCGGGCGCAACGAGAACGCCATCGACGCCCTGAAGGTGCTCCTCCAGGTTCTGGGCGGTCAACTCTTCCGAATTGACGTAATGCAGGTTGACCTGCAATTGGTTCGCCAAGCCGCCGTGGACCAGGGCCTCATTGAGGCTTTCGTAGGAGTCTCGCTGGTTGACGTATTTGCCGACAAACGCCAGATTGACCTCGGCTTTCGGGTTCTTGTAGGTGTCAACGACATCCACCCAGGGCTGCAGCTTCGGGCGCCGCGTCCACATCCGCAGGTACTCCACGACCTTGTCATCCAGCTGCTGACGGTGGAACATGAGCGGGACCTCATAAACCGAGTCCACATCGAGTCCGTCAAAGACGGCGTCTTCCTCAACGTTGGTGAACAGGGCAATCTTCGCCTTCAGCTTCTCCGGAATCGCCTCGGCTGTGCGACAGATGAGGATTTCCGGCTGAATGCCAATCTCCCGGAGCTTCCCGACGCTGTGCTGCGTGGGCTTGGTCTTCATTTCGGTGGTGTGGACGATCAGGGTCAGGTGGACAAACAGCGAGTTGTCGCGTCCCTGGTCATGCCGGAACTGCCGGATGGCCTCAAGGAAGGGCAGGGATTCGATGTCGCCGACGGTGCCGCCGATTTCGACAATGCAGATGTCGTTGCCCTGAGCGGCTTCGAGGATGCTTTGCTTGATTTCGTCAATGACATGCGGAACCACCTGCACGGTTGCCCCCAGGTACTCGCCGGCGCGTTCCTTCCGGAGGATCGAGTCGTAGATCTGTCCGGTGGTGCGGTTGTGCTTGCGGGTCAGGGAGGCGTTGGTGTACCGCTCATAGTGCCCAATGTCGAGGTCCGTTTCAGCTCCATCATGGGTGACAAACACCTCTCCATGCTGAAAGGGGTTCATGGTCCCCGCATCCACATTGATGTAGGGATCCAGCTTCATCAGGCTCACGGTGAGCCCTCGTGCTTCCAGAAGGGCCCCAATGGAGGCTGCCGTGATTCCCTTGCCCAGTCCGGACACAACACCGCCAGTGATGAAGATGAATTTGGTTTGCATGGATGGTTGTTGGAGGAGGAGAAAGTCTTGGACCAAACTGGATAGAATAGGGGGCTGGCCCCGTTTTCTCAAGAGGAAAGATTCCCCGAGTCCGGAGCCACAGCGGGCGGAGCCGTCAGCATGGTCTGGGCCCGGAAGGCCCCCAGGAAGAGCAGCAGGTTGAGGGCCACCGCCGCCCAGGCTGAGCCGGCATAGCTGCCCGTCAGCTTGTCTGACAGCCCAAACACCGCCGGACCAATCGCACTCGAAAAGACGACCACGCCCATGAAGAGCCCCGAGATCGCTCCGAGGTACTTGCGTCCGTAAAAGCGAGGCCACGCCACCACCGACAGGCAGCCCCAGACGCCCCCCTGCACGCCATATCCGATCATCAGGAGCACCCGGCCCCACGCTGTCTCCAGGTGGAGGATCCCCAGGCTCCCCAGCGCCAGCATGGCCACCAGCACCATCAGCAGGTACTTGAGGGGAATGCGGTCACTCAGCCACCCGGACAGGAAGTGCGCGCCCACGCTGATGACCGAGATGGGCACAAAGACGGAGTAGATTTCCTGACGGCTCAGGCCGGCATGTTCACCGATGGAGGCAATGTGAAAGGTGAAGCCGGTGACAATCAGCGCCGAAGAGGCCATGCCGAGTGTGAAGATCCAGAAGGTGTAGCTCCTCCGGACGTCTTCCAGGGGCACATCGACTGCTGCAGTGTTCCGGGAACGGGGAGCCGAGTCTCGGGTTTCCTGTGATTCGCCGTCCATGAGCAACCCGCAGTCTTCCGGCTGATCCCGGAAGAAGAGCCAGCCCCATGCGGCGATGCCGAGTCCGCAGGTCACTGCGAGCAGCAGCAGGGTTTCTGCAGGCCCATTTTGCTGGATGAGGGTATTGAGCAGCAGCGGCGCCGAGGAAAACCCGAAGGACACGAGCACCCCATTCAGTCCGGTGGCCAGCCCCCGCCGGCGGTCAAACCACTTGGAAAGCACGGTGCGGCTGACCATGGTCATGAGCCCCTGCCCAAACTGCCGGAGCAGCAAAAACAGCACAGACAGCACCGCGAGGCTGACCCAGGTGGCGGGCAGGAGCGAGGCGGCGCCTTGAGTCCAACCGAGCAGCGTCGCGGTGTGCCGCAGCAGAAACAGGGCCCCTGCGAGTCCGACCCCTGCGAACACGATCATCACTCGCGACCCCCATTGGTCGAGCAAGCGTCCGCCCAGCGGAATCAGCAGGCTGCTGGCAATGGTTCCCACCATGTAGGCCATGCTGATTTCCAGCCGCCCAAGTCCGGACTCCTGCAGCAGGTGCTCCGTGAAGACGCCCACGCCCATGGTCTGTCCCGGGATGCTGGCGAGCATGCCCACGGTGGTGACCACGAGGATCCACCATCCGTAGAAAAATGGCACACGGGCAGGGTCAAACGGAAAGCGGGGGGCAAGCAACGGGTTCATGAAGTGCGGGAGCAGTCGTGACGGAAAAGTGCGGTCAGGGGCGTTCATCCGGAGGCTCCGGACGCATCGCCTGGTGGTACACGTCCAGCGTTTCCCGGAGCATGCGCGGGATGGTGAAGCGTTCCTCGGCGTCCTGGCGAGCCAGGCGTCCTCGCTCGCGGCAGTAGGGGCGGTCCTTGAGCAGCCGGATCAGCGCTTCGGCAAGGGCCTGTGGGGTGTCGCCCCAGGCGAGGGTGCCGTTGATGCCATCGCGGATGATCTCCGGGAGGCACCCTGTGGGCACAGCGGCCACCGGGGTTCCAACCGAGAAGAACTCGACGGCCACGCGGCAAATGACCTCGGAGTCAATGGAACTGACCACGCCGGCATCGGCAAAGTGCATCAGCGGCAAAATGTCCGGTCGTTCAGCATCAAAGCGTACGTGATTTTCCAGCTGCAGGCGCCGCACTTCCGCCTGAACCGCGACCATTTCGGGCTCCTCGGGCTCGGTGTCGCGGTAGAGGATGAGGAGCACCAGCTTGGGGACCTCCTTCAGCACCTCCCGGAAGGCACGGAGCAGCAGGCGGTGCCCCTTCTCCTGCCGGATGCGGCCGACAATCGCCAGCACCTGATGGTCCGGAGGAATCCGGAACTCATCTCGGTAGCGGTGTTCGGGAAAGGCCGGGGGCCACTCGGGCAGCGGCACCGGGTAGTAGATGACCCGCAGGCGTTCCGGAGGCAGGGGAACGGCGTTCCGGAGCCGCGTAGCCACGACCTCTCCGGCTGCAATGGTGGCGTCGGTCCACTCGCAGTGAAGCTTCTGGTCCAACCAGTGCCCCCGGACGGACCGGGTGGTGCCACGCGTCCGGATGAGGTGAAAGGAACGGAGCCGGCGTCGTGCCAGGACGTAAAGCGGGAAGCCTTCGGAGCGGTGGGCGTTGACCAGCTCAATCCGGTTTTCCTGCAGAAAACGGAGCAGCCGTCGGTAGCTCCGGAACAGCTCCAGCGGCGAGTTGGTGTTGAGGTTGAGGTGTGTCACCAACCGGAGCTTCCGGGCCTGCAGGTGCTCGGCATTCAGCGAGTTCGGACGCGTGAGCACCCAAACGTCGTGTCCGGCTTCCTGAAGGGCTTCTGCGACGGTGGCGGCATAGGCGGCCTCGGCGTTCCACCAGTGGACGTTGCTCCCAATGAGGATGCGCATAGGGGCTACAGCTTCTTTTGAAAAAACAGGGCACTGCCCAGCTCCGGATCCAATTCGTACCCCTGGAACCCAAAGCGTTCGTAGGCGGTGCGGGCGGGGTGATTGTGGGCCAGCACTTCCAGCGTCAGCTTGCAGCATCCGCGTTCACGGGCAAGGGCTTCGACGTGTTTCAGCATCTGTTGGGCAATGCCCTGCTTCCGGAACCCGGCGAGCACCACGACGTCGTGGAGGTTGACCAGAGGCTGGGCGGCAAAGGTCGAGAAGCCCATGAAGCAGTTGATCAGGCCCACTGGAGCCTCATCGTGGTACGCGATGACACTGAAGGCCCCCGGAAAGGCGGCCAGGGCAGGGGCCAGGTTCGCTCGGGTGGCTTCCGGAAGCGGGGTGCCGCCTCCGGTCGGATCCTCGGCGTAGGCGTTGAGCAGGTCGAGAAGTTCGCGTGCCTGCTGAGGATTGTGGTAGTCTACTAGCTGAGTATGAAGGGCCATGAGCAAACTTGTTGGAGGCTCAGCGGGAAATGGGGGCGGCTGAGCGATTGTGTTGAGACGTAAAAATGATGAATGTTTGGGAAAACCGGGACGAATTCGCTGAGCTGGCTGCGCTTCCGGACGAACACCTTGAGTGGCTTCCGGGAGCGGTGTTGATCGCTCAGGGCTTTTCTCCTTCGGCCTCGTTGGCGGCTTGCCAGGCACAACTGGATGACCTGGCCGCCGAGCTGGCGCCTCAGGTGCTGGACCCTTCCGGCGCCCGCCCTGCCCTGGAGCGCCTGACGAAGCTGCTTTATGGCTCCCTGCGGTTTCAGGGGGACACGGGTGATTACTACGATGTGCGGAACAGTTGCATTGATCAAGTGCTGGAACGCCGCACCGGCATTCCCATCACACTTGCCCTGGTGCTGACCGAAGTGGCGCATCGCCTGGGACTGGAAGCCGAGGGCATCAACTTTCCCGGGCACTTCCTGGTTCGGGGGAACGGCTGGGGCGGCCCGCTGTTTGACCCCTTTTCCGGAAAAAAGCTGGAACCCGAGGACGTGCTCAACCTGCTGCAGCGCATGCGGGGGATGGCGGAGACGCTGTCTCCGGACCACCTGCGTCCGGCTTCCACCCGCGAGGTGCTGCGTCGGATGCTGAACAACCTCAAGTCCTCAAGCCTGAGCCGTAACGAGTACCAGGGGGCGCTTTTTTGCGTGGACCGGATGCTCCTGCTCCACCCCGGGTCGCCGATGGATTGGCGAGAGCGAGGCTACCTGTATTATCGGCTGGAGTGCTATGCCGAGGCGGCTGAGGACATTGGGCGCTTCCTGGAGGCCATGCCCGAGCACGTCACAGCGCCTTCCTTCCGGAAGCTGCGGGACTGGCTGGCAGAGCAGCCTCAGCTGCTCAACTGAGCCGGCTCCTACATCAATTCAATGCCGAGCAGTTTCAGGATCCAGAAGAAAACGAGGATGATGGCTCCGGCGACAACCAGTCGCATCATTGAATCCATGGGGGCTCCTGAGAGGTAAGGGGTTGCGTTAACGTGAGTGAGGAAGGCGGCAGTTCCACTGCTGGGCCTGGTGCCGCAGGTGGTCGGAGGCACCCGCTGGGGCCTGGGCAGCCAGAAAGAACTCCGGCATCTCCCGGAGCCCTTCGGTCCAACGGACTTCTGAGCATCCCATCAAGCGAGACAGGGCCATCAGGTGGGGTCCACCTCCCTGGGCGCTTTCCTGCGCCAGCTGCTCCCATTGAGTTTCCAGAAAGCGATCCTGCTCCTGGGCGTAGTGCCACTGCTGGCAGCCTGATGTCCCAGAGGTGCTCGCGGCGGCAAAGGTCGGCGAGAGGGTCAGGTCGACACTGAACATCCCCGGGTTTTCCGAGGCAAAGCCCATGGGCCCTCCCTGATGACAGGCCCAGGCCGTTGACAGGCTTCCACCCAGCAACAGGAACATCAGCAGTAGCGGTTTCATGAGGAGGCGTTGGCGCAGTAGGAGGCGTTGGGAAAGGAAGCCTTCGTCCAGCCGACCCATTGGGTCCAGGCTGTGGCCGAAGAGGTGTGGATAGCGGCTTCCAGTGAAGCCTGATGCTGTCGCGTCAGCTGGTTCAGGGCCGGCTCCGGAAGCACACACCCGGCCAGCTGAGAGAAGGCCTGCAGGTGGGGCCCTGCTCCCTGAGCAATGTTTTCCAGCAGGTCCCTCTTGTTGGAAGCCAGGTAGCGTTCGCGCTCTTCCTCAAGGTAGCGCGCGAAGTCCCAGTTCTTGCAGCCTGAGGTTCCGGAGGTGGAAGACACGGAATAGGTGGGAGAAAAGCTCAGGTCCACGGTGGAGACGATGGGGTTCTCCTGCGTGGCGCCCATCATGCCCGATCCGTCACAGCCGGCCCAGGCCGACGTGGTGATGCCGATTCCGATCAGTAACCCGAGAGACAGTCGCTTCATGTTGAGGTGTTGGTGGCAGGAGGCCCGGTTTCCCGGGCCTCGGAGGCGCTTAGGTGTTCCGGAGTTTTTCGGAGCGCTTGATCACCTGCGAGCGCATGGCGTCAATGCTCTTGGAGAGGGCTTTGTAGAGGTTCTCATGCTCAGCGCTGCTGGCCAGTGGCTTGTGGTTGAAGCTGCAGTGGATGTGGACCTCGTGTAACTCGCGGTCCTTGTCCTTGCTCATGGTCACGTGAAACGGGTACTTGCTGTCGGTGATCTTCAGCAAGTCCTTGAACTGCTCATTGACGTGTTCTTCGACGGCATTCGAGTTGCGAATGTTGTTGAACGTAATGTGTACCGACATTGCGGCCTCCATGAGCTAAAGGTTTGAAATAAGCATGAAGCCAGGCTTCATGGGTCTGAAACGAAGGGCCTACTCCTGAGGAGCGGGCGGAGGTCCGGGCTCAACCAGTAAGGGGGCGGCTCCGGGATTCGGTGCAGGGCCTGGGGAAATGATCAGGGTCTCTGCCCCCGGAGGAGCGATCCCTGGATCCATCATCTCCTCCATCGCAGGGTCAGAATCTTGGGGAAGGAAGAAGTAACCGGGAATGAGAACGACCAGGTACGAAAGAACGCCGATGATCGCCAGAAGCAGGGTGCGGTTCATGATGAAGCTTTAAGGGCTTAGGATTGAGGAGGACCTCAGGCAATAACTCTTGAGGCCAGTTTTACAGACCGTGAAAGAGTTGGTCAAGTCCGCAATTGAACCGATGGACTTGGTTCCGGATCTGGTCTGCAATGAAGAATCATGCAAAAGGTGGGACACCTCATCCTGTCAGAATTTTGAGGGGCTGGGAGGGGAATCGGAGGCCCCCCTGCGTTTTGGGGTTGCAATCGCCGCACGCGCTTTCACAATGTTTTTTCTGCCATTGATTTTTTCCTGGAACCACCCGGCTTTCCGGAGCTGAAGTGGGGCAGAGCCAACGCGACGCCGTTGGCCGAAACCCTGTGAAACTGCTTCATCGGAACCTCCATGCTTCTCTTCTTCTCGAGCTGGCGGCACCTCCTGCGGCACCCCTGGCAGTTTGGCCTGTCGGTGCTGGGGGTCGCGCTCGGAGTGGCGGTCGTCCTCTCTGTGGACCTGACCAATGCCAGTGCCATTCGTTCGTTTGAGCTGTCGGTCGAGAGCGTCAGCGGACGGGCCACCCACCAGATTCTTTCCGCCGACGGCGAACTCCCGGAACAGCTCTACGTCTCCTTGAGGCGTGATCATCAACTGCGGCAGACGGCGCCCATTGTTGAAGGCTACGTGGGGCTCACCCAGCAGGCGGGGCAGGCCTTTCAACTGCTGGGAGTCGACCCCTTTGCCGAGGCGCCGTTTCGTCCCTACCTCGCAGGAATCGGGGCCGACGGCACCCTGGCGAAGCTGCTCACGGAGCCCAACGCCCTGGTGCTTTCCTCTGGAACCGCCGAACAGCTGGGCGTGAGCGTGGGAGACCGCCTCGAGGTCCGGGTCGGGAGCCAAACCCACCCCCTGACCCTCATTGCGCTCCTGAACCCGGAAAACGAATTCAACCGACAGGCGCTGAGGAACCTGCTGCTGACGGACCTTTCGGTCGCTCAGACGGTGCTGGGGCTGGAAGGCCGGTTGAGCCGCATTGACGTGCTCATTCCTCAAGAGCAGCCCGAGTTGCTTCAGCGCTTTGAGGCGGTGCTGCCTCCGGAGGTGCAGCTGAAGCCGGTCTCCAGTCGGGTGGATGCCGGAGCCAAGATGACCGAAGCCTTCCGCCTCAACCTCCAGGCCCTGAGCCTGCTGGCCCTGGTCGTGGGGATGTTCCTGATCTACAACACCATGACGTTTTCGGTGGTCCAGCGCTACCCGCTGCTCGGACGCCTCCGGGCGGTGGGCATCACCCGCCGCGAGGTGTTTGGCATGGTGCTGGGCGAGGCGCTGGTGGTGGGCGTGTTGGGAACCGCACTGGGGCTGATCGGCGGCATTGCGCTGGCACAGGAGCTGGTCCGGCTGGTCACCCAAACCATCAACGACCTCTACTTTGTCCTCAATGTGACGGAGGTGAACCTGGCGGGCACGTCCCTGCTCAAGGGCCTGGGGCTCGGTTTGGGCGCTACCCTGCTGGCGGTTTTGCCTCCGGCGTTGGAAGCCTCTGGAATTGCTCCGAAAACAGTCCTCACGCGCTCCGTCACCGAGTCGTCACACCGGAGGCTGCAGGTGGGAGCCGCGGTGCTGGGGAGCGGGCTGATGCTGATCGGCGGCGTTTTGCTGCGACTGGAATCCGCCAGCCTGCCGGTGAGCTACACGGGGTTGTTTTCCATGCTCGTCGGAGTGGCGTTGCTGACACCACTGGTGACGGTGGTGCTGATGCGGCTCCTCCACCCACTGGCCAGCCGGAGCCTGGGCCTGCTGGGCACCATGAGCGTCCGGGGCGTGCAGGCTGAGCTGAGCCGCACCGGAGTGGCGATTGCGGCACTGATGATTGCGGTTGCCGCCGCAATTGGCCTGCAGGTGATGGTGGGAAGCTTCCGGACCACCGTTCACCAGTGGCTGGGTTCGCAGCTTTGGGCAGACGTGTATGTGTCGCCACCGGCGCTGGTGTCCAACCGCTCCGAGAGCTTTCTGGATGACGAGGTGGTGCAGGTGCTCTCCGAGACCCCGGGGGTGCGTTACACAACCCGGTACCGTGGCACCAATGTGGAGTCGGACCGGGGCGAGCTGCGTGTGATTGCGCTCAATCTGCCGGAAGAAGGATATGCCTCCTACCGCTTCAAGGAGGAACTGGGCCGCAGCGCCTGGACCGACTTTGAAACCACCCCACGGGTGGTGATCTCGGAGCCGCTGGCGTACCGGGAGCAGCTTCAGGCGGGGGACCGGCTGACCCTGACGACTCCGGAGGGGCCGCTGGAGTTCCTCATTTCCGGAGTCTTCCTGGACTATGCGTCCGAGCGGGGCTTTGCCCTCATGAGCCGGAGCCAGTTTGAGCAGCACTGGCAGGACTTCCGGAGCAATTCCATGGCGCTGCACCTGGAGCCCGGGCAGTCGGTGGAGGCCGTCCTTGGCACCCTGACGGAACGCCTGGCGCAAGCCGGGAAGTCCTCTGCTGCTGAAAGCACCGTCTCGCGGGATGTGATCATCCGCTCGAATGCGACCCTCCGGGAGCAGAGCCTGGCGATCTTCGACCGGACCTTTGCGATCACGGGGGTGCTGCAGCTACTGGTCGCCGGAGTGGCCTTTGTGGGCGTGCTCAGCGCGCTGATGGCCTTGCAGCTGGAGCGCCAGCGCGAGCTGGGAGTGTTGCGTGCAACGGGCATGACGCCTCGGCAGCTCTGGGCCTTGGTGACCGGGCAGTGTGGCCTGATGGGGCTGGTCGCCGGGGTGCTGGCGATGCCGGTGGGCGTGCTGCTGGCGAGTGTGCTGATTCATGTCATCAACCGCCGGTCCTTTGGCTGGACCTTTCCCACGGTGGTATCGGAACAAACCCTGCTGGAAGGCGTTCTGCTGGCGGTGGTCGCTGCGGTGCTTGCGGGGCTGTACCCGGCGTGGCGCATGGCCTCGACTCCGGCCGCCCTTGCTTTGAGAGAGGAATGATGAAGAAAGGAATGCTGATGTGGCTGGTTCCCGTGCTGCTGCTGGCCGGGTGTGAGAACCGTCCGGAACCCAGTGCCGCAGAGTCGGCGTTGCAGGTGGCAGAGGCCCTGGGCGGAAGCAGCGAGGGGTATGCCCGCGCCGTGGAGGTCCGGCCCTTTGTCTTCCCGGAAGATCATGGCCCGCATCCGGAATTCCGGAACGAGTGGTGGTACTTCACCGGAAACCTCTTCACTGCGGAAGGTCGGCGCTTCGGGTACCAGTTCACGCTGTTCCGGAACGCCCTGGCTCCGGTTCCGGAGGAGGCCTCGGAAAATACCTGGGCGGCCAATCAGGTGTACATGGGACACTTTGCCCTCACCAACCCCGAGGAGGAGCGCTTCTACTTCTTTGAGCGCTTCAGTCGCACAGGAGGCGGGCTCGCTGGAGCGCAGGCCTCACCGTTTCGGGTGTGGCTGGAAGACTGGACGGTCTCTGGAGACGGGGCCGATCCGGACCTGCCGATGAAGCTGGTGGCAGCCGATGAAGGCGTGCGGCTGGAGCTGAGCCTCGTGGGAGGCAAGCCTCGTGTGCTGCAGGGCAATCAGGGGCTGAGCCAGAAGGGCGCCGAAGTGGGGAACGCCTCGTATTACTACTCCTACACCCGCCTTCAGGCAGACGGGGTCATTACCCTTGGAGGGGCCACCTTTGCGGTGTCGGGGACCAGTTGGATGGACCGGGAGTGGAGCACCAGTGCGCTCGAGTCCGGACAAAGCGGGTGGGACTGGTTTGCCCTGCAGCTTTCTGATGGAAGCGAGGTGATGTACTACCAGCTCCGGCTCAAGGATGGCACGCCTGACCAGACGAGTGCCGGCGTGTGGGTGGCTCCGGACGGCTCCTCACAGAAGCTGACGCGTACGGACGTCAGCCTGACACCGACAGACCAGTGGACGAGTCCGCACACAGGCGCGACCTATCCTTCTGGCTGGACGCTGGAGACGGAAGATGGGCAGCTGCAGCTGACCGTGCAGCCGGTTCAGCCCGATCAGGAGCTGCAGGTGTCGGTTCACTACTGGGAAGGAGCCGTGGACGTGTCCGGAACGGCAGGCGGTCAGGCGGTGCAGGGGCAGGGGTATGTTGAACTGACCGGATACGCCCCGTAGCCCTTCCGGATGTCAGAAGCCGAGTTCGGCCAGCCGTTCCCGGAGGACGCTCTCCTTGAACGGCTTCAGCAACACGGCGTTGGCGCCTCGCTCAAGAGCCGTCTGGCTGTAGTGGCTGTCACCAGTGATGACCAGGATGGGGAGGTCCTTGAGTTCCGGATGCTTGCGGACCTCATGGATCAGGTCGCCCCCGTTCATTTCCGGCATGTCCCAGTCGGTCATGAGCAGGTCAAAGGGTTCCCGTTGCAGGCACTCCCACGCTTCTCGCCCATTGTGGGCCAGCTGAATTTGCTCAAAGCCCAGGCTGTTGAGGATGGTGCTGGAGACCGTCAGCATGAGCTTGAAGTCATCGACCAGCAGGATCTTGATGTTGGTGTTCACAGCGCCTCAGCGAAACTGTTCGTGGTAGACCTCATTGGGCTGCATGTCGACTCCGGATGCGACCCGGTTGCTCATGTTGAAGAAGCCGACGACGGCGCAGATGTCCCAGATGGCGGCATCGGAAAAACCGTGCTGACGCAAGGCCTCGCGGTCAGCCTCCATGACCTCGTGGGGGCGTTCCGTGAGCTTGACGGCGAAGTCGAGCATGGCCCGCTGAGCGGATTCCAGCTCGGCGATGCGGTAGTTCATGACCATCAGCTCCCCCAGCTTCGGGTCCTTGCTGAGCCGCCGGACGGCGTTTCCGTGGGCGGTGAGGCAGTAGAAGCAGCGGTTGACCGCTGAAACGGCCACGGCAATCATCTCCCGCTCCAGCTTGGACAGGTCCGACTCCCCCAGCATCAGGTCATCGTACATGGCCATGAAGGGCTTGAGCTTCTCCTCATTGAAGGCGTAGGCCCGGAGGACGTTGGGGACAAAGCCGAGCTTTTCATCGCACTTCTCAAAGTACGCTCGAATTTCGGGACTGAGCTGATCGCGCGGCAGTTCCGGAAGGTCCAACGCGGTGACGTAGGTGGGCTGAGACATGACAATTCCTGTTAGTAGTACTCGAAGCGGGTTCCTTCTCCCTTGGGACGGGCCCGGACCTTGATCTCTCCGTCTCGGACGACATCGACGACGCAGGAGCGGCTCCGGGAGTGCTTGCGGGCGCGGCTCCGGACGTCTCCGAGGATGCCTTCCACAATCTGCTCGCTGCTGGTCCACTGGCTCAGAACGCCCTGGCTGACGTGAAGCTGGACCGTGCAGGTGCTGCCCAGGGTGATTTCTGCCCGGACCCGGTCGATCTGGTTGTAGGCGTTGCGGACCTCGTCCGAGAGCTTCTTGGCCGGGGTGTTGTCGTTGACCTCGTCGGGCTCCATGTAGTTGATGGCCACCGGTTTCGGCTTGGGCTTGAAGACGTCCTCGAACACATCCGTGTAGGTGTTGAGGATGGCGATGACGATCCCGATTCCTGCGACGGTGCCGCCTCCGATGATGGACCACTTGAGCCCGGGAGGCAGTTTCTGTTCGTGTTTAATGACGGGTTTCCGCAGCATGGCATGGAGGCTGGTGAGGGGTCCTTGACAATAGCCCACCTACCTTACACAAGCCCGGAAACCTTTGCAAACACAAGTCACCGGGAAGGGGGCTCAGCTGGAAGGCGTTGGGTCCAGGCCATCAGCAAGGCGGCGAGGGTGCTGCAGAGGGCAAACCCGGTAATCAGCGGCCGGATGCTCCCGTCAAAGGCCTGGCCAATGAGGATGCCGACCGGAATGGAAATGAGCATCGACAGCGTCCCAACGACTGCTGCGCCAACGCCAGCGATGTGCCCCAGCGGCTCCATGGCCATGGCGTTCAGGTTCCCAAACAGCAGCCCCACGCAGAAGAAGGTCAGCATCAGGTACCCCATGAACAGCACCAGCGGAGGCTCCGGAAGCAGCGTCTGCAGCACCAGCCAGAAAATCAGGGCGCTGGCCGCATACGTGATGATGCTGATCAGTGACAGCCGCCGCATGCCAAAGCGGGACACGAGCCGGGAGCTGGCAAAGGAGGCGGTTCCCAGCGAAAGCGCCAGGATGGCAAACAGGTACGGAAATTCCTCGGCCCGGTCATAAACACCGGAAAAGATCTGCTGGGCGGCACTCAGGTACGCCAGGAAGGGGCTGAAGACCAAGCCGGTGCAAATGGTGTAGCCCAGGGCGGTCCGGATCCGGAACACCTCCCGAATGCCACGGATCGAGTTGTGAAGAGAGAGGGGAATGCGTCGCTCGGGCGGCAGGGTTTCGTCCAGACGAATGCTGAACCAGCTCAGGACCAGCACCCCCTGAACGAGGAACAGGGCAAAGATGGAGCGCCATCCGGCCAGCCAGATCATGCCCTGCCCAACGGTGGGAGCAATGGCCGGCACCAGGATGAAGACCGCCATGATGAAGGAAATGATCCTGGCCATGTCCGGGCCTTCAAAGCGGTCTCGGATGATGGCGTTCATCACGGTCCGGGGGCCGGCAATGCCAATGCCCTGAAGAAACCGTCCGGCCAGCAGCACCGGCAGGGTGCTCGAGAAGGCGCAGATGAGGGTTCCGACGAGGTAGATGCCAAAGCCAATGAACGCGGGGCGCTTGCGTCCCATGCTGTCAGCAAGGGGACCATAGGCCATCTGCCCCAGGGAGAAGCCCATGAACATGACCATGATGATGAGCTGGACGTCATTGGCTCGGGTCACCTGAAGGTCACTGCCAATGGCAGGCAGGGCGGGGAGCATGGCGTCAATGGAAAGGGCCACCAGCGATTGCATCATGGCCGCCAGGATGACAAATTCCGTGATGCCCAATTCCTTGGGCGGGAGTGAGGATGCGGAAGCAGAGGGTGAGGACAAGACGATCACCGCCTTTCTACGGGAAAATCATGAGGGCGGGAAGCCACAGGAGGGTCAACAACCTCGAAGGGTGGCCGGAAACAGAACCCTGCACCTTAGACCGCTTTCCGGAAATGTGCGAGCCGAGAGATTCTCCAAGGCCCCTTTGCTTCAGGAGAAGCGATTCCTCAGGAAAAAGGAGCCCGGGAGAAAGGGACCGATTCCAGTGGTTCCGGAGTTTTTCAATTGATTGTTCCGTGGGGTTTGGTAGAACATTTTTTGTTTTGCCCTAAACCCTGCTGGAAGGCACCGCACGAAATACCGAGAGGCCCGCTTGTTTTCTCCTGATATTCAGAAACAGATCGATCACGTCCTCAGCCGCTACCCCATTCGGCGAAATGCGCTGCTGCCCATTCTGCACCTGGCGCAAAAAGACAACGAGGGCTACCTGACCCAAGAGGTCATCAATGAAGTGGCCGCGCTCTGCGAAGTGACTCCCACACATGTTGAAGGGGTGATCACCTTCTACACCATGTTCAAGCTCAAGAAACCGGGCAAGTACCACGTTCAGGTCTGTACCTGCGTTCCGTGCTGCCTGGTGGGCGGCACCGAGCTGCTGGAGCACACCGAGGAACGCCTCGGCATCCATGCCGGTTACACCACCGATGATGGCGTCTTTAGCATTGAAGAAATGGAATGCATTGGCGCCTGCAGCTATGCGCCGGCGGTGATTGTGAACGAAGACTACCATGAGCAGGTGACTCCAGAGAAGATGGATCAGCTGATTGAACAACTGCGTACCCAAGCCTAGAGATCCGCCATGCTTGAAGAAACCCTGGTGCTGTTCCGGAACATCCGGAATCCGAACTATGACAAGTCGCTCAAAGGCTACCTGGCGTCCGGAGGACACAAGGCCCTCAAGCAGGCCCTTGGGATGAAACCGGACGAGATTGTGCAGGTTGTGAAAGACTCCGGACTGCGCGGACGCGGAGGCGCGGGCTTCCCGACCGGCATGAAGTGGAGCTTCATGGCCAAGGGCACGGGCAAGCCGAGCTACCTGGTGTGCAACGCCGACGAGTCGGAGCCCGGAACCTGCAAGGACCGCGAGCTGATGCTCAAGGACCCCCAGCAGTTCCTGGAGGGCATGATGATTGGCTGCTTTGCCATTGGCTGCAACCACGGCTACATCTACGTCCGAGGCGAGTACTGGCCCTCCATCAAGTCGCTCAATGCCGCCATTGACGAGCTTTACGAGGCGGGCATCCTGGGCGATAACGTGTACGGAAGTGGTTTCAAACTGGACCTGACCGTTCACACGGGCGCCGGCGCGTACATCTGCGGAGAGGAAAGCGCGCTGCTGGATTCGCTGGAAGGCAAGCGCGGTCACCCGCGGGTGAAGCCCCCGTTTCCTGCCGTCTCGGGCTTCAATGGCTGCCCCACGACCGTGAACAACGTGGAAACCCTCGCCTGCCTGCCCTACATCCTCACGGAAGGTCCGGAGGCGTTCAAGGCTCATGGCCCTGAGAACAATGCCGGCACCCACCTCGTCAGCCTCAGCGGACACGTCAACCGTCCGGGGGTCTATGAAATCAGCATGCATGCCAGCATCCGGGAGATCATCTATGACCTCGGTGGCGGCATCCGTGGCGGGAAGGCGCTCAAGGGCGTCATTCCGGGAGGGTCGTCCTCTCCGGTCATTCGGGCGGATGAGATTGATGTGAACTACAGCTTCGATGGCCTCTCGAAGATTGGCTCCATGATGGGGTCTTCGGCGATGATGGTGTTTGATGAAGACACCGACGTGGTCCAGCTGCTTCACCGCATCACCCGCTTCTACAACCACGAGTCGTGTGGCCAGTGCACGCCGTGCCGGGAAGGAACCCACTGGGCCCGTCAGATCCTCCGGGACTTCCTCTCGGGCAACGGCAGCGACCGCAAGCTGAAGCGCCTCCACCGTGTGGGGCAAAACATGTCGGGCACCACCGTGTGTGCCCTGGGAGACGCGGCCGCCTTCCCGATCATGAGCTTTGTCTCGAAGTTCCCCGAAGAGTTCAAGAACTACTTCGAATCCACCTCACCTATAGCCGCTTGAATCGATCATGCCCGTCTTTTATCTGGACGACCAGCCCATTGAGTTTCAGCCTGGCGAAAAGGTGCTCCCCGCCGCACTGAGAGCCGGTGCTGACATTCCGCATTACTGCTACCACCCCGGACTTTCTGTTGTGGCCACCTGCCGGATGTGTCTGGTAGACGTGGTGGACATGGGCAACGGTCGTCCGATCCCGAAGCTGCAGACCTCCTGCTCCATGGATGCGGCGCCCAACATGAAAATTGTCACAAGCAATGACAAGGTCAGTGAGGCCCGCAAACTGGTGATGGAGTTCCTCCTCATCAATCACCCCCTCGACTGCCCAGTCTGTGACCAGTCGGGTGAGTGCATCCTCCAGGACTACTCCTACGACCACGGGACCGGCAAGTCCGAGATGGAGTACAACAAGCGGGTCTATGGCATCCGGGACGTTGGGACCTTCATTCAGCTTGAGCGCAACCGCTGCATTCACTGCACCCGCTGCGACCGCTTCACCCGCGAAGTGACCGGCACGGCCGAGTTTGGCATGTTCAACCGCGCCCATGAGCTGACGGTGGACACCTTTGCCGACCGCCCCATGGTCAACAAGTTCCAGGGCAACATGGCCGATATCTGCCCCGTAGGCGCCTTGACGGAAAAGGAATTCCGCTTCAAGCGACGTGTGTGGCGTCTGAAGAAGACCCCCTCGCTGTGTCTGGGCTGCTCCACGGGCTGCAATACCTCGATCGAGTATGACAAGAACGAGGTGTTCCGGATGAAGCCCCGGGAGAATCAGGAGGTGAACCGCTGGTGGATGTGTGACGAAGGACGCCTGACGTACCGGCAGATGAACCAGCGGGAAGGCCGCGTGATGAAGCCGATGGGACGCATCAAGGGCGAGCTGCAGGCGATTTCGTGGAACCAGGCCTTTGAGGCCATCGCAGAGCGGGTCAAGGAAATGAAGCCGCAGGCGTCTGAGGTGCTGGCCCTGACGGATACCCGAGCCAGCAACGAAGAGCTGTTCATGCTCAAGAAGCTGATGCGCGACGCCTTTCAGTCCAGCGAAGTCCTCTTCCCCATGCCCTCGTGGGAGCAACCGGAGTCTGACTTCTTCATTGATTCGATCATCACGACCGACCGCACGCCCAACCGGGCTGGCGCACGCGAGCTGGGCCTCAAGGGCGACACCGACGGCTCGTTGCTGAAGCAGGCTGCCGAACAACCGGCAAAAGTGGTGATCCTCCTGGGCAATCCCTTTGAGCAGGAAGCTGCTGCACGGGAGAAGATCGGGGATGCGCAGTTGCTCATTCAGGTCACGCCCTTCCTGAACGAATGGAGCGAGTTGGTGGACGTGGTGCTGCCCGGACAGCTGCATTCGGAGAAGGTGGCGACCTACACGAACAAGGACCGTCGCGTGCAACGGACCGAAGCGGCTGTGGTGCCGCCTCGTCAGTCGCATCCGGAGTGGGAGGTGCTGGCGGGCCTGATGCGTGCGCTGGGACAGGAGCCTCAGGTCGATTCCGTTGAGGGCGTCTTTGCCGCCCTCGCACAGGAGGTCCGCTCCTTTGCCGGGATGCAGCTGAGCACGCTCCCGGCCACCGGACAGGTGCTTCCCGGAACCGTTGATGATCCCGGACGAGCGGTCAAACGCTTGGAAAAGTCCAGTATTGCCTAACCCCTTACGCGACACGTCATGCAGGTTTTCTTCTACATCTTTGCGTTGCTCAGCATCGTAAGTGCGGCAGGGGTACTCTTCTTGCGCAACCCCATCCACAGTGCCCTCAGCCTGGTGGGAACCTTCTTCTGCCTGGGCGCCATCTACGTGATGCTCAACGCGGAGTTTGTGGCAGTGATCCAGGTGCTGGTTTATGCCGGAGCGATCATGGTCCTCTTCCTCTTTGTGCTGATGCTGCTCAGCAACGAAGAGGGGATGCAGCAGCATGCGATCCGCTGGACTCCTGCGAAAGGAGTGGCGGCTGTGGCCACCCTGGTGGTGTTCCTCCAGATCGTGTCCTCGTTCCTCAGTCCGGCCATGCGCCTGGGCGAACCCGGAACGTATGATGCCGCCACAGTTGCGGAAACCGGATCGATTGCGGTGATTGGCCGCCTGCTCTTTACCGAGTACCTGCTTCCGTTCGAAGTCATCTCCATCTTGCTGCTGGTCGCTGTTATTGGCGCAGTGGTGATCGCCAAGCGTCGCTTCAATTGAGCCTGTCATGATCCCTACCACTCACGTCCTGATCCTAAGTGCGGCCCTCTTTTCCATTGGAGTGCTCGGCGTCATGCTCCGGCGTAACGTCATTGTGATCTTCATGAGCATTGAGCTGATGCTCAATGCGGTGAACCTTTCCTTTGTGGCGTTCGCGCGGACGCTGGATTCCATGAATGGGGTGATGTTCATCTTCTTCATCATTGTCGTCGCTGCCGCTGAGGCCGTAGTCGGACTGTCGATCATCCTGTCGCTGTACCGTTCCCGGAAGACCCTCAACATTGACGAATTCAACCTCCTGAAAGGATGAACGGCATGTCTCACATCTGGCTGGTTCCAGCCTTCCCCTTGCTCGGATTCCTCGCCAACGGGCTCTTTGGCAAGCTCTTTGGCAAACGCTTTGTGACCATTGTGGCACCAGCCGCCATTGCCCTGGCGTTTGCGCAGGCGCTGATCCTGTTCTTCGAGATGCGGGCTGCAGACGGTCACAAGCTCCATGAGACCCTGTACACCTGGATGTCAACCGGCGCGTTCAGCCTGGATGTCGCCTTCACGGTGGATCAGCTTTCCGGACTCTACCTGCTGATCATTACGGGAATCGGGTTCCTCATTCACATCTACTCCATCGGGTACATGGGAGAAGAGGACGGCTACTACCGTTACTTCGCCTACCTGAACCTCTTCGTCTTCTTCATGCTGATCCTTGTGCTGGGAGACAGCTTCCTGCTCATGTTTGTCGGCTGGGAAGGCGTGGGACTGTGTTCGTACCTGCTGATTGGCTACTACTTTGAGAAGCCCTCTGCGGCTGAGGCCTGCAAGAAGGCCTTCCTGTTCAACCGGGTGGGCGACTTCGGGGTCCTCAGTGCCGTGTTCTTGATCTTCCTGACCTTTGGAACGCTGAACTTCGACCTCGTCAACGCCGAAGCGGCCGATCGTTTGGAAGCGGGCGGAGTGCTGGTGACGGTCATCACGCTGTTCCTGTTCCTGGGGGCAACGGGTAAATCGGCGCAGGTGCCTCTGTACGTCTGGCTTCCGGACGCCATGGAAGGCCCGACTCCGGTGTCGGCCCTCATCCACGCCGCAACCATGGTGACCGCGGGCCTGTACATGGTGGCCCGTCTGAGTCACCTGTTCATCCTGGCACCGGCGACCCTGAACGTGATTGCCATTGTTGGGGTCCTCACAGCCCTGCTGGCGGCCACCATTGCGATCACGCAGACGGACATCAAGAAGGTGCTGGCGTACTCCACGGTCAGTCAGCTCGGGTACATGTTCCTCGCCATGGGCGTGGGAGCCTTCGGCGCCGGAGTCTTTCACGTCATGACCCACGCCTTCTTCAAGGCCCTGCTGTTCATGGGCTCCGGCTCGGTGATTCATGCGATGCACCATGAGCAGAACATGATGAAGATGGGGGGGCTCCGGAAGAAGCTCCCGATTACCTACCTGACGATGCTGATTGGAACCCTCGCCATTGCGGGAATTCCCTTCTTTGCCGGGTTCTTCAGCAAGGATGAGATCCTCTGGAAGGCCTGGAGTTCTCCGCTGGGAGGAAGTGGCCTCTGGCTCGTGGGCTTCATCACGGCTGGGCTGACGTCCTTCTACATGTTCCGGATGATCTACCTGACCTTCCACGGCGAATCCCGTGTGGATCCGCACACGGAAGCACACCTGCATGAATCGCCCTTCAACATGACCATCCCGCTGATGGTCCTGGCAGTGCTTTCGGCAGTTGGGGGACTGGTTGGCGTGCCGCACGTGTTCCACATCCTGCCAAATGGGCTGGAGATCTACTTCCATGGCTTCTTTGCAGAAGTCTCCGGAGAGGCGCATGGCTCGGTCTCCACGGAATGGACGCTGATGGGCGCCTCCGTGGCCCTGGCGCTGTTCTCCTGGTACCTTGCACGCAGCCTGTACAGCCAGGGGCTCGAGAAGGCCTCGGCGATGCGCACTCGCTGGAAGGGCGCTTACGAGCTGTCCCTCAACAAGTGGTACATTGATGAACTCTACAACGCCCTCATCATTCAGCCCGGGCGCTTGCTGTCCACGTTCATCCTCTGGAAGGCGGTGGACCAGAACGTCATTGACCGCCTGGTGATGCTCTCTGGTGGCATTGCCCGAACCGTCGGCGCGGTGCTGCGTCCCGTCCAGAACGGGGTGGCTCAGAATTACGCCCTCATCTTCTCTCTGGGAACCCTCTTCGTGTTGTTCTACACCTTCTGGATATGATTGTACGCTTTACCGTTGCCACCTTCGCCCTCCTCCTTCTGGCCACCACTCCTGCCTGGGCGCTCAAGATCGGGGTGGTTGACCTGAATCGGGCCCTCAACGAGTCTGAGGAAGGAATCCGGTCGAAGCAGCTGCTGGAAGCGCAAAGCATGCAGAAGCAGCAACAGCTCCGGGCGCAGGAGGAAGAGCTGCAGAAGATGGCAGGCGAGCTGCGGAACAATCCGTTGCTCACGAATGAGGCGCGTCAGCAGAAGGAACTGGAGCTTCGCCAGAAGCAACAGGGCCTGCAGGGGCAGCTCCGGCAGTATGAGCAGCAGCTCCGCGGAGACGAACGGAACCTGACGATGAAGATCTTTGACGAGCTTCGGGGCGTCATCCGGACCATCTCCCTCCGTGAGGAGTTCGACCTGGTGCTGGAACGCAATGCCGAGCAGCAGGTGATCCTGTTCATGAAAGAGAACCCGACGGACCTCACCCAGGAGGTCATCGACCACTACAACCGGCTCAAGCAGCCCCCGAAAGAGTGACATGATCGACCTCGAAGGCATCAAGAAAATCCTCCCGCACCGCTACCCGTTTCTGCTCATCGACCGGGTTCTTGAGGTGAAGGATGGGGAGTACTGCAAGGCTCTGAAAAACGTCTCCGGAGGCGAAGAGGTCTTCAACGGACACTTTCCAGGCATGCCGGTGTTCCCCGGAGTCTTGATGCTGGAAGCCCTGGCCCAGACCAGCGGCATCGTCATGCAGTCTTCCCTCAAGGAAGAAGACGGCTCCTCCATCATGGTCTTCTATGCCGGCATCAATGATGCGAAGTTCCGCAAGCCGGTGGTTCCGGGAGATCAGCTGATTCTGGAGTCCACCGCCATCAACCAAAAACGGAACCTCTGGGTGTTTGAGGGCAAGGCGACCGTAGAGGGCGCCCTGGTGGCCAAGGCGGAGGTTCGCTTGATGATGCAGCACCAGCCATGAGTGACTTTTCGGTTGAAACCGTCCGGCACATCGCCAAGCTGTCGTCTCTGGAACTGACTCCAGAGGAAGAAACGCTGTTTGCGCAGCAGTTTACGACCATCTTCAACTACTTCGAGCAAATCAGCCAAATCCAGCTTCCGGATGTGCCGGGCACTCCGCTGGAGCCTCCGCCCTTCACCCGTCAAGATGAAGCGGTGGCCTCGCCGGTTGCTCCCGAACAGTTCAGCCCCTACCTCGAAAACGGCTTCTTCAAAGTCCCCCGAGTTCTCGATACCTGAGCCCCCGGGTCCCCGATGAAACACTGGGGAGCTCCGTTCCTGATTGCGGTTTTGCTGCACGTCCTCCTGACGCTGTGGCTGGGGTCTGCCTTGAACGCCCCTGAGTCGAGCCCACCGCCGGAGCCCCTGATTGTCGAACTGGCCCCTCCGCCTCCGGAACCTCCCCCAGAGCCTCCTCCTCCAGAAGAACCCCCTGCCGAAACCCCGGCACCGCTTCCGGATCCTCCGATAACGCCGCCCCCGGTTCAGCAACTGGAGGACCTGATTCAGGAAGAGCCCGCGCAGGAGCTGAGCATGCAGCCGCTGAAGACGGCGACTCGGCAGATGCAGAGCGGCGATCCAGGCGGTGTGATGGAAGGACCTGCCCTGAGCCCCTCGGCGGAAGCGCCTCCGACGACTCCCGAAGACGTGTCTCCGCCACCGCGTCCAGAGCTTCCTCCGGCAGCTCCTGCCGCACCGCCGCCAGTGGTCCCGAAGCCGCAGGTGTCCGAGGCGCCCAAGGTAACGGCTCCTCCGACTTCCACGGGAGAGCTGGCCCCGGCGCTGCCTCCGAATTACCTGCAGGCGACACCCCGCTCCGAGGCGCCGGTGAGCGTCGATGAAGCCATTGCCGCCCTCACGCGCCAGACGGAGCCGACCATTTCAGACGTTCCACCCCCACCGAAGGGCAACGATGGCCCCGGCGCCGGATTCTTCACCCTGAACCGCTACGACTGGCCTTATGAGTCGTACATGGGGCGCTGGGCGAAGCACCTGAAGTATGCGTGGCGCAACAATCCTCCTCTCGATTATGTGCAGGGGCAGCGTCCTTTGGGGGGCGAGGTGTATGTGCTGGTGCATGTGGATCGCCAGGGACGCCTGGTGTCTCAGGAGGTGACCCAGCGCCTCCGGAGCTCGCAGGAGATGGAGAACTCTGTGCTGGATGCGTTGCTGGCGACCGCTCAGCTTCCGGAACTGCCTGCCGACTTTGACGGCGAGGAGTTGGTGGTCCACTTCCGCTTCATTTATCCTGCTTATGCTCGCTGAGCCCTTCTGGTCCGGGGGCGAGTAGGGCCGTGTTGGTTGGGGCCATTTGATCTTGACTACTCCTGTGAGCGGGGTACGCTTCTCAAAAAATTCCCCGCTTTTCTCTCAGGAGCCCTCATGCTGCCTCGTCTCGGAATCCTCTTCTTTTCCCTGCTCCTGCTGCTCCCGGCCCTCCAGGCCCAGGAGCGTGGCGTCACGCCGGGAGGGTCTGGCGCTTCCTCCCGTCTGGCTCTGGTGATCGGCAATTCCAACTACCAGCACACGAGCCCCTTGCGCAACCCGGCGAATGATGCCCGGGCGATGGAGAAGGTGCTTCGGCAACTGGGCTTTGAGGTCACGGCGTTGGTGGACGCGGACCAGCGGCAGATGGAGACGGAGATTTCCCGTTTCGGGGACACCCTTCGGAAAAACGAAGGAGTGGGCCTGTTCTACTATGCGGGGCACGGGGTGCAGGTCGGAGG
>JAYOTF010000016.1:0-68859 GCA_038150265.1 Deltaproteobacteria bacterium | reverse complement strand
AAGATTTCTGGATTGCAGGGACGGACGCAGAGGTTGATCTCCTGACGGTCTTCCAGCTCACGGCCGTCTTCTCCCACCAGCTTCAGCGTGACCCGAATGGAGCGCGGCAGGCATGATTCTTCGCGTTTAGTACATTTTACTTCCTCTGTGTCCCAGACAGGCGTCCAGTCTTCTTGCCCCTGGGCTCCGGAGGCGGACTGAACTTCCCGGAGGCGGAACTCGACGAGGAAGCTGGTGACGGATTCGGAGAGAACAAGCTGGCGTCCGTTTTGCGAGGCTTCCCGCAGGTTGGAACTGAGGTAGTAGTCCTCCCGCTTCACAAACTGCCAGACGTCTTCAGCCGTGTTGAACTCCAGCCCATAGCCCAGCTCGTGGAGGTGGGGGTCCATGCCGTTGCGGACCTCCTCGGTGTCTTGAAAGAGGCTGGTGGGACGATCGGCATGAAAGGAGATGCGGCTGACTTCAATGTTGTCAGGCCCCAGCTCCTGCTCGGCGACCATGCCGCTTTCATGTGCTTCGTCGGCCTCCACCCACTTCGTGAGGTAGCGGGTGGCCTGCAGGTCGTCGAGGACCATCTTCATGAGGAGCCGCAGCTCCTGCTCTCCGGAGAGCGACGCCTGCACCGAGCGGGCCGAGTTCGAGGCCTGAAAGAAGGCCCCGTAGGCAAGGGCGGTGATCAGCCCCAACAGCACGATGGAGAAGACCAGCTCAACAAGGGTGAAGCCTCGGGCACGGGGAGGAGGGTTAATCGGCACGGACATAGAGGTCGGCATCAAAGCTGCGGGTGTTGCCTCCCTGGTCCCACTCGAGCCGGTAGTTGACGCGGCGGACGGTGATTCCGGGAAGCGGATCGATGTCTTCAACCGTCAGGAACCAGCGCCACCCGGACAGCTCATGGTCGACGGGAAAGGTCCCCTGGTTCACTGAAACCGGCGGAGGGTCCTTGGAGCGCTCCCAGAAGAGCAGGCGTTCCTGAATGTAGGAGTTCGCTCGTCGCAGGTTTTGGGTTTCTCCCAAAATGAACAGGGAGCTGGACTGACTCTGGAAGACCGCCAGCAGGCTGATGGAGAGGATGGCCAGGGCGATCATGACCTCCAGCAGGGTGAATCCTCGGCTCATCTCTCCTCTAGCTGCAGCTTCCCCATCAGGGTTCGGTTCCGGAGGGTGCGGCGCTCCTGAGTGTCGGGAAGCTCAACCTCGAGCGAAAACGGCATGATGGCCCCCTGAGGCAAGATGGAAACGTCTACCTGATCCGGAGGGGAGAAGGAAGCGCCCGTCGTGGAGGAGGCGTCAGAGGCGTTGAGGAGGGTGACTCCTTCCGGAACCTTCAGGAGGGGGTCAAGGCCTCGATCGGAGAAGACGTTGTTGTCTTCGGGGGGGCCCTGAAAGACGAGAAAGCGTTGGTTTTCCAGGTCAATCCGGAAGGTGTAGGCCTGGGCCTTGAGGACAGCGTCGTTGCGGAGCATGCGGAAGGCGCGAGACAGGTTCTGCTGCAGCTCGCGTTCCGGAGGCTCAAAGAGGGCAAAGAACTGCGGCACCACCGCCCCGAGCAGCAGCGCCATCAGGGCAATGGTGACAACGACTTCAAAGAGGGTGAAGCCTGGGCGTCTGGAGGAGTCAGAGGTCGTTGGAGCTGATGTCGGCATCCAGGTCTGCCCCACCCTCGACACTATCGGCTCCGAGGGAGACGATTTCATAATCCTGCCCGTCTCCGGCATAGACGAAGTCACTGTCCCAGCCGTCTTGCGGGAGGTTCTTGCTCTGGAGGTAGGGGCCATTCCAGTTTTTGGGGATGAGGCCGACTTCTGGTTTGCTGATGAGGGCCTTCAGGCCCTGGTCAGTGCTGGGGTAGCGTCCGTTGTGGAGGCGGTAGAGGTCGAGTGCCGTCTGCAGTCCGCGGATCTGGGTTTTGGTGGAGTCGACCTTCGCTTTGGCAAGTTCATTGAACAGGGTGACACCGACAATCCCGGAGAGCAACCCCAGGATGACGATGACAACCATGACTTCGATGAAGCTGAAACCCCGGCGTTTGCGACGGGAGGAGCGGACAGAAAAAGACTTCATGAGGGGCTTGTTGCCTGTTGGGTTATGCGAGAAGCTTGCAGCCCTCCGGAAATGGGATACACTCAGAGGCGCTGAAGTTGGATACACGATCGCTGGCCTGCATGCAGGCTGGAGGAAAGTCCGGGCAGCATAGGGCAGGGTGCTGGTTAACGGCCAGACGGCGCGAGCCGATGGAAAGTGCAACAGAAAAGACACCGCCGATGGCCCATTGGGCACAGGTAAGGGTGAAATGGCAGGGTAAGAGCCTACCGCACCTCCGGTAACGGAGGTGGCAGTGTAAACCCCACCCGCTGCAAGTCCAAATAGGATCGCGTTCAGGTGGCCCGCCTGGCGGTCGGGTAGGACGCTTGAGGCGGTCGGTAACGGCCGTCCCAGATAAATGATCGTGGCCCTACGGGGAACAGAACCCGGCTTACTTCCAGCTTCAGCTTTTGCCCACTTCCTGACGATACTGCTTTAGATAATCCTCTGTAACCTCCGCAACGGGCAAGTCCAAAGCCCGCGCATAGCTCTGCAGGTACCCCTTCAGGTACACTTCTGCTGCAAACTCCCCAAACTGCTCCTGCTCAATGGCCGCGAGCATCTGCACCCGTACAAAGGTCACCTCCGAGAGTTCCTCCAGAGAAACCTCCCGGATCCTCCGGACCTGGGAGAGCACGTTTCCGTTGAACACCCGAGCCTCACCGAGGGCACTGAGGAACTGCAGCACATTTTCCTGAGAGTGCTCGTTCTTTTCCCGGATGGAGACCAGTCGAGCGCGGCGCATGCTGGCGAGTGAGCTCTGCACCTCTTCGAGGCTCCGCATCTTCTCGCTTTGCTCGCTTGCCGGCGGCTCGGGCTCTTGCGGTTCCGGTGGTGGCGTCTCCTGAGGCCGCAGGTAGATCACCTTGTTGGTGGCCGGTGGCGGGGTGGCGCGTGGTTCGCTCGGAGGAGGCGTCTGGCTCCGGAGTGCCTCAAGCATGCGGTCGTGGGCCTTCCGGGAGTTCGGGTTGGCCAACTGCATGTAGGCGTGGCTGATGCGTTGGATTTCAGCCTCGGTTTCTTCTGGCGGCACCAGGGAGTAACCGGCCAGGGACTCGGCGCGCACATCGTGGATGAGGCGCTCATAAGAGGCACGGATGGTTTCGGTGTCGGCAGTTTCCGAGACGCCGAGGAGTTCGTAAAAGTTTTCCGACGTCTCGGCTTCCAGAGGATGAAGAAGCGGCTGGCTCATGGCAAGACCATTGATTCGGAATGTCGTTCTCGGGTCAGGGGCTTCCCAATGATGGCTCCGCCAACCGCCATCAGGCGCTTGGCCGCATTGGACCCTGGATGATCAAGCAGGACCGGGCGACGCTGGAGGACGGATTGCCAGACGACTTCGTCATGCTCAATGTGTCCAATGAATTGGAGCTTGAGGCCGAAGTACTTCTGACACGCGTTTTCCATGGCGTTGCCGATCCGGGTGTCGTTTTGGTGGCGGACCTGGTTGAGGATCATTTTGGGCCGGAAGGCATCGACCTGTTCGTCGATGAAGCGACTGAACTCGCCCCCGCGCTGGCGGAGGTGGGCGATCAGCTCCTTCGGCGTCCGGATGCCGTAGGGGTTCCCCACCCGCAGCATCTCGTCGACCAGGTGCCGCAGCCCAGCGGTGTCGCTGTTGTTGCGCAGCTGGCGATAAAAGGAGTTCTTGATGAACCGGTAGGCGTTCTCAATGGACGTCGGCTCCGGAACCACCACCAGCAACTGCGTGTCGGCAAGCAGAAAGAAGTCGATGGTGTTGTACGCGGTTCCTGCCCCCAGGTCGAGGAGGACGTAGTCGGTCTGCAGCTGCTTGAGGGCACGGATGAAGCGGAGCTTCTGTGTGTGCTTGAGGTTCGCAATCTCCACCCCATCCCGGGCGCCGCTGATGAGCTTCAGGCGCGGAATCGTGGTGGGGAGCAGCAGCTGGTCAATGCGTTCCACCTGGTGCGCGACAAACTCGGAGAGCCCGCGTTCCGGATTGTTGACCCCCAGCCAGGTGTGCAGGTTGGCGCCTCCCAGATCCATGTCCGCCAGCACCACCCGGTAGCCCTTCTGAGCCAGCATGACCCCAAGGTTACTGGTGAAGAAGCTCTTGCCCACTCCACCTTTACCGCCTCCCACGGCCCAAATCTGTTTCATAAAGCTCTCAGGCTTCGGTTCCAACTTGTGATGAACGTGCAATTCATGCCGGTTTTCCTTAAGGTCGTCGATAGATTTGCCTTGCCGGAACTTGCACCAACCGTTGTTCAGGAAGGACGAGGGCCGTGAGCATTCCGCCGTAGACGCACCCCGTGTCCAATCCCCAGGCAAAGGGGCGCCGGACCAGTCCTCGGCTGGCCCAGTGCCCAAAGATCACCGTCTCCGGACCCGCATGGGCCTCGAACCAAGGGGGATCCTTTTCGTCAAACAGGCGCGCTCCGTGTCCATCCCAGGTTCGAATTTGCGTCAGGATGCGCACTGGAGTTTTTGCATAGGCCATGCCCGGAGCGATTCCCGCGTGGACAACCGCATAAGAAGCCGCCGATTCGGTGGCCTCTGCCGTCAGTTTCAGCACCCGAGGCCAGGTCCGGAGCCAGGGGCGCCAGTGAGGCAGGTCCTGATCGAGGGCTGCCATCAGCGCTGCCGTATCGGTCCGCAGGGGCTGAGTGCGGGAAGCCTGTGCAAGCAGGGCGAGCTCATGGTTTCCCACCACGGCCTCGGCCCGGAGTTGCCAGAGCAGCTTCAGGACCTCGCAGGAATGGGGGCCCTTGTTGATGAGGTCTCCGACAAAAATCAACCGGTCCACCCCTTGAGCAAACCGGACCTGCTCCAGGAGGTCGCCCACCTCGGTGTAGCAGCCGTGAACATCGCCCACCACAATCGTGCGGCTCATGCGAAGCTCCGGCTCAAGTTTTGGCGCCTCATGCCGATAAGGAAGGTGAAGAACTCATTTGACGCGCTGTTCTCACAAAGGAAGCTTCATGTTTGGGAAAAACGCCCTTGCCTTCATTCTGTTCCTCAGCCTGCTGGGAGCCTGCAGCACTCCGGTCTGGATGGAACCTCGCCCCTTCACCAGTCGTTTGGGAGAAGGAGATCGGTACCTGGGGTGGAGTTTGAATTATTTTGACAGCTGGAGGGTCAATCGACAACCCCGCTACCTGCGTTTGGCGGAAGAGAATACGGTCGAGGCGATCCAGACCTTTGCGCGGCTGGAAACCGACACGTCGCCACGGATCAACGAGTTTTATGTGGTACGGGAGCGGCGCATTCGCGGGTGCCGGCTTCTTGCAGAGTTGCAGTTTGAAGCCGACAGTTACGGGGTCCAGCTGGGGCAATCGACTCCGGAAGGATGCTTCTACTGAGGCCTGGCCTCAGACTCGTTCCGCCCGGAGCTTGAGGTTCTCCTCGTAGTACTTCCGGGTCGCCTCCAGGTCGCCTCGCTGATGCGAGAGCGTCCCCAGGCGGTCAAGCAGCCGGCTTTCGCCCGGACGGTCCTGCAGGGTCTGCTTGATCCCTCGCTGTTGCTTCAGCAACGTCATCAACTCCTCTTCGGCGCCCAACGCCTCAAGGGCCTGAGTCAAGCGGTCACAGACCTGATCGGCCTCTCTCCAGCGCTTCTGCCCCTCGTACACCTCCAGCAGCTCTCGCAAAATGGGCTGAACCTCCTTGTACGCCTGCTTCTTTTCAAGTGACGCGGCGAGGTCTTCCATCAGCTTCAGCGACTCCGCCTGTTTGGAAGCCTCGCTTCCGGAACGGATTTCCCCCAGAGAGGCCTGAGCCTGCTGAGTGTCACCTTGCATGAGGCTGATCTGTGTCTGCAGCTCCAGGGCTTCCGCGGAAGGCTGGGCCCGGAGGCGTTTCAGCAGAGAACGGTAGCTTTCCAGGTTGATGCGAGCCTCATCCAGTTGCTGGGCCTGAAACGCTCGCTTGGCGGATTTCAGCAACGACTCCGCATCTTCCAGACGTTCCTCACGGGTCCGAGCCTTTGAATTCGACGGGCGAGGCGGCTCTGGCTGGACGGGCCCCGATGGCATCGGAGGCGTGGTTTCAGGGAGCCGGCTGGGTTCTTCGGCCGGAAGCGTGAAGCGTGCGTCGGCAAAGAGGTCATCGTCGTCGTCATCTCCGAAGAGGTCATCTTCAGACAGCTCGACCAACTCCGGGACCACAGGAGGCGGTTCGGGGGCCGCCGTCGGTTTTTCTTCAGCACGAGCGGAAGCGGGCTCCGGTTCCGGAGACGCAGCGACAGGCTGACTGGGCGGCACGGGTTGAGTCGTGGCGTTCAGGGGTCGGGTGGGCGGCTCGGGTGCCGGCTCCGGAGGCGCAGGCTCGGGTTCCCCAACCGTCGGTTCGGGTTCGGGCGCGGCAGCGATCGGCTTGGGCTCCGGCTGGGTTTCAGCAGCCGTCGGTTTGGGCTCGGGCCTGGGAGTCGCAGCCACAGGCTTGGGAGCCACGGGCGCGGGTTCGGCCGCAGGCGGTTCGGGTGCCGGAGGCGCTTCGTCGAGGGAACCCAGCATCTCATCAAAAGGAGAGGCGTCTGCCGGTTCCGGAGGTGCTGGCGTGCTCTTCGACTTCAGGGCCGCGCCGAGTGGATCGTCGTCTTCGAGGGGCTCTGCAGGGACCTCTTGCAGAGGCTTGGCCTGAGGCGGTGGTGAAGCCTGGCGCTCCTTGGTGGGAGGCAGCTGGTGCTGGCTCCGGAAGCGCTCGAAGATATTATCGGAAGCGGCACGGGCGCCTTCCCCTGAAACGGCTTCTGCTGGCACGAGGGTGCTGGCGTTGCGCAGGATGAAGGCGAAGCCGCCGACGGTGGTCATGAGTCCGAGCAGCAGGAGCCCGATCTCCCAGTTGTACAGCCCCACAAACACGAAAATCCCGGAAAGGGCCGACAGCCCGAGGATCCGGTTGATCCACTTGTTGGGAGGAGCGGCGCGCTTGGGTGCTTGGGGCGCGGAGGCAGCCTTGGGGGCTGCGGGTTTTGCTGCTTTCTTGGGGGTCTTCTTATTCGTAGCCAAGGTCTTTCAGGTAGAGAGCGTTGTTGGTCCACTGCTTCAACACTTTCACGTGCAGTGCCAAAAACACCTTCACCCCCAACAACCGCTCAATTTTCTTTCGGGCATCGGTTCCGACGGCTTTGAGCATGGCGCCCTTGTGTCCAATGACAATTCCCTTCTGCGAGTCGCGTTCCACACAGATCACACAGTGGATGTGGACCTGCTTGGCCGATTCCTCAAATTGCTCCACCTGAACGGCAATGGAATAGGGCAGTTCCTGCTCCAGCCTCCGAAACAAGGCCTCCCGCACAAACTCAGCCGCCAGGAAGCGCTCGCTGGCGTCGGTGATCTGGTCGCTCTCAAAGTAGAAGGGCGACTCCGGAAGGTGCCGCTTCACGATGGGGGGAATGGGCTCCAGGTTCTCGCCCCGGAGCGCCGAGATGGGAACGACCTCGAGGAAGGGCTCGCTCTGAAAGTGGGCGATGGTCTGGAGCACTTGCTCCTGGTTGGCCTGATCGACCTTGTTGATGATGAGGACCGTTTGATGGAGCTGCGGCCGGAGGAGTTCCAGCACCTTGAGGTCTTCCGGACGGGGCTCATTCCTTCCGGGGGCAAAGGGCGTGGTCAGCCAGAGGTTGAGGTCATGCTCCCGCAGGGAGTCAATGGCATACTGGTTCATGCGCTGGTTGAGGGCCCGGGAGCCTTCGTGAATGCCGGGGGTGTCCACATAGATGGTCTGCGTGTCACCCTCGGTGCAGATGCCAATCAACCGGTTCCGGGTGGTCTGGGGCTTGTGGGCGGTGATGGAAAGCGGGCGCCCGGTGAGTCGGTTGAGCAGGGTGGATTTCCCAACATTCGGACGTCCGATCAGGCCAACAAAGCCACAACGGGTCACCGGAGCAGCATCAGGAGGAAGCGGGTTCATGAGGAAGATGGCATTGAGGTTGGAGGGGGGCTTGCGGTATGGTGTCAAGCATCCCAAGTATGGGGGCTCCCGAGGTGGTTTGCAAGGCAACGCTGCCGGCACACGGGGTGCCCCTGGGAACTCCTGCCGCCTTGCCCGTCGCCTCGTTTGCCCAGGTACCTGCTATGCCTGCCTCGACTTTCCCTCATGAAGACTTCCTGCAGCTGATCTGGAGCCAACAGCGGTTCCACCACGCACCCCTGCAGACCCTTGACCAGGAGCCGGTGACCGTGACGTTTCCCGGGTGGCGGAACCCCAGCGAGGGCCCGGACTTTCAGGAGGCTCGCATTGAGCTGGGAAGCGGTGCCTCAGCCCGAGAGGCCCTGGGCGCGGTGGAGGTGCACTGGCGCAGTTCCGGATGGTACCACCACCGGCATCATGAAAACCCCGCCTACAATGCGGTGGTGCTGCACGTGATTCTTTACGGGGATTCGCAGCGGGCCATCGTCCGGGAAGACGGCCAGTCGGTTCCGCAGCTGGAGCTGGCGCCGTACCTGAGCCAGAGCCTCGAGGACCTGCAGCAGGCGCTTCCGGAGTGGCGCACTCAGCTCCGGGAGCAGGACGAGCTGCCTGGGCGGTGCGGGGCGTCGCTGGGGCCCGAGCAGGAAATGACCCTCAGGCGCGTGGTGGCGCATGCGGCGGAACAACGGCTTCTGGCCCGAGCCCAGGTGCTTCAGGAACGGTGGTCCCGGGAGGATCCGGAGGAGTTGCTCTTCCAGCAGCTCTTCAAGGCCCTGGGGCAAACCGCGCATGCCGCTCGTTTTGAGGAGCTGGCCCAGCGGTACCCCTTGCGCTCTTTGGAAAAGGCCCTGGCCCAGCCGTGGCGCAGCAGCCGTCCTCAGGTGCTGTCCGTCTGGTTTGGCGCCTGTGGCCTGCTTCAGGCGACTCCTCCGGAAGGAACCGACCCGACGCTGCGACGGGAGTTCCTGCACTGGAAGAGCCTCTGGGAGGCACGTCCGGATCAGCAGCAGGTCCAGGCGCCCCGTCAGCGCTACCGCCCTCACCACGCGCCAGAGCGTCGCCTGCTGGCCCTGTTCCACCACCTCCAGCAGACGCAACAGACCGGGTTGCTCCGGGCCTGGCTACAGGTGCTGGTGGACCTGAAGCCTCATGCGTCATCGGGCTCCCTCCGGAAGGAGGCCCTGGCTCGTACTGCCGCCTTGTGGACGACTCCGGACTGGGAACCGTGGAACCTGGGCTCCGGACGGGAGCTGGTGGGACGCGAGCGGCAGGTGCTGCTGTGGGCCAACGCGCTGCTGCCGTTTTTTGTGGCGTATGCCCGGGAGCGCGGAGAGGAGGAGCTGGAGCGCCTGCTCTTTCGGCTGTTCCTGGCGCTTCCCGGAGAAGCCAGCAACCAGAAGCTGCGCTTCATGCAACACCGGTTGCACCTCAAGCAGTTCCCCGGGCTCACGTTCAATGGGCTGGGGGAGCGTCAGGGCCTGCTGGAGCTGCACAAGGACTTCTGCCACAACTTCTACGAAGGGTGCGTGCAGTGTCGGCTTCCGGAGCTGCTCTCATGAACCAGGGAAGGCACTTCCTCCTTGAGCGTGTCATCAGGTGACTAGCACGAGGTGATGAGGATGACGAGCATCATCCCCCAGAACAGCAGCTGCAGAAAGTTCCGGAACCCCTGAGGCAGGGCCTGCCAGATGGCAATGGCCAGCAGCAGGGGCCAACCAAAATAAATCACAACTACGAAAATGGTCAGGGGACTGATCATTGGACGTCTCAAGGTTGCAGAGTCGCAAGAGCCGACAGAGCCGTTGCAGGAAGTGGCCTGGAGCCTTCTGTGTGGAAGCGCCTGAAGGCATTCAGGAAGCCAGGTGCCGAGCCAGCTGTTCCAGGTCCAGGGGGGCGTTGGCGCGACGCTGGCAGGCCAGCTCAATCTGAAGGCGTTGAGGATCCGGAGCGACTGCCTGGAGCACCTGTTTGGCAAAGGCCTCCAGACGGACGTAACGAATTCCGCAGGGCAGCACCTTGGGCCCCTTCTGCAGGAGGGCTTCCAGTTTGGGGCTCAAGTGCCAGGGCCCACACTGCTCTGCCAAGGTGGCACGGGTCTGTGGAGAGAGGCCCGCATAGTTGAACTGCGTCTGCGCGTTGAAGGCAAAGGGAAACAGATCCAGGACCACCAATCCCAGCTGACGCATGGCCTCAAGCATCGCTGCTTTGTCAGCGAGGGCTCCGTTTTCTCCCTGAAGGCGGAGCAGCTGCGCGATGGTGGGCTTCCCCAGAAACGCGGTGCCCGGAGTCTGGTCGTTGTAGATGTAGGCCTGCTTTTCCCCATAAAGAGGCGCTTCTCCGATGAGCAGGTACCGTACGGTTGGGACGCGTTTGAGGTTCTCCCACCAGAGGGCTTCTGTATGCTCATAGGCGGCAGTCAGGTACGTGACATCGTTTGGGGCGTCTTTCCCCTGGTCTTGGTAGAATGAATTTAGTGTTTTTCGGAAAATTTCGATTGACTGGTTTTGCATAAAATCTCCTTGGGATTTGAGGCGGCCTGAGGAACACTGCCCCAGACAAAAGACTGACAGGATCCGTCACCCCGGTACTGCAACGGGTGACTGTGCCTTCAAACTAAACAGGCCCGCGGGTTTCGTCAATTGGCGCGAGGGGCCAACCTGTATGAAAATCATCCACATGAAGATTTCGGAACTGCTGCGCTTTGCCTTCATTGAGCATATGGTGAATTGGTACGGAGGCGTTAAGGCACGGCACCTGATGGAGGTGTTTGAGGTGAATCGGCAAAGTGCCCAGGAGTCCTTGCGCCGATATGAAGAGCAGCATCCGGAGGCGCTCCGTTATGATGCCTCTCGCAAGCAAAAGATCATGAAAGATGCCTTCCAGCCTCAGCACATCCACGCCTCGCCTCGTCTCTTTTTGGGAGCGATCCGAGCCGGGTGGCTGATTTCACAGTATCGGGAAAATCAGGATTGGGAGGAGTTCCGGGTGGAAGATGTGGACTCGTTGACCCGGATCCGGTTGGATGAGGAGGTGGTCCGTGTGCTCGTGCAAGCCCTGCTGGAGCAGCAGGTGCTTCAGATGACCTATCAATCAGCGTCTCGGCGCTCGGAGC
This sequence comes from Deltaproteobacteria bacterium, assembly GCA_038150265.1. Taxonomy (GTDB): domain Bacteria; phylum SAR324; class SAR324; order SAR324; family NAC60-12; genus JAYPUA01. The sequence goes on along the minus strand of JAYOTF010000016.1, from coordinate 57,788 downwards.
GGGTGGTGTCTCCCAACCAGATTGCTTATGCCGACTACCGCTACCACCTGCGGGCCTTTTGTCACCAGCGTCGGCGTTACATGGACTTCAACCTGGGACGGATCCTGAGCGTGGTGCCCATCACGCATGATCCGGAGACGGATCAGTGGATTGAGTGGCGCAGTGGGAAGGAAGACCGAGATTGGCACGAGATTGTGGAAGTGTGTTATCAGGTCAATCCACGTCTTGCCGCGAGCGAGCGGGCCGCATTGGAACTGGACTATGAGCTGGAGGCCGACGGTACCATTCGCTTGCAGTGCCGCCGGGCCCTGCTTCCGTACCTGACCTATCGTTACGAGCTGACCGATGCTCGCTTGGGAATGCCCCGTTGGGTGAAGGTGGAGCGTCCCCCCACGCCTCCATCCGAAGCGCGTCCGTAATTCTCGGTGTTGGCCTCCCGCACGATCTCAAAGCACCTTGGAGTGGTGCCCTGGAACACGGGCGGAAGGGCTTCCGCTGCAGCGAGGTGGCGGGACGCCCCCAAAGCAATTGCAACTTGTCCGGAAGTTTCGCAGACTGACGCTCCTTGCCGCAAGGCTCCTCGTTCCCTTATTTTTTCGGATGCTGTTGCCTCCTGTTTTGCCACACCTTCAGGCCCGGTTGCGTCACACGGGGGCGCTGGTGGTTCTGCTGGTGGGACTCCTTCCCGCTTCCGGACAGGCTGCTACCTGGGACCTTGGCCTCAGCCTCCCGTATTTCTCGGGACGGATGGACGCGTTCCTGCCGGTGTCCGTAGAAATGGGGGTGACCAGCGTGAAGGGGTACGGGGTCGGTTACAACTTCCTGACCGCGAGCACCGATGAGCGCCTGCAGTCCCAGACCGAGGCGGTGGGAACCCGCACCTATCAGGCGGAACTGACCCTGCAGAGCGGAACCCTGGAGCTGTACTACCGCTTCGAGCAGTACGTCCACCGCTGGGACCTCGGCCTGATGCGACAAGCCACGCAGTATGAGGTGGTGCAGCAGCGCACGACCAACGCTGTGGTGACCGAACAGCAGGCCTCCCTTGAGGTGGTTTACCTGGGTCCCTTCCTGCAGTACTCCAACACCTGGATCGGGTACGACCAGCAAGACGCTTACTATGCCGTCCAGCTGGCTGCCCTCTCCCGGACCACTCCAGTGACCGAAACCAGCCTCGAGTTTGCGACGACCTCCGACCCGGTCTGGGAGCGTCAACAGGCAACGTACCAGCAATTTGTGACCGACACCAACCCGGAGGCTTCGGTGTTTGTGGCCTTCACCGTGGGGTGGCGCTTATGAGGAAGGCGCTGCTCGGATTCGTCCTGCTGGTGCTGACGGGGGGCTGCAGTGACCAGTCGGTGCGGGTTCACGACCTCCCGGCCAAACCGGTCCCGATCCGTTCCGGATACACGGTGCTCTTCTGCGAGTGCATGGACAACCCCCTCCAGCAGGAGCTGATTCAGCAGCTTCAGGCGAAGGGGGTTTCGGTCCGGGGGGTGCCACGCTTTGCAGACTTCAACCAGGAAACTCCCGGACGCTACTACGTCCTCTTTGGCCTGAACCGGAAGGTGAACGGGCGTCCCCGGTCGTATGCGGTGACCCGCCTGGAAGACCGATCAGAGTCCGGAAGCTGCGGGGAGCGCTGCAACTGGAGCCGTAGCTGGAATGAGCTGGTCCGGACCACTGAACAAACCGAGGGGACGGCCACGCATGCCAGCGTCCTGCTCTACCGCATTGACGAAGGCACCGAGCTGGTTTTGGCCCTGAGTGCTGGAGAACGGTATGCCCTCAGGCTGCAGGCGAAGGGGGAAACCGGAGCCGGTACCAGCACCGTGGAGGAGAAGCGAGCGTATGAGATTACTCGTTAGGGCCGCCTGGTTGCTCCTCATGGTGGGAGGCTGCAGCCGGCACTTTGTTGAAATCCAGCGGACGGTTTCAAATGACCCGGCGTTGGTGCGAGCACAGGTGCTGGTTGTTGAGGTGGAAGCCGACCCCGCGGACTTTGCCGAGCTGGCGGTGTCCACCCGTTCCGGACAGGTGCTCCGCTCCGGACAGGTTCCGCTGGATCCGGAGGTCGTCGCGGCTGCAGTGGCCGAAACCCTTTCCTTTGATGGCAAGTCCGTCCTCACTCGGGCGGAGTATGAGCGCATCCGTTCCGGATTGCAGGCCCTGCGTCCGACCTCCGGCTTCAGGAGCCCTGACATTGAGGCCCTCATTCGCCTTCGCGTCCAGGTGGGGCTGCAGACCGGGGCGTTTGAGCAGGAAGGCGTCCTGGGCTTCTACCGGCGTGCCAGCCGCTGCCAGTACCTCAAGAATCCGCCTCCGAAGTATCAGGCTTGCCAGAAAACCGAAGATTCCGCCTGGGATGAAATCCGGGTGACCAGTGGCGCCACAGGCAAGGTGTCCCTGAGCTACAGCGGAGCCATTTTCCTCAACGAGGCTGATGAGTTCCGCCTCCATCGCAGCCTCAGCGGTTCCGGCGTGCTGGAAACGCCCTATGAAGATGAAGCGGCCCTGGCGCAGAAGGTCGCTGGAGGCCTCGGGCGCTTGCTGGCAAATGAGCTGGGCACCCTGGCCCTCAAGCTGCGGCTGGAGATTGATGAAGGCAACCACTCTGAAGCCATTGACCTGCTCAAGGCCGGAAAGCTTGAGGAAGCCCGGACGGTGCTGGAGCAGGCGGTGCAGGATCCGCTGTTTGAGTCGTCGACCGACCTCTACAACCTGGGGCTGATCTACCACGCGTATGGTGACCGAGTGGTGGCTGCCGACTACTACGGCAAGGCCATTGCTGCCGGAGGCTACAAGCGCCTCTACGTGGATGCCCTCCGCAACCTGAAGGCTCTGGATGCTGAAACAACGCTGGATTAACGCCACACTGGCGCTGCTCCTGCTGGGGTGCAGCACCACCACAGAACTGAAAACCACCCTCGAGGTGCCTCCAGCCGAGGTCCTGACCACGAAGCCGGTGCTGGTGGAGCCGGTAACGCCCGATTCGGAGCCTGCTGCAGACGTGGTTCGGCAGCTGTTGCAGGAAAACGGATACGTCATCCGGCAGAACACCCAGGTCACCGGAACGCTCCTGCAGGCGTTTGGGCAGAACCAGGTGCAGCCCACCGGAGACTCCGCCCGCCTGACCGTCAGGGCTCAGGTCTCCGAGCCGGCTCATGCCTTCCGCAAGGGCTCCCGCTCGGTGTCCCTCAAGTCCTGCAACTACCTCCAGGAACGCAACCCCTGCCGCTCCCGGAAGGCGTCCCTCAGCTTTGTGGAGACCTCCGTTTCCCAGGCAGGCCAGCTGACCGTCACGCTGGAGGAAGCGGGACGACCTCCCCGGACGCTGACGACCCCGTTTTCCGCGACCACCAGCGGCGTGGTTCCAGCGCTTCCGACGCATCAGGTGATGGCGCAGATGAAGCAGGCGTTGCAGCAGCTTCTGCAGCCCTACCTCAAGCGGCAGGAAGTGGTCAGCACCGGCATTGAGGCCGATCGCCTTGCCGTCGATATGATGGAACTGGGGCTGTATGAGGCAGCGGTTGAGCGCCTGGAGGGGCATGAGGCCGATGAGGCGGTGCGGCAGTATGCTCTTGGCTACCTTGAGGAGCGGCGCGGAAATCCCTCCGGAGCCCTCATGTACTACCGGGACGGCGCCCGGCTGGGCGAGCGTCAGGCGTTGTTTGATGCCGCCATTGAGCGCGTGGAGCGGTCTCGGGACCGTCCCTGAGGCTCACTCCAGCTCGCCCTGGACCTCCACCAGAGCCGCTTCCAGCGCATCCAGCGTTTCCGGGTTGGCCTCGCTCCAGAGGTCACGCTCATGGGCTTCCAGCAGGCGCTGGGCAGCGTCCCGGAGTGCGAGTGGGTTGTGCTCCCGGAAGAACTGCTGCTGCTCCGGATCCAGCAACAGCTTGTTGGCGACTTCCTCATACTGATAATCCGCAACAATGTCACAGGTGGCGTCGTAACCGAAGAGGTAATCGACCGTTGCTGCCATCTCAAAGGCTCCCTTGTAGCCGTGTTCGCGCATGCCGTTGATCCACTTCGGATTCAGCACACGGCTGCGGAAGACGCGGTTGAATTCCTCCTGCAGGGTCCGGATCCGAATCTTTTCCGGGTTGGACGAGTCTCCGTGATAGGTGGCAGGAGCCTGTCCCCGGAGCTGTGCGACCGCCGCATGCAGTCCCCCCTGAAACTGAAAGTAGTCATCAGAGTCGAGCAGGTCGTGTTCCCGGTTGTCCTGATTCTGATGGACGATTTCCACGGAAGAGAGGCGGCTGCGCAGGAGGTCGATCTCCTCGCTGCTGGAGCCATCGGCTCGGTAGGCGTGCCCTCCCCACTTGAGGAAGACATCGGTCAGGTCCTGACGCGACTCCCAGTTTCCGGCATCAATGAGGGGCAGCAGGCCGGTTCCATAGCAGCCGGGTCCGGAGCTGAAGACCCGCAGTTCTGCGAGTTGGGCGGCGGCTTCCGTGGGGTAGCCCTGTTGCTGAAGCTGTTGCTGATCAGCGAGCCAGGCAGCCCGGATCGGGTTGAGCTCCTCGGGCTCCTCCAGGGCGGCAAGGCGTTTCGGAATCGTGGAGAGCAGCCGCATGGCATCTCCAAAGGCATCCCGGAACATGCCCGAAACCCGGAGCACAACGTCTACGCGCGGACGTCCCAGGGTGGCGGCAGGGATGATTTCAAAGTCCACCACGCGTCCGGAGACGGGCTCCCAGACCGGTTCACAGCCCCAGAGCCACAGCGCCTGGGCGAGGTCGTCGCCACCTGTGCGCATGTTGGAGGTCCCCCAGATCACCAGCGCCAGCGTTTTGGGCCACTCACCGTGGTCCGCCCGGTAGCGTTCCAGGAGGCCATCTGCGAGCAGCTTCCCCGCCCGCCATGCCGTTTGCGTGGGAATGACGCGCGGGTCCACCGAGTAGAAGTTTCGGCCAGTTGGCAGTACATCCAGCCGCCCTCGTGTGGGAGCCCCAGAGGGGCCGGGCGAAAGGAATTTGCCCGAGAGCCCGTCTAGCAGGCGCTGGGGCTCCAGTGTGCAGCGATCCAGCCGGGGAATCACGGTCTCCTGCAGCCAGCGCCGGAGTGGCGCCAGGGCCTCATGGGCGGGGAGCGCGGTGCCCTCATGCTCCAGCCCCACCTCCTGGGCGATCCAGGCCCGGGCCTGGGCTTCGACGTCATCCCGCTCGGCGCGGCTGAGGAGGTCGACATCAAAAGTGGCCGGCTGATTCAGCAGCGCCTGCAGCAGGCCCGGACGCTCCAGAGACGACATCCGGAGCAGGCTGAGGAGGAAGTCGATGCGCCGCTCCCCCTGAGGCACCTCACCAAAGATGTGCAGGCCTGAGCGGATCTGACTTTCCTTGAGGTCGCAGAGGTAGTTGCTGAGGGCATTGAGCCAGTCGTCTTCTTCCGGAAGCTCGGCGCGCCAGGGCGCTTCTTCGAGGAGGTGCTCAATCTCATGCTCCAGCTCATGGGCGCGTTCCGGGTAAAGCGTCTCACAGTGAGCATGCTCTTCCAGCAGGCGCTCAACGCGGTCGAGGTCATCGTAGAGCCCCGCCCGGGTCAGGGGAGGCGTGAGGTGATCGACAATCACGGCAGAGGTCCGGCGCTTCGCCTGAGTGCCCTCTCCGGGGTCATTGACGATGAAGGGGTAGAGGTGTGGAACTGGCCCCAACACTGCCTGGGGGAAGTCGTCTGGGCCCAGGGCAACGCTCCTTCCGGGGAGCCACTCCAGGTTGCCGTGCTTGCCAAAGTGAATCAGGGCGTGCGCGCCAAAGGAGTCCCGGATCCACTGGTAGAAGGCGAGGTAGTGTGGCGGTGGGGCCAGCTCCGGGTCGTGGTAGATGGCCTGGGTCTGGAGGCCAAACCCGCGCTGAGGCTGAATGCCGATGAAGACGTTTCCGAGCTGCAGGCCGGCCACCGGAATCTGTGCCGCGTCTTCCGGAGGGAGGGCCTCGGGCCACTGGCGACGCAGGGCATGCTGCAGAGACTCCGGGAGCGTCCGGAGGTGCTGGTGGAAGGCGTGTCCGGAGAGGCCCTGCGCAACCGGGTGGCCGTAGCTCTGCTCCTCATCGTTCGTCATGCCCGCCTGCAGCTGCCGGATCAGGTCGTCGCCGCTCTCCGGAGGCGTCCCGACGTCGTACCCGGCTTCCTGGAGGCGTTGGAGGAAGCGGTGGACGCTGGCCGGAGTGTCCAGCCCCACGCCGTTGCCGAGGCGGCTGTCGCGGTTGGGGTAGTTGGCAAGAATGATGGCCAGGCGTTTGTCAGCATTCGGTTGCCGACGCAGCCGGACCCAGTTGGCGGCAAGGGTGGCCACGTAAGTGATCTGAGCCGGGTCGGGCACCACGGCCTTGGCCTGAAATTCCAGCTCGGCGTGGGCCTCCTGTGCCTCCTTGAAGCCCACCACTGTGGTCAGCACCCGCCCATCGGTTTCCGGAAGCGCGACCGACATGGCCACATTGGAGGGCGTCAGCCCCCGGGGGTTGCGTTCCCAGGCCTCCCGATTTTCTGTGGAAGCAATGACCTGCAGGACGGGGCACCCCAGCGTTTCGAGAAACGAGACCCGCTCATCCAGCCGACCAATCGAAAAACTCTGAAGCGTTAACAGCACATCGGGGGGCTCCTGTTCCGCTCGTTGCAGCAGGGCCTCCTGAGCCTCCGGTTCGCGGAGGGAGTAGGCGTAAAAAGCAGAAACATCCAGCCCCTGGGCCATGAGGGCTTCAGCGAGGGCGTCGACCACCGCCAGGTCACCCGTCTGGTGCCAGGCACGGTAAAAGGTGATCCACACCCGTCCGGACGAGGGGACGGAGGAAAGAGCGTTCATGAACAGTCAGTCGTGTTGAGGAAGTCGGAAGCTGCGGGAATGGGCTGACACCTGCACGAGGCGCCAGCGTTTTCGAGAGCTTTACGGATGGCGGGGGTGAGAGTCAATCTGCAAAAAAAGAAATCAGCTCCTGCGTCACGGCGTCCGGAGCCTCTTCTGGAAGAAAATGCCCGCAGTCCAGCGCGCGCCCAGAGGCCTGATGAGCCCGGGTTTGCCAGACGGCGAGGACGTCGTACTTGCGGTGCACAAAGCCCTGGTTGCCCCAGAGCACCCGTAGCGGACACTCCAGGAGCTGATCCTGGTCTGCGGCATCATGAATGAGGTCAATGCTTGCGGCCGCCCGGTAGTCTTCACACGAGGCATGGATGGCCTCTGGCGTCTGGAAGCAGCGGAGGTATTCCTGCACCGCGGCTTCCGAGAAGGTGGCGTCCGGACCGCTCCAGCGCTTCAGCGTCTCACGTAGGTAAAACTCGGGGTCCGCCCCAATCAGACGTTCCGGAAGCGGCGGCGGCTGGATGAGGAAGAACCAGTGGTAGTAGCTGGTGGCAAATTCCTGGTCGGTGCTCTGAAACATCTGGTAGGTCGGGGCGATGTCCATGACACAGGCCCGCTGAACCCGTTCCGGGTGGTCGAGTGCCAGCCGGTGCGTCACCCGGGCGCCTCGGTCGTGTCCTGCAACCGCAAATTCGGAGTAGCCCAGTGCCGCCATGACCTCCACGCAGTCCTGCGCCATGGCGCGTTTGGAGTAGGCCGCATGCGGGTCGGTGTCCGCGGGTTTGGAGCTGTCGCCGTAGCCCCGCAGGTCTGGGCAGATCACATGGAAGCGCGTCTGCAGGCGAGGCGCGACGAGGTGCCAGAGGACGTGCGTTTGCGGGTAGCCGTGCAGCAGTAGCAGCGGGGGCCCCGAGCCTCCATGCCGCAGGTGAATTTCCGCCCCGGAGGTCGGGATCCGTCGGGTTTCAAAACCGGAGTCAAACATGAGGAGGAAGGGGCGTGTGGGAAGCTTCAGCAGGGTCGCAATGGATGCATCGGTGACAGACTCCAAACCCATGATGCCGTAACGGGGACGGAGGCGGGTAAAGGTGGCAGTGTAGCGGGTGCTTCGGGGGCAATCAAGTGCGGGGCGCCCAGAAGTCCTGGGAGTGAGCGTTCAGTAAATGGAGCATTTTCATTGACGCAAGCCCCTTCATACAAGGACTGGATCCCCGCCTTCGCCGGGATGACAGACGGAGCGGGGTCATTCCTGCGCAGGCGGGAAGCCCGCCAATGAATCGAAGGTGAAATGCCCCAGTTCCTCAATCCTGTTCCTTAGCCTGCAGGAACGGGAGCGTCCGGACGCAAGAGGCCTTCGTGCTGAAGCTCCTGCCAGAGATCGGTTGGGATGGAAATGTCGAGCAGTTGCCGGTTTTCCTGAACCTGCTCCGGTGTGAAGGCGCCCGGGATGATGGATGCAACCAGCGGGTGCCCAAGGGGAAACTGCAGGGCCGCCGCCTTGAGGGGAACCTGGTGACGGGCGCAAATGGCCGAGAGGCGCCGCACCTTCTCCAGTGCGTCCGGAGAGGCGGGGGCGTAGCGGTACTTTGCCTCTGGGGCGGGACCCGTTGCCAGAATGCCCGATGCATACGGAGCCCCCACCACGATCCCCACGCCCTGCTGCTCGCAGGCGGGAAATTCTTGATCGAGTACCTCCTGATCCATCAGCGTGTACGGCATGGCCACCAGGAAGAAGTCCAGCGGAACCTGATCGAGGAACCGCATCATCAGCGCCTCCTCGTTGATGCCTGCGCCAATGGCGGCAATCTCTCCGGAGCGTTTCAGCTCATCCAGCGCCTTCCAGCCACTTTCGAGCTCCTTGAATTTTCGGGCAACGTGGGCCTCTGTCCGGTGGTAGCCAAAATCGAGGTCGTGGATGACCAGCGCCTGCACCTGGTTCAGCCCCAGCCGCAGCAGGCTATCTTCATACGACCGCATGATGCCATCGTAGGAATAATCGAAGCGAAGGGTGAAGGGCAGTCCCCCTGCCCACGGCTGACGTGGAGCCTGATCCGGATGCCCCCGGAAGCGCGTGTAGACGCGTCCGACCTTGGTGGAGCAGAGGAAGCTCCCGGGCGTCTGTTGCCGGAGCAGGTGCCCCGTTCGGTGCTCGCTGAGGCCATGTCCGTACCAGGGCGCCGTGTCGAAGTAGCGGATTCCGGACTCCCACGCAGCCTGCAGGGTGGCCTGGGCCTGAGCCTCTGGCAGGCGCTGAAACAGCTCACCGAGGGGCGCGCCACCCAAGCCAAGCGCCGGAAGTTCCAGCCCGGAAGTGCCTAGGGGCCGAGTCGGTAGAGGGGTCATGAGGAGGCTCCGTAAACGCGGCGGGCATTGTGGGCAAACAGCTGCTGCTGTTCTCCAGACGTGTAGGCTTCAGCGAGGGTCCGGAAGCCCGTGAAGAGGCGTTCGGCAGGCCAGCCGTCTTTCAGGTCCACCGGAAAGTTGGAGGCAAAGAAGCACCGATCGACCCCAAACAGGTCAATGAGCTGGTGCACGAGCGCCGGCACCGGAGACTCCGGAGCATCCCAGTGAGGATCCGGATAGGCCAGCATGGAGAGCTTCAGAGACACCTGCGGGAGAGCGGCGAGGGCCTTCATGCCCGACCAGTAAACGGTGCCGTCTTCGAGATCGGAAGCCGTTGGGCAGCCGAGGTGGTTGATGATGACCGGCACCTCCGGATGCAACTCCAGCAGGGCTGCTGCGGCAGAAAACTGGTGGGGGTTGAGCTGAAGGTCAAAGGAAAGGCCGAACGCCTCCAGGCGGGCAAAGCCGGCTCGCCAATCCGGATGCTCCAGCAGGTTCCCGAGCCGGACGTTCCGGGGCCACGAAGGCTCATGGTTGAGGATCTGACGGATGCCGCACACCCCGGGGTAGCGCGTCAGGGCGTGGAGCACCGAGTCGATCTGTGGAGACTCCAGGGGCGCGGTCGCGACCAGCCGGTACGGATGCGGAGAGCGCTCCAGCTGACGGGAGACCCACCACGCTTCTGCCAGACAGGCCGACTCATAGGGCCAGCCATCTTCCGGAAGGTGGCAGACGCTGACGACCTCCACAAACGCTCCTCCGGAGTGCTCCAGCCCACACGCGGCCAGGTCGGCTTCGTAGGCCTTGAGGTCGTACACCGGGTGCCCATGGACCGGAAAGAGGACGCCGCCGTCTTGGCCGCTCGACGTCCGGGCCGATACATCCCAGATGTGAAAGTGGGGATCCCAAAACTCCATCATTCCTCCGCGTAAGGACGGACCAGGTTGAGGGCTTCTCGGTTGAGCGTCAGTCCCCACCCCGGAGCCTCCGTGAGGCGGATCCGGCCCTGATCCGGAAGCTGTTCGTTGGTGAACATGTCCCCAAACACGGCCGGAAAGGTGAGGCAGTCCGGGCTGGTGTTGAGGTACTCACAGAAGGGGCAGTGCGGCTGCGTGATCACAAAGTGATAGCTGTAGGCACCGCTTCCGTGAGGCACCACCGGGACGTCATAGGTGGCGGCAAGGGCTGAAATCCGCAACAGCTCCGTCAGGCCGCCGCACCACATCACATCCGGCTGAATGATATCGACTGCGCGCGATTCAATCAACTTCCGGAAGCCGTAACGCGTGTATTCGTGCTCGCCAGTGGTCCAGCGCATCCAGGGCGCCCGTTCCTTGAGGAGTCGGTGTCCGTCAAAGTCGTAGGGCGGCAGCACCTCTTCCAGCCAGTACAGGTTCAGGTCCCGGAGGGCATAGGCGAGCTCTGTTGCATAGGGCACATCCAGGGCCATCCAGCAGTCGGCCATCAGCATGAAGTCCGGCCCCACCTTTTCTCGCATGGCCTGGAACGCTTCCCGGTTGGCCCGGATGCCTTCCAGTCGATCAGCAGGACCGTGGGCGAGGGGCATCTTCCCACCAATGAAGCCATTGGCCTGCGCGACGTCCGGACGGATCCCGGTGCAGTAGAGGGCAATCTCATCTCGCACGGCACCGCCGATCATCTGGTACACGGGCTCGTCCCGCAGCAGCCCCAGGACGTCCCAGAGGGCCAGGTCCACGGCACTCAGGGCCCAGAGTGGAACGCCCTTCCCGGCGTAGTAGAGGCTGGCCCGGAACATCTGGTCCCAGAAGCGGTTCAGCTGCCGGGGGTCTTGCCCCATGAGGAAGCGCTTGAAGTGCTTCTCAATGATGTAGCACGCGGGCGCTCCGCCCTGTCCGGCCCCAACACCAACGGTGCCATCGGAGGTTTCGATTTCAACAACAATGCTGTTCATGACGTTGATGCCGAAGCTCGTCCGGGACTGCCTGTAGTCCGGGTACGCCGACATCGGGGTGGCAATGAGGGAGTCCACGAGCCAGTGCCCGGCTTCGCGGTCATGATAGTCGCCGCCGGACCCGGTTTGCTCGAGGACGTAGGCCCGGACGTCTTTGATGGTGACGGGTGTCATGTCCCTCCTCAGTAGGTCGCTCGGCCGCCACTGAGGTCAAAGACGCCCCCAGTGGTGAAGGAGTTTTCCGGAGAGACGAGCCAGGCCACCAGCGCAGCGGCTTCCTTGACTTCGAGGAAGCGGTTCCGGGGGATCTTGGAGAGCATGAAGTCGATGTGCTCCTGGGTCATCTGGTCGAAGATGCGGGTCCGGGCGGCAGCCGGGGTGATGCAGTTGACGGCCACATCGAGCCCGGCCAGCTCCTTCCCCAGCGACTTCGTCAGGGCGATCACAGCGGCCTTGGAGGCACTGTAGGCAGAAGCGTTCGGGTTGCCCTCCTTGCCGGCAATGGAGGCGACATTGACGATGCGCCCATACTTTTGGGCCACCATCAGCGGGGCCAGGCTGCGGTTGCAGTGGAAGACGCCATTGATGTTGATGTCCATCACCTGTTGCCAGGCCTCCACCGGGTACTCCCAGAGTTTGTGGTTGGGACCCGCGATCCCGGCGTTTGCCACGAGGATGTCCACGCGTCCAAAGGCTTCCCGGGTCGCTGCCGTGGCCGCTTCAACCGAAGCCAGGTTGGCGACATCAACCACCTGCGTGTGAAGGTGGTCGGAGGGACCGAGCTGCTCAAGAGCCTGCTCCAGCATGGGACCATCGACGTCCCACAGGCTGACGGCAGCGCCGGACTCAAACAGGCGCTGAGCAATGGCAAAGCCCAGGCCCTGGGCGGCTCCGGTGACCACGGCACTCTGGCCGTGCAGGTCAATCTGGTTCATTCGAACCTCCTTTCAGAATCAAGGGAAGGTGAAGCATCAATGAAAGTGAAGGGCATCCGGAAAGCAGGCGATTGCATGACGGAGCCCGTTCAGGAGCGAGTGAGGCGTCGCACCACAAGGGGCAGCGCAATGGAGGTGATCAGCAAGCCTCCGATGAAGATGGTCATGACGATTCCGGGGACATTCATCAGGCCCAACCCAAAGGTCACCATGCCCATCAGGAACACGGCAAGGACGACGCCCGGAATGGTCCCGGAGCCCCCCATGATGCTGACACCACCGAGGACAACGACGGTGACGACCTCCAGTTCCCAGGCCATGGCAATGTTGGGACGGGTGCTCCCAATGCGTCCTGTCAGCAGTACGGCAGCAATGCCGGACATGAAGCCACTGACCATGAAGAGGCCCAGCCGGTAGCGGTCGACGGGAAGGCCCGTGAAGCGAGCGGCAACGGGGTTGTTGCCAATGGCATAGAGGTGCCGGCCCAGCACGGTCCCGTGCAGGACGAGTCCGAAGACGAGGGCAAACCCGAGGAAGATGAGGAACTCCAGCGGAATCAGCCCAAACGCGTAGTGCTGACCCCAGAAAAGAAACTCCGCCGGGTAGCGGGTGAAGGCTTCGTCGCCCAGGACCACGTAGGCGATGCCCCGGTAAAGGGACATGGTGCCGATGGTGACCACGATGGACGGAACCGCAAAGCGCGTGACGATCCAGCCGTTCAGGGCGCCCGCAAGCAGGCCAATGGCAATTCCGACCAGCGGCAACACCTCTCCCGGAACGCCCGCCTGGTGTGCGAGGCCCACGCCCACGGACGCCAGCGCAATGATGGACGCTACCGAGAGGTCAATGTCGCGGCAGAGGATCACCAGTGTCATTGAGAGGACGATCAGGGCCTTCTCGGAAAAATTGACGGTGCTGTCTGCCAGGTTGTAGAGGTCCAGGAAGTAGGGGGAGAGGCTGGAGTTGACGGCAATGACCAGCGCCAGCAGCACAACCAGCAGCACCTCCCAGCGCAGCAGCGCCTCCTTCAGGCCCAGTGGCAGACGATCGGGAATGACACGCGCAGAATCCTGGGGCCGGACGGATTTATCCATGAGGCGCCTCCGAAACCGGGAGGATGCGCTTGCCCTGCTGCTTCTCCTCTCGGGAGTTGACTACGACCGCGGCGAGGATGACGGCTCCGGAAATGGCCATCTGCCAGAAGGGAGAGACGTTAATGACCGGGAGCGCGTTGTTGATCACACCGAGGAACAAGGCCCCAAGGACGCATCCCGCGACCGAGCCAATGCCTCCGGCAATGCTGACTCCTCCGATCACGCACGCTGCGATCACCTGCAGCTCAAACCCGGAGGCGATCTCGGTGTAGGCGATGGCGTACCGGGCGACCCACAGGTACCCGCACAGTCCGGACACGGCTCCGGTGAAGGTGTAGACGAAGAGCTGGCGCCGTGCGATGGGGATGCCCACGTACACCGCTGCCTTCGGGTTGCCGCCAAGGGCATACAGCTCCCGGCCGATCCGGCTGTGCTTGAGGAGAAAGTGAACCAGAACGAGCATCAGCAGCGCCAACCACGCCAGGTGCGTCAGCCCCAGTAACCGCTCCCGAGGAAAGTCCAGAAATGCGGCGGGCATCTCGTGTGAGGAAATCCACTCGCCGCCACTGATCACAAAGATCAGGCCCCGGAACATGCTCAGGGTACCCAGGGTGACCACAATGGGCGGAATGCCCAGGCCGGCGATGAGGCCTCCATTCACGATGCCCAGCACAGCGCCATTGAGGACGGCAAGGGCGATGAGCACCAGCAGCGGCAGGTCCGGAGCCGCCTTTCCGAGCAGGGCGACCACCATTCCGCTCAGCGCGAGGTTCGAGGCGACGGAGAGGTCGATTCCCCGAGTCAGGATGACGAGCATCTGCGCGAGCGCCATCATCGTCAAAATGGAGACATCGGTCAGCAGCGCATCCAGGCTTTCCCAAGAGAGAAAGACCGGCGCGCGTACCCCAATGAGCAGCATCAGGCTGAGGACGAGCCCGCCCAGAACCCATTCACGGTGGTGGGGGCGTCTGCTCATGCGACCTCCGGAAGTGGGGTGTCCAGGGCCACGGCAACAATTTTTTCTGCAGACGCTTCCTCTCGAGAGAAGACCTGGTGAATGCGTCCGGATCGCATCACGGCGATGCGATCGGCCATGCCGAGCACCTCCGGAAGCTCGGAGCTGACCAGAATCACGGCGAGGCCCTGCTGAACCAGCTCGCCCATGAAGGCATGGACGGCAGACTTGGAACCCACGTCGATGCCCTTTGTGGGCTCATCGAGGATGATCACCTTGGGCTGCGTGGCGAGCCACTTGGCGATCACCACCTTCTGCTGGTTGCCTCCGGACAGCTCCTCCACGTGCTGGCCCCAGTTTGAGGCCCTCAGGTCCAGGCGAGTTCCGTATTCCCGGGACCGCTGCAGCTCGCGCTCCGTGTTCAGCTTCCAGCCCCCGACGACTTCCCTGAGCAAAGGCAGGGTGATGTTGTCTCGGATGCTCAGCGGGAGGATGGCTCCGGAGCCCTGACGATCTTCCGGAACATAGACAATGCCGGCCTGAATGGCGTCGGCAGGGCGAGCAAGCGCAACCGGTTGGCCTTCCAGGCGGATGGTGCCTCCGGAAGGACGGGTGAGCCCGAACAGGGCCTGCATGACCTCCGTCCGTCCAGCCCCGACGAGCCCGTAGAAGCCAAGGATCTCCCCGGACCGCAGGGAGAAGGAGATGTCGGCAAACTCGGTGGGATGCCGCAGGTTCTCCACCTCAAGGAGGACGGGTCCAGGCTCAACCGTCACCTTCGGGAAGACCTGATCCACCGGGCGTCCGACCATCATCCGCACGAGGTCTTCCTGAGTGACGGCTTCCATGGCGCCGGTTCCCACAACCTCGCCGTCTCGCAGAACGACGTAGCGGTCGGCCAGCTCAAAGACTTCTTCAAACTTGTGGGAGATGAAGAGGATGCCCTTGCCCTGTTCCCGGAGGCTCCGGACGATGCGGTAGAGGTCTTCAACCTCCCGCTGCGAGAGCGCGGCCGTGGGTTCATCCATGATGACGATCTGCGCATCATGCGAAAGCGCCCGGGCGATTTCGACGATGTGCCGCTGCGCGATGCTCAGGTTCTTCAAGCGCTCATCCGGGTGCAGGTCCACCTCCAGCTGGTCCAGCAGTTCCTGGGCTCGGCGCTTCATTTCGGCCCAGTCCACCCGAACGCCTTTTTGAGGCAGGTGGCCGATGAAGATGTTTTCGGCGACGCTGAGTTCCTGGAACATCACGGTTTCCTGGTGGATGGCGGTGATGCCAGCGGTCCAGGCGTCTCGGGCAGAGCTGAGGCGGGTGGGGGTGCCGTTGAGGTGGAGCGTGCCGTCGTCGGGCGTGTAGAGCCCGGTGAGGATCTTGACGAGGGTGGACTTGCCGGCGCCGTTTTCGCCGATGAGGGCCAACACTTCTCCCGGATGCAGCTGGAAGGCTGCCTGGTGCAGCGCCCGGACGCCCGGGAAGCGCTTGCTGATGCCACTGAGCTCAAGGAGAGGTGCCGTCACGGAAGCCACGTGAGAAATGAACACCCTGTCCCAGGAAAAACGATTCCCATGACAGGGTGCCAGGAGAGAAGCGAGTCCGGCTCGATCAGAAGATCTGAGCAAATTGGTCGATGTTCCCCTTGTCAAAGGTGAACGGCTCGGCCATGGCGGCTTCCCCGTTCTCATCGAACGTGATGGTGCCCATGCGCCCGGCTTCCACCTGGTTGTTGGAAACCTGCTCCTTGGCAAAGCGATACCCGAGGTAGGTCGCCGTGTAGCCCAGGTCGATCGGATTCCAGATGGCGAAGGTATCGACCGAGCCTGCCTTGACGTGTCCGATCATTTCGGAAGGCAGCCCCAGTCCGGAGACATAGATCTGACCAACGAGGCCCTTGTCTTCCACCGCCTTCGCAGAAGCGGCAATGCCAACGGTGGTCGGCGCGATGATGCCCTTGAGGTTCGGGTGGCTGCTGAACAGCCCCAGGGCCTCGCGGTAACTCTTGTCCGACTGATCATCGCCGTAGACGGTGCTGACGAGCTTGAGGCCCTTGAATTCCGAATTCTTGAGGGTCTTCTTCATTTCCTCAATCCAGATGTTCTGGTTCGTGGCCTGCGCGGTGGCGCTGAGGATGGCAATCTCTCCCTTGCCGCCCAGCGTGTCGCTGATCATCTTGATCTGCTTGTAGCCAATGAGGGCGTTGTTGGAAGGGTTGAGGTGCATCATCCGGCCGTCTTTGGCGATTCCGGAGTCAAAGGACACCACAGCAATGCCACGGCTCATGGCTCGCTTGGTGATGGGGACCAGCGCGTCCGGATCATTGGCCGAGATCACCAGCGCGTCCACCCGCTGAGCAATCAGCGAGTTGATGACCTCAATCTGGCCCTCAGCGGTGGCAGCCGTGGGTCCGGTGTAGATCAACTCGACGTCACCCAGTTCCTTGGCCGCGTCCATGCCCCCGTCTCGAGCCGCCTCAAAGAAGCCGTTGCCGAGGCTCTTGACCACCATGGCAATGCGCGTCTGAGCCTGCAGCGGAACGGCCAGTAGGCTCAGGGCCGTGGCGGCAATAAACAATGATTTCAACCGTTTCATGGATCCTCCAGGGAGTAAGGGAGCTTGGGGATGCTGATACCTCCTGCACGAATTCTTGCTTGAGATATCATATACAATGTCTAATATTTGTTTAGACGAGCTAAAGGGCAAGCACTTTTTTCCAAGTGCCGTACAATGGGGAGCATCCCGCGATTCTTGAGCATCATCACTACAGGGGGAAATTGTTTGTGCTGGAACTGGAGAAGCGTCCGAAGTCATTGGTGGAGGCCTCGGTGGAGGCGATCCGTGAGGGCATCATCCGGGGGGAGCTGGAGCTGGGGCAGGCGCTGACGGAGGCCTCGCTGTCGCAGGCGTTGGGCATCAGCAAGACTCCGGTTCGAGAAGCCCTTTCGCTGTTGAAGTCCGAGGGGCTGGTGGTGTCGGAGACCCACAAGGGCTACAAGGTCTTCTCCATGGACCAGGAGCAACTGGTAGAGTTTTGCGAGCTGCGCTTTGCGTTGGAGTCTCAGGCGCTGCGGTATGCGGTGCAGCGGAACTCGGTCGCCCTGCATGAAACCCTGGAGTCGGTGCTGGCCCGCATGGAGGTCCACCAGCAGAGTCCGGACCGAGAGGCCTACCTGAGCCTTGACACGGAGTTCCACCGCAGCTTCTTCCTCCTGAGCGGCAACCGCTTCCTGCTGGAACACTACGACCACATCAACTCCATGATTGAGACGATGCGCCACTACATCTCCCATTCTGATGAAGCGACTCAGGCCTCGCTCGAGGGACACCGCAAGATGGCCCGGCTGATCCAGACGGGTCCCCTGGAACAGGCGATCCATGAGCTGGAGGAGCACATTGTCGCGTGGTCTCGACGAAACATCCTCGTGCCTCGCTCCGAGGCACTTTCCGAGTCCGGTTGACTGCTCCTGAGCAGGAAGCCCTGACGATCATCCAAACACCCTTCACACACAAGGAACCACATGAAGCTGTTGCGCTACGGAAATCCGGGAGAAGAGAAGCCGGGACTGCTGGACGCAGATGGAACCATCCGAGACCTCTCCGGCGTCATCACAGACGTTGGTGGAGAGACGTTGCTTCCGGAAAACCTCAGTCACCTCGCGGGGCTTGACCCGCAGTCTCTCCCGGAAGTGTCTGGGAATCCTCGGCTGGGGCCCTGTGTGCAGGGGGTGGGTAAGTTTGTCTGCATTGGACTGAATTATGCCGACCACGCCGCCGAATCCGGAATGCAGGTGCCGCCAGAGCCGGTGATCTTCTTCAAGGCGACGAGCGCGATCTGTGGTCCGGATGACGACGTGCGCATTCCACGAGGTTCTGAAAAGACCGACTGGGAAGTGGAGCTGGGCGTGGTGATTGGCAAGCCGGCAAAGTACGTCGACGAGGCGCAGGCGCTGGAACACGTCGCGGGGTACTGCGTGGTCAACGACCTCTCCGAGCGGGCCTTCCAACTGGAGCGGGCCGGGCAGTGGGTGAAGGGCAAGAGCTGCGACACCTTCGGACCGATTGGTCCGTGGCTGGTGACACGAGACGAAGTGCCCGATCCGCAGAACCTGGGAATGTGGCTGGAAGTGGATGGGCATCGCTACCAGAACGGCAGCACCCAGACCATGGTGTATGGCGTGGCCCATTTGGTGAGCTACCTCAGCCAGTTCTTCAGCCTTCAGCCTGGAGACATCATCTCAACCGGAACTCCTCCCGGAGTCGGCATGGGACAGAAGCCGGAGCCGATTTACCTCAAGACCGGGCAGACGATGCGGCTGGGCATTGAAGGCCTCGGCGAACAGACGCAGCGGACCATCGCAGACTGAAGCCTGCCGGGCGTCCCTGGTTCGCCAGGGGCGGTCCTCATTCCTCTACTGGTGAAGCAGAGGCGTCCCACTCTTCTTCGACCTGCCCATAGACGTCATCCAGGTCGATGACGATTTCCTCGCCTGAGGAATTGAACGCAATCGTCTTGCCGTGCAGTTCCTCAATTGAGTCCTGGACGAACCCGATGGTCCGGACGATACACACCTCACCGTCTTCCAGAATGGCCGCCAGCTCCTTCTTGAAGGAGTGGATGCTCTCTCCCTTGGTGGACTTGCCATCAGAAATGACGAAGCTGACCTCTCCACGCTTGGCACCAGACTGCGGAGCAAGGGGGCGGAGGCCGTAGGAGACGCAGATGGCGTTGAAGGCCGAGCGACTGGTCACGCGGAAGTAGTTACTCCGCGACAGCTCAATGAATTTCATGGGGGCTCCTGTCAGGAAACGATGCGGGCTGCCCCCGAAAATGCAAGAACCGGGCGCTTTCAGACGGGCTCAGGCAGGTGCTCCCGGACGAGCTGCTCCAGCCCTGAGACCCAAGCCGGGTGGGCGTTGAGGGAGGGGATGAGCTGCAGGTGCTCGCCTCCGGCTTCCTGGAACGTCTCCAGCGCTTCCTCGCCAATTTCTTCCAGCGTTTCCAGACAGTCGGCCACAAAGGCGGGGCAGAAAACGGCCAGTCGCTTCTTTCCTGCCTGCCCGAGCTCCTCAATGACGTGGTCGGTGTAGGGCTTGAGCCACGGGTCGCGTCCCAGCCGAGACTGAAAGGACACCGACCAGCTTCCTTCTGGAAGCCCCAGCAGCGCGGCGAGGCGCTGGGCCGTGTGGTAGCACTGGGCGCTGTAGCAGTTTCGGTTTTCCGGACGCAAGGTGGCGCAGCAATCGGGCTGGCTCAGGCACCACTTTCCGGTGTCATCGCTCTTGCGGACGTGGCGTTCTGGAATGCCATGGAAGCTGAACAGAACGTGATCCGGACGCTCCTGAAGGTACGGCGCTCCGATTTCAGCAAAGGCCTGGAGGAACTCAGTCCGGTCGAAGAAGGGAGGCACGACGTCCAGGTGAGGCGTGTTCCAGTGCCGCCCAGCTTCCTCATAAACCGCCTGAATGGCCGATCCGGAGGAGCTGGAGGCGTACTGCGGAAACAGCGGCACCATCACGACCCGGTCACACTCGGCTTGCCGCAGTTGCGTCATGGCCGACTCAATGGACGGGTTCCCGTAGCGCATTGCCAGTACCACCGGCACTTCGCCCATGCGTTCTTGAAGCGCGCTTTGCAGCTGCTGCCCAAACACCAGCAGAGGCGACCCGGCTTCTGTCCAGACCGTCTGGTAGATCTTGGCGGACTTGCGGGAGCGGATCGGGAGGATGATCAGGTTCAGCAGCAGCCAACGCAGCACCGGGTTGATGTCAATGACCCGAGGGTCACTGAGGAACTGCTTGAGGTAGCGGCGGACTTCCGGAGGACGGGGCGCGTCCGGAGTGCCCAGGTTGACAAGGAGGATTCCAGTCTTCATACAGGATTCAGGTCAAGAGGAGTCAAAACAAACAGGTGCATCAGCGGGAAAAACGGATCAGGAGCTGCTCGGCTGCCGACAGTCCAGAGAGGGTCGCGCCTTCGACACGGGCGTGTCCAAAGGCATCTCCAGCCAGTGCCAGTGGCAGTACACACTGCGGAAGGTACGAAGGCTCCGGCCACGGATTCCGGGGCTGGCTGTAGAGCCAGCGGTGCAGCTGCGCTTCAATGGGCTGGAAGGTGGCATGCTCCTGAGCGGCGTCCATCAGTCGCTGAGCGGTGGCCTGCGGGTCGGCGTCCCAGTGGGCGGCGCTAAACTCCGGACCCGCATGCAGAGTCAGCGCGGGGCGATCGGAGATGCCCTTCCGGGCGTTGTCGGCAATCCATGCCAGCGGTTCCGCATGAAGCTGCAGGGCCCCAGGCTCCGGAAGCGCCGGGCTCTCTTCCACAAGAACAAGTGCTGCCAGGCACGGGTCGTACTGCAGGGACTCGAGGTTCTTCTGGTCCTGCTGCGTCAACTCCAGGTTCCCGGACCGCAACAGCGTCAGGCTTTGGGGCACCGGGGCCGTCAGCAGGAGTCCGTCTGCCTGCAGCACCTCTCCGGACTCAAGCGTGAGCTGCCACCCTTCGTCACGGAGGTGCAGGGTCTGCACGCGCGCTTGCGTCCGGACGGTCAGCTGGGAAGCGAGGTGCTTGGCAATGGCAGTCATGCCGTTGGGGCAGAAGTAGCGGGGGTGCCCGTCTTCCTTGCCGAAGCCCCGGGTCCACTCCTGAACGAGCTCCAGGGTTCGCCACTGCTGCACCCATTCTGCAAACAGCGGGTCCCGGACCGTGAAGAACTGGGCGCCATGATCGAGCAAAGCCGGTCCGGAGGCCGTGTTGATGCGTCGGGTGGCCATCCGGCCTCCAACGCCGCGTCCCTTGTCCAGCACGGTCACCCGGAGCCCAAAGGCCTGCATTTCGGTAGCGGCCATGAGCCCGGAGATACCGGCGCCGATGACGATGCAGTGTTGGGGAGAAGCGCTCATGACTGGCCTCGGAAGTAGAAGAACGCGCTGATGAGGGTGGTGCCGGCTTCAATGGCAAACAGCTGCAGCGTGAACCCGTGGTCCCAGAGGTCATGGCGGAGGAGCCCCAGGGTCCGCCCGAACGTGAGGCCCGCGTAGCAGACGAGCAGGATCTGCAGGGCCGTGATCCGGAAGTGAGGCTTCAGGACGCCCCAGGTCAGCAGCGCCGCGAGGGCACACTCCAGCCCGCCGTAAAGCGTCATCAGCTCGGCAATGCCGGCAGGGTGAGCGGGCGTGAGGGAAACCTGAGTGCCCCAGGTTTCAGGATCAAGGAGGAAGAGCGCGCCGAGCGCCCAAAACGTCAGGGCGTGCAGGCCGAGCCACCAGGGAAGAAGTCGGGAGGTCATGCTGAGGAGGAAAGTTGGGCAAACATCTGCTTGGCGTGTTGGCTGGAAGCCTTGTGCTGAACGATGGGCGCCGGGTACCCCAGCAGCGCCTGTGGGGAGTCCTCGAGCTTGGACAGCAGCCGGGGGGAGGTGCCCTGAAGCTCGGGAACCCAGCGATGGATGTAACGAGCCGCAGGGTCGAAGCGCTGCTGCTGGAGCCACGGATTGAAGATCCGGAAGTAGGGCTGCGCGTCACATCCGGTGGAGGCCGCCCACTGCCAGCTTCCGTTGTTGACGCAGGGGTCGTAGTCCACCAGCTTCTGGGCAAAGTAGCGCTCGCCCCACCGCCAGTCGATGTGCAGGTTCTTGGTCAGGAAGGACGCCGTGATCATCCGGGCGCGGTTGTGCATGTAGCCGGTCTCGTTCAGCTCCCGCATGCCGGCATCCACAATGGGAAACCCGGTTTTTCCCTGGCACCACGCGTCAAAGTGCGCCGGGTTGTTTTTCCAGGGAACCGCGTCGAAGCGCTTCTGAAAGGCCTGCCCAAACACATGTGGAAAGTGCCAGGCGATGTGGGTGAAGAAGTCCCGCCAGTACAGCTGCCGGACGAGTCCGCTGTCGGCACCCAGGGCTTGAGCGAGGTGGTGCCAACTTTCCCGCGCTGAAACCGTTCCGAACTTGTGGTGCGCCGAGAGGCGGGTGGTGCCCGCCTGTTCCGGGAAATCACGGGTGCCTTCATACTGCTGGAAGTCGGCAGCACGTTGGAGGATCTTGAGCGCTTCCGGACGTCCTCCGGCTTCTGGGGTTCCAAAGGCCTCCAGCGAGGTCTGGAAGGCCACAGCGGCTTGAGGCGTTTCGGTGACAAAGGAGCCCTGCGTAAAGGGCACCGGAGTGTCAATGAGCTGCTTCTGAGCGTTTTTGTAGAACGGAGTGAAAACGGTGTAGGGGCTTCCGTTGGCCTTCACTCCAGCTTCCGGAGGCAAGAGGAGGAGGTCGTTGTGCGCGGTCCAGGGAGTGCCGTGTTCCTGGCAGAGGGCCTCGAGTTGCTGATCACGCTGGCGACTGAAGGGCGTGAAGTCTCGGTTGACGTGCACCGACGAGAGCTCAGGAATCAGCGCCTTGAGGACGTCTTCCGGAGGTCCCTGGAAGCAGTGCAGGCGCCCTCCGGAGGCGCGCAGCTCGTGGTCAAGGGCCTGAAGGGCATTCAGCAGAAAGGCAAATCCGGGCTCGCTGCGATACGGGTGCGGCTCCGTTTGGCGAGGATCAAAGATGAAGGCGGCCAAAACGGGAGCCCCCTGCGCAAGCGCATGAAGCAGGCCCGTGTTGTCGTGCAACCGCAGATCCCGGCGGAACAGGAAGAGGGACGGCTGGGGCATCAGGCAGCGATTCCGTATTGATTGAAGACCTTGAGGATTTCTGCGTGGACGAGGTCCGGATTCGCTTTGAGCTTGCTGGAGAATCCGGAGAAGACGTGTGCCTTGCTGCAGAGGCAGCCCCGCATGGCTTCCAACCCATCGTGAGGCAGTTCGCAGCCCTGGTTCATCAACTCGTCATCCACCAGGAAGTCCATGACCTCGCTGAAGATTTTTTTCAGAGGACGAGGGGGGACGTCGAGTTGGGCGTACCGGAGGACCAGGGCCCGGATGACGTGCTGCTGTGAGATGCTGATGGTCTGGTTCCGGTGCCGAGTGGGGTAGAGCAGGTTGAAGAGGTAGGTATCCGGAAGCCCCTTCTTGACCGGCTGCACCACGGAGTCGAGGCGGATGCGGTCTCCCCGGAACTGCAGGGTTGGCGAGATGGGCGCCCGTCCAATGGATTCGGAGCTGTAGAAGGCAAACTTGATGGAGACCTCTTCCAGGTCCTGCGTCAGGGGGCTGACGTAGCTGAGGTAGAGGTCCAGCTCGCGGTCTTCTTCGGTCTGGATGCGCCCGAAGTGTCCGAACTTGACGTACTGGGCGGTGCTGAGGATTTCCTTGAGCTGCTCGCGAGCCTGCTCGAGGTTCTGGATGGTCCAGAGCTTCGAGTCATGGGCCCGGAAGGTTTCCCACAGCCGCGCATACCCAGTGGGCTTGCGGAGGAAGTTGGGAGCCGCGGGAGGCGGAGTCACTTCGACCTCGTTGAAGGTGGGGTCGGTGCTGAAGTCCCGCAGCGTCAGCTGGGTCTGTTCGGCCAGCGCACAGGCCCGCTGGATGACGTTTTCCAGCTCCCGGATGTTGCCCGGCCAGGGCAAGCCCGACAGCCACTGCAGGGCCTCGGGTTCAATGTCGCGAACCAGGGGGTTCAGGTTCCCGCACTTCTCCACAAAATGCTGGGCCAGCAGGGGGATGTCTTCAATGCGTTCCCGGAGGCTGGGGACATGAATGGAGAAGACGTTGAGGCGGTAGAGGAGGTCTTCCCGGAACTGGCGGGCCTTGACGAGTTCTTCCAGCGACTGATTGGTGGCGCTGATGACGCGGACGTTGACCTTCAGGGTCCGGGTGCTGCCCACGGGGAGGATCTCGCCTTCCTGCAGCATCCGGAGGAGCTTGACCTGCAGCGGCAGGGGCGTGTCTCCGATTTCATCGAGGAAGAGGGTGCCTCCATCGGCCAGCTTGACGAGGCCTTCCTTCTTGCTGATGGCGCCGGTGAAGGAGCCCTTTTCGTGTCCGAACAGCTCACTCTCAAACAGCTCGGCCGGAATGGCCCCACAGTTGACGGCGACAAACGGGCCTGCGGAGCGGCGGCTGTACTTGTAGATCTCGCGGGCCACGAGCTCCTTCCCGCTGCCGGTTTCGCCCCGGATGAGAACCGGGCCATCGAGCGGGGCAAACTTGTGGACCAGCCCCAGCATTTCCTGAAAACGGGGAGACTGTCCGACCAGTGCATGAGGACGCTCCACGGCCCGCATGCGCAGCGACTCGTTCAGCTGGTACTCACTGGAGTAGGCCTTGCGCTGCTGCAAGAGCTTTTGCGCCCGCAGGAGCGCGTCCTGGAGCTTGCGCGAGTCGAAGGGTTTGGAGATGTAGTCGTCAAACCCGCAGTCCCGGAACGCCGAGACGAGCGTTTCCGTGCTTTCAAACCCGGTGACCATCACGGTGACCAGGTTGGGGTACAGCTCCCGGAGGCGCTTGCCGAGTTCCAGGCCGTCGACCTCGGGCATCTGTTTGTCCAGCAAAACGAGGTCGTACTCGCTCACCATGCTGGCGCCATTGTGCATCAGCGGCTCGCCGTTGGCCAGGTAGTCGAACTGATAGCTGGTCCCCCGGAACCATCCTTTGACCAGAGCCTCGACGTAGGGCTCATCGTCAATGATTAAGATTTTCATGGATTCCTTGGTTTGAGCGTCTCCGGAAGTGGACTCTGTTGGTGCTCCCATGAGGCCCGTCTCTTCAGGGGTTAACGCAAAAGCACACCGATGTGATCCCCATCTGTCTGCATTTCAGGCACCAAACCCGTCCAGCCCCTATTTCACGTGAGAATTCGTGAATTTCGTGTTAGTTTACAAAAGAAAATTGGAAACACGTTTACAATTTTCTCATATTAGCTCATATTACAATAAATTTGTCACGAGTTTCCCTCCAGAAAGGGCGGTTCGGACCACAGCTTCCCGCATTATCTGCTGCACTTCCGCAGAAGACTCTCTCAACCCAACCCAGAAAGCACGCTATGGATACCACACGAATCGTGCTTCCCATGCCCGCGTTTTTGCAAGCAGCCCTGGATTCTCTGGACTCCCACCTGGCGATTCTGGATGGCTCCGGAGAGATTGTTGCGGTCAATGCGGCGTGGCGGCAATTTGGCATGGAGAACGGCTGGGAGGAATCCAGTAGCGGTATTGGCAGCAACTACATCAAGGTCTGTGAAACGTCCTGTGGCGCAGAGCAGGAGGAAGCCTCGCTGATTGCGGAGCGGCTGAAGCGGGTGCTGGAAGGGGACCTGCAGAGCTTTGAGTGGGAGTACCCGTGCCACTCGCCCCAGGAGCGGCGCTGGTTTCTGCTCCGGGCCATTGCGTTTTGTGCCGAGGGGCAGCGCTGGGCAGCGATTTCTCATGAGAGCGTGACGCCACGCAAGTACATGGAGGAGCAGCTGAGCCTGATCCGCCGGGCCGTGGAAGACACGCAGGAGGGCATCACGATTGCGGATTTCCAGCGTCCGGACCGTCCGATCATCTATGCCAATGGCGCCTTCACCCGCATCACGGGGTATGAGCCGGAAGAGGTGATTGGGAAGAACTGTCGCTTCCTGCAGGGCGGTGACACGGCGTCTGAGGCGGTGGAAGAGATCCGGTCGGCGTTGCGAGAGGAGCGCCCTTGCCGCGTGGAGCTGCTCAACTACCGCAAGGATGGAGTCCCCTTCTGGAACCAGTTGTCCCTGGGGCCGCTCAAGAACGAACAGGGCCAGGTCACGCACTACGTGGGCGTGCAGATGGAAATCACGGAGAAGAAGTCCCTGGAGGAGGAGCTGAAGCTGCTCAATGCCAACAAGGACAAGCTCTTCTCCGTCATCTCACATGACCTCAAGAGTCCCTTCCACTCCATCCTGGGCTTCTCGGAAATCCTCTCGGGCGACCTCCAGGGCTTCACACCGGAGGAGCTGCGTTCTTACGCCGAGCACATCCACACGGGAGCCCGGAACCTGCTCAACCTGATTGAGAACCTGATGCAGTGGACCCGGTTGCAGTCCGGGAAGCTCGGCTATGCGCCCGAGCCGTTGGGGATGACCGACCTGGTGGAGAACACCTTTGACCTGGTGCGTGGAAACGCGATGCGCAAGGGCATTGCGTTACGGCACGAGGTGCCCCGGAACCTGCGGGTCTTTGCCGACAGCACCATGATGTCGCTGGTGCTGCAGAACCTGCTGACCAACGCCGTCAAGTTCACACACACCGGTGGGTGCATTTCGGTAGACGCCTGGATGGAGGGACGGGATGTGCTGGTGCAGATTCAGGACGAAGGCGTGGGGATGACGCAGGAGCAGCAGGCCCGGCTGTTTCGGCTGGATCAGTCAGGAACCACCCTGGGCACGGCCAATGAGAAGGGCACCGGACTGGGGCTGATCCTCTGCAAGGAGCTCATGGAGCTTCAGTACGGCGCCTTGCACCTCCAGAGTGCTCCGGGACAGGGCACCAAGGTGACGCTGTCCCTTCCTTCAGAGCGACCTCAGCTCTCCTGACGGGTACGCGAGAACACGTAACGGAACTCGCCGTTGTCATTGAAGAAGTGGGCCTCCAGCCGGGTGGTCGTCACTTCCATCCACACGTACCCCATTGTTTCCTCCAGAAATTCGCCCTCGGGCACATCGGAATACAGCGCCGGATGAATGGGGTTGCCCCCGCCTCCGGAGGTGATGAGGTCGATGCCGCCCCAGCGGGTGTGCTCCAGCAGGTGGTTGTGTCCGGCACAGTAGACGTCCGGATGCGCCCACTTGATGAGCTGGCGTTCGAGCCACGTCATCCCGCGGTGTCGGCCGCGGGTGGCCAGGGGGCGGTGCCCAAAGACGAGCCGCCACGGGGTCCGCTTCGGACGCTGCAGGGTCCACAGGGAGCAGACGGTACAGGTGGTGTTGATCCCGAACAGCTCCAGGGGCCCCGCCTGAAAGGAATAGTTGACGCCGGGCATGATCCAGCGCTCACTCTGGTAGCTGTAGGCGATCTGCGCCCGCCAGTCGCCCCGGAGGTCGTGGTTGCCGAGCACGGCGTAAAACGGCAGCTCGTGCTCATACACCTCCTCGAACTTCGTCCGCCACTGCTCGTCTTCCAGTCCGGACACCCCCTGCTGGATGAAGTTGTCTCCCAGCAGCAGCACAAAGTCGGCCCCGCGTTCCTGGCAGGTCTTCCAGCTGTTTTGCGCCACACGGTGCTGATCCTCATTGCCGGAGCCGGTGTCTCCGAGGATGAGGAACCGTGTGACCTCCGCCTCCGGATGCAGGTCGAGCGGACGCTCCCAGGTGAGGTGAGACGGAGTGAAGCAGGCTTTCTTGTCCAGGGCTCGCCATCCGGGAAACCGGAAGGTGGGAGCGGTGGAAGGAGAAGAGGAAGTGGCAGCTGTCATGGCAGGAATTTAGACCCGTTTGACCTTCCAACCCTCTGCCTCAAGCAGGGGTTGCAGTTTGGAGCGATGGTCCCCCTGAAGCTCAATGACGCCTTGGTGCACGGTGCCACCGGAGCCACATTGCTTCTTCAGGGTTTTGGCAAATGCGGCAAGTGCCGCTGGAGCCAGTGGGACTCCGGAGAGGAGCGTAACGGCCTTTCCCTTGCGACCCTTGGCTGAGAAGCTCAACCGCACCGTTCCCGGAGGATCCTTGGGATGCGCTGACGGGTTGCAGGGGCACTGATCCACCGGCGCCCCGCATTGGGGGCAGAGGGCTCCGGATTCGCTGGAGTAGACCAGCACCGAGTCAGGCGTACGCTTCATGGGAGCCGAACCGGATCAATGGTGGTGGCCACCTTCACCATGGACGTGTCCGTGCTCCAACTCTTCGTCAGTGGCTTCCCGGACGCTGGTGATGGTGACATCGAAGTGCAGGCGCTCGCCGGCAAGGTCGTGGTTCGCGTCCACCGTCACCTGGTCGCCTTCAATGGCCGCAATGCGGACGGGGATCTGGCCGTCATCGGTCTGGGCCTGAAAGCGCATGCCCACCTCCAGCGTCTCCACGCCCTGGAAGGCCGCCTTGGGCACCTGCTGGACGAGTTCCTCATTGAAGGCGCCGTAGGCATCTTCCGGCTCAATCACGACATTCAGGGAGTCACCTTCCTTGCTCCCTGCAAGGGCCGACTCCAACCCCTTGATGATGTTCCCGCCTCCCTGAAGGAACATCAGCGGCGCCTGTCCTTCTGAGGAGTCGATGATCTCTCCGGAGTCGTTCTTGAGCGTGTAGTGCATGCCGACGACCATGTTGTTTTGAACTTCCATCCAGTCTTCTCCATCAGACTGTTCCAAAGGAGTTGAAGCGGAGGCGAATTCCTCGGCACCTCAGGCTCCTTCAAGTGCTGAAGCCGTGTCGCTTCAGAGGTAGCCTCCGCTTGTTGCGAGCCGTTCGAAGTAGCGCTGAAGCCCTTCTTCAAGCGAGAGGAATTCCTGAGAGTACCCTGCGGCCCGGACCTGGGCAAGGTCGGCTTCGGTGAACTCCTGATACTTGCCCTTGAGGTCGTCCGGGAAGGGGATGAACTCCAGGGTGCCCTGGCCGTGCTGTTCCTTGAGGATGCGGCCGATGTCTTCAAAGCTCCGAGCATTGCCGGTGCCGCAGTTGAAGATGCCGCTCACCCCGGATTTCCAGAAGTGGAGGTTCATGCGGACGGTGTCTTCCACATGAATGAAGTCCCGCCGGAAGCGGTCGCTTCCTTCAAAGAGCTTCATGGTTCCCGACTCCTGGAGCTGGTGAAAGAGGTGGAAGGCGACCGAAGCCATGCGCCCCTTGTGGTTCTCCTGGGGGCCATAGACGTTGAAGTAACGGAGGCCCAGCACCTGGCTCCGGATCTGTGGCATCAGGCGGCGCACGTAGTTATCGAAGGCAAACTTGGAGTAGGCGTACACGTTCAGCGGGTACTCGCACGCCGGGTCTTCCGCAAATCCGTCATCGCCGTTCCCGTAAACCGAGGCGCTGGAGGCATACAGAAAGGGAATGCCCCGCTCCAGGCACCAGTGCAGGAGCTGCTTGGAGTACTGGTAGTTGTTGCGCATCATGTACTCCCCGTCGCTTTCGGTCGTTGCCGAGCAAGCGCCCTGGTGGAACACCGCCTTGACGGAAGGGAGGGCATCTAGCCGGTCGGGAAACTCGAACTTGTCCAGGAAGTCTGCGACCTTGAGGCGGTTCAGGTTCCGGTGCTTGGCGGCATTCTTGAGGTTGTCCACCACCAGAATGTTGTCCTCTCCGGCCTCATTGAGTCCACGGATGAGGTTGCTCCCAATGAATCCGGCACCGCCGGTCACAATGATCATGGTTGTTTTTCCAGAAAAGGGTGGAGAGTCCGTGCGGTTGGGGTCAACGGTCCGTTCCAGCGGCTTGAATCCGGGAAACGATGGTGCTGGTGGAACGTCCGGGGACAAACGGGATGATGATCACCTCGCCTCCGTTTTGGGTCACGGTGTCGTACCCGACGATTTCTTCTGCCACGTAGTCTCCTCCTTTCACAAGGACCTCCGGAAGCACCTCCTTGATGAGGAGGTCCGGGGTCTCTTCTTCAAAGAGGACCACCAGCGTCACAGACTCCAGGGCTGCCAGCACGAGGGCACGGTCGTCTTGGTGAACAATGGGGCGAGTGGGGCCTTTCAGGAGCTGCACCGAGGCGTCGGCGTTGAGTCCAAGGATCAGGGCATCGCCCCGTGCTCGCGCATCGTGCAGGTACCGGACGTGTCCGGCGTGCAGCAGGTCGAAGCAGCCGTTGGTGAAGACGAGGCGGCGACCTTGCTCCCGGAGGCGTTGGAGGCGCTCCGGAAGCTCAGCGCGTGAGACGATTTTGGACTCAAGTGAGGGGCGGGTCACAGAGGAAGTCAGCAGCGTTCAAAAATTGCAGCAATGCCCTGACCTCCCCCGATGCACATGGAGATCAAGGCGTGGGAGCCTCCGGTCCGTTGAAGCTCATGGAGCGCCTTCACGGTAATCAGGGCACCTGTGGCCCCGACCGGGTGGCCGAGGGAAATTCCGGAGCCATTCGGGTTGACCTTCTCCATGGGGAGGTCGAGGTCCCGGACACAGGCAAGGGCCTGCGCGGCAAAGGCTTCATTCAGCTCAATCACATCCATGTCGGCGACGCTCAAGCCCGTCTTTTCCAGCACCTTCCGGATGGCGGGAACCGGGCCAATGCCCATGATTTCCGGCTCAACGCCCGCAACGGCGTAGCCGACCAGGCGGGCCATGGGCTTGAGCCCCTTGGCTTCTGCAGCCTCTCGGTTCATGAGCACCAGGGCGGCAGCCGCGTCGTTAATTCCGGATGCGTTGCCAGCGGTGACGGAGCCTTCCGGATTGAAGACGGGCTTCAGCTTGGCCATGTCTTCAAGGGTGACCCCGTGCCGGACGTGTTCGTCGGTGTCAAAGAGGGTGACCTTGCGGCGTTCCTTGATCTCCAGTGGCAGGATCTGGCTCGTGAAGCGTCCCTCGTTGATCGCGGTGGAGGCCCGCTGGTGGCTCAGCACGGCCAGCTCATCCTGGTCTTCTCGGGTGATGCCCCAGCGAGAGGCGATGTTTTCGGCGGTGACCCCCATGTGGCAGCTTTCAAAGGGGTCGGAGAGTCCACCGACCATGGCGTCCAGCACCTGCGCATGATTCATGCGAGCGCCCCAGCGCATGTTCGGAAGCCAGTAAGGCGCCCGGCTCATCACTTCGGCGCCTCCGGCAACGGCCGCTTGCGCCTCGCCGAGTTGGATCATCTGTGAGGCGGTCACGATGGCCTGGAGTCCGGAACCGCAGAGCCGGTTCAGGGTCAGGGCCGGTGTTTCAATGGGGAGGCCTCCTCGGACCCCAGCATAGCGGGCGAGGTACATGTCCCGGGGGTCGGTGTGAATGACGTTTCCGAAGACGACATGCTCCACGTCTTCCGTGCTGACCTGTGAGCGGTTCAGGGCTTCCCGGACCACCGCAGCTGCCAGTTCCACTGGAGGCTGTTCCTTCAGGGAGCCTCCGAAGGTCCCAACAGCCGTCCGGACCCCACTCAGCACCACCACTTCATTTGGCTTCATCACGTTTCTCCTCTAAGTTCAATGAATGAATCCCCCCTCTGATTGTCGGCCCTCCGGAGCCGCTAGTTCTTGCTGGCTTTTCCGGAAGGGTCGGTGTTCATCATGGTGTCCATGCTCCGGACCATGGTGTCCATCATCTGTCGTCCAAAATTGAAGGACGGGCCCAGCATATCGGCCATCATGTTCGGATCCATGGTGCCGTCCTTCATGCTTTCCGTGACCTTCGTCAGGAAGGTTTGCTGAAGCTCACTGATGTTGGGGAGCCCAAGCGTTTGCCGAAACTCGTCCGGGGTGGCTTCGATGCTGATGTTGATCTTCATGACGACCTTTTTGGCTAAGGAGGCGGAGAATGGCGAGCGAGGTCAGGCGACGCTGACCTGGTGGAGCCAGGGCGATGCGGCCCGGGCGTTTTGCTCATACGCGTCGATCTGGTCCGCAAACTGGAGGGTCCAACCGATGTCATCGAGGCCATGAACCAGGCAGTGCTTGGCAAAGGCGTCGACGTCAAAGGAGTAGACCTTCCCGGCGGGGGTGTGGACTTCCTGAGCGGGCAGGTCCACGGTCAGCTGGCAGCCCTCGTGCCCCTGCACTTCATCAAACAGCTCCTGAATCGCCTGGGGCGGGAGGACAACGGCGAGGATGCCGTTCTTGCGGCAGTTGTTGAAGAAGATGTCCGCAAAGCTGGGGGCAATGATGCAGCGGAAGCCATAGTCCAGCAACGCCCAGGGCGCATGCTCGCGACTGGAACCGCAGCCGAAGTTTTCGCCCGTGACGAGGATCTGGGCGCCCTGGTAGCGGTCGGCGTTGAGGACAAAGTCCGGATTGGACTGGGTGCCTGCGTCGTCGAGGTAGCGCCAGTCATGAAAGAGGTGCTGTCCGAAACCGGTACGCTCGATCTTCTTGAGGAACTGCTTGGGGATGATCTGGTCGGTGTCAACGTTGATTTCATCCAGCACCGCAGTCAGGGCCGTGAGTTGGGTAAATGGCTTCATGGTGTCTTGATTCAGGAAAAAGAGTCAGGGGTCGCGAGGGGCCGATTCACAGGGTCCGGGGGTCGGCAAAGTGTCCGGACACGGCAGCGGCCGCCGCCATCAGGGGGCTGACGAGGTGCGTGCGTCCGCCCTTGCCCTGACGTCCTTCAAAGTTTCGGTTGCTGGTGGAGGCACACCGCTCTCCGGGCTGCAGGATGTCGTCGTTCATGGCGAGGCACATCGAGCATCCCGGCTCGCGCCAGTCGAAGCCGGCTTCAATGAAGATCTGGTCCAGCCCTTCCTGCTCGGCCTGCTCCCGGACGAGTCCGCTCCCCGGAACAATCATGGCGTGAACCGAGGGGTTGACCTTGCGGCCCTTGACAAACTCGGCCACCACCCGGAGGTCCTCAATGCGGGAGTTGGTGCAGGAGCCAATGAAGACGCGGTCGATGGCAATGTCCTGAATCGGCGTGTTGGGCTGCAGCGCCATGTACGCCAGGGCCCGCTCGGTCGCACGACGCTCCGTCGGATCGCTCATCTGGGCCGGATCCGGGACGGTGCCGTTGATGTCGGTGACCATGCCGGGGCTGGTGCCCCAGGTGACCTGTGGAAGGATGTCCTGAGCCTGCAGGGTGACCACGGCGTCAAAGGTGGCCCCGTCATCAGAAGGCAGCTGCTTCCAGGCGGCGACGGCTTGATCATACGCCTCGCCTTGCGGAGCATAGGGACGGCCCTTGAGGTACTCGAAGGTCTTTTCATCGGGAGCCACCATGCCGGCCCGAGCGCCTGCTTCAATGGCCATGTTGCAGAGGGTCATGCGTCCCTCCATCGAGAGCGCCTGAATCGCTTCACCAGCAAATTCAATCACGTATCCGGTCCCGCCGGCGGTGCCGATTTTTCCAATAATGGCGAGGATGATGTCCTTGGCGGTGGCTTTTTCCGGGAGGGTGCCCTGAACCTCGACCTTCATCGTCTTCGGGCGCTGCTGCTGCAGGGTTTGGGTGGCCAGGACGTGTTCCACTTCGGAGGTGCCAATGCCAAAGGCAAGAGCGCCGAAGGCCCCGTGGGTGGCGGTGTGCGAGTCTCCACAGACAATCGTTGCCCCCGGAAGCGTCAGGCCCTGCTCGGGTCCCATGACGTGCACGATTCCGGAACGCTTGTCTCCCAGGTCAAAAAGGGTGATGCCAAACTCCTGACAGTTGCTCCGGAGGGTCTCCACCTGCTGACGAGAGATCGGGTCCTTGATGGGCTCATGCTGATTGCGGGTGGGGACGTTGTGGTCCGGCACCGCATAGGTGGCATCGACGCGTCGGACGGGTCGACCAGCCAGGCGGAGGCCCTCAAAGGCCTGAGGCGACGTCACTTCATGAACGAGGTGTCGGTCAATATACAGAATGGTGTTTCCTTCCTGTTCATGCACAACATGCGCATCCCAGATCTTCTCGAACATGGTTTGGGCCATAATGGGTGACCTTCTTAAATTGTAGCGGGGGTTCGTGGATTCAGGCTGGTATAACAAAAGCTTGCATCTTAGGGGAAAGGCTGGGGCGAGTCAAGCTGTTCAGCATGCGAGAAGCGGCCTGGCAGACGGTTTTGTGCTGGTGACAGTGATGCTGGTTTTGCTGGTGCTGGGCGCCGTGCTGATGCGGTGGCAAGAGGCGGTGCAGCGCCGTCGGCATGAAGCGGAGGCAGTGCTGGAAAACCAGCTGCTGCTCGAACACGCCCAGGCCATCGCCTGGCTGGGACTGGAGGCGCTGGCCACGCACTCCCGGGCGGAGCTGGAAGCCCCTCCGGAGCCGCTCATGCGCCTGAGTCTGCCCACTGCGTCGTTGCCGGCGTTGGCCAACTGGGAGGTGTTCTGGGAGGTGGAAGCGGTGCAGGCGCCTCCGGACCCCAGCTGGCTGGTGCTGCAGGTGGTGCCGCCGCAGACCGACCTCCGCTTTGAAGCATTGGTGCGGGTGGAGACCACTTCAGACGCCAGCGCCTGGCGCCTGCCATCGGACAACGGCTCCGTGCCTCCTCAGGGAACGCTCGCCAACGTCCTGAAGCCAGCAGGCATGAAGCTCACCACTCCGTGACCTTCCGGAGCAGCAGGTAATCGGAGCCGTAGCTGTCTGACGCCTCCGGAAACGTCTCTTCCAATGCAAAACCACAGGCTTCCAGCTGCGCCTGAACTTCTTCAAGCGGCCAGTACCGGATCTGAAAGTGCTCCTCAAAGGTGAAGACCTGCTCCCCCAGGTGAAGGGTTCCGGAGTCGGTAAACTCATAGAGGCGAGGCCCTGCAGACTGGAAGCGCATCTGGCGAGCAAGCTGCGGAGTGGCCACCTGGAAGGAGTGGAACAGCTCTTGCCGCGGACAGTCGAGGAGCAGCACGCCACCTGGCTTCAGAGCCGAAGCCATGGCCCGGAAGGCCGCGGTGAGCGCCGCGTCATCGGTCAGGTAGCTGATGACGGTGAAGAGGCAGAGCGCCGCGTCAAAGGGCGCATCGGCCTGGAAGTCCTGAACCGGGGTCGGGAGGGCTTCCAGGGCACATTCCAGCAGGTCGGCCTTTTGCTGGAGCTGACTCAGCATGGGAGCAGAGGCGTCGATTCCGGTGACCGAAAATCCGTTGAGGGCAAGCGGCAGGGCGATCCGTCCGGTGCCGCAGCCGACGTCGAGAACGCGCGCCGCTTCCGGAAGAATCCGCAGGAGCTGGATGAGGGTGAACTCCGTGAAATCCTCGTAAAAGTCCTCGAAGGAGAGGCGGGAGATGGTGTCGTAGTGGCTTGCCCAGGAGTGATGAAACACCGCCGACATTCAGTCCAGTGCCCGCTTGAAGGTCAGGATGACGGCCTCTCGGCTCCAGAAGAGCAGGAACCGACGCTTTTCGATCACCTGCATCACCAGCTCCCAGCCTTCTGCCCCACGTTCATTGAGGATCTTTTCCAGCTTGCCTCCGGAAACGTAAGAGGCGCCCAGGACCATGGAGCCGATCATGCCCTCGGCGACGGTTTCGATTTTGTACTCAAAGCGCTGCATGCAAGACTCCGGAGGGGTTAGACTTTGGACGCCAGCGCGTCCTGATAGAGGGCCACGTAGGCTTGAGCGGATTCCTCCCAGGGGAACCGCTGCTGCATGGCCTGCTGCACGAGTTGCCGGAAGTGAGCCGGTCGGTCGTACCAGGTGCTCAGAGCCCAGCCGATGGTGTCACGCAGGGCTTCTGGCGTGGGGTCCTGAAAGAGGAATCCGGTTCCGGAGCCACGGGCTTCGTCGTAGTTGACCACGGTGTCCTTGAGTCCCCCGACGGCCCGGACGAGCGGCAGGGTTCCGTAACGGAGGCTGTAGATCTGGTTGAGCCCGCACGGCTCATAGAGGGAGGGCATGAGGAAGACGTCGCTGCCTCCCTCAACGAGGTGGGCCAGCGGGTTGCTGTAGCCTTCCCACCAGCCCATCTTGTCCGGAAAGCGTCGGGCCAGATCAGCCAGCTGAGCGGCTGTTGCCGCATCACCGCTGCCCATCGCAACGACCTGCAGGTCCCACTGGAGAGCGGCTTCCAGCGCTGGGATCAGGAGGCCAAAGCCCTTTTGCTCGGTGAGGCGGCTGACCAGGCCAAAGACGGGAACCTCCGGGCGGGCCTCAAGCTGGAACTTCACCTGCAGCGCTGCCTTGCAGGTCGCTTTTCCAGCGAGTTGGGTCTGGGAGTAGGAAGCCGGAAGAAAGGGGTCGGCTTCCGGACTCCACTCTCCGTAGTCGCATCCGTTGAGGATGCCGGAGAAGTCGGTCCCCTTGCGCAGAATGGCGTCATGCAGGCCGTGGCTCCCGGGGGGGCTGAGCAGTTCCTGCGCGTATCCCGGACTGACGGCATTGACGCGGTCCGCAAAGGCAATCCCCCCCTTGAGGAGGTTGAGGCCGCCGTGGTCTTCAAAGGCCCAGGACTGGAAGTGCTCGTCTTCAATCGTCAGCGCCTGCCGCCAGCCTCCGGGAAACTGCCCCTGATAACCGGCATTGTGCAGGGTCAGGACGGAGATGGCAGAGGCAAGGTCAGGGGCTTCCATTTTCAGGTAATACGGAACCAGCGCCGTGTGCCAGTCGTGGCAGTGCAGGACCTCGGGGCTCCAGTGCAGAGCGCGGCAGAGCTGCAGGGCTCCTCGGGAGAGGAAGCTGAAGCGCTCGGCGTTGTCGGCGTAGGCCCAGCCGTTTTGGTCGTAGTACCCCGGGCGCCCGAAGTACTGTTCATGCTCGAGGAAGTAGACCGGAACCTGTGAGTCGGGCAGGGTTGAGGCGCGGATGGCGCACCAGGCTTCCCCGAGGCTTCCCATGGGCACGCCCAGCGGTTCCGGAAGGCGAGTGAAGGTGTCCTGGTTCGCAATGGAGGCGTAGAGGGGCGTCACGACGCGGACGTCGTGCCCCAGCTCATGGAGCGCCTTGGGGAGGGCTTTGGCAACATCGGCGAGCCCTCCGGACTTGGAGAACCCGTCGACTTCGGAGGCAACAAAGAGAATACGCAAGGGCTTACTCCACAACCGATCCTTTGGGGATGACAACAATGCCGTTGTCACTGACGGTGAACCGCTCGCGGTCCCGCTCCAGGTCGAAGCCCACCTTGGCACCGGGCATGATGCGCACGTGCTTGTCAATGATGGCCCGTCGAACCTGCGCGCTCCGTCCGACCTCCACGCCGTCCATGATGACGGAATCCGCGATGTGGGAGAAGCTGTGGACCCGGACGTTGTAGCCGATGACGGAGTTTTCAACGAGGGCGCCACTGATGATGGTGCCTGCAGAGACGATGGAGTTGATGGCGTGTCCGGTCCGGAGGTCGCTGAAGTGCACGAACTTGGCCGGAGGCAGCGGCGGATTGTAGGTCAGCACGGGCCAGCGGTGGTTGTAGAGGTTGAACTCGGGGTGCACGCCCACGAGGTCCATGTTGGCCTCCCAGTACGCGTCAAGGGTTCCCACGTCTCGCCAGTACCCCACTTCCTGCTCTTCTTGTCCGGGGACGCGGTTCTGCTTGAAGTCATAGACGTAGACGCCTCCCTGGGGGAAGAGTTTGGGGATGATGTCCTTGCCAAAGTCGTGGCTGGAGTTGGGGTTGTCCGCATCTTCCATCAGTTCCCGGACCAGGGTGGAGCGGGTGAAGATGTAGTTGCCCATTGAAGCGAGGACGTGGTCTGGGTCGCCGGGAATGGTGGGTGGGTTGGACTTGGGCTTTTCGACAAAGCCGATCATGCGCCAGTCTTCATCCACCTGAATGATGCCGAAGTGATGGGCTTCAGAGATAGGCACCGGAATGGCGGCCACGGTCAGCTCCGCCCGCTTCTTTCGGTGGAGCTTCATCATCTGCTCCACATCCATGCGGTAGATGTGGTCCCCCCCAAAGACGCAGACGTTTTCCGGCTGGGTGTCGTCAATGAGGTTGAGGTTTTGGTAAATGGCATCGGCTGTGCCTTCATACCACTTGCGTCCGGTCCGCATCTGCGCCGGAATGGGGTCGATGAAGTTGTTGACGATCCCGGACATCCGCCACCCCTGCCGCATGTGCTGCATGAGGGAGTGGGACTTGAACTGAGTGAGGACGAAGATCCGGAGCATGCCGGAGTTGACAAAGTTGCTCAGGACAAAATCAATTATGCGATAATTGCCCCCAAAGGGAACAGACGGCTTGGCTCGTGAGGCGGTCAGGGGAAATAATCGGGTCCCCTCTCCTCCAGCCAGAATCATGGCAAGCGCTTGCATGGCTTTTCCTCCTGTGTGTCAGAGAAGACGCTTTTGCTTCAAAGCGTGTTTGTGATAGGCTAAGTCTCTCGTGAACTTTGAACGAAGTCAGAAAATTTCCAAGGTTTTTATGTCCTCTCGTTTTGCCATCAAATCCTTGGGCCCTTGTCGTGTGCCCTCTCCGCTTTCGTTGAACAGTCCGGACGACGAGTCCGATTTCCACTTTGTTGCGCCCAACAGCCGCATCCTCTACGAAGCGCGAGAGCCGAAGTACCAAGAACACCTGGAAGAAAGCTTCGAACAGGCGGGTCCCCGGGAAAACATTTACTTTGATCCATCGAAAACCCGAGCCGGGATCGTCACCTGCGGGGGGCTGTGTCCGGGCATCAACAACGTGATCCGGACCATTGTGATGCAGCTGCAGCACAATTACGGGATCCCTCACGTGTACGGGTTCAAGTACGGCTACCAGGGCTTCATTCCCAAGTACCGTCATGACATTATCGAACTGACGCCGGAAGTGGTCAAGAACGTTCACTACGAAGGCGGGAGCATGCTCTCGAGTTCCCGGGGGCCTCAGGACCCGGCGGAGATCGTGGACTGTCTGGAACGGCACAGCATCAAGATCCTCTTCACCATTGGCGGAGACGGCACCCTGCGGGGCGCCCATGCGATTGTGGAAGAGATTGAGCGCCGGGATCTGAAGATCGCGGTCGTGGGCATTCCGAAGACCATTGACAACGACATCCCGTTTTGCGTGAAGACCTTTGGGTTTGAGACCGCGTTTTCCAAGGCGGTGGAAGCCGTTCAGGCGGCACACGTGGAGGCCTATGGCACCAACTACGGCATTGTGGTCATCAAGCTGATGGGCCGGGATTCCGGATTCATTGCCGCGAACACGTCCCTGGCATGCCCGGATGTGAACTACGTGCTGGTGCCCGAGGTGCCGTTTACCCTCAAGGGGGAGCAGGGCCTGTTGCAGAGCATCCAGCGGATGTTTGAGAAAAAAGCCGGTGTGGACCAGCACCCGCATGCCGTGATTGTGGTGGCGGAAGGCGTGGGCCAGGACCTGATGGGGAACACCGGCGAAGAGCGCGATGCCTCTGGAAACGTCCGCTACCGCGACATCAGCCAGTTCCTCAAGCGGGAGATCCTCGACTACTTTGAGGGCAAGATCCCGGTGACGGTGAAGATCATTGAGCCGAGCTACCTGATCCGCTCCCTCCCGGCGAATCCGCACGATGCGATCTTCTGCTACTACCTGGCAGACAATGCCGTGCATGCCGCCATGAGTGGACGGACCGACATGATGATCGGCTACTGGAATGGCCACTTCACGCATGTGCCGCTGGAAGAGGTGGGCAAGGAGACGAAGCGCATTGACCCGAACAGCGAGTTCTGGCGGCAGGTGCTCTTCTCGACAGGCCAACCGCGTGACATGTACTCGCCAGAGGCGTCCTAGTTCAGGATCTCCGGAGTGACGGCCTCTCCGGACTGAACCTGCCACAGCTCGGCATAGGTGCCCTGCAGGCGCACCAGGTCGTCGTGATGCCCTTCTTCCACCACCTGTCCTTCCTTCAGCACGAGAATGCGGTCGGCATGGCGGATGGTGGAAAGGCGGTGCGCAATGATGAGCGCCGTCTTGCCCCGAGTGATCTGGACGAGGCTCTCCTGAATCGCCCGCTCGGTCTCTGTGTCTACCGAGCTGGTGGCCTCATCAAAGACCATGATCGGCGCATCCTTCAGGATCGCGCGCGCGATGCTCAGGCGCTGGCGCTGTCCACCGGAAAGCCGAATGCCGCGTTCGCCCACCACCGTCTGATACCCCTCCGGAAGCGTCATCACAAAGTCGTGCAGCTGCGCCGAGCGCGAGGCGGCTTCCACCTGTTCCAGAGAAACTTCGGCGGCACCATAGGCGATGTTTTCTGCAATGGTGCCGTGAAAGAGGTAGACGTCCTGGCTCACCAGCGCAATGTTGCGGCGCACGTCCTGAAGCGTCAGGTCCCGGAGGTCGATGCCGTCGAGCTGCACAGAGCCCATGGTGGGGTCGTAGAGGCGCAGCAGGAGCTTGATCAGGGTAGACTTCCCGGCGCCGGTGGCCCCCGCGATGCCAATGGTTTCTCCGGCCTTCACCTGAAAGTCCAGGCCCCGGAGGACCGCTTCTCCCCGCTGATACCGAAAGTGGACCTGGCCAAACTTCAGCTCTCCCTGAACCGGAGGTGTCAGGATCCGTGGCAGCGCTGGGCTCTGGATCTTGCTCGGTGTCTCGAGTAGCCCAAAGGTGCGGCGGGCACTTGCCTTGGCGCGCTCATATTCATCCAGCGTCATGCCCATGCGGGTCAGCGGCCAGAGCAGGCGCTGAATGAGCATGGAAAACAGCACCAGCTCTCCGACCGTCAGCACCCCCTGGTCTTCCAGCACCCAGTAACTTCCCAGCAGCAGCACCCCTCCAAAGCCCAATGCCACGGCCATCCGGATCAGCGGAACATAGACGGAGCTGAGGCGAATGGCCTGGTAGTTGGCCTGCTGGTACTCCCGTGAGGCGTCTTCCACGCGCTTGGACTCAAACTGCTCGGCAGTGAAGCTCTTGACCACAAGAATGCCGGCGATGTTGTTTTCCAGGCGGCTGCTCAGCCCCCCAACGGCCTCCCGGACGCGTCGGTAGCGAGGAGAGATGAGGCGCTGGTAGAGCAGGCTGCCCCAGATGATCACGGGGACCGGCAGCAGGCCCACTATTGCGAGCTGCCAGGACACGTCAAAAAGCACCACTCCCGAAAACACAAACAGCACGCCTAGCTGCAGGAGCTCGTTGAAGCCCGTGTTGAGGAACCGCTCAATCTGATTGACGTCATCATTGAGCATCGCCATGGTTTCACCCATGCGGTGGTTCTCAAAGAATTCAATCTCCCGGTGCTGAATGTGGTTGTAGGCGTCCATCCGGAGCGCATGCTGAATGCGCTGGGCGAGGTTCATGAAACCAAACTGAAAGGCCCACTCAAAGAGGCTCTCAAAGGCAAAGATGACCACGCCGAGCACCGCCAGGAAGATGGCCAGGGACCATGGGTCGACGGTTCCGACCAGATTGGCGATCCACTCCGGAGGCTGCCGTCGCACGGAATCGATCACCCATCCCACCAAAACCGGAGGCATGAGGTCGAGGATCTTGTTCAGGATGCTGCTGGTGCAGGCAAACGCGAAGAGGTTCCGGTGCGGCTTGATGTACCGGGAGAGGCTGAAGATCGGATTTTTGGGTGTGCTCATGGAGTCCAACTGGGGGAAGGGTAAAGAAAGCACGCTACCACAGTCCCGGACTTCCCGCCAAGCCCTGTGCCGGTTTTTCCCGGCCACTTGAGGTTTTGGTTAAAGAATTTGACATTTGTAATATATATTTTCATTATTTAGTATTGGCTTAACTTCAAGGGAAAACAAAACCATGGGATTGCGGACAAATAACATCAAACGAATGAAGCAGGGCACCCACGACGTGCTGGTGTTGGGGGCAGGCATCAATGGTGCGGTTTCAGCGGCAGCGCTGGCCGCCCGAGGCGCCAAGGTCGCCCTGATCGACAAGGGGGATTTTTCGGGCTTCACGAGTCAGTCGTCCTCCAATTTGGCCTGGGGGGGCATCAAGTACATGGAAACCTACGAGTTCGGGTTGGTCCGGAAGCTCTGCATGTCCCGGAACCACCTGATCCGGAGCTATCCTTCCACGGTGGAAGAGATCCGGTTTTACACGAACCTGGATCAAGGGTTTCGGTTTCCGCCGATCATGCTCTACGGCGGGGCGCTCTTTTACTGGCTGATCGGGAACTTCTTTACCAAGCCGCCGCGGTTGCTGACGCCGGGGCTGATCAACGATGAGGAGCCGGTGGTCAACACCTCCCGGAGCATCGGGGGCATGGAGTATTCTGACGCCTACCTGCATGACAACGACGCTCGGTTTGTGTTCAACTTCATCCGCTCGGCGATGAACTATGGCTGCTCGGCGGCCAACTATGTGGAGGCGCTGGGGAGCAAACGGGAAGATGGAATCTGGGTGACCGAGGTGCGGGACCGTGAATCTGGAGAAACCTTTGAGGTGCGCTCCCGGAGCCTGATCAACGCCTGTGGGCCTTATGTGGACCGCTTCAACTCCCTCAGCGAGGTCCGGACCGAGCACCGACACGTTTATTCCAAAGGCATCCACCTGATTGTGCCGCGCCTGACCAAGAGCAAGCGGGTCCTGACCTTCTTTGCCGACGATGGGCGCCTCTTCTTTGCCATTCCGATGGGGAACCGGACGGTGATCGGTACCACCGACACCCGGACGGAGAACCCGAGGGAGGGCATCACGGAAGAAGACCGTGGCTTTGTGCTCGACAACATCAACAAGCGCCTCAACCTGTCGCAGCCACTGACGCGAGAAGACATCATTGCCGAGCGCTGGGGGGTGCGTCCGCTGGTGGTTGAGTCCGGAAGCGACGGGGGGTCTGCCGAGTGGGTGAAGCTCTCCCGCAAGCATGAGATTGACGTGAATGCGCAAGAGCGGCACATCAGCATCTTCGGAGGCAAGCTGACGGACTGCCTCAATGTGGGTGAGGAGGTCTGCGACTTTATCCAGGAAATCGGGATTCCGTTGATTTACCCGAAGCGCAAGTGGTACGGCGAGCCTGAGCGTTCCGTCCGTGAGGAGTTCCTGCACCAGGCGAAGCTGATGGGACTGGACCAGCTGCCGGGTCCGGAAGATGCGGAGCCGGTTTCTCAGCGGCTCTGGCGGCGTTATGGCTCTGATGCCTTCACCATGCTGGAGGAGATCCGCGAGGATCCGAGCATGGGTGAAATCTTGATTGAGCACTCGGAGTACCGGCGTGTCGAGATTGCCCACGCGGCAAAACGCGAGATGATCACGCACCTGGAGGACTTCCTCCGGCGGCGTTCCAAGATTTCGCTGGTGGTGCCCTTTGAGCAACTCAAGGCCTCACAGGGGTTGAAGGAGGCGTGCCGTTTGCTTTTCGGAGAGCAGTGCGAAGAGCGCTGGGAGGAGTACTTCCGCGACAATCCTGTCATCTCCAAGCCGCAGACGACAGAGGCCGAGGAGGTTTCTGAGGCGGCTTAACCTTAGTTGGGCATGAAGCAAACCACTGCTGAGCGTGATCAGCAACTCTATGGGTCCCGGGTCGCTTGGTACTACTACAAGACCGGGATGACGCAGTCGGAAATTGCCGAAAAGCTGGGGCTCAACCGGGCCCGGGTGATCACCATCCTCAATGAAGCCAAACGCAGCGGAACGGTCAGCATCCACATTGCTGGAGAAGACCCCGCGCGCTTTGAACTCGAAGAGGCGATGAAGGCCCGCTGGGGGCTTCGGGAGGTGATGCTGATTCCAGCCGTGCCGGCCGACCAGATGGCTGAGAGCCTCGGACAGGCCGCCGCGCAGTTTCTGGAGTCTCGTCTGCAGGAAAAGCAGCACCTCGTGGGCCTCGGTTGGGGCTCAACTGTGGTGTGGGCGATGCGGCACCTGGGGCGCCTGAGCAACCGGGAGGTGGAGTTTGTGACCCTGTGTGGGGGCGTCACCAACTACCTCAGTGTGCAGAGTCCGGGAAACGTGGGCAGCGTCCTTTCTGGCTTTTTTTATCCCTTCCACATCATCCCGACCCCCCTCCTCATCAGCTCCGAAGCACTCCGGAATCAGCTTCTGCATGAGCCGGAGGTGCATGCGGTCATGCAGAAGGCGCTTTCTTGCGACCTAGCCTTGGTGGGCATTGGAGCCGTCGCACCAAGCGCCGGGTTCCGAGAGTTTGGCTACCGCTCCGAATCAGAACTGCAGCGCCTCCGCCACCTCGGAGCCGCCGGAGAAATCTTTGGGGAGCACTTTGGCGATAACGGTGCCCCGTTGCATCTGGAACACCACCAGCGCCTCATTTCCACCCGCCTGGAAGACCTGCGGCAGATGAAGCATGTCATCGGTGTGGCCGGAGGGTCTGAAAAGGTCGAGGCCTTGCGAGGGGCCCTGCGTGGCGGATTCCTGCACTCGCTGATTACGGACGAAGAGACCGCGCACGCCCTGCTTTCCTGACTCCCGC
This sequence comes from Deltaproteobacteria bacterium, assembly GCA_038150265.1. Classification (GTDB taxonomy): domain Bacteria; phylum SAR324; class SAR324; order SAR324; family NAC60-12; genus JAYPUA01. The sequence goes on along the minus strand of JAYOTF010000016.1, from coordinate 14,084 downwards.
ATCGCCTGGAGCCGTTCCCTTGATCTCCCCAGTGACGTAACGTCCTCGGCTTAGAGGACGCTGTAGAGCAGCTTGCCGCCCATCACCAGCAAAACGCTGTGGCTGATGTCGTAGAAGATGCGGTCGCTGAGGTGCGTGTTGAGCCAGCGTCCAAAGAACACGCCCAGCGGTATGACCGGCAGCAGGAGGAGGGAGGTGTTCCAGGTCTCCTGGGTGAAGATGTCGGCCTCGGCATAAAACGGGAGCTTTGCCAGGTTGATCACAAAGAAGTACACGCTGAGGGTCCCAACAAACACCTGACGGGCCAGGGCATGGGGCAGGAGAAAGATCTGGGCGGGGATGCCACCGGAGAGGGACACGAAACTGGAGATGCCAGAGAGCCCGCACCAGAACGCGCCCCGGGGGACGAGTCGACGCTCGACGGTTGCGGCAATCTCGTCTGAAGTTTGGGGGCTCGGCCGAAAGCGACGCCATCCGTACTTGACGGCTGTGATGATGGCGATCAGGCCAATCAAGGTCGTGAGGATCCGGTCGTTGAAGACATCCAGCAGCAGCCAGCCGATCAGCTGTCCCAGCAGACCAAAGGTGCACATGACGAGAAGGATCCTGCGGTTCAGCCAGTGCCGCCAAAGATAAACCACCCAGACATCGGTGACCAGAAACAACGGCAGGAGGATGCCCAACGCCAGCCGAGGGGGCAGGACAAACAGCATGATCGGAACACTCAGGGAACCGAGCGCGCCACCAAATCCGGATTTTGAAATGGCCACCGCCAGGACGGCCAGGGCCGCCATGATCCAGAAGTACACCGGGCTTTCAGCCAGAATTTCGAATCCATCCATTGGGGGCATTGCAGAAAGACAAGGAGGTGATGCCGTCGGAGGGCCACAGAAGGCTGTGGTTCCGCAGAGAGGCTCTGCCTTCCAGTATCTTCACCTCACTCGCGGGTGTCAATGACTCGTCACCCGGGCCATTCACATGAAACAACTGGCTGGCAGAATGGGCTTGGCGGTTGGCGGGGACTGCCGCTTGGTGGTCGTCCCAGCGCAGGCTGGCCAGTCCCTGAACCGATGGCTCTCGAGTCATGGACGGGATTCTCGCCAGAAGGAACCAATGCGGGAGCGGGTGGGCTTGAAGGAGAGGTAGGTTGGCATGAGGAACCCCCGAAGTGCGACAAAAAGTGCGACAAAACGGCAAAGGGGTTCAATTCAGGCGGAGGAGAGTCCTCTAAGGAGTTGAGTTGATTGATGAAAAAAGGAGGGGTGGTGGAGATGGCGGGAGTTGAACCCGCGTCCTGACGAGCTTTCACCCAAGTTTCTACAAGCTTAGTTGGAACTCCTCGTTTTCTCCAGGAGTGTTGGCATCCAACCGCCTCATCCTGAAACACCTCCTAAGGTCTCGCAACGGCCGCGGAGGAAGACGCGTTGCCAGCCCAACTCAAGATGACACCGAACGGAACGTCTTGGGCGAACCTTCCGCTTGGCGCCTGCTCAGTTACGCAGCGACAGCTGCGCGAGCAGGAGTGTAGTCAGCGTTGTTTGCAGCTAACTTTTTTGGTGATCGTTTTAACGTGGCCACGAACACCACCCACGGCTTGCTTCTTGTTGCTTCCACTGACAGTCGAATTCCGGAACATCCCCACAATTCGCGAAAAGCAACCCCCATCGTAGCAGATTGCTCCAAAGGTTCCAGAAAATTCACAGCGCCTCCAGGTGATCCCGGATCCAGCTGGCCTGCTGCAGGAGCTGCTGCTGGGCTTCTGGTGCCATCCGATCCCAGGTCCGGTACGTCATGCCGATGCGTGGGTTGCGTTGAAGTCGTGCTCGGTGCCGGTCAAAGAAATCCCAGTAGAGCGCATTGAAGGGACAGGCCCGGGGACCCGTTTTCAACTTGGGGTCATAAGGGCAGCGGGTGCAGTGGTCTCCCATGCGGTTCAGGTAGTTGGCAGAGGCCACATATGGCTTCGTAGCCACCAGCCCCCCATCGGCAAACTGGCTCATCCCCCGGGTATTGGTCACCTCCACCCATTCCAGCGCATCGACATAAATGCCAAGGTACCACGCATCCACGGCATCGGGATCGATTCCTGCCAGCAGCGCAAAATTCCCGGTCACCATCAGGCGTTGAATGTGGTGGGCATACGCGTGCTGGAGCGACTGGGTGATGGCCTGCTGCAGGCACCGCATCTTCGTGTCGCCCGTCCAGAACCACGCAGGCAGCGGTCGGTCATGCTCAAGGAAGTTCATGCTCCGGTACTCCGGCATCTGGGCCCAGTACACGCCTCGCATGAACTCCCGCCACCCCAGAATCTGCCGGACGAATCCCTCCACCTGCGCCAGACTGATGACGTCCGGACGCTGCTCCCACGCCTGCACAGCCGCCTCCACCACTTCCCGGGGGTGCAGCAGCTTCACATTCAGGGCAAAGGACAGGAGGGAGTGAAAGAGAAAGGGCCCCGCTTCGGTCAAGGCATCCTGATAGGTTCCGAAAAACGGAAGCCGCTCTTGAACAAAGGCTTCCAGCGCCTGAAGCGCCTGCTCCCGGGTGGTTGGCCACATGAGGTCGTGGTCCGCCAGGTGGCCCATGGTGACAACGCCCTGCTCGTGAAGCAGCTGCACGAGCTCGGACACGTCTCGGTGAAAGTGCAGGGGCTCTGGAAGCGGAACCGCGCCATCGTAACGCTGCCGGTTGTCCTGGTCGTAATTCCACTTGCCACCAACGGGCTTTCCAGCGTCCAGAAGGATCTGGTGCTTCTGCCGCATCTTGCGGTAGAACGACTCCATCAGGTAGGTCTTCTTGCCCCGGAACAGCGTCGCAAGCGTTTCCCTGGGCTCAAAGAAGTGCTCGGAGTCCACCGCCTCCGTTTCGATCTCAAGGGAGGCGGCAAACTCCTGCAGCTGCTGGTCCACCCGCCACTCGTCCGGGAGCATCCACTCCAGCCGGGTGGCCTGATGCGCCCGGAGCAACGCCTGCAGGTTTCCTGGAAACGTTTGCTGGTTCTGCGGATCATCCAGCGTCAGGTACACGACCCGGTGTCCCTGCTGCCGGAGCCTTTCGGCAAAGGAGCGCATTGCAGCAAAAAACGCGACCACCTTCTGCAGGTGGTGCCGGACGGCATCGGTTTCCTGCCGGACCTCCATGAGGACGTAGGTGACGTCTGGGCGCACCTCCTGAAACCATGAATGCTGGGCGTTGAGCTGGTCTCCCAAAATCAGGCGGAGCGTTGTCATCACGCAGCTCCAGAAGTCAGAAGCGGGCTGGGCGGGAAAGCGGGCATGGGCTCAGAAGTTTGTGGGAGCGATGTCCTGAACGGTCGAATCCGGACCTGGCGCTGCCGTCGCCGCATCCGGTGGAGGTGGGGGAGGCGCATAATCAGGCTCCAGGATGCCGCTCAGGTACCCGGCAATGCCTGCGGCACAGACCCCCCGGAAGGCGATGCACTTGGCCTGACCCAGCCGGGTTCCATCCGGAGCATAAACGTAGATCCAGAAGGTCGTCCAGTCGTAAAACGCCAGGAGCTTCCCCGATCGGTCGTAAAGCCGCCGGTTGGCCGCAGTGCCCACCCAGTCCCGAGCCTCGCCTTCGCGGACGACGAGCATCTGAAACTGCCCCTGGGCATTCGTGAAGCCAATCCTCCCTTTCTGGTTGCCTTCTGGGTCCAGTAATTCAACATAATCAATGTAGATGTTGGCCCGACCGACGGGCTCTTGGGAGGGCCCAAGGATGGTCGTTTGAATGGGCAAAGCGTGGCTCTGGTGGGGAAGCCACAGGCTCAGCAGCAGGCTGCCCAGGAGCAGGAGTCGAAGGTTCATGGAAACGGGCGCTTGAGGAAAAAGAGCATTCGGGACAGATCCCCCTGAAGGCAGGCATGCAAGAAAAAACCCGTAACGCTTGGAGGTCCGGGACTTTTACCAGACCCGAGACCGGGGGAAAACTTGATTGTTCCTGCCGGGTTTTCTAGCGTGAAACCTCAGCCAACCCTCATTGAGATACTGGATGAAATGTCTTCGATGCAGCGCCCTCAACCCTGAGGCTGCTCTTTATTGTCAGCGATGCGGCACCATGCTCGCGACCTCTTCCAGCCACGAGCGCAGTGATGTCCTGAAGGCGTTCACCCTGGCCCTGATGGTGACCGGAATCTTCTACCTCGTCTTCCCGATTCCGGTCACCCGGAACCAGTTCCTGCTGGAGCTGTTCTCCGGACGCATTTCCGAGGCGATCTTCCTGATGTGTGTCTGGTCCCTCTTTTTGGTGCTGTACCGCTTCCGGGCGCACCGGAGGCAGTACCGGGCTTATGAGGCCCTGCTGGATGCCGAGCTGCACGAATCGTTGAGCCAGGGGGTGTTTGTCAGCAACCTGGAGGAGCGGATTCAGGAAATCGGGGCGCACCTGGAGCAGAAGAAGGTCCGTCAGTTTCAGAGCAGCCTCATCTTCCAGCGGGTGCGCCGCATCTTCCTTTACCTCAAGGCCATCCCCCGCAAGGAGGAAATCAAGACCATCCTCGACTACCAGGCCGAGCTGGATTACAACCGCCTGCAGGGCCGCTACACGCTGCTGAATGTCTTCATCTGGGCCATTCCGATTGTGGGCTTCATCGGGACCGTCTTTGGCATTGGCCAGAGCATCGGTGAGTTTTCCGAATTCATCCGCGGGGCCGATTCCGGGTCGCTGGGAGGACAGCTTCGTTCAGCGCTCGGAGGCGTGACCAGTGGCCTCTCGGTCGCCTTCAATACCACGTTCCTGGCCCTTGCTGGGGTGATTCCGGTGATGGTGTTTGCGTCTTCCACCCGCAAGGCTGAGGAAGACCTGCTGCTCAACATTGAGGAGTACTGCCTGGAGGAACTGCTGCCTCACCTGCATGTGCACCCTGGAGACCGGGCGATTGCAGAGGCCGCCGATGTGCAGCTGGAGCGGGTCACCGAGTTTGCCGACCAGTGGCTGTCGCGGGTGGCACCGGTGCTGGATGGCGTGGAGCAGCGCACCGAAGCCCTCAGCGCCCAGGTTTCAGCACTCCAGCCACTGATTCAGGAGATGGGAGACCAGGTGCTTCCTCCGGAAGCCCGGCCGCTGGAAGTGAGTGAAGAGACGCTCCGCTCGTCTTCGCTGACGCTTCCGCCCAAGGGCCCTCCTGTGGCACCCGGTGAGCCGCCTGCAGTGGGACGGGAAGAGGCTTCACCCGCGTCGCCTCCGAAAGCAGAGCGAATCCGGCCCTCCTCCATCCGAACAGTGGTCCCGGAGGTGAGTGCTGCTGAACCAAGCCCTCCGGAGGTGACGAAGGCAGTGGGCTCGGTTCCGAGCGCGGTGGAGGTTTTTTCCTCAACGCTTGAGCCCCCGTCTTCTCCGGAGCCCCAGGCTCCTGCACCTGCGGAGCCCGACCTGGAGCTGGACCTCGACGCGCCGGACTCCGATCGTGAGCCCTCGAACTCGGCGGAAGACACCTCCCTTGCTGACGAAATCGCCCAGGCTGAAGCCGCAGGATACCGAACTCGCACCGACCCGGATGCTGAAAGGGATCCGGATCCTCCTGCCCGCCCCTCGACCTCTTCGTCATGAAGCGCACGCCTCAGGCTCCGGCGATCTCGCTCTTCCCCTTCCTCAGTGTGCTGCTGAGCACCATGGGCGTGTTAGCCTTTCTGGCCATTAGCTTTGTGGTGTCTCCCATGGAGGAGCAGACGCAGGAGCTTCCGCAGAAGGTGGAGTTTCAGTGGGTGGGAGCGCCGGGCTACGTCAACCCGATTTACGTCAGGTGCCGAGCGAATCAGATTGAGTACTACGACCTGTTTCGCAATCAGGAGCGCGTCTTTACGCTGGATGAACTGGCGTTTGAGCTAAACGGAGGAGGAAACGATCTGCTGGAGTACCTGGTCCGGCTGGAAGAGGAGAACCTGCGGATCAAGCGATCGTTCGGGACCAAGGAGTACTATCCACTGTTGCTGGTGTATCCAGACGGGGTGATGGCGGCGGAACTGCTGATGACGCTGGTTGAGCAGGTGGAAGGACTGAACGTTGGGCTGGAGCCCATGCTCCCCAATTGGGAGGTGCCGTATCAGCAACTTCCTGAATGAACCTGCTCGGATGCGCGTTTAGGCAAGGCGAGCTTGCTCCTTGAGGGTTTCCTGAAGGGAGTCCCGGAGGACGTTGACAACAATCAGCTCACTGCAGTTCTGAGCCGAGGCCTCCAGCAGATCCAGCCCTTGAGACAGGGGAATCTGGTTGTTGGCAAGGAACTCCAACTGCAAAATGAGTCGAGCGAGAATGGCTTCCATGTGATCTCCTGCGTCAAGGGTTGCGAACGACCCCTCACCTTCCAGGTGAGCGGTTTCCTACCCCATTGCAGAAGCTGGGCCATTCTTCAGAATTCCCGATTTTTCTCCGGCGTTACAGCCAGGGCAACCGCATGAAACAAATAGCCGGCAGAATGGGCTTAGAGGTTTTGTGTGGAGTGCCGCCTTGTGGTCATCCCAGCGCAGGCTGGGATCCAGTCACTGAACAGATGGCCTTCGATTCCTTGACTGGATTCTCGCCTTCGCGAGAAGGACGGACCTTTCGATCCCTTCATGACTCCAGCGAGGGAATCCCTCCAGCGAGTCACTCCTGTTTTTTCACGATGAGCAGGGTGCTTCCCTTTAGGCGATTGCCCTGGCGTTACAGCCGGGTTGGTGCTTCCTGCCGGATGCGGCCAAACAGGCTCACCACGAGTTTGACCTCATGGGTGGCCGTGTGCAGGGTGAGGGTTCCGGACTGGGCAAAGCCAAACGGGCTGAAGCTGGGCCAGCGTGTGGCGTCAAGAGTGGCATCTGCAGGAAGGGAAGTCCAGGGGAGGAACTGCTCTGTGCCGTCAGTGGTCCAGCGCAGCCCCAACTGCTGGTCGTGCAGGGCAACGCCGTAGGTGCGGTGCTGAAGGAGGGCAAGGAGCTGTGCTTCTCGGAGGGCGCTGTGCAACTCGGCTGCAAGTTGCTCGGTCCGGACGCGGTGCCACCAGGGGGCCAGGGAAAACCAGGTGGCGCTGGCCAGGGTGGCTCCAACGACCAGCACCAGCAGCAGCTCCAGGAGCGTGAACCCCGCTGGAGCAGAGGCGCTGGGGTCAGGCGAAGAGGGATTCGGTAAACTGCTTGGCGTCAAAGGGCCGTAGGTCATCAACCTGCTCTCCCACTCCAATGTACCGGACGGGGATGTCGAACTCGTTGACAATCCCGATGACGACTCCCCCCTTGGAGGTCCCATCCAGTTTGGTGACCACAATTCCGGTCAGCTCAGCGGCATCCTTGAACTCCCGGGCCTGGAAGATGGCATTCTGTCCGGTGGTCGCATCAAGAACCAGCAGCACCTCATGGGGGGCATCCGGGATGAGCTTCCGGATCACGCGGACCATCTTCTTCAGCTCCTCCATCAGGTTCTTTTTGGTGTGGAGCCGTCCGGCAGTGTCGCAGATCACCACGTCGTAGTGTTCGGCCATTGCTTTTTCAACCGTCTCATAGAGCACCGCTGAGGGATCGGCTCCGGCGTCTTTGGCCATCAGGTCGCAGTTGGCGCGGTTGCTCCATTCGCCCAGTTGCTCAATGGCGGCCGCCCGGAAGGTGTCTCCGGCGCCCATCAAGACACGCTTTCCTTCTCGTGCATACTGCGCCGCAAGCTTCCCGATGGTGGTCGTCTTGCCGACACCGTTGACGCCCACGAACAGCAGCACCAGCGGTTTGCGGTCTGCGGCAGAGGGGACCGGGACCGATTTGTCCATGATGGCGGCAATCTGCTCCTGAATTGCAGCCCGGAGCGCCGCCGGATCCTTCAGCTCGTCTCGCTCCACCTTGGCGGTCAGGGCATCAAGGATTTTCTGGGTTGTCTCGGGACCAATGTCCGCACCGATGAGGACCTCTTCAAGGTCGTCCAGCATCTCCTCATCGATCTCGCGCTTGCCGTGGACGATCTCGTCCAGGCGTTCCAGCAGCTGCGTCCGGGTCTTGCCAATGCCACGCTTGAGGCGTTCCAGGAAGCTCTCGGCTGGAGTGGCTTCCGGAGCCTCGGCCGGAGGGGCTTCGGTGCCCCCCAGGGACTTGGTCAGGGTCTTCTTCTCGCGCTGCTCCGCTTCCTTGCGCGCCAACTCGGCCTGGATTTCCTGCTCCCGCGCCTCGAGCTTGCTGAGCTTCTCCTGTCGCTGAGCCTCAAGCTGCTTCTCGTTTTCCTTTTCGCGCCGTTCCAGGTCCTTCTGCCGTTCCTTTTCCAGACGTGCGAGGTACTTGTCGCGCTCATTCTCTTCTGCTTCCTGCGGGCTCAGGGCCTTGGGTTTGCGGCGCAAAAAGAGAACGAGGAGGATGAGGAGCCCCGCAAGGCCGCCTCCGAGGATCAAGGGAGCCTCTTCTCCCAGGACTGCGTTGGCGGGTTCCAGGTAGGGGGCCAGGAACTCAAGGACGGGGGCAATCAGCTCCTGAATCAAAACGATCAGTTCATTCATGAAAGGGTCTTCAAGCAGAAAAGGTGAGGCAATGAAAGATTTTGCGAGTTGAGAGAAGTGGTCTACGATGCATGTTCAGATGATCAACCTGAACCAATCAGTATCGTGAACGGCACCGAAACACTCAATCCGGATCAAAAAAAGATTGTGGCGCACCACGAGGGACCCGCCTTGGTGATCGCTGGAGCAGGAAGTGGCAAGACTCGTGTCATTACACACCGAGTGGCCCGTTTGATCCAGTCGGGAATTGCGCCGAGCGCCATTATGCTGCTGACCTTTACCAACAAGGCGGCCACGGAAATGGCGGCTCGGGTGGCCCGTGCAGCAAGCCTGCGAGACAACCAGAAGCTCCTCCACGGAACCTTTCACAGCATGGGAAGCCGCTTCCTGAGGCGTTACGCCAAGGCCCTGCAGTACGAAAGCAACTTCAGCATTCTGGACACCTCCGATGCCAAGGATCTGCTCAAGGCGGCGCTTGCCGAGGTGGTCGGCAAGCCCAACAAGCAATTTCCCAAGGTGGCCGTTTTGCAGGATCTGTTTTCCGGAGCCTTTAACCGCCTCTGCACCGCCCAGATGCTGCTGGAGCACCCGTACCCGGAGCGGCACTTTCACCTCGACCAGCTCATCAAGGGCGATTACCCCTACTTTGAGGAACACCTCGAGGCGCTCCTGGAGGTACAACGGACCTACCGCCTGAAGAAACGTCGCAACCAGGTCATGGACTTTGACGACCTGCTTGAAAACTGGCTGGAACTGCTCATCCGGGAAGGAGCCTCCCTGCCACTGGTCCGGCAGACCGAGTTTGTGCTGGTCGACGAGTACCAGGACACCAATCAGGTGCAGTCCAGCATCCTCGACGCCCTCACCCGGTCCCACCGGAACCTGATGGTCGTGGGAGACGACGCTCAATCGATCTATAGCTGGCGTGGAGCAGATTTTCAAAACATTCTTGGCTTCCCTGATCGCTACCAGGCCACTTTGTTCCGGATGGAAGAAAACTACCGGAGCACACCGGAAATTCTTGCGGTGGCAAATGCCAGCATCAACCACAATACCCGGCAGTTTGAGAAGCACCTCTACACGCGCTTGCCCAGTGGGGAGAAGCCCGTCATTCATGAGTTGTGGGATGGCCCGGAGGAGGCCATTCATGTCATCGACCGCATCATGGAACTCCGGGACCGCGAGGTGCCGCTGAGGGACATGGCGGTCCTCTACCGGACTCATGTCCAGTCGGCGACGCTGCAGGTGGAGCTGACGCGGGCCGGAATTCCGTTTGTCATCCACTCCGGCGTCAAGTTCTTTGAGCAGGCGCACATCAAGGACCTGACGGCCTTCCTCAAGGTCCTGCACAACCCCCTGGATGAGATCTCCTGGATGCGCATCCTGAAGCTGCTTCCCGGCGTGGGCAATACCACGGCCTACCGCATCTTCAATGTCTTCCAGACGCAGCAGGCGGTCCGGCTCACAAAGGAGAACCTCGACCTGCAGAAGCTCATTCCAGCCAAGGCCCGAGCCGACTGGAACAGCCTCCTCGATTGCTTTCAGGAAATGCTGCAGGACGGCACCACCCCCGGACTCATGCTCCGGGTCCTTTATGAAAAGTTTTACCGGACCCTGCTCTTCAACAGCTTCGAGAACGCCCCTCAGCGTGAGAATGACGTCCACTACCTTCAGGAGTATGCCGCCAACTACCGCTCGCTGGAATCCTTCCTCAATGAGCTGTCCCTTGCAGGGACCCAACTGGTGACGGATCACGACGCGCAGGAAAAGGCCGAGGAAGACGTATTGACCCTGACGACGATTCATCAGGCGAAGGGACTGGAGTGGGAGGCAGTGTACCTGATTGGTCTGACGGAGGGGCTGTTTCCCCACCAGCGGAGCATGGAAACGGAGGAGCAGCTGGAAGAGGAGCGCCGGCTGTTTTATGTCGCGCTCACCCGAGCAAAGCGGCACCTGATGCTGACGGCTCCGGTGATGGCTTCATCCTATGCCGGGCCGGAACGCTTTTCTCGCTCCCGCTTCATCCGGGAGTTTCCGGAGGACGCCGTGGAGGTCATCAAGCATGAACGGAGCGCCTATGACTTTGGCAGCGCGCCCGGAAAGGCTCGCTTCTACTTCTGACCCCTCAGAGGTGAAACTCCCGGAACACCTGACTCGCGGCCTGATGTCCGATGGCGTGCCGCCGGGCGAGGGCCGGGATGTCCTTGCTGTATCCCCCACCAATCACCGAGGCCACGGGCACCCCTGCCTGCGCACACGTCCGGAACACCAGTAAATCACGTTCCAGCATTCCGGAAGACGTCAACGCCAGCTTGCCGAGCGGGTCGTCCACGTGCGGGTCGGCTCCGGCATTGTACATCACGAGGTCGGGCTTCACCGCGCTCATCAGGTCCGGAAGCCGGGTGCCGAGTTCGTGCAAATAGGCCGCATCTTCCAGCCCCACTTCCAGTGGCACATCAAGGTCGCTCTGCTGCTTCCGGAAGGGAAAGTTGGCCTGGCAGTGCATGGAGAAGGTAAAGACGTGGGGCTCCTCACGGTGAATCCACGCGGTGCCGTCGCCCTGGTGCACATCAAGGTCCACAATCAAAACGCGCTGCACCTTGCCTTCGCGGAGCAACCGCCGGATGGCGACTGAAACGTCGTTGAAGATGCAGAAGCCGGAGCCAAAGTCGGGGAAGGCGTGATGCGTACCGCCTCCGGAATTGCAGGCCATCCCATATTCCAGAGCCAGCCGAGCCGCCAACAGGGTGCCTCCAGCGGCAGTGAGGGTGCGCCGCACGAGCGCGACCGTCCACGGAAAGCCAATCCGCCGCATCGCCCGGGCGTCCAGGGTGCCGGTGACAAATGCCTCAATGTATTCCGGAACGTGGACGCCTTCGAGCAGGGTGCGGTCCACCATGTTCGGAATCCGGAGCTGTTCGCGCCGAATGATGCCGTCGCGCAGCAAGTATTCCCGGAGCAGCGTGAACTTGCTCATGGGAAATCGGTGCTTCGAGTCCCAGTCCGGAACGTCGTAATGGGGATTGTGGACGACCGGCAGCCCCTGAGAGGGGGCCGCGTGTCCGCTCACCGGATGCATCAGCGGGAGCGCGTCACGAAAGGTGAACGGGCCACTCCCGGACCATGCTCGCGGCGTCGCCGGTTTGGATTTGGGCCTTGAGCTTCATCAGCATCGACATCAGGCCGAAGACGATGCGGTTGAAGAAGATGAAGTGGGCCGAGCCCCGAGCTTCCCGGAGGGTGGACGCCTGCAGGAAGACGGCGTTGAGCTGCTCCTGAAAGCGGGGGTCGCCAAAGTCGAAGCGGTCCTGTTGGTAAGGCTGGGCGACAATGACCGCGAGGCTCTGGAGGATGTCGAAGATCTGGTCGTCTCGTTCGCGCGAGGCGGCGGTGCCCTGGAGGAAGCGGAGGTCGATCAGCTGCTGCCGGAAGGCCTCAAGGTCCTGCAGGAGGAAGTTCTGCACCAGCCGGATGCACGATTCGAGGAAGTCTTCCGGGAAGGTCTTGACGCAGCCGAAGTCGATGATGCCCACGCTGCCATCGGCCCGGAAGAGGAAGTTCCCGGGGTGAACATCGGCATGCAGGCTGAAGTGCCGGAGCCGCAGGTGATCGTGAAAGACATCCCAGAGGATCTGCCCGTAGCGGTTCCGGACCTCGGCGGAAGGTTCGTCGTGGAGCAGCGCGTCCAGGTGCTGGCCTTCCAGCCGCGTCATCGTGAGCACCCGGTCGTTCGAGTACTCGGGAAGCAACTCCGGGGTCACCACACCGGGGTGCTGGTAGAAGTTCCGGAAGTGGTTCAGGTTCTCGGCTTCCCGGGTGTAATCCGTTTCTTCGAGAAAGCGCTCCTTGATTTCCTGCAGGTGCGCGTCGAGGTCTTCGCCCGTGAAGAGGCGCGAGACCAGCAACCGCACCAGCGCGAGGTCGCTTTCAATGCTCTGGCGCACGTTTGGGTACTGGATCTTCACAGCCAGCGCCCGGCCGTCTTTCGACTCCGCCCGGTGCACCTGTCCAATGGTGGCCGCAGCAAAGGCCTCGGCGTCAAAGCTCTGGAACAGCGCTTCCGGAGGCTTCCCGAACAGGCGTTGAAACTGCGCCCGGACCATCGCCCGGTTCATCGGCGGCACGCGGTACTGCGAGTTGGCCATCACTTCCGCAAACTCCGGAGGCAGCACTCCGGTATCCATGCTCAGTCCCTGAGCCAGCTTGAGGGCCGCGCCCCGGAGCACGCTCAGCTCCCGGAAGAGCGACAGCGCATTCTTGCGGTTGAGGTCTTCCTTGCTTTCCCGGAAGCGTTCGCCAGGCAGGGCGTTCCCGACGTAGTGCCGCAGGTAGTTGCCGCTCGCCTGCAAGCCCGCCCGGGCGATGCGGCTGCTGCGGTAGAAACGATTGGTGGGCAGGTCGGTCATGTGTACCGCTTCAAGAGGGTGAGCGCGGCGCGGTTCAAGCCTTCGGGTTTGAGCTTGAGGACGTTCTTTTCGAGCATCGCCCGCCCAAGCTCCAGTCCGCGACTGACCACCTGAAGCTGCAGCGCTTCGGAAGCAAAGCGGATCAGCTTGTCCGCCAGCTCAATGGTCTGCTCGCTGCCCTCGCTGTCGTCCTTGAGCCAGAACTTGATGAGGTAGAAGGCCTCCTGCGTGAGGAACTCCGCCACGTTCTTGCCCCCAAGGATGGCAACATCGCCCTCGGAGTGAGAAAGGAACTCTGCAATGCGACCTTCCACACTCTTCTGAAACGCGGACTTGGGCTCGGCCTTGAAGACGAATTTCCCAAAGGTCTCTTCCACAAACTCGCGCTCCTCCTGAAACAGGTCCAGGTGGGTGTAGATCAGGTGCGAGAGCTTCTCTTCCAGACTGAACTGCTCAAAGTCCGGAGTGGCGGCACAGGCTTCAAGGTAGCGGTTGAAGGTGTGCTGGTAGTAGCCCCGGAGTAGGGACGACTTGTTGGGGAAGTGCTTGTAGATGATTGAGCGTTCGCACTTCAGCTCCTTGGCCAGTTTGGCCACGGTAAAGTGTTCCGGCCCCTCAATGTAAAGGTCCAGGGCGCCCCGGAGGATCGCCGATGCATCAGGAGTCGCTTTGGGCATGGTTGGGTTCAGCAGCGGGTTGGATCGAAAAGCAATAAAAGCAGCTTAGACCGACTTTTTCGCCTGCACAAGCACGATCGACCCGGTGGCGTCACTTGCGGAACGCGGGCCCGATTGGGGAGGAACTGCGAAGGAAGGAACGAAAGGTCCGGACCCGGTGGAGAGAGAGAAAAACCCGGTCCGGACCCCGGAGGTCAGTTGAGGCGCTGTCCGGAAGCAGGATCAAAGAGGTGCACCTTCTCGGACACCACCGAAACGCCGATTTCGTCTCCGGCGCGGTGACCGCTGCCTCCGGGACGTCGCAGCCGGTAGTCATGACCGGCAGCGCTGACGCAGTACAGCAGCTCGTCCGAGCCCAGCTCTTCCACGAGGTCGATCTTCACTGGGGTGGTGCTTTCCGGGGTCACCTGCAGGTCTTCTGGGCGAATGCCAACTCGAACGGGCTGATCGGGAAGGGCCGAGAACCCAGTGAGCTGAAAGTGGTCAAAGCTCAGGACGCCTTGCCTGAGGTGGCCGGAGAGCAGGTTGATGCGCGGAGAGCCAATGAAGGCG